>NZ_JAMYOL010000002.1:0-577766 GCF_040319815.1 Mesorhizobium sp. M0854
CCCCCCCCCCCCCCCCCCCCCCCCCCCCCCCCCCCCCCCCCCCCCCCCACCCCCCCCCCCCCCCCCCCCCCCCCCCCCCCCCCCCACCCCCCCCCCCCCCCCCCCCCCCCCCCCCCCCCCCCACAAGACGGGCGCGGCGACCGACGGTCGCCCGCTCGTCTTCGGAATTCGCCCTGAAGACGTCTATCTCGAGACCGGCGCTCTGGTCGAGGCGCGGGTCCACGATGTCGAGAACCATGGCGTCGAAAAGATCCTGACGCTGCGGGTCGGCGACACCATGCTGCGCGCCACCGTGCCGGCCAGGACCGACGTGCAGATAGAGCAGCCGGTGCGCTTTGCCTGGAACCCGGACAAGGTGGTGCTGTTCGACAAGGGCAGCGGAATAAGCCTGCGTCACGCCGGCTAAGTACAAGCCTCTTTGCTGCAGCTAGAACGGATGCGTTCAAATCGAGCCGTGCATACCGCTCTAAACCATGTGTTTTAGCCGCATTTGTGCGACGTCGAGTGATTCCCTTGGCTGCTAAATGCTCGAGTCTTCCCGTCATCCCCCATACGGGGGATGCGGATGCTCCGATTTGTCGAATAGGCTGATCCTTTGGTCCCAAACGGGCTTTGCAAGCCCAATTTGGAGGCCCAAAACGGAGGGTTGGCTATGGGAACTCTATTTCGCGGTTTTGCGACGATCCTACTCGTCGCCGGTATGGGATTGTCGGCGGCGCATCTGGGCGAGGCGCAGGCAGCCAAGAAAGTTGTCGCCGGCGCGAAGGTCGACGCCAAGAAGATCAAGGATCTCAACGGCACGGTCAATCTGTCCACCAGCGACTGCAAGCTGTTGTTGAGCGGCACCGTCGTGGAAGTCTCGGATGGCAGGTGCGGGGCTTCCGGTAAATATTGCAAGAGCAGCGCCGGCTCGGCCTGCATCACCGAGCAATAACCCGGCCAACGTTTAGCCGGCCTGGCGGATATCAGCCTGTTCCTCGGCCCGGAAATGGCTAGGCGGCGATCCGATGACCCGTTTGAAGGCGCGGCTGAAGGAGGCGTCGGATTCGTAGCCGAGACGAGCCGCGACGACGGAAATCTTGAGCCGGTCGCGGACCAGCCATTGCCTCGCCTGGTGCATCCGCACCTGCGTGACGTACTTTGCCGGTGTTTCGCCGACAATGGTTGCGAAGCGCTCGGCGAAACCTGATCGCGAGGCACCCATCATCTTCGCCAGAGCTTCCACCGTCCAGTCGCGGTTCGGTTCCAGATGGATCGCGGCCAGCACCCGGCCGATCTCGCGGTCCCTGACCGCCGCAATCCAACCGGAAGAGTCGCCGCAGCCGCGCTCGACCCATGAGCGGATGACGGTCGCGGCGAGCACATCGGCCAGCCGCGCCAGGATGCCGCCGGAGCCGACGCGCTCCATCGTCACCTCGCGGGCCATCGCTTCCAGCAAATGCGGGATACCTGGCTCATAGGCCTCCAACTCATGTGCGCGCATCACGTCCGGCATCATGCCGAGCAAGGGGTGCAAGCCATCGAGATTGAAATACATGCTGCCGAAAAACAGCAAGGTCCCCGGACGGCAGCCGGGCATGCCGTCATTCGACATGCAATAGACATTCTTGCAAATTTCCTCGACCTCATAGCCGTGGATCGGCGCCGCCTCGGTACCCGGCTCGCTCGCCAGCGTGTGGGCTGAGCCGCGCGGCAACAATACCGCGTCGCCCGCCTTCAACTCGACCCATTCGCCGGACGGCTGGAGCAACCAGCAGCCTTTGCGGCCGATGAAATGAAACCGTGCCGCCGCCTGAGCCGGAAAATGGATGCCCCAGGGCTCCTTCATCTCGCAACGGCCGTAATCGACGCCTTCGAGGCGCAATCCGCGCAATATGTCTGTCAGCGGATCACCGGTGACGGGGATTTTGGACGAACGGTCAAGCATAATGGTGTTTCTAGCATGGAAACTCCAGACAGTCACTCCCTATGTTGCACTGCAGCCAGATGCTGCGCTGCAACCAGATCGGAGATCCCTCATGACCGAACCCGCGACAGGCGTCATGGACGCCGTTCTCGACCCATCGGAAACCGGCGAACGATCCGAGCCCGCATGGGGGGCAGTGGTCTCCCTGGCGCTCGGAGTCTTCGGCCTGGTGACCGCGGAATTTCTGCCAGCCAGCCTGCTGACGCCGCTTGCGCAGGATCTCGGCATCACCGAAGGCGCCGCCGGGCAGGCGGTAACGGCCACCGCCGTCATTGGCGCGATTGCGGCGCCGACCATGGCCATTGTCACCAAGCGGCTGGACCGCAGGCTGGTCATGTGGGCGCTGACGGTGCTGCTTGTGCTGTCAAACCTGGTGGCCGCGTTTGCGTCCTCGCTTCCCGTTCTTCTGATTGCCCGCATCATGCTCGGGATCAGTCTTGGCGGCTTCTGGTCGATGTCGGCAGCCATGGCGATGCGGCTCGTTCCGATGCGGCTGATGCCGCGCGCCATGTCGATCATTCTCACCGGCGTTTCGGTGGCGACGGTCTGCGCGGCTCCGGTCGGCGCCTATGTCGGCGACATCTGGGGCTGGCGGACGGCGTTCATGATCGCCGCCGTGGTCGGTGCGCTGGCGCTGCTGGTGCAGGTGGCTACCATTCCGAAGCTGCCGCCAGCAGGTACGGCAGGTTTTCGCACGCTGCTGGAGGTGATGAAGCGGCCGATGATCAGGGTGGCACTGCTGGTGGTGCTGCTGGTCGCCTCGGGACATTTTGCCGGCTTCACCTATGTCCGCCCGTTTCTCGAGAAGGTGCCCGCGCTGGACATCGAGACGATCTCGCTTGTGCTGCTCGCCTACGGCATTGGTGGCTTCTTCGGCAATTTTGCCGGCGGCTTCATTGCCGAACGCAGCCTCAAGGCAGCCGTCAGCCTGGCGCCCCTGCTGATCGCGTTTTCGGCGCTCCTGCTGCTGGTGGTCGGAGGTTCACCCGTCGTGGCTGCAATAGCAGTGGCCAGCTGGGGCTTTGCCTTCGGCGCCGTCCCAGTCGGGCTGCAGACCTGGCTGGTGCGGGCCGCCCCCGATCAGGCGGAAAGCGCCGGTGGGCTGATGGTTATGACGTTCCAGGTCGCCATCGCATTGGGCGCCGTCTTCGGCGGCCTGCTTGTCGACAATACCGGCGTTGCCACCGCCTTCGCCTATTGCGCGGCGGCGACGTTGCTTGCGGCACTGGCGGCGTTCTTCCTTGGCCCCAAGCCGATCGACGACCCCAAGGCCTAAACGGAACGGCCGTCGAAGTCGAAGACCGGCACGGCGACGACGTCCAACGCCTCGATGCAATTAATATTGATATAGGCACTTCGCCCGCTCCCTTCGCCGACATCCTCGGCGAAGGGGTGAATGCCGCAGCTGCGGCAGAAGCGGTGGGCGATGACATGGTTGCCGAAGCTGTAGCGGCCGAGATCATCGCCCCAGGCAAGCACCCGCACGCTCTCATGCGGAACTGCCCATAGCAGTGCACCCTTGCGCGAGCAGATCGAGCAATTGCACCGAACGGCTCCGGTCAGCTCGCCTTCGACCTCGAACGCGACCTTGCCGCAGTGGCAGCTGCCTTGGTAGAGCATCGGGCTTTCCTCCTTCGGTTCGACAGATGCAAATCCGACCGTGCCGGGCTATGTCTCCTGCGGCCAGTTTCTGGCTGCTACCTTAAGACGTTGCAAACGCGCGGAGTCCGACACCGAAAAATGCAATCAGCCCGCGATCACCTCGAAGCAATTCTTTCGCCTCTTGCCGCTCGCGTCGACGATGAGAGGGTTTTCGTAAAGCTCTACCCGGAAGCCGCACGGGCGGCGGCGGACGCTACCGATGCGCGGCGAAAAGCCGGCGTCACGCTCGGGCCGCTCGATGGGGCGATCGTCTCGATCAAGGATCTGTTCGATGTCGCCGGCGAGCCGACCACGGCCGGCTCTCTGCTGCTCGCCAACGCAGCGCCGGCGCTGCGGGATGCCATTGTCGTGCAAAAGTTGCGCCAGGCCGGTGCAATCATCCTCGGCAAGACCAACATGACCGAGTTCGCCTTTACTGCGATCGGCGTCAATCCACATTATGGCACGCCCGGCAATGCTAGCGATGCCAGCCGTATTCCGGGCGGCTCCTCCTCAGGCGCCGGCGTTTCGGTGGGCGAAGGCACCAGCGAACTCTCCATCGGTTCCGATACCGGTGGTTCGGTGCGCATTCCGGCATCGCTGAATGGCGTCGTCGGTTTCAAGCCGACTGCGCGGCGCGTGCCGCTTGCGGGTGCGTTTCCGCTGTCAGCCACGCTGGACTCGATCGGTCCACTGGCCCGCACCGTCGCCGAATGTGCGGCGGCCGATGCAGTGATGTCGGGCGAAAACCTGGCGGCACTGTTGCCGCTGCCGCTGGACGGCCTGCGCATCGGTATTGCGCGCGGCGTGCTGTTCGATGATACGCAGGAAGAGGTCGCGACGACGTTCGACCGGTGTCTGCGCAAGATAGAGCTTAGCGGCGCACGGCTTGTGGAGCTGTCGATCGACGACCTGCTTGCCGATCTGCACGTGGCAACCCAACGCGCGTCGATCGCGGCGATGGAAGGGGCGGAGATCCATGCCGACTGGCTGGCGACGGGAGCGACGAGGCCGGTCGACCCGCGGGTAAGCGGGCCATTGTCGCGCGCCGCCGCCATTCCGGCCACGGTCTATATCAGGGCCATGCGCCGCCGCACGGCGCTGGCCGCCGCGATGGATGACCGGCTGGCGTCGGTCGACGTGCTGGCCCTGCCGACCACACCGGTGACGGCGCCGACGATCGTGTCGATGACCAGCGACGAGGCTCTGTGCAACAGGACGGAAGGCCTTCTGCTGCGCAACACGCAGGTCGCCAACCAGTTCGATCTATCAGCCATCTCGCTGCCGATGCCGGGAATGACGCGTCCGGCCGGGCTGATGCTGGTGGCGCGCAATGGCCATGACCACCACCTGCTGCGCATCGCAGCCGGCGTGGAGGGGCTGCTTGCAAATTGATCGCACACCGCGTGTCAGCGCGACGAGCAGTGGCCGCGTTCGCTGTCCTTGGCGGCGCGTTCGATGCTGGTGGCGACCAGCCAAGGCAGGGTGTACCGCTTGCCGTTGAAGGTCCGGGTACGGTTCTCGATCGAGCCGACAACAACGACCTTGCCGGCATAGAGCTTGTCTGAAAGATCGAGCGCCTTGTCTTGTTGCGGCAGGCGATCGATGTCGATTGAAACGCCTTTGATGAGCTTCCCAGCAGCAAGGTCGAGTGCGCTGTTCGATGGACAGGGCGCCGCCAGGCAGCGTATGCCGTTGTCGCAGAACACGTAGCTGCCCTGTTCGTTGGCGAAGGGTTGCGTCGTCGCCACGCAGAAGCCGGCGGTCAGCAGGAATTTTGTGACGCTTGCCATGCCGGCACCATCGCCGGCGAATTCGGGAAAATTGGGGCGCTTTCAGAAATCGGCAGGGAACCGCCGCCGGTAGTGCTCGACCACTTCGGGGTTGCGCAGATTGACCGGCAATCTGTTGGCCAGCACCAGCAAGGCTTCGCCAGCCGCGCCGACGCCCATGCGCATCATCGACTGCTCGGTAATCCCAGCCATGTGCGGGGTGACGATGACGTTGTCGAAGCCAAAATAAGGATGGTTGGGCGGTAGCGGTTGTGTAGCAAAAACATCGAGCGCAGCGCCGCCGATGCGCCCCTTCTGCAAGGCCTCGATCAGCGCGTCGTCATCGATCACCGGCCCGCGCGAAACATTGATCAGCAGCGCATCCGGCTTCATCCGCTCAATGCGCTCGCGGCTGATCAGCCCCCGTGTTTCGGGCGTCAGCGGGCAGCACAGAACGATGATGTCGCTCTGCTCGATGAGTGCATCGATCGACAGGAAGCCGACCCTGTCCGGCGCCGGCCGCATGCTGCGCGTCGTCGCCACCACATTCAGATCGAACCCATGGGCGGCGATGTGGCCAACCGCCTGACCGATCGCGCCGAGGCCGACAATGCCGATCGTCTTGCCCGCGAGCTCGCTGGCTACCACCGTGTGTTCGCGGCCCGCCAGCCAGCCCTTCGCACGCAAGTCGCGGTCCAACACACGGAAGCGCCTAAGCAGCGCCAGCGCCGCGAACATCACATATTCGGCGACAGATCGCGCGTTCACCCCCGGCACATTCGCCACCAGCACGCCGGCCGCATTGGCCGCTTCCATCGGTACCATGTCCAGCCCGGCGCCGTGGCGGATCGCGGCCCTGAGCTTCTTCGCGCCTTCGAAAAGCGCCGCAGGCAAGGGAGCGCGAACGATGATGACATCGGCGTTCCTTGCCTCGGCGGCCAGCGTGGCCGCATCGAGGGCGGAAGCAACGACGAGTTCGCCGGCCCCGGTCAGCATGGAAGCGGCACGAGGGTGCAGTCTGTGTGTTGACAGGATCTTGGGCATTTCAGGCCTTTTCGAGCGCAGGGCTTTCCGGTTCCGCCCCACGCCCCTCGATCAGCCCCTTCCAGTAGCTTTCCGCGCCTTGCAGGTGGGCGCTCATCAGCGCCTGGGCGAGATTGCCGTCGCGGCGCAGCAGCGCCTCGTAGATCTGGATATGCTCGGCATGGGAGCGCACGCTGCGTTCGGGATCGTTGAAATAGATCGGCAGGCGCAGTTCACCCATCATGTAGTAGACGCTGCAGATATTGTGGAAGACGCTGTTCTTGGTCGCCCGCACGATCTCGAGGTGGAACTCGCGGTCTTCCCGGGCAAGCCCTTCACCGGCGGCGATGCGATCCTCGGAGGCCTTCAGGATCTCGCGCAGCCGCTCGAAATTCTCCTCGGTGGCGCGTGAACAGGCAAGTTCGGCGGCCTTGATCTCGTGGATCTTGCGCAACTCGACCGTCTCGTAGATCTGGACGGGATCGAGCGGCAGGCCGGCGCGGGCGAACAGCGCCATCGCCTCGACGCTCGCCTGCTTCGTATCGATGTAGATCCCGGATTTCGCCCGTCGCTCGACGATGCGCATGGCCTCGAGAATGGCCAGCGCCTCGCGGATCTGGCCGCGGCTGACGCTGAAATGCTCTGCCAGTTCGCGCTCCGACGGCGTGCGGCCCGTCTCCTTGTCCGAATGGGAGAACAGATAGGCGGCGAGTTCCGCGAGAAGGTTCTTTTCTTTCATGTCAGCCGTGTTGCGCGTGCGCCTCCAGGAACCGCTCCGAAATGGTGAATCCAAGCCCGGGTCTATCAGGGATCGCTACCATACCGTCCTTTGCTTCGACAGTCTCTTCGATCAGATCGTGGATCATCGGGTTGGCGCCGAGCGAATATTCGACGGTGAAGCTCGCCGGTGAAGCAGCGCAGACATGCAGCCCGGCAAAGAAGCAGGGCGCGCCGGCCCAAAGATGCGGCGCAAAGCGCAGATTGAAGGCGCTGGCGATGGTGCCGATCTTCATCGCCTCGCTGATGCCACCGCAAAAGGCCGGATCCGGCTGGAAGATATCGGCGGATTTGAGCACGGCGAGGTCGCGGAAGGCATAGCGCGTCGCCTCGCTTTCGCCGGTGGCGATCGGGATCGAACCGCAGGCGCGCACCTCGGCCATGCCGGGCTTGTCGTCGGCGATCACCGGCTCCTCGAACCAGGCGAGATCGAGGTCGCCGGCGAGATGGATAAAGCGCTTGGCTTCGGCCACCGTGTAGGTGCCGTGCGCGTCGACCATCAGGTCGATATCGGGACCGAGCGCCCGTCTGGCGGCACGGACGCGAGCGGCCGAGATATGTGGGGCGCCGTCCATGGCGCCGACGCGCATCTTCAGCGCCTTGAAACCGCCCTTGGCGATGTAGGACTGCAGCTGGTCGCCGATGGCTTCCGCAGTGGCCCAGCCGCCGGAAGCATAGGCCGGCATGCGGTCCAGCTTGCGGCCGCCGAGCAGCCGCCAGACCGGAACGCCGAGCGATTTGCCAAGAATGTCCCACAATGCGATGTCGACGGCGCTGATAGCCGCGATGCTCATGCCGCGTCGCGCCAATTGCGGCATGGCGTGGCCGGCGCGAGCGGCGCTGTCGTGGCGCGTGCCATTATAGAGCATCTCCCAGATGACGCCGATGTCAGCCGGGTCGCGGCCGATCAGCTGCGGGCCGACCTCGTAGTTCAGCAAATGGACAAGGGCGCCGTAGCTGCCGGCGCTGCCGGCGGCATTCTTGCCCTCGCCCCAGCCGACCAGCCCGTCGTCGGTCTCGATGCGCAGGATGGCGGCGTCGAACGTCGCCACCTGACCGAAGTCGCTGCGGTGCTGCTTCGCGGCTTCGATCGGTATGCGGACCCACCAGGCTTGGACCGTCTTGATGCGCATGTTCATCCTCGGCCCGGCCGCGGTGAGGCGGAAGGGCTCTTTCCAAACGGCTCGGCTACTTGATCAGCGGCAGCAGCGTTTCCGCGTTGATGCGCATCTGGTCGGTGTAGAATTTCTCCGTGAGCACGCTGGAGCCGTGGTCCTGAATGAATTTCAGCTGCTCCGGCGAGATGTCGACGGGGTTGCGTTCGACCATGTCGGGATAGGGGGCAGCCGGCGTGCGGTCGACGGGGGCGACGAATTCATTGGTCAGCGCGCCGTCATAGCCGATCTCCTTCAGCGTGCCGACGATCTTCGGCCAGTCGATCTGCCCGAGGCCGGCGGCGAAGCGGTTGTTGTCGGCGACATGGAAGTCGTACAGGCGCTTGCCTACCTGCCGGATGGCGTCGTAGACGTTAAATTCTTCCATGTGGATGTGGTAGGCGTCGAGGCAGACGCCGCATTCGGGGCTGACCGCATCGGCCAGCGCCAGTGCCTGGGCGCCGCGGTTGAACAGATAGGTCTCGAAGCGGTTGAGTGGCTCGACCGCGATCTTGACGCCGACCTTCTTGGCGTGGGTGAAGCATTCCCGGGTGGCGTCGACCACCCATTTCCACTCCTCTTCCTCGGTGCCGTCCGGCACCACCTTGCCGACGGTGGCCGGAACCAGCGTGATGATCTCGCCATCAAGTTCGCTGACCATGGTCAGCACGTCCTTGACATACTGCACCGAGCGCTCGCGCTGGCCCTGGTCCTTGGCGGCGAGATTTCGCTCGCCCAGCATCAGCGTCACCGCTCCCCAGCAGCGAATGCCGTACTCGTTCAACAGTGCGCGCGTCTCCTTGGGCTTGTACTGATCGGGTTCGCCGGAGATCTCGATCGACTCGTAGCCGAATTTCTTGATGCGCTTGAGCGTCGTTTCCAGCGGCTCCGCCCGCATCCAATTGTGCGTCGAAAGATGCATGGTCTATCCTTCCCAGAATCGCCTGTACCAGTTCGCCTGCGGCGCACTCTGCCGAAGCGTGCCGCATGATTCTTCCCCAAGGCGTCCCAGCATTTTTTGCAAACTGGTTCGACCAATTGGGCCTGATGGGAGGTCTACAGTAATTTCATCTGGACGGCAAGAAGTGCTGCCATCAAGCGTTGGCTCCTGTCTATGCTATTGATTATACTTAAACATGTGGCCTAACTCGGCATGGTTGCAGGACCGCGGCAGCGCGTCAAATGGCTTGACCAGATTTCGGCATTTGGTAATACCAGAATAGCGGCGCTGAGCGCGCTGTGCAAAGAGACCAAAGACGCTGGCCCTGTTTTCAATCGGCGCTATGCTTGGTCGTGAAACATAGGGAGATGCCGATGCCGACGACGATGAAGGGGCCTGGTCTGTTCCTGGCGCAGTTTGCGGGCGACGCCGCGCCGTTCAATTCGCTGGCCTCGATCACCAAATGGGCGGCTGGTCTGGGCTACAAGGGCGTGCAGATCCCGACATGGGACGCCCGATTGTTCGATCTCGAGAAGGCAGCCTCCTCCAAGGCCTATTGCGACGAGGTGAAGGGCATCTGCGCCGATGCCGGCGTCGAGATCACCGAACTGTCGACGCATCTGCAGGGGCAACTGGTGGCGGTGCATCCCGCCTATGACGCGCAGTTCGACGGCTTCGCGCCGGCTGCGGTGCACAACAATCCAAAAGCCAGGCAGCAATGGGCGGTCGAACAGATGAAGTTCGCCGCCAAGGCGTCGAAGAATCTCGGGCTCAAGGCGTCGGTGTCGTTTTGCGGCGCGTTGGCCTTCCCATACCTCTACCCCTGGCCGCAGCGGCCGGCGGGATTGATCGAGGAAGCGTTTGCCGAACTCGGCAAGCGCTGGAAGCCGATCCTCGACGTTTATGACGAGAACGGCGTCGATGTCGGCTACGAAATCCATCCAGGCGAGGACGTGTTCGACGGCGCGACATTCGAGATGTTCCTCGATGCGGTCGGCGGCCATAAGCGCTGCAACATCAACTACGACCCGTCGCACTTCCTGCTGCAGCAGCTCGACTATCTCGAATTCATCGACATCTACCACGAGCGGATCAAGGCGTTCCACGTCAAGGATGCCGAGTTCAATCCGACCGGGCGGCAAGGTGTCTATTCCGGTTACCAGAGCTGGACCAACCGTGCCGGGCGTTTCCGCTCGCTCGGTGACGGGCAGGTGGATTTCAGCGGCATCTTCTCCAAGCTCACCCAATACAATTACGATTCATGGGCGGTGCTGGAATGGGAATGCTGCCTCAAGCACCCGGAGGATGGTGCGGCCGAAGGCGCTCCCTTCATCCAGCACCACATCATCAGGGTGACGGAAAAAGCATTCGACGACTTCGCCGGCGGCACGACCGATAAAAAGGTGCTGCGCGGCATGATGGGGATCTAGCACAGATATCCCTCCCCCCTCGAAGGGAGGGTCGATCCACGCAGCGGATCGGGGTGGGGTCGCCGGGCGTAGAGCTCGGCATGAACCAACCCCACCCGGCCCTGCGGGCCACCTTCCCCTCAAGGGAGGGATATTTCAGTGACGAGGGAGAAAATCATGGTTGGCGCATCGAAGACGGAAACGGGAGGCGGTCCGATCCGCTACGGCATGGTTGGCGGCGGACAAGGCGCCTTTATCGGCGCGGTGCACCGCATCGCGGCGCGCATTGATAACGAGTTCGTGCTGGTTGCCGGCGCCTTGTCGTCGAATCCGGAGCGCGCCAAGGCCTCGGCGGCCGAGCTTGGGCTCGATCCGGCACGCAGCTACGGCTCCTATGCCGAGATGGCCAAGGCCGAGGCCAAGCGGCCGGATGGCATCGAGGTGGTGGCCATCGTCACGCCGAACAATGTGCACGTGCCGGCCGCCAAGGCTTTTCTCGAGGCCGGCATCCACGTCATCTGCGACAAGCCGCTGGCGACGACGCTGGCCGAGGCAAAGAAGCTTGCGGCTCTGGTCGAAAAGACCGGCAAGGTGTTTGTGCTGACGCATAACTACACCGCCTATCCGATGGTGCGGCAGGCACGCGAGATGGTGGCCAAAGGACAGCTCGGCGATATCCGCATCATGCAGTCGGAATATCCGCAGGACTGGCTGACCGAAGATCTGGCCGCCACCGGCCAGAAGCAGGCTGCGTGGCGCTCAGACCCCAAGCAGGCCGGTGCCGGCGGTGCGCTGGGCGATATCGGCACGCACGCCTACAACCTTGCCCGTTTCGTCTCCGGGCTGGAGCTCGATTCGTTGTCGGCCGATCTCGATGCCTTCGTGCCGGGGAGGCTGCTCGACGACAACATCAATGTGCTGCTGCGCTTCAAGCCGGTCGGCGGGTCGCACCCGGCCAAGGGAATGATCTGGGCAAGCCAGGTGGCGCCCGGCCACGAGAACGGGTTGAAATTGCGCATCTACGGCTCGAAGGGCGGCCTCGAATGGGTGCAGGCCGACCCGAACTATCTCTGGTACACGCCGTTCGGCCAGCCGAAGCAGTTGATTACCCGTAATGGCGCCGGCGCGCTCCCCGTCGCCGGGCGCGTCAGCCGCGTTCCGCCAGGGCATCCGGAAGGCTATCTCGAAGGTTTCGCCAACATCTATCAGGAAGCCGCGCGGGCTATTCGTGCAGCGCGCCGGAAGGGCGGGAAGCCGGCCAAGGATGTCGTCTTCCCGACCGTGCAGGACGGCGTCGAGGGCATGGCCTTCATCGAGGCCTGCGTGAAGTCGTCGAAGAAGAACGGAGCGTGGACGAAGCTTTAATCGCTGCGCCCGGTTAATGGGAAGTCCCCGTCACCCGGATTGCCAGCCGAATTGCAAGGCAATTCGGGGCAATCCGACCTTTCCTCGTGGGGAGAGGAGATCGTTGGCGCTGGCGTTCCCCTCTTTTCCCCGGCGGGGAGAAGGTGGCCACGAAGCGGCCGGATGAGGGGGCTTGTGGCGAAGTCGCCGGAGGAGCAAGCCCGGCCGTAAAAAGGGGAGGGGCGTCGATGAAAATCGGCATGTGCATGTTGTTGTGGACGACCAGTGTCTCGAAAAAACACGAGCCGTTGTTGAGGGACATCAAGGCGACCGGCTTCGACGGCGTCGAGATACCGGTCTTCTCCGGCACGCCGGACAACTACAGGAAACTCGGCGAGCTGCTCGACCGTATCGGGCTGCAACGCACCGCCGTCTCGGCGATGGGCGATCCGGCGATGAATTTGATCTCGCCGGATGCCTCGACGCGCAAGGCCGGTATCGACTACATGAAATCGGCGATCGACTGCACTCAGGCGCTTGGCGCGAACACGTTGAGCGGCCCGCTCCATTCGACACTCGGGGCCTTCTCCGGCAGCGGGCCGACGGCGGCCGAGAAAAAACGTTCGATCGCTTCGCAGCGCGCCATCGGTGACCATGCCGGCAACAAGGGTGTCACCATCGGGCTGGAGGCGCTCAACCGCTTCGAATGCTATCTGCTCAACACGATGGACGATTTGTCGGCGCATATCGACGCGATCGACCGGCCGCACATCAAGGCGATGTACGACACGTTCCATGCCAACATCGAAGAGGCTGACCCGATCGGGGCCTTTACGCGCAACCGCAAGAACATCGTCCATATCCACATTTCGGAGAACGATCGCGGCGTGCCGGGCCGCGGCCACGTCCCTTGGAAAGAGACGTTCTCTGCCATCCGCAAGAGCGGTTATGACGATTGGCTGACGATCGAGGCGTTCGGCCGCTCGCTGAAGGATCTGGCCGCGGCCACCAAGGTGTGGCGCGACTTTTCCGAAGGCCCGGAAGCCGTCTACCGCGACGGCTACAGGCATATCAGGAATGGATGGAGGAAGGCGCCCTAACCGCACGCCTGCGCAACGCCTCTGTCAGCCCTGGCCGGCCTGGATCCGGTTGTAGTCGTGGATCGTCCTGCTCAAGCGGCGGCGCAGGAAATTGGAAATGTTGTCGAAGATGAAAACGACGAGCAGGACCAAGAGCACCATGTAGAAGACATTGGCCCAGTTGGAATTGGTGCGCATCGCCTCCCAGAGCTTCAGGCCGATGCCACCGGCACCGACGGCGCCGATGATCGTCGCGCCCCTGGTGTTGGATTCCCACTGATAGAGTGTCTGGCTGATGAAGACCGGGATCACTTCCGGCAGCACGCCATAGCGCTGCACCAGCAAGCCGTTGGCGCCGGTCGACTGGATGCCCTCGCGTGGCTTGTCGTCGATGTTCTCGAGGCCCTCCGAATAGACTTTGCCGAGCGTGCCGATCTCGGTGAAGAAAATCGCGGCGCTGCCGGCAAGCGGGCCCGGGCCGAAGGCGCGGGTGAAGAACAGCGCCCAGATCAGCATGTCGACCGAACGCATGAAATCGAAGAACCGCTTTAGCACCTGGCTAAGCAGGCCGCTCGGGGTGATGTTGCGGGCGGCGAAGAAGGCGAGCGGGAAGGCAACGATGCCGCCGAGCAAGGTGCCGAGAAACGCCATGACGATGGTCTGGAACAGCTTCGTCCAGACGTCGCCATGCTGCCATTGGGCGTTGTTCCAGATATTGTCGGCGGCCAGCGCAATGTTTGATGTGCCCGGCTTGAGCTGGGGTCCGGACATCAGCAACGAGACCACCTCGCCGGGCGACTTGCCGAAGAAGGGCGAGCGTGTGTCGAAGACGAAATTCGCCCAGCCGAGGAAGCGTTTGCGGACCTTGACGCGATCGACGGTTATGCGGACCTCGCCGGCAAAGCCCATCCTGGCGACGATCTCATCGTCATGCGCGGTGATCCACTCCGGCACCGGGCCGGATATTACCGGTTTGCCGCTGGCCAAGGACACCGGCACCGTCTGGCCATTGGCGACAAGCGTCGCTTCGGCCTTGTCGAAGGTGACCGATTTGGCCCGGCCGTCGATCAGGACGGTGTAGGAGCCGTTGGCGTTGGTGATGACCCAATCGGGATGCGGGTCTTCGCCGAGCGCCGAAAAACGCGGATATCTGGGTGTGATCTGAGGCTGGTCGAGACGGAATTCCGGCTGCAGATCGTAGCTGATCCATTGCGTCAGGAAGAGCGGCAGGCGCTCCCAGTGCGATTCCCTCAGCACTTGCGGCAGGCTGAAGAACCACAAGGCGTAGAGGAGATAGAGCAGGATGCCGGTGAACAGGACCAGCGGGCCGAAGCGTTTGTACAAGGGCCGCCGGAACACTTGGGGGAAGCGCTCCTCGATCGACCGCATCTCATCGGCGGTCATTGCGGCCATGGGCAGTCTTCTTGTTGATTTGCCATGATCTTTTCCAAAAACGGGAATCCACTTTTTGGGATCATGGTCAGGCACCCATCATGAATGCCTGCTCGCCGACGAGCTTGCGGCGTAGCCAGGCGGAAAACTGGTCGACGAGGAAGATCGTCGTGAACAGCAGCAGCACCAATGCCAGCGTCTTGGCGCCGAAGCCGCGCGAGATGGAGAGCTTCAGTTCCTCGCCGATGCCGCCACCGCCGACCGCGCCGATAATGGTCGAGATACGCACATTGATCTCGATCCTGAGCAGCGTGTAGGACATGAAATTGGGCAGCACTTGCGGCAGGCCGGCAAAGCGCACGCGCTCGAACCAGTTGGCGCCGACCGCGCGCAGGCCTTCTTCGGCGCGCATGTCGATGTTTTCGTTGATCTCGTAGAAGAGCTTGCCGAGGGCGCCGATGGAATGCAGGCCGATGGCGATAATGGCTGCGACCGGGCCGGTCGAGAGGATGGCTGCGAACAGGCCGGCAATGACGATCTCGGGGAAGGCGCGAAGCAGTTCCATGAAGCGCTTGACGACGAGCCTGAGCACCGGACTCGGCGTCAAGTTGCGCGCGGCGATGAAGGAAAAGGGCACCGCAAAGACAAAGCCGATGAAAGTGGAAACCAGCGCCACGTTAAGCGTGGTGAGCATCAGCTCGAAATATTCGGGTAGATAAAAGCCGCCCCAGAGATAGACGCGGCCAAGCGGGAAGTTGAACTCTTGGCTGCCCTTGTCGTGCGGCGATGTGATGTCGAACAGCGCCCGCCAGACGTCGTTCCAGTCCTTGGGAACAAGCCAACTAAGGAAATCCAGTATGTGCGGCAGCCGATCGAAGAAATGTCCGGCATTGGCCTCGTCGGCGAACCACATGGCTGTGCACATGGCGACAAGCAGTGAGCCGATGCCGAGCGCCGTGTAGAACCGGCGCAAGGACGTCTGGCGTCGCCAGGCGTCTGCTGCCTGCCGGACCGCGTCTGAACGAATTGTAGCGGCGAAGGTCATACGGGATCACGAGCGGACAAAAAAAGGTGGCGACCGCATCGGCCCGAAAGTCGACTTTCGGAAAGCACGATGCGGCATCTAAGTGTTAGAGCGTACTTTGTGCGTCCAAGTGGACGCACGTCGCTCTAATGGACGCCGTCCTTTTCGCAATTGTCGTCAGCCGCCGATCGCGGCTTTGCGGGCTTCGACGATGACGCTGTAGAAGTCCGGCTTCACCGGAACATAGCCGGTGAAATCGCCGCCTTCGATGGCCTCGAAGCAAGGCTTGTCCTTGGCCGGCAGGCTGGTGAAGAAGTTGGCGAGCTTGGCGCTCATGTCGCCGCCGAGTGCGGTGCGCACGACCAGCGGGCCGTTCGGGATCAAGCCGGAGCGCCAGACTTCAACGAAATCGTTGGGGTCCACGGCGCCCTTGGCGACTTCCTTGTGGAAGGTGCCGGAGGTGTAGCCGTTCTTGAAGTCGCCGATGCCCGAGGAATCGTCAACCGCCACGTCGACCTTGCCGTCGCGAACCGCGAGAAGGTTGTTCTCGTGGCCGCCATTGAACTGAGTCGAGGCGAAGAAGGTTTCGTTCGAAGCGCCGGTGTCCTTCGGGATCTGGGTCAGCGGGATCAGGTAGCCGGAGGTCGAATCCGGGTCGGCATAGCCGAGCTTCTTGCCCTTGGCCGACTTGATGTCGGTGATGCCGGACGACTTCAGCGCAAGGCCGATCGAATAATAGCCGGTCGCGCCGTCGGTCTGCTGGGTGGTGAGGATCGGGGTCACGGCGTTCGGATCCTTGAGGTAGACGCTGGCATAGCCCGACGCGCCAAGCTCTGCGAAATCGAGCGTGCCGCCGAGCAGGCCCTGGATAACGCCGTCATAGTCGGCGGCCGGGAACAGCGAGACCTTCTCGAAGCCGAATTCGGACTTCAGGTGATCGGCGAGGCACTGAAAGTTGCGCAGCCGGTCCGCTTCGTTTTCACCGCCAAGGATGCCGATGCGGAATTCCTTGATATCCTGGGCGTGAGCGGCGCTTGCCGCGATGGCGAGCAATGAAACGGCGCCAAAAACCATCTTCCTGAACATTATCTCTCTCCTGTTGGTCCCGGCCTCGCGCCGGTAGCGTTCGAATTTTTTGACAGGTGCCTTTGACGCGGGCGGGCGATCAGGCCGTTCTCAATATCCCGGGAATGCGGGCTCGAGCGGTCCGGCGGATGCAGCGATTTTCTGTTTGATGGCGACACTGGTGGAGGTGATGGCCTCGGAGATTTCGCCGCCATTGCTGTCGGCGCCGTAGACCATGCGCACGGCCTCGCGGTTGAGGGCTTCAGGCGGGCCGTCGAAGACGACCTTGCCGGCGGCCATGCCGATGATGCGGTTGCAGTAGGTGCGGGCCGTATCCAGCGTATGCAGATTTGTGATGACGGTGATGCCCTCGCGCAAATTGATGTCCTGCAGCGAATCCATCACCACCTTGGCGTTGAGCGGATCGAGCGAGGCAATCGGCTCATCCGCCAGCAACACCTTCGGCTGCTGCATCATGGCGCGCGCAATCGCAACGCGCTGCTGCTGGCCGCCGGAAAGCGTGCCGGCCGGCTGCAGGGCGGTGCGGGCGATGTCGAGGCGCTCGAGGGCTGCAACCGCCTCGGCGCATTCACCGCGGGAGAACATGCCAAATAGGTTGGACACGGTCGAACGGTGATTGAGCCGGCCGAGCAGCACATTGGTCAGCACATCGAGGCGCGGCACCAGGTTGAACTGCTGGAAGATCATGGCGCAGTCGCGCTGCCATCGCCGGAGCGGTGAGCCGCGCAACCCGGAGACCTCGACGCCGTTGAACAGGATGGAGCCCTGGCTGGGATCGATGAGGCGGTTAATCATGCGCAGCAGCGTCGATTTGCCGGCGCCGGAGCGGCCAATGATGCCGACCATCTGGCCTTGCGGAATCGCGATGTGAACATTGCTGACGGCGGTGTTCTTGCCGAACCGGCGGGTGACGCCGCGGATTTCGAGCGTAGCTGACATGGTGCAGGCTCCAGTCCAATCGCAATTGAAGGTCTGTTTACCCTGGCTAGCGCAGCCGCATGAACCTGCGGTGTCGGAACGATGTCAGTTTTGTTACCGCCCACAGCCTGGAGCGGGGCGGGATCAACTCGGCGCGAGAAGCTCGAATGGTGAATGGTGATAAGAACGGCTTCCCTGAGCCTCGAAACCTGTCCGCTGCCCCCATTCACATTCACCATTCACCATTCACGACCCTCAGCCGCCATATTTCTCCAGAAACGCCTCCGCCGACAATTCCCGAAAATCGTCGAGCGCGGCGCGCAGCCTTGCATGATCCCAGTCCCACCAGGCGAGCGCCTGGTAGCGTTCCGCGGTGCGGCGGTCGAAGCGTTCGCGGATCGGCTTGGCCGGCACGCCGGCGACAATGGTGTAGGGCGCGACGTCCTTCGACACCACCGCGCCGGCGCCGACCGCAGCGCCGTCGCCGACGGTGACGCCGGGCAGGATAGTCGAGCCGTGGCCGAGCCAGGTGTCGTGGCCGACGGTGACGCGTTTGGCGCGGCGCTTGGCGAAGAATTCGCTCTCGTGCTCGGCGTCGTCCCAATAATCCGAGGCGCGATAGGTGAAATGGTGCAGCGCCGGCCGCCAGGTCGGATGGTTGGTAGCGTTGATGCGCACGCTTGCGGCGATGTTGGCGAATTTGCCGATCGTTGCGCACCAGACGCCGCAGTCCTGCATCATGTAGGAATAGTCGCCGAGCGTGCTTTCGGAAACCCGGCAGCGCTCGGCGATCTCGGTCCAGCGGCCAAGCGTTGAGTTCTCTACTTGCGCCGTCTCGTGGATCACCGGCGCCTCCGACAGTTTCCTTGTCATGCGGCAATTTTTCCGGCGGCGAAGGCGGTCACGTCGATGATACGGTCGGCCACCGCCTCACGCACGTCGTGGTCGTGGAAGATGCCGAGCAAAGCGACGCCCGCCGCCTTCTTGGCGGCGATCAGGGAAATCACCACGTCGCGGTTCCTGGCGTCGAGCGAAGCGGTCGGCTCGTCGAGCAGCAGGATCGGGTGCTCGGTGATGAAGCCGCGCGCGATGTTGACGCGCTGCTGTTCACCGCCGGAGAACGTCGCCGGCGGCAGCGCCCAGAGCTTTTCCGGCAGGTTGAGCTGCGCCAGCAAGGCACGTGCCTTGCCGTGCGCGACCTCGCGCTCCTCGCCGCGCTCGACCAGCGGTTCGGCCACGACATCGAGCGCAGAGACACGCGGCACGGTGCGCAGGAACTGGCTGACATAGCCGATGGTAAGCCGGCGCACGGCAAGCACGGTGCGCGGGCTGGCCGAGGCGAGATCGATGAGCCCGCCCTCGTGCTGGACGATGATCTGGCCTTCGTCGGCGGCATAATTGCCGTAGAGCATCTTCAGGATCGAGCTCTTGCCGGCGCCGGACGGGCCGCCGAGCACGGCGCATTCGCCGGCCCTGATCGCGAACGAGACACCAGCGACCACCGGCAGTTTGATGCCGTCGCGCAGATGCATGGTGAAGCTCTTCGCGACATCGGAGACAACGAGCGGGGTTGCCATCAGAGGGTTCTCCAATCGTCATTCGTCTGCGGGCCAACACCCCCCTCTGGCCTGCCGGCCATCTCCCCCTCAAGGGGGGAGATTGGCTGTCGCATTCGGTTTCGCCATTCTCCTGTGTCGCAGAACGGGCGGGACATAAAAGCTGCTGATCTCCCCCCTTGAGGGGGAGATGGCCGGCAGGCCAGAGGGGGGTACGCCGGAGCAATCATGGTCACACCTGCAGAATCGAGGAGACAAGCAACTGGGTATAAGGCGCGCGCGGATCGTCGAGGACGCGGTCGGTGAGGCCGCTTTCGACGACGCGGCCGTCCTTCATCACCATCATGCGCTGCGACAACAGCCGCGCCACGGCGAGATCGTGGGTGACGACGATGGCGGCCAGGCCGAGATCGGTGACCAGGCCGCGCAACAGATCGAGCAGGCGCGCCTGCACCGAGACGTCGAGGCCGCCGGTTGGCTCGTCCATGAACACCAGCCGCGGCCCGGTGACGAGGTTGCGGGCGATCTGCAGGCGCTGGCGCATGCCTCCGGAAAAGGCGCGCGGCTCGTCGTCGATGCGGTCTTCGTCGATCTCGACACGAGACAACCAATCGACCGCCGTTGCGCGGATCCTGCCATAGTGACGGTCGCCGACCGCCATCAGCCGCTCGCCGACATTGGCGCCGGCCGACACCGTCATGCGCAGCCCGTCGGCCGGGTTCTGATGGACAAAACCCCAATCGGTGCGCATCAGGAAGCGGCGCTCGGCCTCGCTCATGCGGTAGAGTTCGCGAAACTGGCCGTCGCGCATCCGGTAGCTGGCGGTGCCGGAGCTGGGCAGCAGTCGAGTTGACAGGCAGTTGAGCAAAGTCGTCTTGCCGGAACCGGATTCGCCGACCACCGCCAGCACTTCGCCCGGCCAGAGGTCAAAAGTGACGTACTCGCAGCCGACGCGCGAGCCGTAGAATTTGGACAGCGCCGAAACGCGCAGCAGCGGTTCGTCTGTCATTGCGCCGGCTCCGTTTTTCCTAGGGCAAGATGGGTCTCGGGCGCGAGATGGCCGCAGTGGCCTTCCGCGCGCCGCTTCTCGCAATGATCGGTATCGGAGCAGACGAACATGTGGCCGCCATGGTCGTCGAGGATGACCTCGTCGAGATAGACGTTCTCGGCCGCGCACAGCGCGCAGGGCTGGTCGAAGGTCTGCACCTCGAACGGATGGTCCTCGAAATCGAGGCTGACCACATCGGTGAAGGGCGGCAGCGCGTAGATGCGCTTTTCGCGGCCGGCGCCGAACAATTGCAAAGCCGGCGAACGGTGCATCTTCGGATTGTCGAATTTCGGCGTCGGCGAGGGATCCATCACATAGCGGCCCTCAACCTTGACCGGGTAGGCGTAGGTGGTGGCGATGCGGCCGTGCCTGGCGATGTCCTCGTAGAGCTTCACATGCATAAGGCCGTATTCCTCCAGCGCATGCATTTTGCGCGTCTCCGTTTCCCGCGGCTCGAGGAAGCGCAGCGGCTCGGGGATCGGCACCTGGTAGACCAGCACCTGACCGGCACTCAGCGGATATTCAGGGATGCGGTGGCGGGTCTGGATGATGGTCGCCTTGGCCGTCTCGGTGGTGACGGCGACATTGGCGACCTTCTTGAAGAAGGCGCGGATCGAAACCGCATTGGTGGTGTCGTCGGCGCCCTGGTCAATGACCTTGAGCACATCGTCCGGGCCAATGATCGAAGCGGTGACCTGGACGCCGCCGGTGCCCCAACCATAGGGCATCGGCATTTCGCGCGAGGCGAACGGCACCTGATAGCCAGGAATGGCGATGCCCTTGAGGATCGCCCGACGGATCATCCGCTTGGTCTGTTCGTCAAGATAGGCGAAGTTGTAGGTGGCGATGTCCGCTGGTTGTGCACTCATTCCGCTGCCTGCCTCTTTTCTTCGGCCTTGCCGGCATTTTCGCGGGCATCATGCTCGGCGCGCATGCGGCGCACGAGGTCGAGTTCGGCCTGGAAGTCGACATAATGCGGCAGCTTCAGATGCTCGACGAAGCCGGTCGCCTGGACATTGTCGGAATGCGAGATGACGAACTCCTCGTCCTGCGCGGCGGCGATGACATCCTCACCCAACTCCGAGGCGCGCAGCGCGCGGTCGCATAGCGCCATGGCCATCGCCTTGCGCTCGCTCTGGCCGAAGACGAGGCCGTAGCCGCGGGTGAATTGCGGCGGCGCCTTGGCCGAGCCCTTGAACTGGTTGACCATCTGGCATTCGGTGACGCGGATGCTGCCGAGCGGCACGGCAAAGGGCAGTTCCGGCACGTCCAGTTCCAGTTCGACCTCGCCGATGCGAACCTCGCCGACGAAGGGATGGTTGCGCGCGTAGCCGCGCTGGGTGGAATAGCCGAGCGCCAGCAGAAACCCCTCGTCGCCGCGCGACAGCGCCTGCAGGCGGATGTCACGCGCCATCGGGAATTCGAGCGGCTCGCGGGTGATGTCGCCGGGGGTATGATCCCCAGGCATGTCGCCGTCGGGCTCGATCAGGCCTTCGCGGGCGAGGATGGCCGAGACGCGCGGCATCGCTTCCGCCTCGCCGGCACGCTGTTCCGGCTCGGCGACTTCGCCGCCGGCGGCAAGCTCGGGATCGAGCAGCCGGTGGGTGTAGTCGAAAGTCGGGCCGAGCAGCTGCCCGCCGGGCAGGTCCTTGTAGGTCGCCGACACCCGCCGCTCGACCAGCATCGTGCCGGTGTCGATCGCCCTGGTGTAGCCGAAACGCGGCAGCGTGGTGCGATAGGCGCGAACCAGGAAGATCGCCTCGATCATGTCGCCGCGCGCCTGGACGATGGCGAGTGCCGCCAATTCCCTGTCGTAGAGCGAACCTTCGCTCATCACCCGGTCGACGCCGAGCGCCAGCTGCTCGACGATCTGGTCGAGGCGAAGTGCGGGCACCGAACGATCGCCGCGCCGGCGGTCGGCGAGCAGTTTGTGGGCGTTGCGAATGGCCGCTTCGCCACCCTTTACCGCAACATACATGCTACGCCTCCATCATATTGATGCGCGTCGTGCGCGGCAGGCAGGCAATTGCGTCGAACGTGGCGAGGATGATATCGACGCCACGCGGAAAACGCTGGTTGTTCTGCTTCCATTGCTCGACGAAATGGCGCGGCATTTGCGCCGGCGCGATCGTCGCCGTCTTCTCGATGCCCGGGCCTTCGAGCAGCAGCGCAGCGCCGGAGACGAGATCGCCGACCTCGAGGATCAGCGTCGTCGAACGATCGGGATAATCCTGGGTGCCTTGCGAAAACCCGTCGAGCGCCATCATCTCGGCCGGCGTGGCGATCAGCGCGAAATGCGCGTCGGCCGGGGTGTTGGCCAGCGGCGCGCCGGTATGGAAGCCAAGCCAGGATTTCACCGCCGACACCTGCAAAGCCGGGTCGAGCCAGAGCGGCGTGTCGTTGTCGCACAGCGCCAGCGCAACGGCGCCGGCGGTGGCCGACAGCGGCGCCGGTGGGTGGGCAAGGGCCGGCAAGGGCTGGACGCTGCCCGGCCGCGCCATCGCGTCCATGACGGCACGGAATACGGTCTGGGCATTGAATACCGGATCGGCGAAGCCGCCTTCAATGGATTGAGTGGCGATATCCATCAGTCTTCTCCGCGCACCATGGTGAAGAAATCGACCTTGGTCGCCGCCGTCTCGGCGCGGCGCTGTTCACGCGCCTTGGCCAGTGCCGCCTGCAAGGGCGCAACGATCCTGGTCTCGACCTCATTGCGGTGGGCCGGGTCCTGCCACAGCGCATCGGCGATTGCCGCCAGCCTTGCCTTCTGCTTGTCGCGGCCGAGCGCGTAGCAGTGGCCGACATGGCCGGACGCAAGCCGCACCGTGGCACGGGTGACCGTCGCCTCGCCGACATTGAAAGGGGCACCACCGCCGCCGATGCGGCCGCGTACCGTAACCAGGCCGGTTTCGGGGCCACGCAGAAGTTCCGCTTCGCAAGGCAGGCCGGCTTCGTCCCAGAGGCGGACGATGTCGTCGCCGGCCGATTGCGCCAGCGTCGCCATCACGGCCTTGCGCTCGGCCTGCTCTCGCGCTTCCCGTCCTCGCATGGCCGGTGCTCCTCGTCTGCCTTCATTTGTCTATTGATATAGACAACTATACAAATTATATCCATTATCTAGCGCGTGTCCATGACGGGCACGAGACACGGACCGAAAGATCGGCGCGAGGAATTGGGGCGGGAGATGATCGGACGAGCCAACAGCATCGAGCGGCGCAGCGGTGTCGCGCTGTGGCGGCAGATCGCCGACCAGATCCTGCATTCGATCGCCGCCGGCGATTTTCCCGAGAATGCCGCGCTGCCGCCGGAGATCGCGTTGGCCGGACGCTATGGCGTCAACCGCCACACGGTGCGTAGCGCTATCGCAGCGCTGGTGCAGGAGGGTGTGCTCAGGGCGGAGCAGGGGCGCGGCACCTTCGTGCTGTCGCGCAAGCTGCTGTCTTATCCGATCGGCGCCCGCACCCGCTTTTCCGAGGGATTGCAAGGACAGGCGTCCGAGCGGCATATCACCTTGCTCGCGTCATCGATCGAGCCGGCCAACCGTCGTGTCGCAGAGGGCTTAGGCCTTGCGACGGGGGCCGATGTGATACGCCTGGAAACGCGCGGCGAAGCCGATGGAATGCCGGTATCCCGCGCGGCCGGCTGGTTCGATGCCAGGCGCTTTGCCGGCATCGATGCCGCCATGGCGGAAACCGGTTCGATCACCGCATCGCTGGCACGTTTCGGCATCGACGACTATCTCAGGCAATCGACCGTGCTGTCGGCGCGCCATGCCGATGCCGCCGACCTTGCTGACCTCGACCTGCAGCCCGGCGCCATCGTGCTGGTGACGGTCGCCGTCAACGTCACGCCCGACGGTCAGCCGATACAGTTTTCGGAGTCGCGCTTCCCGGCCGAGCGGATCGAGCTCAAATTGTCGGCGCTCTGAGATGCGGCAGCCCTGGCATCATCCGACTTGAATGACGGCCTTGATCAGGCCGGACTTCTCATGCGCCCAGCGGGCCAGGTCGTGCGGCGTCTCGCCAAGCGTGGTGCGGTGGGTGACCAGCTTTGCCAGCGGCAGCGCGCCGTTGCGGATCGAGGCGGCGACATGGTCGAAATCGGCACGCAGGGCGTTGCGGCTGCCGATCAGCATCATCTCGCGCTTGTGGAATTCGGGATCGGAAAAGGCGATGTCGTCCTTGACGACGCTGACCAGGACCAGCGCCCCGCCGTGCGCGACATGGGCGAAGGCCGACTGCACCGACCGGGTGTTGCCGGTGGCATCGAAAACCACGTCGAAGCCGTCGCCGCCGGTTGCTTCCCGCACCAGGTCGGCAGCAGCGCCCCGCGAGCCGTCGAGGGTCGCGAAGCCGAGTTCGCTTTCGGCGAAACCCAGCCTCTCCGCACTCATGTCGAGCAGCATCACGTCTAGCCCGGCGATGCGGGCGAACAGCGCCGTGCCGAGCCCGATCGGGCCTGCACCGATGACCAGTGTGCGCGCACCTGGATCAGCGAGCGAGCGCCGCACGGCATGGGCGCCGATCGCCAGGAATTCGACGGCGGCAGCATCGGCCAGCGACAGGCCGTTTGCCGGATAAAGATTTTGCGCCGGCACCAGGATCTGCTCGCACATGGCGCCGTCGCGGTGGACGCCGAGCACCTCGATCATGACACAGCAATTCGGCTTGCCTTGCCGGCAGGCGATGCATTTGCCGCAGGCGAGATAGGGATTGACGATCACCGCTTCGCCGACGGCGAGATCGACGTCCTCGCCAACCTCGATCACGGTGCCAGAAACCTCGTGGCCCATGATGCGGGGATAGGCGAGGAACGGGTGCTTGCCTTCGAAGATGTGATAGTCGGTGCCGCAGATGCCGACATGGCTGACGGCGACCAGCGCCCAGCCGGCGGGGGGCGCGCCAGGCGCCGGACGATCTTCGAGGACAAGTTCGCCGGGCGAGCGGCAGACGACGGCTTTCATGCTTCAATCCAGTCGGTTCATGGCACCGCCGGCCCTGCTGTCGCGAGGCCGGCGGTTGTTGGGAGGCAGTCTATTTGCCGCGGCGGCGCAGCCCGTCGAAATAGACGATGACGATGATCAGCACGCCGGTGATGATGCGCTGCCAGAAGGCGTTGACGTTGAGCAGATTGGCGCCGTTGTTGATGGTGGCAAGGATGAAGGCGCCGAGCAGCGGTCCGTGCACGGAGCCGACAGCGCCGAACAGCGAGGTGCCGCCGATCACCGAGGAGGCGATCGCCTGCAATTCCCAGCCCTCGGCCTGCGTCGGATTGCCGATGCCGATGCGCGAGGCAAGCAGCACGCCGACGAAGGCCGCACACAGCCCCGACAGCGTGTAGGCCATGTAGATGGTGCGCTGGACGTTGACGCCTGACAGGCGCGACGCCTCGGCGTTGGAGCCGACCGAGAACAGATAGCGGCCCCAGCGGCTGTGGTGCAGGAAGATGTAGGCTGGGATACCGACCAGGATCACCATCCAGAACAGATTGGGGACGCCGGCGAAGGAACTGCGCGAGAACGTCTGGAAGGCGTCGTTGTTGATCGAGATCGAGTTGCCGTTGGTCATCAACAGACCGATGCCGCGCAGCGAGGTCAGCGTCGCCAGGGTGATGATGAAGGGCGGCAGGCCCATCTTGACGATGCCGAACCCATGGAACATGCCGATGGCGACGCCGACCAGCAAGGTGATCAGGATGGCGAGGAAAACCGGTGTCCCGGCGTTGATCAGCATCGCGACGATGACAGTGGCGAAGCCGACCACGGCGCCGACGGAAAGATCGATGCCGCCGGTGATGATGACGAAGGTCTGGCCGACCGCCAGGATGGCGATCATCGACCCTTGCCGCAACAGGTTCGAGATGTTGTTGGCCGAGGCGAAGCTCGGCGTCGCCACCGACAGGATGATCCATAAAAGAACCAGCAGCGCCAGCAGTGTCAGCCCGAACAGGGCGTTGTAGTTGCGTTTCGGCCTTTCGGCAGCGATCGCCTCGGTGCTCATATCCGTCCTCCCGGTTTTTCTTGTTTCTCGGCCAGCGCCTGGGTGAGGATCTCCTCGTGGTCAGCGGTACGAAAGCCGTGCGTGGCCACCAGCTTGCCGCGCCGGAACACGTGCAGCGTGTCGGCGAGTTCATAAACCTCGGGCAGGTAGGACGAGATCAGGATGATGCCGGCTCCCTTGGACAACAGCGCGCCGAACAGGCGGTAGATCTCGGCCTTGGTGCCCACGTCGACGCCGACAGTCGGCTCGTCGAAGATGAATAGCTTGGCGCCATGGGCGAGCCATTTGCCGATGACGATCTTCTGCTGGTTACCGCCGGACAGGCTGGAGGCCAGCGCGCCGCGCGTCGGCGTCTTGATGCGCAGGTCGGCGATCTGGCGATCGGCTTGCGCCTTTTCCTGCGCGCGGGAGATCAGCAGATTGCTGGAGATGCGCTTGTAGATCGGCAGATTGAGGTTGAGTCCGACCGGCAGGTTGAGGCAGAGGCCCTGGTCGCGGCGGCTTTCCGGGGCCAGCGCCATGCCGAGCCTGATCGCGTCATGTTCGGAATTGACCTTGACCTCCTTGCCCTCCCAGAGGATCTGGCCGGCCGATTTGCGGTGGCGGCCATAGAGCGTGGTGACGAACTCGCTGCGCCCGGCGCCGATCAGGCCGTAGAGGCCGACGATCTCGCCGGCGCGGACGGACATCGAGACATTTTCGAAACCCTTGCCGGACAGGTTCCTGGTTTCGACGATGGTCGCGCCGGGGGTGAAATGCTCCTTGTGGTAGACCTGCTCGATCGAGCGGTTGATCATCATCTTGACCAGCTCGGCGTCATTGGTCTCGGCAATGTTCCTGGTGCCGACCAGCGTGCCGTCGCGCAGCACCGAGACGCGGTCGGCGAGCTCGAACACTTCTTCCATGCGATGGCTGATGTAGATGATGGTGACGCCTTCGCCCTTCAGCCGGCGGATCAGCGTGAACAGCTGGTCGGCCTCCTTGCGGGTAAGATAGGCGGTCGGCTCGTCGAAGATCAGGAATTTGGTGCCGCGCACCGTGGCGCGGGCGGCGGCGATCAACTGCTGCTGGCCGATGGTCAGGTCACCCAGCATGACATGCGCCGGCAGGTCGAAGCCGAGATCGTCGATGATCTTCTGCGCCTGCCTGACCATCGCCCGCTGCTGCAGGATGCCGAAGCGGGAATCCTCCTCGCCGAGGAACATGTTGGCGGCGACGGTGAGATGGCGGCATAGGACGACTTCCTGATGCACGGCATTGATGCCGAGCGCCATCGCCTCATGCGGCGTTGCCAATGCGGCAGGCTTGCCCTCCCAGATGACGTCGCCGGAGGTGCGCGGCATGACGCCGGTCAGAAGCTTGATCAGGGTGGATTTGCCCGCGCCGTTCTCGCCGACGATGGCGTGGATCTCGCCGGCCTTGAAGGCGAGATCGACCGGCTTCAGCGCATGGGTGCCGGGATAGCGCTTTTCCAGCCCGCGGAGTTCGAGGATGGTCCTGCCCGGTTCCAGCGTTGGGGCCGGATGGAGTTCCTGCGCCGTCGACATCATGACAATCCTCCCAGATTGGCCCCCAAAGATTGGCCTCGCGATTGGCACGAGTGGGATGTTTCCGGGGCGAAAAGGCCCCGGAAACAGTTCACCTGAGGCTATGCTCAGTCGAGCTTCGGGTTGAGCAGCGCGTCGATCTTCGGATCCTTCATGTTGGCCTTGGTGACCAAATTGGCGCCCGTGTCGACATTGGCCTCGACCTTCTCGCCCTTCGAGGCGGCGAGCGCCGTCTTGATGCCGTCATAGCCCATCCGGTACGGATCCTGGACGACGAGAGCCGAAATGACGCCGTCGTTGAGGAACTTGATCAGCTTCTCGTCGCTGTCGAAACCGACCAGCCCGACCTTGCCGGCAAGACTGTTCTCGGCGATCGCCTGGCCGACGCCCTGCGCCATGATCAGGTTGGAGGCGAAGATGCCCTTGAGGTTGGGGTTGGCGGTGATCAGGTCGGTGGCGATGTTGAGGCCGGTGGTGGCCTGGCCGTCGGCGTATTTGTCGGCGACCAGCTTGAGGCCCGGATATTTGGCAGCGAGCTGTTCCTTAAAACCCTGGGCGCGCTGTTCGAGCGAGCCGGCGCCCGGAAGAGCGGTGATCAGGGCGACGTCGCCCTCGACCTTGCCGCCATTGGCTTCGCCGATGGCTGCGGCAAGGCCGTCAGCGGCAACGCGGCCGCCCTGGATGTTGTCGGTGGTCAGGAACGAGGTGAAGGCCTTGGAGTCGGCGCCAGAGTCGATACCGATGATCTTGACCTTGGTGGCGGCCTCGTCGATCGGCTTGCCGAGCGCCTTGGCTTCGGTCGGCGCAATGACGACGGCCGCCGGGTTGCCGGCGACGGCATTTTCAAGGATCGAAATCTGGCCGTTGACGTCGGTCTCGGCCTGGGCGCCGAGCTCCGGCACGTTGACGCCGAGATCCTTGCCGGCCTTGCGGGCGCCGGCCAGAACGATTTGCCAGTAGAAGGAGGTGGTGTCCTTGACGATGATCGGGATGGTCACGTCGGCCGCGGATGCCGGCGCCGAATGCATCACGCCGGCAAGCATCGAGGCGGCTGCAAGTGCCACGAAGGCGCGGCGATTGAGAATGCTGGTCACGAATTTCATTAGGAGTCCTCCCTAAGTCGCCCGGTGAATGTTACGGAAGCTCCATTCGGATGGCGGCCCAAACGGAACTTTATCAATAAAAAACATTTACCGCATTTTGATAGTGCATCACCTCGGTCGGCGCAAGCGGTGTTTGATGGCCGCTTCGAATGGCTCGGCGGGAAAGCTTGCTCCCTCGGAACTCCGCTGCCAATCCCCTCCAATATGTCGCATGGAATATTAATTCCATCATCCAGTCAATATGGAATGTTCATTCTTTTTCGGGAGCGTTGGAACTATGACGCCTGGCGATCACGTCCGGGGTTCGCGACCATTGCGCATGTCCGGCTTAGAGCGTCGCTCCGAGATGCCAAGGCACGAACTCGTTGTCGCCGTAGCCGAACTCTTCGCTCTTGGTCTTGCGGCCCGAAGCCGTCTCGACGATCAGTTCGAAGATCTCGCGGCCCATGCCGGCGATGGTCTTTTCGCCCGAGGCGATGACGCCGCAATTCACGTCCATGTCCTCTTCCATCGTGTGATACATGGTCGAGTTGCTGGCGACCTTGATCGACGGCGTCGGCCGGCAGCCGAAGCAGGAGCCGCGGCCTGTGGTGAAGACGATGACGTTGGCGCCGCCCGCCACCTGGCCGGTGGCCGAGACCGGGTCGTAGCCGGGCGTGTCCATGAACACCAGCCCGTGCCCGGTGACCTTTTCGGCATAGCCGAAGACGCCGTTGAGCGGCGTCTGGCCGCCCTTGGCGACCGCGCCGAGCGACTTTTCCAGGATGGTGGTCAGGCCGCCGCGCTTGTTACCCGGTGAGGGGTTGTTGTCGATCGAAGCGCCATGCTTGGCGACATGGTCTTCCCACCATTTCACGTAACCGTCGAGCTTGGCGGCGATCTCGGGGGTGGCGGCACGATAGGCAAGCAGGTGCTCGGCGCCGTAGATCTCCGTCGTCTCGGAGAGGATGCCGACGCCGCCGACGCCGGCCAAAATGTCGACCGCGGCACCCAGCGCCGGATTGGCGGTGATGCCGGACATGCCGTCGGAGCCGCCGCATTGCAGGCCGACGACGATCTCGCTGACCGGGATCGGCTCACGCTGAAGCTTGCCGACCTCCTCGGCGATCTCGGCCAGCACGACCAACGCCTTCTCGACCGATTTGCGCGAGCCGCCGGCTTCCTGGATGTTGAAATGACGTTTTCCCGCGGCAACGCCCTTCTGGCCGTAGAGGGTGAGCTGGTTGACCTCGCAGCCGAGCCCGACCATCAGCACACCACCAAAATTCGGATGACGGGCGTAGCCGGCCAGCGTGCGGTGTAGCACTATCATGCCGTCGCCGGTGGCGCTCATGCCGCAGCCCTGGCCGTGGACGATCGGGACGAAGCCGTCAATGCCGGGATATTGCGGCAAAAGCGTGCGGTTCGCCGCGTCGGCGATGGCGTGGCAGACGGTGGCCGAGCAATTGACGCTGGCGAGAATGCCAATGAAGTTGCGCGTACCGGCGCGGCCGTCGGCGCGGCGGTAGCCCATGAAGGTGCGGGCGCGGTCGGCCTCGGTCGCATGCACTGCCTCGCTCGGCGGCACCACCGGCAAACGCCCGCTTTCGAAGACCAGATTGTGCGAATGGACATGCTCGCCGGGCGCGATGTCCTGCGTGGCGCGGCCGATCGCCTGGGCGTATTTGACCACGGCCTCGCCGGCCGCAATCGGCTTGATCGCCACTTTGTGGCCCGGCTCGATCACTGCGGCGGCGACGGCGCCGCCCGGCAGCACGGTGCCGATCTCGATGCGGCCATTGGCGACCGCGACATTGTCGGCGGGAGACAGAAGAATGCTGTTTGCGGCGTTCACGGGAGCTTCCTGGGTGTGTTCCTGGGTGCGCGAGCGGATTGACACGCGGCTCTTAACATATAATGTCTTTTATCGTGAAAAAACATTTTTGCGTCAATTGTTTTTTCGCCAGAGCGCGACGCGTCTTTTGGATGCGAGAAGTAGGCTCTACAACCAAAACTAGCGTTGCGCATGATGTTTTCCGAAAAGGTACCGGTTTCATGCGCGAGAAACGCTTCACACTGGCCGCAAACGGCGATGCGCCACGGGGCAGGGGATGTCGAAGAGCAACAACGTTTACAAGGACGCCTATAATCGCGGTCTGAGGCTGCTCGACGAAACCAGGAGCCTGCCTTCGGAGCCGGAGCTGGGTACGCTGCTCGGCGTCAGCCGCACGACGGTCCGCACTATCCTTGCGCGCATGGAAGAAACCGGGCTGATCGATTGGAACAAGCGCAGCAAGACGGTCCTGCGCGAACCGCGACCGGACGATTTCTTCCCCGAGGAAGAAACCGACACGCTGGCCGAGATCATCGAGCGCTCCTTCATGCGGCGGCTGCTTGCCAGCGGTGCCGAAGCCGGCATGCAGATCAACGAGCTCGAACTGGCGCGTGAGATCGGCGTCGGCACCACCAGCGTGCGCGAATTCCTGATCCGCTTCTCGCGCTTCGGGCTGATCGAGAAGCGCCGCAACAGCCACTGGGTGCTTAAAGGCTTTACCCGCGCCTTCGCGCTGGAGTTGACCGAAATCCGCGAGATGTTCGAACTGCGCTCGGCCGCAGCCTTTGCCGCTCTGCCCGAGGACAGCCCGGTGTGGGCCGATCTCGACCGCCTGGAAGACGAGCATCACCGGCTGAAGCGCGAGATCGCCGTGCGCTTCAACGAATTCTCCGAGCTTGACGAGCGCTTTCACCGGCTGATCCATCGGGCGTCGCACAACCGCTTCATCGTCGATTTCTACGACGTCATCGCCATGATCTTCCACTACCACTACCAGTGGAACAAGGCGCAGGAGCGCGAGCGCAACGAAGTCGCGGTCCAGGAGCATCTCGCCTATATCGCCGCGCTCAAATCGCGCGATCTCGCCAAGGTCGACGCCGCCTGCCGCAAGCACCTGAAATCGGCCCGCCACACGCTGCTGACGTCGATTCCCGAGGGCAGGCAGCCGCAACGCGCGTGATTGTGTTGCGTTGCCGCAGCAACGTTTTGGCGATTTTCCGGCCGCCGGCTCCGTGCTAGAGAGCTGACGTTGCTGCGTGAAGAGGCTGGTTCTTGACCATACGCCGGAGACGATGGAGCATGCCGGTCGCGTTCGCCGCGGCGTGGCTTTTCATGCTCCAGTCGATATTCGGCGCGTTTGCTTCCGGCGTCGCACCCAACGCCTCGCAATTCGATGCTTTCGGCAACACGATCTGCACCCATGACGGTGCGGCGCAACTCCCCGCCGGCGATCCGCATCAGCAGCACATGCCGGCTTGCTGCATGCTTGGCTGCAATCTCGTTTCGGCGGTCTACGCGTCGCTGGATGCAGCCGGGAGCCTGGCTCGCAGCCTTTCCATCGAAACCATCGCCTTTTTCCTGCCGGCCTTCCGGCATCGCGATTTCGCCCGCGCCCGCACTCCGTCCAATCCGCGTGCACCACCGGCGACGGCCTGATCCGTTCTGGTTCGCGCCGCGCAACGCTTTGCCGGCGCGTTTATTGACATCGTTCGCGGCCGGCCATCGGCGCGATCCCCCTTAAAGTCCACGGAGCAATCATGTCTCACTCTTTTCGCGCTGCCGCATCCAGCCGCAGGCGCTTCGCACTGGGTCGTTTCGAGCAGCGTCTCGGCGTCGCCCTTTGCGTTCTTGCCCTCCTGTTCGCCAGCGCCCAGACGGTGTTGGCACACGAGTTCAAGCTTGGCGATCTCGAGATCGGGCACCCGTGGTCGCGGGCCACGCCAGCCGGCGCCAAGGTGGCCGGCGGCTACTTCACCATCACCAACACAGGCAGTGCGGCGGATCGCCTGCTGTCGATCACCTCCGACATTTCGGCCAAGGCCGAACTGCACGAGATGGGCGTCAGCAATGGCGTCATGACGATGCGGCCGGTCACCGGCGGCCTCGAAATCCCGGCTGGCGGCAAGGTCGCGCTGGCGCCTAACGGCTATCATTTGATGTTCATGGATTTGAAGCGGCAGCCCAAGGAGGGCGAAACGTTCTCCGCCACGCTGACCTTCGAAAAAGCCGGGCCCGTGCAGATTGAATTCGCCGTGCAAGGCATCGGCAGCGCGGCGCCCCAGGACGACGACTGACTTGGCCGCTTCGAGAGGTACCATCATGAAGAAATCTCTTTTGCCCGGCTGCGTGCTTCTTGTCCTCGGGACCAGCGCGGCCTTTGCCCACATCACGCTCGAAACGCCGGAGACCGCAGTCGGCTCGACCTACAAGGCGGTTCTTCGGGTGCCGCATGGCTGCGAGGGCAAGGCAACGACCGCCGTGCGCGTGCAGATCCCGGAAGGGGTGCTTTCGGTCAAACCGATGCCGAAGCCGGGTTGGACGCTGCAGGTCAAGAACGGCAAATACGAGAAGTCCTACCAGCTCTACGGCCAGGCAGTGACCAGCGGCGTCAAGGAGATCGACTGGAGCGCCGGCAGCCTGCCGGACGAATTCTACGACGAATTCGTCTTTCGCGCGACGCTGGCGTCCGACCTGCCGGCAGGCCAGACGCTGCATTTCCCGGTGGTGCAGGAATGTGACGGCGTTGCCGATCGCTGGATCGAGATTCCGGCGGCCGGGCAGGCTGAGGACGCGCTGGAATTTCCGGCGCCCGGCCTCAAGCTGCTGCCGAAGTGAGCTCCAGCGGCGCGCTTTGGCGGATGAGCGCGCCGCTGCTCTTGGCGGTGAGATGAGCGCGGCATCCTTCCTGCGGCAAGCTTGCATGGCCGGCAACTATTCTGGCCGGCTTCTGGCTGGGCTGCTGGCCGTCGTCGTGCTGCTCGCCGTAATTGCCATGCCTGATCCAGCCTTCGCCCATGCGGCGCTGATCAAGGCCGAGCCGGCTGACGGTGCGGTGCTGGCGCAGAGCCCGTCGCAGATGTCGCTGACCTTCAGCGAGCCGGTTTCGCCGCTGGTGCTGACGCTGGTGCGGCCCGACGGCACGGCGGTCCCGCTGACCTCCTTCCGGCTCAGCGGCCAGACCGTCGAGATCGACAATCCGCAGGCGTTGACATCCGGCACGCATGTGCTGAGCTGGCGGGTAATCTCCGCCGACGGCCATCCGGTCGGCGGCTCGGTGCTGTTCTCGTTCGGCACACCGAGTGCTGCGCCGGCTGCCTCCGAAGCTGTCGACCGGGCGCTTCGAACGGCGATCTGGATCGGCAAGGTTTTTCTATACATCGGCCTGTTTTTCGGCGTCGGCGGCGCCTTTGCGCAGGCTTGGCTGGCGCAAGGCGGTCGATCCGGCCAGAACATGATCGTCGCCGCGATCCTGTGCGGGCTGGCCGCCGCACTCTTGTCGCTCGGTTTCCAGGGGCTGGATGCACTCGGCGCGCCGCTTGCCCGGCTGGCGCAGCCGGTCATCTGGCAGACCGGGCTTGGCACCAGCTTCGGCTGGACGGTGCTGATCGCGCTGATGGCGCTCGGCCTGAGCCTATTATCGCTGGTCGTGCCGCCCGCCGACGCAAAGCCGCTGGCCTTGGCCGGACTGGTTGGCGTTGGCGCAGCACTTGCCGCCAGCGGGCATGCCAGTGCCGCCGAGCCGCAATGGCTGAGCCGGCCGATGGTGTTTCTGCACGCCACTGGTATCGCGATTTGGTCCGGGGCGCTGGCGCCGCTCGGTCTTGCCTTGAAACGGCAGCCGGACAAAGCCGGGCCGTTGCTGCGCCGGTTTTCACGAGCGATCCTGTTCGTCGTGGCGGTGCTTGCGGCAGCCGGCATCGTGCTCGCCGTCATCCAGGTGCAAACGCCGTCGGCGCTGGTCCATACCGCTTACGGCCGGCTGCTGCTGCTCAAGCTGGTGCTGCTCGTCTTTCTGTTCACGCTCGCCGCCGTCAATCGCTTCAAGCTTACGGCCCCGGCTGAGGCGGGCGAAACGGAAGTCCAGCGGCGGCTGGCCCGCTCGATCTTTATCGAGGTGCTGATCGTGCTGGCGATCTTCGGCGTTGCCGCCGGCTGGCGCTTCACGCCGCCGCCGCGCGCGCTGGCGATCGTCGCGGCACAGCCGGCGTCGGTGCATATCCACACTCTGCAAGCGATGGCCGATCTCAGCATTGCGCCCGGGCACACCGGACCTGTTGCCGCTTCGATCTTCATCATGACCGGCGATTTCGGCCCGCTCGACGCCAAGCAGGTGACGCTGGTGCTGTCAAAGCCCGATTCCGGCATCGAGCCCATCAAACGCCCGGCGACGAGGCTTGGCGACGGCACCTGGCGCGTCGACGATCTCGTCATTCCGGTCGCCGGCCGGTGGACGGCGCGGCTCGATATCCTGGTCTCGGATTTCGAGATGGTGAAGATAGAGGCGCCGATCGACATCAGGCCGGAGTGAAGTGCGGATATTCAGGTGATGCCGGCCTGCAAATGGCGGTATCCTGCGCTTCCGGTGCTCACGTATTTAAGTACGCTCCGCTCCGGTTCTCGGAAACCACCTGTTTGGTCGCTTACGCGCCCGTCTTCGGCTCCGGCTCGGCCTGACCTGCATCTCAACACGCCCCGGCTGCAAGACAATTCGGCGAGGCGGTTGACGCGGCCGCGAACCCCCGTCAATCATCGCCATCAAGAATGGGCGTCCAACCCAATCGCGGGCTCAAACCAACAAGATCCGAAAGCAGGGAAGAAACGATGGAAAAAGCCGAAATTGGCCTGATCGGCCTTGGCACGATGGGCTCCAACCTGGCGCTCAACATCGCCGAGAAGGGGCACCGCATCGCCGTCTTCAATCGCACCGCGGCGCGCACCGATGCCTTTGTCGAAAATGCCGGCGCGCTTCGGGATAGGGTGGTGCCCTGCTACAGCCTCGAAGAACTGGCCGCCGCGATCCGGCCGCCGCGGCCGATCATCATCATGGTGCTGGCCGGCAAGCCGGTCGACGAGCAGATCGCGGCATTGCGCGGCGTGCTGTCGGCCAACGACATCGTCATCGACGCCGGCAATGCCAATTTCCGCGATACGATGCGTCGCTTCTCCGAGCTTACCGATTCGGGCCTGACCTTCATCGGCATGGGCGTGTCCGGCGGCGAGGAGGGCGCACGCCACGGTCCCTCGATCATGGTCGGCGGTACCGAAGAGTCCTGGAAGCGCGTCGAAAAGGTGCTGACCGCGATCTCGGCCAAGTTCAAGGGCGAGCCTTGCGCGGCGTGGCTTGGCACCGACGGCGCCGGCCATTTCGTCAAGACCATCCACAACGGCATCGAATATGCCGACATGCAGATGATCGCCGAGATCTACGGCATCTTGCGCGACGGGCTCGGCATGGGGCCGAAAGAGATCGCTGAGGTGTTTTCCCAGTGGAACACGGGCAGGCTCAATTCGTACCTGATCGAGATCACCGCCAAGGTGCTGGCCGCCGACGATCCCAAGACCGGCAAACCGGTGGTCGACATCATCCTCGACCGCGCCGGCCAGAAAGGCACCGGCAAATGGTCGGTGATCGAGGCGCAGCAGCTCGGCATCCCGGCCACCGCGATCGAGGCGGCTGTGGCGGCACGCGTGCTGTCATCGATCAAGGACGAGCGGCTTGCCGCCGAAAAGGTCTATGGCGGCGGCGTGAGCAAGATTTCCGGAGACAGGGACGCCCTGCTCGCCGATCTCGAGCTGGCCCTGTTTGCCGGCAAGATCGCCGCCTACGCGCAAGGCTTCGCGGTGATGAGCGGCGCGTCGAAGGAATTCAACTGGAACCTGCCGATGCCGGTCATCGCCAAGATATGGCGGGCCGGCTGCATCATCCGCTCGCAATTGCTGGATACGATGGCGGAGGCCTTCGGCGGCGGCGGCGCAGCCACCAACCTGTTGATGGCGCCGGCTTTCGTCTCATTGATGCATGAGGCACATCCGTCGCTTCGCCGTGTCGTCGCAAGGGCGGCCGAAGCCGGCTCGCCGGTGCCGGCCCTGTCATCTGCACTTGCCTATTTCGACAGCTACCGGCAGAGCCGCGGCACTTCGAACCTGATCCAGGCGCAGCGCGATTTCTTCGGCGCGCACGGCTTCGAGCGCATCGACGGGCAAGGCGCGTTCCATGGCCCGTGGGGGAGTGGGGCGGCGGGTTAGCGCCGCTTAATGGGCATTCAGGGTGATTTTCTGTCCAAAAGCAGTCGCGAGTAGTCGGTTCATAGTTGGCGGTTTTTCCAGAGTATTGCTAACTAAACGTACGGCGACCTGAACTGCGCTTCGTGCAGGTGTATTGGTTGAGCGACACGGCGCTGGTACGCCCTCACTTGCGGCGCAGCGCGTTACTCACGTAGTCGGCTATCACGCCTACCGCGGGGACTCGAAGCAGAAGCCGTCATCAAGCCTTCTGGATCGCATCAGCCAACCCAATCTATCGACCCGTGAGCGTCATTTCAGCGGTCGGCCGTCTTGAGCCAAGACAAGCGGAATAAGTTCAACCGCCACGCGGCTGGCAAGGATTGCGCCGTGGCGCTGATATCGATCCTCTTTGTGCTCATTCGCATAATCCACCGCTACTTTCACGCCGAAGAAGTCGACGTGATCGACTGAGCGCTTTGCTGCTCGATAAACGCCAAACATTTCCATATCCAGTCCAAGCACCCGCTTGTGCTCCTCGGCGATCATTGCTGCCATGTCCTTCGAGGCGATCACAGCAGAGCCGCTTACCATTGGAGCAACTGCAGCGCTGCCTTCAAAAAACTCAGGGTCGTTGAGCGCCTTGAGATCCTCCTTAAGAGCCTTGAAGTGGCCGCTCCTCTCTATCTCTTGCTTAATTATGGTGTCCAGACGATCTGGAATTGCCTCCTGGTACATCTCCAACGTGAACTCATTCCCAAACCACTTGCCGGCCTGGTGCTCCCACACGGGACTGCCAATGAGAATGTCACCAAGCTTGGCCCGTCCCTCGAAAGCCGCACAGATTCCCACGATCAAAATGAGCTTGGGACGGAAGGTCTCAATGGCCTTGTCAGTCGCAATGCTCGCCTCAACCAATCCCATCCGCGGCAATAGAACCGCAACCCCAGTGTGCTGTTCGACGTTGACTTCGAGACAATTGAGCCCGTTTCGTGAAAACAGCTTTCCAATCTTCGCCTTGGTGCTCTGCAACACTTGGCGCTCAAGTGGCAGTCCGCAAATGATTACAAAGTCGTGCTCCTGAAATCGAAACGCACGTTGCAAGCTTACTTTGAGAGCCGGAATCCAGTGTGCTCCATCAGAGTACTCAACCGTCGCGATTCCGAGCCCCGCAAGTTCCCTACCGCGCGCTAATATTAACTCGTCATGTTGAGTTATCGCGACATAGGCGGCCTTCGCATTCAGATGACTCGCTCTTATGAGTTCGATAACTTGCTCGGTAACGTCAAATGGCGCGTCGTCATCCCTCATCGGCACCATCAGATCAAGTACAACAAGATCGAATCTGGACGTCGCCAATACACCACTGAATTTGGCAAAACTTCTAACGATCTCTATTTGAACGTCATTCGCCATATATTCACGAATAACATTGGTTACTGCTTCCGCCTTTTGGCCTTCGTCCTCAAGCAGCAGCACCTTTGTCATCAAATCCCTCCGATAAATCGAGCAAAACTAGCCCGCCAATTTGCGTTCGACTGATCGAAGTGCAGAATTCCAATCAAATTTACGCTGATTTCCTCGGACAGGCGCCCGATTACCTCAGGCAACCTCACCAACTCGCCCCAGATTTCTACCTCAGGGTATTGGGTGACGATCAAAACAGCGTCGCTGCGTCGTAGCCGATTCAACTCCAGCAACACTTCAACACCGCCCGACGGCATCGACTTGGGGTTGCCTACGCCCAGCGCGCGATCATGACTCGGCAGAGCGATGTCCAGGATGATTAAGTCATACGAGGTGGCGCATACGCTCTCGACAGCCGTTTGAACAGCCCGCGCACAAACGAGTCGCTCGACCACCACGACTTCTTTGAGCGCGACACCAATTGCCTCTTCTTTGAAGGGGTCATCCTCAACAAGGAGAACGTTCATTGGCTCAAAGCGTTGTTAGGGTCAGTCGGAATGTGAAGGCCACGCCTGTCGGCAAGAACGAGACCGCAATATCTGAGATGTCAGTCTTCGAAGATGCGAGCACCCTCAGCTTACGAATCCCGGTAGACCCTTCTGTCACGAGTGCATCGTCCATAGGCGCGGTCATCTCATGCTCAATTCTTGCTTGTGAATCGCTCTCACGTCCAGCTTCAAACCGCGACGCCACCGTGACATGGATTGTCGTGACAGGTCCATCGACCTTTTCGTTGACGCCAAGGTCCAAAGTGCCGCCCTTCTGACCATGCCGAGCGGCATTATGCACAAGAATGTAGAGAGCGTCGTAGACGTATTGATATCGATGGCCAACGATCCGCGTACGCGACTCCTCAGGCTCCGATACTTCAGGCGCGAATCCAGCGACTTGTTCAGCCACCTCCATTCGCACTACTTGAAATAGCTCCTGTAGCGTCGCTGACGGCGAGGTCTCCTTTGGAGCGGCAAACCAAGCGCTGATCTGCTGGAGTGTCTCCGTTACTTTCTCGTTCACTCTCCGTACGATCGCTCTTGCCTGGTCATCATCAGTGCCGAATTCTGGCGTCCGCCGAAGGTCCTCCTTCTTAAGCAGAAGCTTTTCACCGCGCCACCTCTCCAGCTCTCGCTGAATCTCAGTAAGGTTCGGCCGCAACAGCAACCAGCAAGATTGCGAAATTATGTCGATCGCCTCGGGAATTGATGCCCTGTTCAATAACGATTCGCACACCTGCCGTACAGAAAATTCAAGAAGATTATACTCGCTTATCCGCACATGCGGTACTAGCAGTCCCTTTGGCTTTCTCTCTGACCTGACTTGAAGCCTCTCTCGAGGAAACTGCTTTACCTCTTCATCAAACCCAGTCAGCCAAGCTCGTAAGCCGTACTCATAGTTCGCCCGATCGGAACCACATTGCTTGAGCAGCTCTTCGACCAAATCCGATGCGCTCTTTATGAGAGTCCCGTGAAATGTTCCATGTCGTATTCGACGGCCTATGTATGAATCGACACCATAGGCCTTATTGCAACAGAATTCATTGAAGGCGGCGTCAATTATGCTAGCAACCTGAAGTGACGGGTCGATTAGGACCTCGATCTGATCGTCAATTTTGATTTCCTGGGTAGGAATACCCTGATCGACAGCGGAGAGGTCAATCTCCCTGAGAGGTCCAGCAAGCTTTTCAAACATCCATTGCTTAAAGCGAATTGGATCGACGTACAGACGTTGTGAATCAATGTCATGGCGGATCAATGCCAGCTTGTTTTCCAAGGCTAAGGATCTGGCTCTCTCTAAAAAGACCTTGCTACGAATTTGATGGCCATACCAATCCAGTATGGACCTAAAAGCGTCGTTCACCTCGAAGGCGGACTTATACAATTTATAGCACTGTATAAGAAATGACTCATTCCATATCGCCATGTAAAATTGCGCAACATTGGGCGATTTATCATAAATGAACGTCAGTAGAGACAATATATCTCCACCATAGTCATCAATGACTAATCTTTCGGTTGCGCTTCGCATATTAAATTCTGTGCTTATCTTTGGTGCCGCCTCAAACATCAGGGTCGTTCTAACAAGTTCATAGAGTTTGTCATCCGGATTTGGCGGGAGCGCCCCATCAAGTTCCGTCGAGCTCAATAGCTGCGGGACGTTCTGCGTGGCGTTCATCAGGGCCATAAGCATAACGCCGTCGCAGTCGCCCAATGAATATCCGTGCTCAATGAGATGAACGAGACGGAGTGTGCGTTGGAACTCATCGTCAGGGAGTATTGCCGCGCCACTAACGGTCTGTTGTGGGTGCACATCCTGTTGCGTCATCACCGAAAGTGCCAAGGGGTTGTGCTCGGCATTTTCAAAAAAAGGCCGCTCGACTCCAAAGAGGTTATCAAATCGAGGCCCAGCGTACCTTTCGATCGGCACGTAGAACGAAGCTAGCCGCTCGTCCGAAAGCCAAGCATTTGTCAGGCAGAATAGATCTTGCGCAGCAAGAGGCCCACTGGTTGGCGTAAGGTTCAGAGCATCAAACATCCCGCTTGTGCGCACCGCGCCATAGGCTTCGCTCAACTCCTCTGGAAGGCTAAATCGCTGCGCTGCTTCATTTGTCGACGTAAGTGAACTGCCGATGATGCGTCCCTCAAGAATGAACATTAGGGCATCAGGCAGAGAATACGAGGAAAGCGCCCGCAGATGCTGCGCCCACCCTTCATCGCCCCATCCAAGCGGAGAGAAGTGGTATTGCAGCAGTCGTCTTGTCGTTAGAGGAAGTCTTTTGTCGTTCGTTAAGCGCAAAAACATACGTCGTGATGCGATGTAGTCTCTATCGACAGCATATGAGTCGTCGACTGCCCTGTGAATTATGTGACGATGCTCTCGTATAATATCCAAATATGGACGTATGGCAGAAATAACAGTACTGTCATTTTCAAATCTACGAGAAATACACAGATATTTCCTTGTTACGTGGAAAGATATTCCGACAGTTTCAGCAAAGAGTCGCGTAGTGTCGTATAATGTTTCTATTTCTCTCCTTTCAATGGATCGATTGAGATCTGCCACAGCGGATAGGTACGTCTGAAGCGTCCGAACGTGTCGGTTTATGCGCCGTTCTATTTGGGAAATAAGTCCAGATTGGCTGAGATGTTCTAGTGAAGTCAGTCGGTCCATTCTAGGTGGTCTGGCCGGGAACGGCAGCGAAACGGTTACGCGCCCATCAGCTTGGAATTCCGCGATAATCGCAAGCGCTATTTCTAAGTCACCGCCAGTGCAAAGTGAGTATAGGCGGTCCATGACATCCGCCGACACCGGCTTGTCGCGAGATGATATGATGCCGCGGACGAGGTTTCGCGCCTCAGTGGAACCTATGTCCATCAGCTTATGCATTGACTTTGAGCCGCCCGATTCTCCCTGAACCGCTTTTCGCACGGCGGACGTTTGCTGGCAAATATAGGGACACGTCTTAAATCGCCCCGCGACACCAACATGTTATCCGCTCAGTCGTAGCGTAAACCTGCGATGACGTGGACCGTTGCGGGCCCGTAGTCCGCTTTCTCGCCTTTGACGACAACTGCTGCCTGTCGGCCATCGGCCCCAACGCTGCCAGTCAGCAGCGCGCATTTTGCCAAGCGAAATCACTCGGCGTCGCAGAAATGCGGCTAAGACAAATAGATGGAGCCGGATGCCAGTTCAATTTGAACATATCCCGCTCTAGTCGGGGCGGCGATAGGCCTGCACTTCGCCCGGCTCGCTCAGGCTTTGCAGGGTGCCGGGTGCGGCGCCGCCGATCCAGCCCAGCACCGAGCGGGCGAGTTCGGCGCCGGCCAGCCGGAAGTTCTCGTTGACGACCAGCAATTCGCTGCGAAACAGGTGGAGAAGCTCCGACGATTGTTTGGACACCACATCGACATCGCGGCCAAGCTTGAGGCCGGCGTCTTCGATGCCGGCGACGATGGCGAGCGTCGCGGCGGCGGCGCTGCTGATGAAACCATCCGGGCGGTTTTCGCGGCGCATCAGCTGCGCGGTCCGCATTCTGATCTGCTCGATCGAATGATCGATCGAAACGGTGTTGAACGGAATCTCGCTGGCGCCGACCTCGCTCAGCGCATCGGCAAAGCCGGCGAGCGTGTGGCCGTGATAGGTCAGCTCGACCGGCGGCGCCAGCAGTGCCAGGCGGCGGCGGCCGAGGCCGGCCAGATGGCGCACTGCCTCGGCTGCGAAAGCGTAATTGTCGAAATCATGATAGGGATGGATCAGCCCCATATCGGTGCGGCCATGCGTGGCAAAGGGGATGCCGCGCTCCAGCATATAACGGGCCCTCGGATCGTTCGGCTGCGTGCGCGAAATGATGACGCCGTCGGCTGAACCGGTTTCCACGAGGTAGCGGATCGGGTCGAGCGGATCCTGCGAGCGCGAGTAGGGTGTCACGATCAAATGGTAGGGCGTGTCGGCAATGACTTCGGAAACGCCGTAGATGATATCCGAGACAAAGCTCATGATCTCGTGCTCGGTGTTGAGCACCAGGCTGATGACATTGGTCTTGCCGGTGCGCAGGCGGACGCCGGCACGGTTGGGCCGATAACCGATCTGCTTGGCGACAAGCTGGACGCGCCGCCTGGTCTCGGCGCCGATCTCGGGCGCATCCTTTAGCGCGCGCGACACGGTGGTGACGCCCAGCCCGGTCATGAAGGCGAGCGTCTTCAGTGTCGGCCGGCCTGGGCCCGACGCTTCGTCGGCCTTCTCTTTTTGATGCCTGTTCATTCATCCCGCCCCGTCAGGCGCATAGCAGTTGCCGGGCAGGCCGGCAATCGGCGGGCCGCGGGTACGCCGCGGGCCTTCACCGAATGAGACCGCTATATACTGAAACGTTACAGATTGTCACTGCCGTGGCGATATCACTGGTGACAGGCGCAAAACGAGCGGCACTCCGGTCGGCGCAAAAAAGAGCGACAGAAGGAGCTTTTCCGGTTTTCTGGCGTCGCAGCATTGCATTTTGCAGTGCAACCCCTCTTGTTGCGATGCGGTAGGCCGACGAGCCGCACGATTTTATTCGCGCTTCGAAAAAACTTGATGCCACCTTCGCCCGAGGGGTTGCGCGCCTCAAGCAATTGCCGTATCGAAAATCTGTAACGTTTCAGATTCTGGGAGGAACGAAATGCGATACCAACTCATGACTGCTGCGCTGGCTGCGACGGTCGCGCTGCAATTTGCCGGCCCGGCGGCCGCGACGGATCTGGAAGTCACCCATTGGTGGACCTCCGGCGGCGAGGCGGCAGCGGTCGCCGAACTCGCCAAGGCTTTCGACGCAACCGGCAATCACTGGGTTGACGGCGCCATCGCCGGCTCCGGCGGCACGGCGCGGCCAATCATGATCAGCCGCATCACCGGCGGCGACCCGATGGGCGCGACCCAGTTCAATCACGGCCGGCAGGCGGAAGAATTGGTGCAGGCCGGGCTGATGCGCGACCTCACCGATCTCGCCACCAAGGAAAAGTGGACGGAAATCGTGCAGCCGAAGAGCCTGCTCGATGGCTGTACCCTCGACGGCAAGATCTATTGCGTGCCCGTCAATATCCACTCCTGGCAGTGGCTGTGGCTGTCGAATGCGGCCTTCAAAAAGGCCGGCGTGCCGGTGCCGAAGAACTGGAATGAATATGTCGCTGCGGCGCCCGCGCTTGAAAAAGCAGGCATCCAGCCGCTCGCGGTCGGCGGCCAGCCCTGGCAGGCCTCCGGCGCTTTCGACGTGCTGCTTGCGGCGGTCGGCGGCACCGACGCCTTCCTCAAGGTCTACAAGGACAAGGACGCGGAATTCGCCGCCGGGCCCGAGGTCGCCAAGGTCTTCAAGGCCGCGGACGATGCCCGCAAGATGGCCAAGAATACCAATGTGCAGGACTGGAACCAGGCCACCAATCTGGTCATCACCGGCAAGGCGGGCGGCCAGATCATGGGTGACTGGGCGCAGGGCGAGTTCCAGGTTGCCGGTCAGGTCGCCGGCAAGGACTATACTTGCCTTCCGGGCCTCGGTCTCAACGAGATGATCGCCACCGGCGGCGACGCTTTCTACTTCCCGCTGCTGAAGGATCCCGAAAAATCGAAGGCACAGGAAGTGCTGGCCCACACGCTGCTCGATCCCAAGACGCAGGTCGCCTTCAATCTCAAGAAAGGCTCGCTGCCGGTGCGCGGCGACGTCGACCTCAAGGCGGCGAACGACTGCATGAAGAAGGGGCTCGAAATTCTCGCCAAGGGCAATGTCATGCCGTGGACCGACCAGCTGCTTTCGCAGGATACGCAGAAGCAGAAGGAGGATCTTTTCTCCGAGTTCTTCGCCAAGCAGGACATGACCGTGGAAGATGCGCAGAAGCGCTTCGCCGCCATTGTCGGTTCGGCCGATTGAGCGATCGACCGACCGCCTCACTCCCGCCCCTGCAAACGCAGGGTCGGGAGCTCGGGTCAAGGCCTCTTGACCCTCCGGCCCTTACCCGATCCAGCGCGGCTGTGCAGATGAGCAAGAGCGAACGCCCTAGCCAACTCTTTCGCAACCTCAATGCGAAGATCGCCTCGATCCCAATGATCCTCACAGCGCTGGTGATCTTTGTCGGCGGCAGCGCGTGGACGGTGCTTTATTCCTTCACCAGTTCGAAGCTCCTGCCACGGCTAAATTTCGTCGGGCTCGACCAGTACTACCGGCTGTGGTCGGTGCCGCGCTGGCTGGTCTCGATCGAGAACCTGCTGATCTACGGCGTGCTGTCGCTGCTGTTCTCGCTGGTCATCGGCTTCCTGCTTGCCGCCCTGCTCGACCAGAAGATCCGGTTCGAAGACACGTTCCGGACCATTTTCCTCTATCCCTTCGCCCTCTCCTTCATCGTCACCGGTCTCGTCTGGCAGTGGCTGCTCAACCCCGAGTTCGGTGTCCAGGCAGTGGTGCGCAGCCTCGGCTGGACGAGCTTCAGCTTCAATCCGCTCTATGATTCCAGCATCGTCATCTACGGCATATTGATCGCCGCTCTCTGGCAGGGCACCGGGCTCATCATGTGCCTGATGCTGGCCGGCCTGCGCGGGATCGACGAGGATATCTGGAAGGCCGCAAGGGTCGACGGGATACCGACCTGGAAGACCTATCTGTTCATCATCATACCGATGATGCGGCCGGTGTTTATCACCACGCTCGTCATCATCGCTGCCGGTATCGTCAAGATCTATGACCTGGTTGTCGCCCAGACCAGCGGCGGGCCCGGCATCGCCTCCGAAGTCCCGGCCAAATATGTCTATGACTACATGTTCTTCGCCCAGAATCTCGGTCAGGGGTTCGCCGCCTCGACCATGATGCTGCTGTCGGTGATCATCGTCATCGTGCCGTGGGCCTATCTCGAGTTTGGAGGCAAGAAGCGTGTCTGACCATACCGTTTCCTTGCCGGCCGGCCCCGGCACGCTCGAAGCGTACGGGCCGAGCGGGCCGAAGCCGCGGCATATGTTCTCGCGCCGCAACATCTTCCTCTACGGCACGCTCATCGTGGTGGCGCTCTACTATCTTTTGCCGCTCTATGTGATGGTGGTGACGTCGCTCAAAGGCATGCCCGAGATACGCCTCGGCAACATCTTCTCGCCGCCGATGGAGATCACCTTCGAGCCATGGGTCAAGGCCTGGTCGAGCGCCTGCACCGGGCTCAACTGCGACGGGCTGTCGCGTGGCTTCTGGAATTCGGTGCGCATCACGATCCCGTCGGTGATCCTGTCGATCGCGCTCGCCTCGGTGAACGGCTATGCGCTTGCCAACTGGCGCTTCAAAGGTGCCGACACCTTCTTCATCATCCTGATCGTCGGCGCCTTCATCCCTTATCAGGTGATGATCTATCCGATCGTCATCATCCTGCGCGAAGTCGGCCTTTACGGCAGCCTCAGCGGCCTGGTGATCGTCCATTCCATCTTCGGCATGCCGATCCTCACACTGTTGTTCCGCAACTACTTTACCTCCATGCCGGAGGAGCTGTTCCGGGCAGCGCGTGTCGATGGCGCCGGCTTCTGGGGCATTTATTTCCGCATCATGCTGCCGATGTCGCTGCCGATCTTTGTCGTCGCCATCATCCTGCAGGTGACCGGCATCTGGAACGACTTCCTGTTCGGCGTCGTCTACACCCGCCCCGACACCTATCCGATGACGGTGCAGCTCAACAACATCGTCAACTCGGTGCAAGGCGTGAAGGAATATAACGTCAACATGGCAGCCACCATCCTGACCGGCCTGGTGCCGCTGATCGTCTATTTCCTGTCCGGAAAATTGTTTGTGCGCGGCATCGCCGCCGGCGCGGTGAAAGGATGATGGCGATGAACGCAAACGGCAGCATTGCGGCAAACGGCACCAGCGTCTCGATCCAGAACCTGTCGCTGAATTTCGGTGCGATATCGGTGCTGCAGACGCTCAACCTCGATGTTGCCGAAGGCGAATTCATCGTGCTGCTCGGCCCGTCCGGCTGCGGCAAGTCGACCTTGCTCAACTGTATTGCCGGGCTGCTCGACGTTTCCGAAGGCCGCATCTTCATCAAGGGCAAGAACGTCACCTGGGAAGAGCCCAAGGATCGCGGCATCGGCATGGTGTTCCAGTCCTACGCGCTCTATCCGCAGATGACGGTGGAGAAGAACCTGTCGTTCGGGCTGCGCGTTGCCGGCCTCGCCAAGGACGAGATCGCCAAGCGCATCGCCCGGGCCGCCGAGATCCTGCAGATCGAACCGCTTTTGCATCGCAAGCCGGCGGCGCTGTCCGGCGGCCAGCGCCAGCGCGTGGCGATCGGGCGCGCACTTGTGCGGGACGTCGATGTCTTTCTGTTCGACGAGCCGCTCTCCAATCTCGACGCCAAGCTGCGCGCGGAATTGCGCGTCGAAATCAAGCTGCTGCACCGCAAGCTCGAGAACACCATGATCTACGTCACCCACGACCAGATCGAGGCGATGACGCTGGCCGACCGTATCGCGGTGATGAAGGGCGGCGTCATCCAGCAGCTCGATGCGCCGCAGACCATCTATAACCGGCCGGTCAACCGGTTTGTCGCCGGCTTCCTCGGCTCGCCGGCAATGAACTTCCTCGACGGCAGACTGGAGCAGGCGGCAGGCGACTGGCACTTCGTCGCCGAGGATGTGCGGATACCGCTTGCCACCTATGCTTTCGAGAAGGACCCGGTGCCAGGGCCGGCCGTGTTCGGCATCCGCCCCGAGCACGTGGCGTTCAACAGCGGCACGGGATGGCCGTTCGCAGCCACGGCAAATGTCGAGGTCGTCGAGCCCATGGGTTCCGACACGCTGGTCTGGCTGAAGCTCGCCGGCCAGAATTTCACGGTGCGGGTGACGGCCGAGCGCACGCCAAACAACGCCGAGGCGGTCGGCATCGGTTTTGACCCGATGCGCGCCTCGCTTTTCGACGCCGCCACAGGTAACCGCCTCTAGAGCATGATTTAGCCTCCCAAGACTCTTCTACTCCCGCAAGACTCATCCCCCCAAACTAACCATCCACAAGAAAACGGACAGAGACGATGAACTGGTCATTCCAACTTTACAGCGCCCGCAATTTCCAGCCCTGGGAGGGCGTGCTCAAGATGCTGGGGGAGCTTGGTTACAGCCAAGTCGAAGGGTTCGGCGGCGTCTATGACGATCCCAAGGCGTTCCGTGCCGAGCTCGACAAAAACGGGCTCGCCATGCCGACCGGGCATTTCTCGATCGACGCGCTCGAGAAGGATTTCGACGGCGTGCGCAGGACGGCCGACGCGCTCGGCATCACGCTGCTCATCTGCCCGTTCCTGAACGCCGAGTTCAGGCCGGCCGACACAGCCGGCTGGCGCGGTTTCGGCGAACGCCTGGCCAAGGTCGGCGAGACGGCCAGGAAAGCCGGCTATGGCTTTGCCTGGCACAACCATGATTTCGAGTTCAAGGCGCTTGCCGACGGTTCGGTGCCGCAGGACCATATCCTGTCCTCCGCGCCCGACATCGGCTGGGAGATGGACGTCGCCTGGGTGGTGCGCGGCGGCGTCGATCCGCTGCCCTGGATCGAGAAGCACGGCAAGCGCATCGTCGCCGTCCATGTCAAGGACCTGGCCAAGCCGGGCGAGGGCCTCGACGAGGACGGCTGGTCGGATGTCGGCCACGGCACCATCGACTGGCCCGGCCTGATCAAGGCGCTGCGCGCCAAAAGCGCCGCGAAATACTACGTCATGGAACAGGACAATCCCAATGATATCGAGCGCTTCGCCCGCCGCTCGATCGCAGCCGCCAAGACCTATTAGGAGCACACCAGCATGGCAACAAAACTTGGCATCGGCGTCATCGGCTGCGGCAACATCTCGAAGGCGTATTTCTCGCTGGCACCGCTGTTTCGCGGCATCGAGATGCGCGCCTGCGCCGACATCAACATGGAAGCGGCGAAAGCGCGGGCAAAAGAGTTCAAGCTGCGCGCCGAGACCGTCGAGGGGCTGCTCAAGGCCGACGATATCGACATCATCGTCAACCTGACCATTCCGGCGGTGCATTACGAGGTTTCGAAGCAGATCCTCGACGCCGGCAAGCACGTCTATTCGGAGAAGCCCTTCGTGCTGTCGGTCAAGGAAGGGCTCGACCTGAAAAAACGGGCGGAAAGCAAGGGGCTGCGCATCGGTTCGGCGCCCGACACCTTCCTCGGCGGCGCGCACCAGCTTGTCCGCGACCTGATCGACACCGGCAGGCTCGGCAGGATCACCAGCGGCACCTGTCATGTGATGAGCCATGGCATGGAGCACTGGCACCCCAATCCGGACTTCTTCTTCCAGCCGGGCGCCGGGCCGGTGCTCGACATCGGACCCTATTACATCACCAACCTGATCCAGCTGATCGGGCCGGTGAAGCGGGTCGCCGCCTTCGCTTCGATCCCGATGACGGAACGCATCATCAGCTCGAAGCCGCGCGCCGGCGAAAAGATCCCGGTCTCCACGCCAACGACGATCCACGGCGTGCTGGAATTCGAGAACGGCGCCGTCGTGACGCTCAACACCAGCTGGGATGTCTGGAGCCACGGCCACGCGCCCATGGAGCTCTATGGCGAGGCGGGCACGGTGTTCGTGCCGGATCCGAACTTCTTCGGCGGCGAGGTGCGCTACACCGATGCCGCCAAGCCGGTGAAGAAGCTGCCGAAATGGCCGCATCCGTTCGGCGTGCCCAACGAGATGCATTCGCAAGGCATGATGGCCAACTACCGCACCGCCGGTTTGGCCGACATGGCGATCGCGATCAGGGAAGGCCGGCCGCACCGCTGCTCGATGGAACTGGCGCTGCATGCCGTCGACGTCATGACCGGCCTGTTGCGTTCGGGCGAGACCGGAAAGTTCGTCGCCATGCAGACCAGCTGCGAGCGGCCCGCGGCACTCGGCGTCAAGGCGGCGAAGGAGCTGCTGGCGAAGCAGAAAACCAAGTAGGCGGCGCGCCTCCCAAGCACCGCAAAAAGCCTCTCCCCGTTTGCGCGAGGAGAGGCTAAGGGTGGCAAGCTCGACTGCCCCACTGTCGCGGCGGCAGCCGTCGGGCTCGTTTCGATTTGAGGATTTCCCATGCCGTATGTCCCCGCCGAAAACCGCTATGACAAGATGGTCTACAATCGCTGCGGGCGGTCCGGCCTGAAGCTGCCGGCGATCTCGCTTGGGCTGTGGCACAATTTCGGCGACGACACGTCGCATAGAACCAAGCAGGCGATCACGCGCAGGGCGTTCGATCTCGGCATCACGCATTTCGACCTCGCCAACAATTACGGCCCGCCGCCCGGCTCGGCGGAGCGGGCGTTCGGCGAGATCCTGCGGACGGACTTTGCCGGTTATCGCGACGAGCTGATCATTTCGACCAAGGCCGGCTACGAAATGTGGGCAGGGCCTTATGGCGAGTGGGGCGGCCGCAAATATGTGCTGGCCAGCCTCGACCAGAGCCTGAAGCGGATGGGGCTCGACTATGTCGACATCTTCTATTCGCACCGCTTCGACCCCGACACCCCGCTGGAGGAAACGATGGGCGCGCTCGATCACGCGGTGCGCTCGGGCAAGGCGCTCTATGCCGGCATTTCCTCGTATAATTCGCAGCGCACCCGCGAGGCCGCCGACATATTGAAGCAGCTCGGCACGCCTTGCGTGATCCATCAGCCGAGCTATTCGATGCTCAACCGCTGGGTCGAGGATGATGGCCTGCTCGATACGCTGGAGGGGCTCGGTGTCGGCTCGATCGTGTTCTCGCCGCTGGCGCAAGGCATGCTGACCGACAAATATCTCGGCGGCATCCCCGACGGCAGCCGCGCCAGCCAGGGCAAGTCGCTGCGCCCGGCATTCATCAACGACAAGTCGATCACCAATATCGAGGCGCTGAACGTCATCGCCCGTCGCCGCGGCCAGACGCTGGCGCAGATGGCGCTGGCCTGGGTGCTGCGCCGGGGCAGGGTGACGTCGGCGCTGATCGGCGCCAGCCGGCCGGAACAGGTCGAGGATTGCGTCGGCGCGCTGAAGGCGCTCGACTTCAGCGATGCCGAGCTCGCCGAGATCGACACCTTTGCCCGCGAGTCGAACATCAATCTCTGGGCGGCATCGGCCGAGCGCAAGGGACCGCCGAGGAAGTAGGCGACGACGGTCTGCGGTCCGGTTTCATCGAAAAGACGCGGCAGCGCGAACTGGTAGCTGTCTTCGACACGGTGGCCAGCGGCTAACTTTCGGCTGCCTTGAGGTTCCGCGCGGCTTGCTCGAGCGTCGCCCTGTCGTTGCCCAGCCTGTCGATCAGCTCTTGCGCCTGATCACCGGTTATCCCGGTGCGCATCGCCAGTGCCTCGACCGTCAGAACGTCGGAGCTGGCGATCGTTCCCGCCGGAACGTCCGCGTCGTCGAGGCCAAGCTCTTGCTTCGCCTGCTGCCAATGACGCTCATGCGCGCCATCCGGGCGGCCCTCGCGTACCCAGATTTCATAGGCTCGCTGCCGAATCTTTTCATGCCGATCGTCGTCCATGGCGGTTCCTCCCTTGTGGCGTTTTCACCAACGCGGGGAGCGCCGGAACGATCCGATGTTGATGCCGAATTCGCAGACATGCCGGACAAAAGCCGGTTTCTCACCGAACAAACACCGGACATACGCGTTTTGCGGAGGAACCTGCACAGTGGGCCGGCCGTTGAGCCGAGCCTGAGCAAAGGAGATTACAATGGCCGACGAACCAAACGAATCCGCAGCACCGAAGATGACTCAACGTGAAGCTCAGGAAGCCCTGGAGAAGCAGGTCGCGCAGCTGAGGCGCGAGATCAGCAAGATCAACCGAACCTTGGCGGAACGCGCGGAAGAGGCGATCGAGGACGCCGGCGATTGGTATGGCAACGCTGCCGAGCGCGCCTCTCGGACAGCACAAGCCCTGCGCAACAGGGCGCAGACGGTGTCGGGGGTGGTCCAGGAGAATCCCGGCACAATATCGTCGGCATTCATCCTCGGAGCGGCCGTAGGAGCGCTACTCGGCCTCACCCTGGCCGCCACAGATCAGCGCCGCGATCGCTGGTTCTAGTCCCGACCCCAGGTTTTTGGGACAGAACCGGGTTTTGGGACAGAAACAGAGGGATTGCTCCCGCTGTTCATTGGTTCAGCAATGACACCGGTCAGGGCGTGGCGGGCTTCTGCGCCGTGCCGAGGGCTTTGGGCGCTGCGGGCGCCGCCGTCTTCATCTTCTCCTCGATCCAGCCGGTGTAATTGGCCAGCCGCGTGTAGATGCCGTAGGCGTTCTTGTGGCCGCAGGCGGTACCGCCGTCGGCCGGACCTTCGCCCCAGCTGACGACGCCGACCTGCACCGGACCATCGGCGCCGGTCATGAACAGCGGTCCGCCGCTGTCGCCATTGCAGGCGTCGCGCTCGCCGCTGGCCGTGCCGGCGCAGATCATGTTGCCGGTCAGCGGATCGGCCATATCGGCTGCAATCGCGTTGGCGGCCGCCTCGATGCCCCTTTCCGAATAACGCATGCGGCGGGCGAGTTCGCCGAGCGCTGCCTTCAAATCATGCGCATAAATCGCCTTGATGCCGCTGTTGCAGGTTGCGTTCGGCTGGAGGTCCAGGTCGGCGACCATCAGTGCGGTGGGAAACGTTCCGTCCTGCATCTTGCCCCAGCCGGTGACGGTCGTCTTGCCGGCGTCTGGTGTCGGCTCACGGGCAATTTTGATGGTCGGGGCATCGGCCGGCGCGGCCAGCCGGATCAAGCCGAGATCGTTGTCCAGCGTCTGCTCGCTGTAGCCCTCGTTGACGATGATTTCCACCGCCTTGTAGCGCTTGCCCTCGCTCAGATCGGTGGCGCCGGTGAGCACGGTGACCACATCAGGCGAAATCGGCTCGCCGTCGTCATTGAGGCAGTGCGCCGCCGTCAGCACCCATTGCGGCGCGATCAGGCTGCCGCCGCAGAACTGCGCATTCGCCTGCGAGGCCGGGCTTTTGTCCAGTTTGCCGGTGGTCAGCAATGCCACCTGGAACGGGTAAGCGCCCTTCTCGGCCTCTTTGCCGCCGTAGACGCGATCGGCGCCGTCGGGGTTCTCCGCCCTGGCCTTGGCCCTGGCCTCGGCCACGCGTTTCATCGGCGAGATCGCCGCCTCCGGCCGAGCGGCCGCGTCCGTGGCATGAACGGATTTGACGGCCGGCAAGGCCGCCGCGATGCCGAGCAGCGCGGCGGCGGCAATCGGTCTGAACCTATGGATGATCTTCACCTCGAACCCCCTGAGACGATGTTCCCGACAGGTCAGTCGCCGACGCATGGTCCACTGAAATGGAACCGGCCGGTGAGATCATGCTCCACGGCGAAGCACGATCCGTCACAAAGCCGAGCACCATTTCTGCTAGTCGTGCTGTCGAGCCAACCCGCCCAAAATCCTATAGCCCCCCACGGGCTATGTGGAAGCAATTTGTCGTTGCCAATGTTGGATTATTTTAGGCAGTATACCGTTGCAGGCATTTTTGGCGGGGACCTAAACTGGCTGCACTGAATAATGGCCCGGTAAAGGCACCGGTAACCAATTTCATTTTTTTGCGCCACCACGATCTCGACAATATTTCTGTATCTTGATCCAGTTCTTGCTGACTTTTGGGAGAGTCTCACCATGACAAAACTGACACATAGCATTATTGCGTCCGCGTTGCTTTCCACCGCAATGTGGGCGGTTCCTGCCTTGGCTGCCGATCCAGGTTCCGCCAATGCCGGCAACGGCGAAAGCATGCGGGATGTAACATCGGGCGATTACAAGCCCGGCCGGGCGAAACCAATCGCCCCGCCGAAACTGACCGACGACGAGGCCAACCGCGCCGCGCCGCTCACCGACGAAGCAACGGCCGTCAAATCCTATGGCATCATCGGCCGCTCCGCCGATGGCAAGGACATCAAGATTGACCCGAACGAGACGCTGAAGGACCTTGTCATCAAGGACATGAACGCGCCCGCCGACGGGCAGAAGTCCGACAATTCCGGACTGAGCGGAGGCGAAGAGGCTGGCCGTCAGGTGTTCGGCACGGACGACCGCGAGCAGATCAAGAATACCAAAACCTACCCATTCACCGCGATCGGCTATCTCGAAGGCAAATCGAAGAGCGGCAGCTATGGCAGCTGCTCGGCGACGCTCATCGGCCCGCGCACGGTGCTCACCGCGGCGCACTGCCTCTACAGCCACGAGGACAAGGCCTGGCTCGACGATATCCTGTTCGTGCCGGCTCTCAACGGCAAGACTGCCGACGACGCGCCGTTCGGCGCCTTCACCTATGAAAGCGCTTATGTCATCCAGGGCTTCATCGACAATTACCAGGGCTTTTACGGCTCGGTCGTGCCGTGGGATCTCGGCATCGTCACCCTAAAGCAGGATGTCGGCACCAACCTCGGCTGGCTCGGCTATGCCAATTATGACGACCTCGGCGATTTCACCGCCAACATCATCGGCTATCCCGGCGACAAGCCGATGGGCACGATGTGGAAGGCGACCTGCGAAGTGCATGCCGAAAACATCGCCACCGAGTATTTCCAGTACGACTGCGACACCTATCCCGGGTCGAGCGGCAGCTCGGTCTATGCCTATGACAATGGCTCCAAGCAGCGCGTCATCACCGGCGTGAACGTGGCCGAGAGCCCGGATGCCAATACCGCCGTGCGCCTGAACGCCATCAACGTCCAGTGGATCAACAGCCTGTACAAATAGGCTTGCAGAATTTCGGCCGCGATCGTCGCGGAAAACCTGCCGGCGGCGGAGCATTTCCGTCGCCGGCTTCGCATTTTTCGGGGATTATCTGGACCGGGCCGAGGATGGCGCCTGGCGGACATAGTTCTCGATCGGCTGGGCGAAAGTCGGTGAACCGGCCTTGCGCTCCTTGTCGATATAGCCGGCAAAATAGCTCCAGAAGGAAGCGGCATAGTCGCGGAAATAGGAGTCGGCGACGTCGCGCGAGCACAGCCTGCCTTCGACGCAGAAGGAAAGGCGGTTGAGGAAATAGACGACGCGGTCGAAATTGTCGCTGAGGTCGGCAAGCGGCATGTCGCCGCCGGTAGCGCTCATCGCTTCGATGCCGATGCGCTGTCTGAACACCTGTTCCTCGGTCGGCGTCGGATTGGCACTGAGCAGATTGCCGTATTTGGCGTTGAGCGCCGCCAGGCGTTGCTTGAGGGCCCGTTGCGCCTGCTGGTAATCCTTGCTTTCCCAGAGCTCGACCAGCGACATCGTCTGCTCGACGCGCTTCTGCTCCTGGTTTGCCAGGAACTGGTAGACCGAAAAGATCAAGGTGAAGATGATCGCCAGGCGCACCAGCAATCCGGACCAGGCATAGACGAGCATGCGCCAGTCGCGATCGGTGAATGGGTTCGCCTCCTTCTTGACCTCGTGATTGCTCACCCACGGCAGGCCTTCGACGGTTTCCGGCAGCGACACCGGCTTCGTTTGCGGTACCGGCGCCGTCACTGCCCGATGCGTTGCGTTGCCCCCCGCTTTCGTCATCCGCAGCTGTCCAATTCTATGGTGGCGGACGGGTCGAGCACGATGCCCGGCGTCTCCAGCTTCTTCTTCAGGCAATCCAGCTGCGTGCGCGAAACGATGAACTGCACGTCAGGCTCCACCTGCGCCTTGCCCGGCGACGGCAACGGCTCGACCACGCCGCGTGAGGTGCAACTGCTGAGATCGACGACAACGGCGGTGTTGCCGGTTTTGGCGATCTGGTCGTACTGGTCGAGAAAGCAGCTCGCCAGTTCGGAGTTGATGACGACCTCCTTGGCGCAGAGGCCGCAAGCCTCGTCCGCCGAAGCATTGGCGGCCAGCAACAGCCCGGCGACAAGGCCGGCGGTTGTTGCGCGCCACGAAAATACGATCCTGTTCACGAACGCCCTCACCCGTTCCGTTCGGCCGCCGACAGCGGTGGTCGAAGAATGTTCATTATCAGCCGATTAGGCAAGAGGCCCGGCCGGGCACCTGACCGCGCCTCAGGCGCGCGGCACCGTCTCCATCGGAAAAATCATCACGGCGCCCTTCGACCCCTTGTCGTCGGTCAGCCGCATGGCCGACCGTGTCGCCGGCGCCATGCCGATATCGGCCAGCATGTCGGCGAAGCTTGGCTGTCCCAGTCCGCGCGTTACCGAGACAACGCCCTCTTGCGCCAGGAAGCTCAGATCCTGCTTCTCGCTCTGCGGCGGTGCTTCGGTCAAGACGGCGATCATCCGCTCCATGCCGAAGCTGGTGTCGGTGAATTTGAACAGGCCTTCCTCGAGCACGGCGCCTTCGGTCAGGCGCTCGGCAAGAAAATGCTGGATGGAATAGTCGGAGCCGACGTAGAGCACGTTGATGTCGACCAGGTTGGTCGAACCGTTCCTGGCCAGTACGTGGACCTGATCGTCGGGCGAAACACGCGGCACAGTCGACGCTTCGATCGGCTGCAGCGTGTCGCTGTCAAAACGCTTGATCCGGAACTCGACGCTGACCTCTTCCGGCCGATAATCGGAGGCGGCGGCCAGCCTCGACAGGCCAATGGCGCGGAAGATTTTCGTCAGATTCCCTGCGGCGGCCTCGATCAACTTTTCGCGGCCGTCCGGATGAATGACGATCAACGGCGGCTTGCTGCCGCCCTTGAGCGTCATGTCGCCCGAAGCCGGCAGGAACCACAGCGCCGGCGCGTCGGTGGCATCTTCTGCGGCGCCGGCAATGGCGTTCTCGCGCAGCACTGCGAGACGCAGATCTGCGCTCTTGCCCGGCTCGACCAGCGCGATGTGAAACCCTGAGCTCTTCCTGGCCGCCAGTTCGTCGAGAACCGAGTTCGCCAGCGCGGCCTCTTTCTCGAGGCCTTTGGCCGCTGCCGGCCGCGCGACCACGAGCTTGTAGTCGACGGCGAGCTCGGCCAGCCGTGCATAGGCATTGGCGGGGATATCGGCCAGCTTGAGCGCCGGCTTGCCGCCGAACTCGACCGGCTTGACCCGGCTTTCCAGGTTTTTCGCCGACTGAACCTGGAGATAGCCAAGCGCCTCGGACAGCGGCGACAGCGCCGACGGCAATATTGCGAGCCTGCTGCCGGGGGTGAGGCGATGCAGCAACCCGGCGCCGATCGTGGCTTTGTCGTTCTCGATGACGATCGGCCATTGCATGACCGCGTCTGTCTTGTCGGTGCCGAAGACGCGTGCGTCGAGTTCTCCCTCGAACAGCGGCGTTGGCCGGGTGCGGCCGTCCGCCGAATATTGCTGCAGCACGGCCTGGCCGAGCTGGCGATAGGTGATGTTGGGGTTCTCGGCCAGTTTCGACAGGATGGTGAAGGTGAACAGGCCGAAACGCGGTGCATCGGCCGTGCCCTTGGGCAGCGGCATCTCGGGCGTCGTCTCCACCGTCTGCGCCGCGTAGAAGGCGACCAATTTGCCCTTGGTGGTCGGCTCGGCGCCGGTCGGCGTCAGCTTGAAGGCCGGCTTGCGCTGCTCGTCGTCGTCAAAGCCGCGCGGCGCGGCCGACGCAATCTCGTCATAGGCTCTCACCGCAGCCGCCCTGGCAGCGTCGTCGCCGCCGACCAGATCGGCGAACTCGACCTTGCGTTCCAGCTCGTCGTCGACCTCGGCGGCGCGCGTCGCAGTGCCGGAATGGCAGCAGTCGAACACGGCCCAGACAAAGGCGCCCTTGTCGCGGATAGCGTCGAGCGCGGTGCCGATCTCGTTGTCGACCAGCGCATTGGGCACGCCCTTTTCGCGGTTGACCCATTTGTCGATGTCGGACGGCAAGAAAATCTCGTCGAGGCCGTCCGTCTCGTCGCCCTTGTTCGCTGCCGGCTGCTGCGCGCCGTGACCGGACAAATGCAGGTAGACGAGATCGTCGCGCTGGACCTTGGCGGCAAGATCGGCCAACGCCGCCTTGATCGCCGCATGTGTCGGCGGTCCGTTGGCGCCTTCGACATCCTTGGCGAGCAGCGTGACGTTTTCGGCCAGGAATTTTACCGGCGCGGGCGTGTTCCCCAGGAGGTAATCGCGCACCAGGCCGGCATCGTTTTTCGGTCCGATCAGCCAGTTTTTCTTCGGCAGGTTCGGGTAATCGGTGCAGGCAACAAGCAGCGCATGGTAGGTGCGCGCCGCTGCGAATGCCCGAAACGGCACCAGGCCGGCAGCGGCCAGCGCGGACGTGCCGGCAAGCAGCGTCCGCCGCGTCACTTTGATCATGATTGCTTCCCCAAGCCCGATCGAATTTCCAAGCACGGCCAGCCTGGCCGAGGATTTTGTCAGTATTTTGAATATGGCGTCGCCGGCCAGCCGACCACCGGCTGCGAATAGAAACAGTAGCAAAAAAGGCAGTTCGTCGCTATCTCAGTGGAAGAGGCCGGATTGCATGCCTAATGGCAGCGATCGGCACGGAGCGGCTTGGAACGGGATCATGGCGGCAAGGGATGTACTGACGAAGAACCAGCTTTGCGTGCTCGAGAAACTCGAGGCCGCCAGCGGCCCGCTCAGCGCCTATACGTTGCTCGACCAATTGCGCGAGCGCGGTTTTCGCGCGCCGCTGCAGGTCTACCGGGCGCTCGACACGCTGGTGAAATCCGGCTTCGTGCACAGGCTCGAAAGCCTCAATTCCTTCGTCGCCTGTGCCGAGCCGCACGACCACAGCCATTCGATGACGGCGTTTGCCATCTGCGACACCTGCGGCCAGGTGACCGAGTTCTCCGACCACGATGTCGGCCACCGGCTCGACGAATGGGTGCGCTCGACCGGCTTCGCCGCCAAGAAGGCGGTGATCGAGTTTCGTGGGACATGTGCGAAGTGTTTGGCCGAGGCGGCTTGAGGCCGGAGCAACGCGGCGAAGGCGGAGCAAGGTTTTCCGAGCCCTCGCCGGGTGTTCCCGGATCGGCTCAGTAGGGAAAGGGTCTCCTTGAGGTATGCCGGATGTGCAGGATCTCAATTGCGTCGGCACGGGCACGATAGAAGACCTTATAAGGGTAGCGGCCTATGAAGAGGACGCGAACGCCAGGGATGTCGGTCGCGTGACCGCTTTCGGGAAATTCGGCAAGTCGCGAAATCCCAGCGTGGATCCGAGAAATGACTGAAAGGGCGCCCTGAGGCGCCCGCTCTTCGAGGTAGTTGAAAATCGCCTCGCGTTCGGCAAAGGCTTGCCGCGTAAATCGGACCTTCATAGCCTGCGGCGGGTGTCGGCCGCGCGAACGGTATCCTCATCTACGAAAGTGCCGTGATCGGCCTCTGCTAGGCCCGCTGTGACCGCGCTGCGCTCTGATTCCGACATCGCATACACGCCAGTCCGCCGCGCCTCGATGACGCGGGCGTAATCAGCAAGCTCCTCCTGGTCTTCGCGAGGCCAAGCTTCCGCATGCCTTACCAGATTCTCAAGTGCCTTGGTGATCATACGGGCACTATAGCATACCGCTGCTGCTCGTGAACCTTGAACCGAACATGGCTCTGTGGCCCGCCTTAATGCGCCTCTTCCCAGTTGTTGGCTGCGCGGGCGTCGACGTGCAGCGGCACCGACATCGATACCGCCGGCATGGCGGCGTTCTCCATGACGTGGCAGACGACCGGGATCGTCGCCTCGACCTCGGCTTCGACCGTCTCGAAAACCAGCTCGTCATGCACCTGCAGCAGCATGCGGGCAGAAAGCCTGGCTTTTTCCAGCGCCTCGTCCATACGGATCATGGCGCGGCGGATGATGTCGGCGGCGGTGCCCTGCAGGCGGGCGTTGATCGAGGCGCGCTCGTTGAAGGCACGGACCGAAGGGTTCGACGACCGTATCTCCGGATAGTGGATGCGGCGGCCGAAGATGGTCTCGACGAAGCCGTGCTCGCGGGCATAGGCCTTGGTCGCATCGATATAGTCGCGGATGCCGGGAAAGCGCTCGAAATATTTCTTGATGTAGTCGCCGGCTTCCTCGCGCGCGATCGACAGCTGGTTGGCGAGGCCAAAGGCCGAAATGCCGTAGATGATGCCGAAATTGATCGCCTTGGCACGGCGGCGCACTTCCGAAGGCATGCCCTCGACCGGCACGTTGAACATTTCTGACGCGGTGATGGCGTGGATGTCGGCGCCATCGGCGAAGGCCTGCTTGAGCTGCGGGATTTCGGCGACGTGGGCGAGCACGCGCAATTCGATCTGGCTGTAGTCGGCGGAAACCAGCTTGTTGCCCTTGTCGGCGATGAAGGCCGTCCTGATCTTTCGACCCTCGACGGTGCGCACCGGAATGTTCTGCAGATTGGGATCCGAGGACGACAGCCGCCCGGTCGTCGTCGCGGCAAGCGCGTAGGAGGTGTGGACGCGCTTGGTGTCGGGATGGATGAAGCCGGGCAGCGCATCGGTATAGGTCGATTTCAGCTTGGTCAGCTGGCGCCAGTCGACGATCTTGCGCGGCAATTCGTGGCCTTCGGCGGCGAGGTCTTCGAGAAGCTGCGCCGAGGTCGACCACTGGCCGGTCTTGGTTTTTGAACCACCGGGCAGACCCATCCTGCCGAACAGGATGTCGCCGAGCTGTTTTGGCGAGCCGATGTTGATGCGTTCGCCGACCAGCTGGTAGATCTCGTCCTCGAGCCGTGCGGCACCCTGTGCCAGTTCTCCGGAGAGCCGCGACAGGATCTGCCGGTCGACGGAGATGCCGCGTTGTTCCATCCGCGCCAGGACCGGCACCAACGGCCGTTCAAGCCGTTCATAGACCGAGACCAGGCCCTTGGCGGCAAGCCGTGGCTTCAGCACCTGCCAGAGCCTGAGCGCGACGTCGGCGTGCTCGGCCCCGTAAGCCGTCGCCTTGCCGAGGTCGGCCTGATCGAGGCCGACGAAGCTTCTTCCCGAACCGGCCAGTTCCTTCAGCGGAATGGTCGCGTGGCCGAGCCATTTATCGGCCAGCGCCTCCAGGCCATGGCCACCGTGGGTGCCGGCCTCGAGCACGTAGGAGATCAGCATGGTGTCGTCATAGGGGCCGATCTCGATGCCGTGACGGCTCATGACGACAAGGCGGTATTTCATGTCGTGCACGATCTTGAGGACGGATTTGTCCTCGAGCAGCGGCTTGAGCAACGCCAGCGCGTCGCGGACCGGGATCTGGTTTTCGACCGCGCCGCCGCCGAGCAGGTCGCCATTGCCGTTTTTATGGGCGAGCGGCACGTAGGCGGCGTGGCCGGGCGCGACGGCCATGGCAAGGCCGATCAATTCGGCCCGCATCGGATCGGGCGAGGACGTCTTAACGTCGAAGGCGACGATGCCTCTCTCCATCGCCTCGGCGATCCAGGCCTTCAGCGTCGCGGCGTCGCGGATGCAGGTGTAGGCGCCGGTGTCGATCTTGCGGGCGGTGGCAGCCTCCAGGCGAAGCGCCGAAAGCAGGGATGGGGTGTCGCCTTGCTTGGCTGCGGCCGGAGCTTCGAGTGCCGCTTCGTCCGACGGCGGTGCGCTCTCGGCGGCCGCGGGCACGCCAAAACCCATATCGGGGCCATGCGCGGTATCGGCACGCTCTATGGTGAGGGGGGTGGCTGGAACGTCGCCGGCGTCGGTTCCGGTCGCTTCGGCCACGCGGCGGGTCAGCGTCGAGAATTCCATGGTCTTGAGGAAGCCGATCAGCCTGGGGCCGTCCGGCGCATGCAATACGAATTCGTCAAGCCCTTCGGTCACCGGCACGTCGTTCTTCAGCCTCACCAGGTCACGCGAAATGCGTGCCTTGTCGGCATTGGCGATGATCGATTCGCGCCGCTTGTCCTGCTTGATCTCGCCGGCGCGGGCGAGCAGCGTGTCGAGGTCGCCGAACTGTTCGAGCAATTGCGCTGCCGTCTTCGGCCCGATGCCGGGCACGCCCGGCACATTGTCGACCGAATCGCCAGTCAGCGCCTGCAGGTCGATCATTTTCTGTGGCGGCACGCCCCATTTCTCGATCACCTCGGGAACACCGATCTGGCGGTCCTTCATCGGGTCGTACATGGCAACCGTTGGGCCGACCAGTTGCATCAGATCCTTGTCGGAAGAGATGATGGTGGTGTCGGCGCCGGCTTCGCAGGCAAGCCGGCAATAGGTGGCGATCAAATCGTCGGCCTCGTAGCCTTCCGTCTCAAGGCATGGCAGGTTGAAGGCCCTGGTCGCCTGGCGGATCAGGCCGAATTGCGGGATCAAATCTTCCGGCGGCGCCGAGCGGTTGGCCTTGTATTCGGGGTAGAGGTCGTTGCGGAAGGTCTTCGACGAATAGTCGAAAATCACGGCGAAATGCGTCGGCACGATGCCGACATCGGTGTTGCGGGCGTCCTGCGTCAGCTTCCAGACCATGTTGCAGAAGCCGAGCACGGCACTGGTCGGCAGCCCGTCGGACTTGCGGGACAGCGGCGGCAGCGCGTGATAGGCACGGAAGATGTAGCCGGAGCCGTCGACAAGGAAGAGATGATCGCCTTTTTTCATAGCACGAGGGAATAGCGCGGCGCAGCGCCGCGGTCCATGCCAAAGGCGGCTTCTGCCAAGGGTTCCGGCAACACCCTGACAAATGGCGTGCGAGCCTGGCCTGCCATGCGGCCTGGCCGGAGCTTTGTTCGCTCACGCCTATGTTACAAAAGTGTAATTTTTGTGCCCTTGAATCGCCACGTTCGCAGACACAGATAAACGCCATCGGCAGTTTTCGCCGAAGTCCGGAGCAAGGCCCGTCCCCCGCCTATCCCGGACACTTGCGGCAGCCTATCCCCCCCTCTCCGGGCTGCCGCATCGTTTCGAGTAGAGGCCGCCGTGGTTCCCTCCACCACGGCGGCATTTTTTTGCGTTTGGACAGGAAGCTGTGGCCCAACGGTCGCGGGCTTTCCGTTTCGCAACATGGGCTCTAGATTCGCCGCCAGAATCGAAAGGCCCGCCAGATGTCCGCAGTTTCCCCTGTTCTCGACCGCCTCGACAAGAACTTCGACCAGAGCCTGGAACGCCTGTTCGGCCTGCTCGGCATCAAGTCGATCTCCACCGATCCGGACTACGCCGCCGACTGCCGCAAGGCCGCCGAATGGCTGGTCGCCGAGCTCAAGCTGATCGGCTTCGACGCCAACGTGCGCGACACACCAGGCCATCCGATGGTGGTCGCGCATCACGATGGGCCGGCGGGCGCGCCGCATTTGCTGTTTTACGGCCATTACGACGTGCAGCCGGTCGATCCGATCGAGCTGTGGGAAAGCGACCCGTTCGCACCGGCGGTCAAGGAGATCGAGCCCGGCCACAAGGTGATCACCGGCCGCGGCGCGGCCGACGACAAGGGCCAGCTGATGACCTTCGTCGAGGCCTGCCGCGCGTGGAAGCAGGTGCATGGCGGATTGCCGTGCCGCATCACGATCCTGTTCGAGGGCGAGGAGGAGTCCGGATCGCCGTCGCTGAAGCCGTTTCTCGAGGCGAATGCGGATGAGCTCAAGGCCGATTTCGCGCTGGTCTGCGACACCGGCATGTGGGACCGCGATACGCCGTCGATCTGCGTCTCGCTGCGCGGGCTGGTCGGCGAGGAGATCACGGTGACTGCCGCCGACCGCGACCTGCATTCCGGGCTCTATGGCGGTGCGGCCGCCAATCCGATCCGCATCCTGGCAAAGATCCTGGCCGACATCCACGATGCGGATGGTCACGTCACCATTCCGGGTTTTTATGACGGCGTCGAGGAAACGCCGTCGCAGATATTGCAGTCGTGGCTGTCGCTCGGTGAGACGGCCGAGACCTTCCTCGGCCCGATCGGCCTGTCGATTCCGTCCGGCGAAAAGGGCCGCTCGGTGCTCGAACTGACCTGGGCGCGACCGACGGCCGAGTTCAACGGCATTATCGGCGGCTATACCGGCAAGGGCTTCAAGACGGTGATCGCCGCGCAAGCCTCGGCAAAAATCTCCTTCCGCCTGGTCCACAAACAGGATCCGGAAAAAATCCGCGCCGCCTTCCAGGCATTTGCCAGGCAGCGGGTTCCGGCCGACTGCTCGGTCGAATTCCACCCGCATGGCGGCTCGCCGGCGATCCAGCTTTCCTACGACTCGCCCTTCCTCGCCAAGGCCAAGCAGGCGCTGTCCGACGAATGGCCGAAGCCGGCGGTGGTGACCGGCAGCGGCGGCTCGATCCCGGTGGTCGGCGATTTCCAGACTTATCTCGGCATGGAGTCGCTGCTCGTCGGTTTCGGCCTCGACGACGACCGCATCCACTCGCCGAACGAGAAGTACGAGATGAGCTCCTTCCACAAGGGCCAGCGCTCCTGGGCGCGCATTCTCGAGGCGCTGACACGCTGAAATTGCGCCAGACTCAAGTTTTTGTTGATTTTTCGCCGGATCGCGGCAAGGACGGGCACGGTCCGTCGCGCATCGCTGCACGGGGCCGCGACCGGAGAAGACGATGAGCGACATACGTTTCCACAAAAACGATCTGCCCGGCCTGCTGCATTACGATGTCGGGGCGGTCGCCATCGACACCGAGACGCTGGGGCTGAACCCGCATCGCGACCGGCTCTGCGTCGTGCAGATCTCGCCGGGCGACGGCTCGGCCGACGTCATCCAGATCGCGCCCGGCCAGAAGAAGGCGCCGAACCTCGTCAGCCTGCTCAAGAACCGCAGCATCACCAAGCTATTCCATTACGGCCGCTTCGATCTCGCCGTGCTCTACAACGCCTTCGGCGTCATGCCGGAGCCGGTGTTCTGCACCAAGATCGCGTCGCGGCTGACGCGCACCTACACCGACCGGCACGGGCTGAAGGACATCTGCTTCGAGCTTCTCGGGATCGGCCTGTCGAAGGCGCAGCAATCATCGGACTGGGCCGCCGAGACGCTGTCGCCCGAGCAGCTCGAATATGCCGCCTCCGACGTGCTCTATTTGCACCGGCTGCGCGACGTGCTGAGCGCGCGTCTGGCGCGCGACAACCGGACCAGGGAGGCCGATGCCTGCTTCCGCTTCCTGCCGACGCGTGCGAAACTCGACCTGATGGGCTGGGATGAGGAGGATATCTTCGCCCACAGCTAATGGCCTTCATGATAATTCTACTCCGGCGGCCATCTGGCGCAGTTTTCTCCGCTTCCGGTGCTCACGGACCCAAACGTCCACTGCGCTCCGGTTCTCGAAAACCACGCCATATGTCTCGCCGAAGCGAATTCTCCTAAAGGCCATCGGCCAGGAACCAGACGCTTGTCCCGGCGTTCCGTTCGCTTCACCGAGAGAAATGAAAATGGCTGCCCGAAAATCAATCGAAACGGCACCGAAGGACGGTTCCAAGGTCACCGTCTACTGGCAGGACAGCGACGGCGTGATAAACGAGAGCATCGCGCAATACCGTTCGCTCGACCGGCTGAAGGCGGCAGGCGGCGACTGGGACGAAAGCGACGCTGGCTGGTGGGCTTATACGGACGGCCATACGCAAAGGAAGATCGAGCCGATCAGCTGGCGGCCGGCCTCCGACGATGCGGATGCCGACGACTGAGGGTTGTCGCAGCCGCCGAACTGAAGTGATTATTCTGAGGCAACGCGCATTTTGTTCTTGCTTTGTGCCGGCAGCTATGCTACTAATTTCGCTGTGGTGCTCAGTGGCTCCAACGACCCGCCCGCCGAGGCGGGTTTTTCATTTCCGGCTTTGGCGCTGTCGCGGGCCGCAGCCGTTCGGCAAGCGACTGAATACAGTTTATTTCGATTTTTCCCGACTTAACCCGCCTTTAAACCGCCGCATCTAGTCTTCAACCCCAACGCCATAGGCATGGGGAAGACAGCACAGCGCATGGCGAACCGGAAAGACAGCCGCATCGAGCCCAGCTTCGAGGCATCGCCGGGGGCGAGATCCTCGGCCGGTTTTTCGGTAAGCGAGGAGGACCGCGTCGTGCCGAGCAACCGAAAAGCCGCTGCAAAGCGCAAATCGTCCAAGGCCAAGCCGCCGCGCGGCGGGCGCGGCAAAAGCCGGCGCGGCGTGTTCGGCGTGCTTGCCCGGCTGTTCTACTGGTGCTTCGTGCTGGCCATCTGGGGCGGCATCGCCACTGCCGGCATCGTCGTCTATTACGGCGCGAAAATGCCGGCGGCCACCACTTGGGCTATTCCCGACCGCGCCCCCAACATCAAGATCGTCTCGGTCGACGGCCAGCTGCTTGGCAATCGCGGCATGAGCGGCGGCGAGGCCGTCGGCCTGCACGAAATGTCGCCCTATATTCCCGAAGCCGTCATCGCCATCGAAGACCGCCGCTTCTATTCGCATTTCGGCATCGACCCGATCGGCCTTTCCCGGGCCATGGTGACCAATGTGCTGGGCGGGCATTTTTCGCAGGGCGGCTCGACGCTGACCCAGCAGCTGGCCAAGAACCTGTTCCTGACGCCGGACCGCACGCTGGAACGCAAGGTGCAGGAAGTGCTCTTGGCGCTGTGGCTGGAGCACAAGCATACGAAGGACCAGATCCTCGAAATGTACCTCAACCGGGTTTATTTCGGCTCTGGCGCCTATGGTGTCGAAGCGGCCTCGCGCCGCTATTTCGGCAAGAGCGCGCGTGACGTCACGCTGTCGGAGGCCGCCCTTCTCGCCGGTCTGCTCAAGGCGCCGTCGCGGCTGTCGCCGGCGCGCGACCCGAAGGCGGCCGAGCAGCGCTCGCAGCTGGTGCTCGCCGCGATGCGCGACGAGGGCAAGATCAGCGCCAAGGAGCAGACCACGGCAATGAGCGCGCCGGCGACACGCGCGCCGTCCTACTGGACCGGCTCGGAAAACTACGTCGCCGATACGATCATGGAAGAACTGCCCGACCTGATCGGCGACGTGCGCCGCGATATCGTCGTCGACACGACCGTCGACCTGACGCTGCAGAAACTCGCCGAGCAATCGATCCGCCGGCTGATCGACCAGAGCGGCAAGAAGCTCAATGTCAGCCAGGGCGCGCTGGTGTCGATCGACAATTCCGGCGCGGTGCGTGCGATGGTCGGCGGTTACGACTATTCGACCAGCCAGTTCGACCGCGCCTCGGAGGCGCGCCGCCAGCCGGGCTCGGCGTTCAAGCCGTTCGTCTACATGGCGGCGCTGGAATCCGGCCGCACGCCCGACAGCGTGCGCAACGACGCGCCGATCAAGATCGGCAACTGGACGCCCGACAATTACGGCGGCAAATATTTCGGCAAGGTGACGCTGGCGACGGCGCTGGCAAAATCGCTGAACTCGGTGGCCGCGCAGCTGACCATGGAAGTCGGGCCGAATGCGGTGGTCGAGGCGGCGCACCGCATGGGCGTCCAGTCCGAGCTGACAGCCAACACCTCAATCGCGCTCGGCACCTCGGAAGTGACGCCGCTGGAACTGACCTCGGCCTATGTTCCCTTCGCCAATGGCGGTTATAAGCCCGACATCCATTTCATCCGCCGCGTCACGACGAGCGACGGCAAGGTGCTCTACGAAAACAATGGCGGCGGTGCGCCGCGCGTCGTCAAGCCCGATGTCGTCGGCATGATGAACTCGATGATGACCGGCACGGTCGAAATCGGCACGGCCAGGAAGGCGGCGTTCGCCTGGCCGGCGGCCGGCAAGACCGGCACCAGCCAGAATTCGCGCGATGCCTGGTTCATCGGCTATACCGCCAATCTGACCACCGGCGTCTGGTTCGGCAACGATGACGGCAGCGCGATGAAGAAGGTCACCGGCGGCGCGCTGCCGGCGCAGGCCTGGCATGAGTTCATGGTCGCCGCGCATGAGGGCGTGCCGGTGCGGCCGCTGCCCGGAACCTGGAAGTCGACGCCGCCCGACACCATCGTCCCGGACGACATACCGTCCGACACGGCGCCGCCGGCGCCGGTCGCTTCCGTCGGCCAATCGGCGCCGCCTGCAGCAGCCACCCAGTCGCCTTCGCGTCCCGTGCGTTCTGCCGAGACAGTCGATGCCGGCGGCCTGGCCATGCCGGGCGTCGACAGCGCCACCGGATCGATCAAGCATCCGGTGCCGCCCGGCAATGTCGGCGGCCCGGTCAACAAGCGGCAGACGTCGATCCTGGACATCCTGACAGGCGGCTGAACAACAGGCCCCCTCGCCACCGCTGCCGCGTTCCGCTACATCTCCCGTTTGGAGACCGCGAATGGCAGAGACCGACACCAGAAAGACCATTGTGCTGACCGGCGCCAGCCGTGGCATCGGCCACGCCACTGTCAAGCGCTTTTCACGCGAAGGCTGGCGCGTCATCACTTGCTCGCGCCAGGCCTTTGCCGAGGACTGCCCGTGGCCGGCCGGACCGGAAGACCACATCAAGGTCGATCTGGCCGACCAGGAGGATGTCGGCATCGCCATCTCGGAAATCCGCCACCGGCTCGAGGCGCATGGCGGCCAGCTGCATGCGCTGGTCAACAATGCCGGCATCTCGCCCAAGCTCAAGGACGGCAACAGCCGCATGAACTCGATCGACACGCCGATGCATGTCTGGCGCGACGTCTTCCAGGTGAATTTCTTCGCGCCGATCATGCTGGCGCGGGGACTGTTCAAGGAGCTGGCGTCGGCCAAAGGTTCGATCGTTAACGTCACGTCGATCGCCGGCACCCGCGTGCACCCTTTCGCCGGCACCGCCTATGCGACGTCGAAGGCGGCGCTCGGCTCGCTGACACGCGAGATGGCGCATGATTTCGGCCCGCACGGCATTCGCGTCAACGCCATTGCGCCGGGCGAGATCGACACCGCGATCCTGTCGCCGGGCACCGAAAAAATCGTCGAGACCATCCCGCTGAGGCGGCTGGGCACCACGGCAGAAGTCGCCGACATCATCTTCTTCCTGTGCTCGCAGCAGGCGTCCTACGTGACCGGCTCGGAAATACACATCAATGGCGGCCAGCACGTTTGAGCGGTTGGTTTTGATCAATCGTTGACGCTGCCCCTCATCCCCCTGCGGGACTTTCTCCCGTGAAGAACGGGGAGAAGCGGCTTGACCGCAACGCTGGCGGGGCAGCGCAGGCTTAGGTTGCCGGGGGCGCTTTCGGTGCTGCCAAAACCACCTCGACAATGCCGCGGGCGATCTCGCGTTCGCCCATGATGACGGTGTCGGCACCAAGGTTTTTGAGGTGCTCGACCTCGGCATCGGAATGGGCGCGGGCGATGATTTCGATTGCCGGATTGGCGGCGCGGGCGCGCAGCACGACCTGCCCGGCCTCGAAGGCGTTGGGAATGGCCAGGATCAGCCGCTTCGCGCCCGCGGGATTGGATGCGGCGAACACGTCGCCACTCGCCGCGTTGCCGGGTACGGTTTCGACGCCTTCGGCCTTGAGTTTCGCCAACGTCTTGTCGGCATCCTCGATGACGAGGAAGGGCAGGGCGGCCTGCTTCAGCGATGTACCGACAAGGCTGCCGACGCGGCCGTAGCCGATCAGGATGGTGTGGCCGGTCAGCCTCGTCCTGGGCGGTGGGCCATCCTCGTTAGCAGCCGCCGCGACCGAAGCCACCTGGCCGGGCTCGGTCGCCGGGCCGATCGGCCTTGCTTCGCCGGACGGCGCCGTCCTGCCGGCGCGTGCTTCCAGCCAGGGTTTCATCCGGTCGACGGCAAGAAACATCAGCGGATTGAGGACGATCGACAGGATGGCGCCGGCGAGGATGAGGTCGCGGCCTTGTTCGGGCAGCAGTTTCAGCCCGACGCCGAGTTCAGCCAGGATGAACGAGAATTCGCCGATCTGGGCTAGGCTTGCCGAAATCATCAATGCGGTTGCCACCGGATAGCGGAAGACGACGACGATGACGAAGGCTGCCAGCGACTTGCCGACAACGATGATGGCCAGCGTCGCCAGGATCGGCCAACCATTGCTGATCACGCTGAACGGGTCGAACAGCATGCCGACCGAAACGAAGAACAGCACGGAAAAGGCGTCGCGCAGCGGCAGCGATTCCTCGGCCGCCCGGTGGCTGAGCTCGGATTCGCTCATGATCATGCCGGCGAAGAAAGCGCCGAGAGCCAGCGACACGCCGAACAGCTTGGCCGCCCCGAAGGCGACGCCAAGCGCAATCGCAAGCACCGCCAACCGGAACAGTTCGCGCGATCCGGTATGGGCGACGTAGTGCAGGATCCAGGGGATAAGCCGGCGGCCGACCACCAGCATGACCACGACAAAGGCCGCGACCTTGGCCAGTGTGACGGCGACGACGCCCCAGACGCCGTAGCTCGCTGGCAGCGACGGCAGACCGCTGGAGTGCACCTCCACCTGCTCTTGGCCGCCGAGCACGCCGGCCAACGCCGGCAAAAGCACCAGCGCCAGCACCATCGCCAGATCCTCGACGATCAGCCAGCCAACGGCGATGCGGCCGCGCTCGGTCTCGATCAGCCGCCGCTCCTGCAGGGCGCGCAACAGCACCACGGTCGAGGCCACGGAAAGCGCCAGGCCAAAGACCAGTCCCGCACCGATCGACCAGCCGAGCATCCAGGCAAGGCCGGCGCCGAGAGCTGTCGCGAAGCCGATCTGCACAATGGCGCCGGGCACGGCGATGGCGCGGACCGACAACAGGTCCTTCAGCGAGAAATGCAGGCCGACGCCGAACATCAGCAGGATGACGCCGATCTCGGCAAGTTCATTGGCGAGGCCGGCATCGGCGACGAAACCCGGCGTGTTCGGTCCAACCAGAACGCCGGCGACGAGGTAGCCTACCAGCGGCGGCACGCGAAAACGGTTGGCAAGTGCGCCGAAGACGAAAGCCAGCCCCAGACCGGCGACGATGGTGGCGATAAGGGGCGTGTCATGCGGCATTGTCTATGGAGCACCTTCAGGAATCGCGATGTCGGATATGCGCCGTCCAAAAGCCGCCGCCTTGGCAGTATGGAGGCTGGGACAGTCGCGAGACAACCCGCAATCCCCATGAAATCGATGGCAAGGCGGCAAAAAGGCGTTGAGCCGGCAAGCGTTGCCACCCGGCGCGGCCTGCTCCAGGCAGGCGATTGCTATGGAAACGAAAGTTGCGCGCCGCCGATGCCCGATCAGGTCGCCTGCAGCAGGCTCTCGATATCGGGTATGCTGTGGTTGGTCAGCGTCTTTGGAATTTCGGCCGTTATCTTGTCGGTGACCTCCTTGTGCAGTTTCCTGCGCATGTCGCCCAGCACCGGCGGCGGCGCGATCAGCACGATCTCCTTGAAGCTGCCGCGGTGCGCGAGCTTGTAGAGCCTGTCGGCAATCTCTTCGGCAAAACGCTCCTTGCCGAGACGGTGCCAGTCGGTGTCCTCGACCGCACTGCGGTGGACGGAAGGGCCGTCGCTGTAGCGGCCGGGGCGGTCCGTGCCTTGTTCTCGGGTTGCCGGATTTTCCTGCTCCATCTCGTGCACGACCTGAAGGTCGGGATATTGGACGTCTCCACGGTTCTCGAGGAACAGCGCCTTTTCGCCATCTGCCACCACGATCCACAGTCCGCGTTTCAGTCTGACGTTGCTCATGGGGCGCTCCTTTTTTGATTTTTCGAACCCATCGCCGGGCCTTTGCCGCAGGGGTGTGACGGGGCCTGGGTCCATAGGGCAAACGCGTGCCGAGGCGGGAATGTTCCGGCACTCGGACCCGGTGCTCCGACAGGGGTCGGCGAGAGTGCGGGGCTGCCGTCGATCGCTCGGTCAGCATCCGGCGGCTTAATCTACTAAATTGATAGAATTTAGAAAAATCTGTTTTGTGGTTAGCTCCTCCGGCCGCTAAAAAGGCAGCGGATCAAGGGCTGCAACAGCAGCTTCAATCTGCCCCGCATTTGAATGTGGAATATTTTTCTCTTGGCCTTCATGCTTGCAGAAAAGAGATTGCCTGCTACGAAGCGATGCGCGAGTGGGTGCCTTCTGGTTTTTCGCGCCTCCGCGTAGAACTGACAAACGGTTCCAGGATTCCGCTCGTCATGCCGCAAGCCACACCCAAGCTCAATGCCTTTCCCGTCTTCATGCGGGTCGAGGGCGAAGCCATAGCCATCGTCGGCGGCGCAGAGGAAGCGCTGGCCAAGGCGCGGCTGCTCGCGCAGTCGAGCGCTGTGCTGCGCATCGTCAGCGATGAAACAAGCCCGGAGCTGCTGGCCTTTATCGCCGAGACGGGGGCCGCCCACATCGCCGACGTCTATGATGCAGCACATCTCAATGGTGCGGTGATGGTGTTTGCCGCCAGCGGCGACGAGGCGCTCGATCGCCGCGTTGCCGGGGATGCGCGCCGGCTGGGCATTCCGGTCAATGCCGTCGACCGGCCGGAGCTATGCGATTTCTTCACGCCGGCACTGGTCAACCGCGCGCCGGTCGCCATTGCCATCGGCACGGAAGGTGCCGGCCCGGTGCTGGCGCAGATGCTGCGCAGCCGCATCGACCGCATGCTGGCGCCCTCGCTCGGGCCGCTCGCGGCGCTCGCCGCATCTTTTCGCGACACCGCCGAAAGACTGCTGCCGAAGGGCAATGCCCGCCGCCGCTTCTGGAGCGATTTCTTTGGCGGCGCGCCGGCCCGCGCTGTCGAGGCAGGCGAGCTTTCGCAGGCGCATGATGCGGCCGTCGGCTTGCTGCTTTCGACAGAACCGGCATCGGGCCATATCGCGCTTGTAGGCGCCGGTCCAGGCGCCGAGGACCTTTTGACGCTGCGCGCCCATCGCCTGCTGATGGAAGCCGACGTGATCGTCCATGACGCGCTGGTGCCGGAGGCGATCGTCGCAATGGGCCGTCGCGATGCCGAGCGCCTGCCGGTCGGCAAGCGCAAGGGCTGCCATTCCAAGAGCCAGGCCGAGATCAATGCGCTGCTGGTCGAGCTTGGCCACGCCGGCAAGCGTGTCGTGCGGCTGAAGTCCGGCGACCCGCTGGTGTTCGGCCGGGCCGGCGAGGAGATGGCGGCACTTCGCGATGCCGGCGTCGCCTACGAAGTGGTTCCGGGCGTCACCGCGGCCTTCGCCGCCGCCGCCGATTTCGAACTGCCGCTGACGCTGCGCGGCGTGTCGTCGTCGATGGTGTTCACCACCGGCCATGACCTCAAGGGAAATTCGCTGCCCGACTGGGCAAAGCTCGCCATTTCCGGCGCGACGGTCGCCGTCTATATGGGCCGCTCGGTCGCCGCCGAGGTCGCCGGCCGGCTGATCGAAGCCGGCCTGTCGCCGGATACGGCCGTCGCCGTGGTCGAGAATGCCAGCCTTGCCAACCGCCGCCGTTTCCACGGCACGCTCGCCGACCTGCCGTCGCTGGAGGCGCGCGCCGACCTCAGCGGCCCGGTGATGACCATCATCGGCGACGCGGTCGCCGGGGCCAATTTCGAACGGTCCGAGCCGCTGGCGGCACACAGGCAGGAAAGCGTGGCGAGTGCTGCCGCGCAAGGAGTGAGCCAATGAAAGTCCTGACCGCGAACCGCCTCGCCGACGGCATAGCCGTCTGGTACGCCAATGGCGGCTGGGCCGAGATCATCGACCATGCCGACATCGCCCATGACAAGGCGGCCGAGGACCGGCTGGAGGCAATCGGCGCCAAGGCCTCCGCCAACAACGAAGTGGTCGACGTCAACCTGATAGACGTGACCGTGGCCAACGGCACGGTCGAAGCGGTCCGGCTGCGTGAAAAGATCCGTGCCGCCGGCCCGACCACCCGCAACGACCTGGGCAAGCAGGCCCGTCCGCAAGCCGCACGCGCGGCATAGATGACACAAGCATGATCCCGATCATGCTCGAACGAAGAAAATAACGGGCGGACGCGCCCGGAAAGACCTGAATATGTACCGTTACGATGAGTTCGACCACGATTTCGTCAAGGCCCGCGTCGCCGAGTTCAGCGACCAGGTCGCGCGGCGCCTTGCCGGCGAGATCACCGAGGACCAGTTCCGGCCGCTGCGGCTGATGAACGGCGTCTATCTGCAACTGCATGCCTATATGCTGCGCATCGCGGTGCCCTACGGCACGCTGAACAGCAAGCAGCTGCGCATGCTTGGCCACATCGCCCGCAAATACGACAAGGGTTACGGCCATTTCACGACGCGCCAGAACATCCAGTTCAACTGGCCGGCGCTGTCGGACATCCCGGCGATCCTGGCGGATCTGGCAAGCGTCGAGATGCACGCCATCCAGACCAGCGGCAATTGCATTCGCAACGTCACCGCCGACCACTTCGCCGGCGCAGCCGCCGACGAGGTTGCCGATCCGCGCCCCTATGCCGAAATCCTGCGGCAATGGTCCTCGGTGCATCCGGAGTTCTCGTTCCTGCCGCGAAAATTCAAGATCGCGGTGACCGGCGCCGAGCGCGACCGCGCCGCCATCCAGACGCACGACATCGGCCTGCACCTGAAGAAGAACGCCGCCGGCGAGCTCGGTTTCGCCGTCTATGTCGGCGGCGGCCAAGGCCGCACGCCGATGGTCGCCAAGAAGATCCGCGATTTCCTGCCCGAAGCGGATCTGTTGTCCTACTGCACGGCGATCCTTCGCGTTTACAACCTCTACGGCCGGCGCGACAACAAGTTCAAGGCGCGCATCAAGATCCTGGTCCATGAGACCGGCGTCGAGGAGATCACCCGCCAGGTCGAGGCCGAATGGCAGGAGTTGAAGGACGCCGAGCTGAGGCTGCCGGAAGAAGACATCCGCGCCATCGATGCCTATTTCGCGCCGCCTCCACTTGTCGACCGGCCGGAAGGCGACGAGGCGGTCAAGCTTGCCCGTCTCGACTCCAAGAGCTTTTCCGAATGGCTGGATCAGAATGTGGTCACCCATCGCCATCCCGACTACGCGGCGGTGACCATCTCGCTCAAGGGCATCGGCGAGACGCCGGGCGATGCCTCCGACAGCCAGATGGAAGCGGTCGCCGACATTGCCGAAAAATATTCATTCGACGAGCTGCGCGTCAGCCACGAGCAGAACCTGATCCTGCCGCATGTGGCGCGTGCCGACCTCAAGGCGGTCTATGACGCGCTTGTCGATATCGGGCTGGCGACGGCCAATTCCAACCTGATCAGCGACATCATCTCCTGCCCCGGCCTCGACTATTGCGCGCTGGCAACGGCGCGTTCCATTCCCGTGGCGCAGGAAATCTCGCGGCGCTTTGCTTCGCTGGAGCGCCAGCGCGACATCGGCGAATTGAAGCTGAAGATTTCCGGCTGCATCAATGCCTGCGGCCATCACCATGTCGGCCATATCGGCATCCTCGGGGTCGAGAAGAAAGGCGCCGAGCTCTACCAGGTGACGCTCGGCGGCTCGGCCGACGAGAACACCTCGGTCGGCGAGATCATCGGCCGCGGCTTCAGTTCGGAAGAGATCACCGATGCCATCGAGCAGATCGTCGAGACCTATCTCGGGCTTCGGCTGGACAGAAACGAAAGATTCATCGACGCCTACCGCCGAGTCGGTCCCGCGCCGTTCAAGGAGGCGCTCTATGCTGGCGAAGCCAAGGCCGCTTGACCGTATCGTCGACGTCGAGGCCGGCATCGCCGCCCAAGCAGCGGGTCTCGACGCACTCTACGGCCATCTGAAGCCGCTGGAGATCATCGAGCGGTCGACCCGGGAGTTCTTTCACGGCGAAATCGCCGCCGTCTCGTCCTTCGGCGCGGATTCGGCGGTGCTGCTGCACATGATCGCCGAGATCGACCGGACGCTGCCGGTGATCTTTCTCGACACCGGCAAGCATTTCGAGGAGACGCTCGGCTATCGTGACGCGCTGGCCGCCGATTTCGGGCTGAGCGATATCCGGGTGATCAGGCCCGACGATGCGGCGCTGGCAAGGATCGACCCGACCGGCAATCTGAACGAGACCGACACCGACGCCTGCTGCGACGTCCGCAAGGTCGAGCCGCTGGCGCGCGGCGTCGAGCCGTTCCGCGCCTGGTTCACCGGCCGCAAGCGCTTCCAGGCGGCGACCCGGGCAGCGCTGCCGGTGTTCGAGGCGGTCGGCTCGCGCATCCGCATCAATCCGCTGGCGCACTGGACGACATCGGACCAGGCCGGCTACATGCGCGCGCATGCGCTGCGTGAGAACCCGCTGGTCGCCTATGGCTATCTGTCGATCGGCTGTTTCCCATGCACGCAGCCGGTGCAACCGGGCGACGATGCGCGCAGCGGCCGCTGGGCCGGGCACGCCAAGACCGAATGCGGCATCCACTTGTCGGGGCTGGAAAGGTCGCTGACCGACGCCTCGCTTTAGGATATGTTGATATCCAGCCGGCCTGCAAACGGCGGCTTCCTGCGCTTCCGGCGCTCACGTACCCAAAGTACGCTCCGCTCCGGTTCTCGGAAGCCACGCAGTTTGGTCGCTTCGCGCCCGCCTTCGGTTCCGGCTCGGCCTGACCTGAATCTCACGGTGCACTTTAGAATCTTTGGACTTGGGAATTTTCTTGATGAGCGATTTGATAGCCGAAAACGCCATGCGGCTGTGGACACCGGATGGGTTCCGCGAGGACGAGTGGGTTCATGCCGAAAGCGCCGAGGCGCTGGTCGGCAATGGCCGTTTCATCCTGCCGTTGCAGGCGTTTCTCGGCCTCGATCCGGAGGTGCGGCGGTCGGCGAAGGAGCGCATCGGTGTGCTGCTGCAGCCCGGCGATCAGCTCGAGAAGATCGCAGGCCTGCTCGATCAGCTGTCGCTGGTGGCGCTGGCGTTTCCGGCGTTCAATGACGGCCGCTCGTTCTCCAAGGGCGAATTGCTGCGCAGCCGTTATCATTTTGCAGGCGCTATGCGCGCCACCGGGCAGGTGCTGATCGATCAGTTGCCGCATATGCTGCGCGTCGGCTTCGATGAATTCGAGGTATCGCACCCGGTGCTGCTGAAGCGGCTCGAGCAAGGCCGCACCGGCGGACTGCCGCTGTTCTATCAGCCGGCGGTGAAGCCGGAGGCCAAAGGCCCGAAATATTCCTGGCGGCGGGTGCGCGCCGGCTGATCCGCTCCAGAGGGCCAGAAGCCCTATCTGGTCGGACCACATTCCCGATTCAGCCTTTTATTTTGCGCCTCTCCGCCTTAGGATGGGCCCATTATTTCGCGATCCGAATAAATGTGGCCACAAGGGAGGAACCGGGTATGGCTGGCAAGAAGATATTGATGCTCGTTGGCGAGTTCAGCGAGGAGTACGAGATTTTCGTCTTTGAACAGGCCATGCATGCGGTGGGCCACACCGTCCATGTCGTTTGCCCCGACAAGAAGGCCGGCGATATCCTGAAGACCTCGCTGCACGACTTCGAGGGCCACCAGACCTATACGGAAAAGCTCGGCCACGACTACATCCTCAACAAGACGTTTTCCGAGGTCAATCCGGCCGACTACGATGCCGTCTACGCGGCGGGCGGGCGCGGGCCGGAATATATCCGCATCGACAAGCGCGTGCAGGCGCTGGTGCGGCATTTCCATGAGACGGGAAAACCGATCTTCACCATCTGCCACGGCGTGCAGATCCTGATCGCGGTCGACGGCGTGGTGCGCGGCAGGGAAGTCGCGGCGCTGCAATATTGCGAGCCGGAAGTCACGCTGGCCGGCGGCATCTATATCGATGTTGCGCCGACCGGCGCCCATGTCGACGGCAATTTGGTGTCGGCGAAGGGCTGGCCGGGCCTTGCCGCCTTCATGCGCGAATGCCTGAAAGTGCTGGGCACCGAGATCCGCCAGGGCGAGACCCTGATGCGCGACCAGCGCCGGGCGGCTTAAGCTCGGAATGTGGAGCCCGCCGCACCCCTAACGCATGTCGCGCAAAAGTGTCAGCGGTTTTGCGATAACGGCATGCATAAACGACAACCTAAAGCGCGTCGCATGAGGCCGGTCGAGCGCAACGCGCTTTAGGTGCGGCGGTATGCTTTACACGGCCATCCGCGCTTCGCGGAACGATACCAGCTTGCTGCGACTCTCGTCCCACAGCGCCAGCTTGACGCAGCGCAGGCTGTCGAGGAGTGTGACGCGGCCGATCTCACGCAGCTCCGGATAGTCCCTCAACACTTCCGGAAGCCGGTAGCATGGCACCTTGGCCGAGAGGTGATGCACGTGGTGGACGCCGATATTGCCGGTGATCCAGTTCAGCACCGGCGGCAGGTCGTAATAGGACGAACCGTGCAGGGCAGCGTGCTGGAATTCCCACTCGGAGTCCTTTGTCCACTCCGTCTCCTCGAACTGATGCTGGACATAAAACAGCCAGATGCCGGCCGATCCGGCGAGGATGACGATCGGCAAATGCACGACCAGGAACGCGCCGGGGCCAACGAACCAGATGAGCAGCGCGGCGATGACCGCGATGGCGAGATTGGTCGACATCGACGACACCCAGGGGGTGAAACCGCCCCGCATCATGCCCAAGGGCAGTCTCTGCTCGAAAATGAAGATCCATATCGGGCCAAGGCCAAACATCACCAGCGGATGGCGATAGAGGCGATAGGCGAGCCGGCCCCGCCATGACAGTTGCCGATATTCAGCGACCGTCAGTGTCTTGATGTCGCCGGTGCCGCGCTCGTCGAGATTGCCGGCGCTGGCGTGATGGGTTGCGTGGGCGCGGCGCCAGCAATCGTAGGGCGTCAGCGTCAACACGCCAAGCACGCGGCCGATCCAGTCGTCGGCATAGCGGTTGGCAAAGAAGGAGCCGTGGCCGCAATCGTGCTGGATCATGAAGATACGCACCAGAAAGCCGGCTGCCGGAAGGATCAGGACCAGACCCCACCAATGGCCATAGGCATAAGCGGCCGAGGACAGTGCCCACAGCGTGGCGAAGGGGATGAGGGTGATGGCGAGTTCGACGGCGCTGCGACGCCTGTCGGGCTTTTTATAGCGCGACAGGATCTTCAACCAGGCGCGCTTGCTGTTTGCCACAGCTTCGGGGGAAATCATGTTCATCATGAAACATAGGCGGAGCGGCGCGCTGCCGCAAGGCGGAGATCACGCAAAGTTACTGCGGGTAAATGTCGCGCGATGGCGAGGAATTGCGGCCGCAATCGCAGGTCGCGTTGCTGGCGACGGTGTCTACCGACGGCGCCCGCCTGCGACCACCTTGGCTTCGACGCCGTCCAGGCGGTCGAGCAATTCCTTCAGACGGTCGGGAATATCGGACTCCGTGCGGAAGGCCGGTAAGGTGCGCAGAAAGCGCTTGGTCGCCTCGGTGCCGAGCTGGCGCCGGATATCGGCGGCGAGCCCGTCGCGTTTTTCGCCATTCCTGCGGGGCATCATCCAAAATCCTGTGTCGGCTTCGAAACTCTTCCAAGGGAGGAATGGTTCCCGCATTGTAGTGTCCCGGCAAGCAAAGCCGTCGGGTACGGTAAAGTTTGAATTAAAATCGAGAGGTCTGCGCCGTCCGCCATCAAGCAGCGACAGCGGCTGCAGTATCGCTTGCCCCTTGATTTTTGGCCGCTAAACCTCGATATCGGGCGCAAATCCACACCATTCGAAAATGACGGGAAACGGCGATGAGCGACCAGGCAAAAGACGAACGCGCGCCCGATGAAGCCGAGAAGACCGAGGCTGCCGCGGAGCCAAGGGAAGGTGGCGTCGACGGCGACTATGAAGCGCTTGTCCGGCTTCTGAAGGAAAACGAAGAGCTGAAGGATCGCGCACTGCGCGTCGCGGCCGACATGGAGAATTTGCGCCGCCGCACTGCCCGCGACGTCCACGACGCGCGCGCCTATGCGGTTGCCAATTTTGCCCGCGACATGCTTTCGGTGTCGGACAATCTGCGCCGTGCGCTGGATGCCATCCCGGAGGAGGCCAAGGCTTCGGGCGATGCCGGCTTCAAGGCGCTGATCGACGGCGTCGAGATCACCGAGCGCGCCATGCTGTCGGCGCTGGAGCGGCACGGCGTGAAGAAGCTCGAGCCCGAGGGCGAGAAATTCGATCCGAATTTCCACCAGGCGATGTTCGAGGTGCCCAATCCCGACGTACCGGCAAATACGGTCGTGCAGGTCGTGCAGCCCGGCTATTCGATCGGCGAGCGTGTGCTGCGGCCGGCCATGGTCGGCGTCGCCAAGGGCGGCCCCAAGCATGTGGCAAGCGAAGCGCCGGTGGAGCCGGGGCCGGTCAACGAGCAGGCTGAGAAGGATGCGTAAGTTAGGGGAGTAGGGGAATAGGGCAGTACGGGAGTAGGGAATAGCGCTACGTCGGGTAAAGTAGCAATTGCCTACTCGCGCCCTTGCCTTCTCTCCGCCTACTCCCTTATTCAGGCCGCAAACCGCTGCGCTTCTCCGCCATAATAATTGACGTAGCGGGCGCCGATCTCCTTGACCGGCATCACCACGAACACGTCGACCGTCGAGAATTCACGGTCGATGACACAACCGTCGCCGATGCGTGCGCCGACGCGCAGATAGCCCTTGACCAGCGGCGGCATCGCCGCGATCGCCGCCTTGGTATTGACGGCCTCGATCGGCATCAGATCCATGGAACAATAGCGCCCGGCGACGGCGCGCACGTCCCAGGATGAATTCGTCCGGCAGTGGTGGGCAAGATAGGTCAGCGCCTCGGCATGTGCCGCAGGCACGGTGCCGTGGAACGACGCGCAGCCGGTCATCACGCCGATGCCGTAATGGTTGATGTAGGCCCAGATGCCTTGCCACAGCGCCTCGATGGTGCGCTTCGAGCGGTATTCCGGCAGAACGCAGGAGCGGCCGAGCTCGAGGAAGCGCTGGCCGGGATGCCGCGCGATGAGCTTGGTCAGCTCGAATTCACCTTCGGAATAGAAGCCGCCGGCGGCCGCGGCAATCTCCTGCCGCAGCAGGCGGTAGGTGCCGACGATGCGGCGATGCTCGGGGCCGGAAAGCGAAGTATCGAAGACCAGCAGATGGTCGCAGAGGGGATCGAAGCGGTCGGCATCGCGGCGGTCCTGCATCTGAAACAGGTCCTTCCTGGCACCAAGCTCGTCGTAGAACACCCGGTAGCGCACTTCCTGCGCGGCAGCGATCTCGGCCTCGTTGCGGGCGAGCCGCACTTCGAGATTGCCGATGCGGCCGAGCGATGCGCCTTTTATGACGGCATCGGCGTTCCGGCCGACGAGCAAAGGCCCGCTGGCGTTCGGCCGAGCATCACATTCCGGCATGACTGTATGCACGAGTGATTCTCCTTCGAGCCATCCCTCTTGGCACGGGGATACGGTGTAGGTGCAACAGGATTGTGACAGTACCGTGATACGGCTCTGCGGGCAATACTTCGTCGACTGGGCAATCTATCAACCGTCTATGTTGTGCCTCAGGCGGCCGCTTGCCCTTCGACCGCATGAACCAGGGCATCGGGGTCGAGCGGCTTGGTGACGAAGCCGCTGGCACCGTGAGCGAGCACGGCGTGGCGGGTCTTTTCCTGGCTGTCGGCCGACAGCACCATGATCGGCACTGGCGGCACCGCGGTCTCCTCCTCATGGCGGCGGATGGCGGCGATGGCGTCCAGGCCGTCCATGACAGGCATATGCAAGTCCATCAGCACCACGTCGTAACGGTGCTTGTGGCCGGTGCTGATGACCGCCTCGACGGCGGCCTTGCCGTTGCCGACCACTTTCACGCGATGCCCGGCCTTCAGCAGCGTGGCGCGGGCCAGCATGGCGTTGATGTCGTTGTCCTCGGCGATCAGCACCGACAGGCCCTGCTGGCGGGCGCCAATGGCGTGCCCCGCCTGCGCGCCGCGCCTTTGCAGTTGCGGCTCGGCGATGACCGGCGCGTGGCTGGTCAAAAGCACGCGCAGCAATGTCTCGCCGCGCACCGGCCTCGCAAGGAAGGTGGCGTAACCATTGGCACGGAACTCGCCAAGCATGCCACGGTCGGTCGGTGCAATCAGCGTCACTGCCTCGCAATCGGCAAATCCGCTCTGGCGCAGGCGCCTGAGCAGCCTGCCGTCGCTTTGCTCCATGGCAGCATCGATCAGCAGCACGTCGCAGCTCTCGGCGAAAGGGGTGGCCTGGGCGGCGGCGGTGGCCAGATCGACCGTGCCGCCATTGGCGCGAATGGTGCGGGCGAGGGCTTCGGCCTCGACCAGGTTCTTCGACACGATCACGGCATGCCGGCCCGACAGCGCGTCCTGGCGGATCTGCGGCGCCTCGACGGCGGAAATAGCGGGAATCTCGAAGACGAATTCGGACCCCTGGCCAAGCCGGCTTGACACAGAGATAGTGCCGCCCATGGCGGTCACCAGGCGCTTGGAAATGGCGAGACCGAGGCCGGCACCGCCATGCGCACGGGTCGAGGTGCCGTCAGCCTGTTCGAAGTCCTCGAATATGCGCTCCATGTCCTCCTCGCGCAGACCGGGGCCGGTGTCGGTGATGGTGAAGCGGATGCGGTCGGTGGTTTCGGTGCGGACGCGGGCGATGCTTGCCAGGACGCCGCCGCTGTCGGTGAACTTGACGGCGTTGCCGATGAGATTGAGCAGCACCTGCCTGACCCTGCCGGGGTCGGCGGTGATCAGCTGCGGCACGTCGGGTTCGACATGACAGCCGAGGCCGATATCCTTGGCAAAAGCCCGCGCCGCCAAAAGCTCGATGACATTGTCGGCGATCTCGCGCACCGACATCGGCTGCGGTTCGGGATCGAAGCGGCCGGCCTCGATCTTGGAGTAGTCGAGCAGGTCCTCGATCAGCGCCAGCAGCGCGCTGGCCGAGGTCGAGATGGCGCCGACATAGGTCCGCTGCTCGGGCGAAAGGCTGGTGTCGGCGAGAAGCCGGGCCATGCCCATGATGCCGTTCATCGGCGTGCGGATCTCGTGGCTGACGGTGGCGAGGAAGCGCGATTTGGCCTGGCTCGCATATTCGGCCCGCTCGCGGGCGGTGATCAGCGAGGATTCGGCGCGCTTGCGAGCGGTGATGTCGCGGGCGATGGCGCGATGCGAAACGGCGCCGCTGTCCTTGTCGCGCACCGACAGCTCGATCCAAGAGAACCAGCGTGGGCCGTCCGGCGTGCGAATGGCGACGTCGGTGGAACTCAGGCATTCATGGTCGGAAAACGCGGCGTCGGGGACGATGCCGACATCGATGCCTAGTTCGGCCAGGGTCTTGCCGGCAAGGTCGCGCTGGTCGGTTTCGACAAGGTCGGCGAAAACCTTGTTGGCGTAGACAATGTGGCCGTCGCGGTCACGATGGACGACGAGATCGCCGAGTGCATCGATCAGCCCGCGAAAGCGCTCCTCGCTCTCCTGCATCTCCCACATGCGGTCGGCCAGCGTCTCTATTTCGGCGCGGCTGCGGGCGGTCGTGGCATCGAGCAGGGCCACCGCGCGGCGCTCGGTGCGCCTGTTGCGCAGATGCATGGCGAGCCCGGCGATGGCTGTCGCCAAAAGGCCGATAGTGATGAAGATCGGCGCCCCGGTCAGATGCGAAAAGCCTGCCAGCACGACAATGGCGACGAGCGTCAGGAAGGGCAGGCCTTCGCGGTTGGAGGCCGGCAGTTCCGGCGCCAGCGGTGGCGCGGCGACAAGCTGCCGTCCTGGCGCCGCGGGGGCCGTCCCGTCGGCCCGTTCGGCTGGTTCCGCCTCTCTGATGCCGGGTTCCGCAATCATACGGAAATCCTGCCAGACAGAGCTTATCGAAGGTTGTGGTTGATCGCTCGAATTTTACCGGTCGCGCTCTTTTTTTCCCTTGGGGGCTCACATATCCACCACCACGCGGCCGCGGATCTTACCCTCGACGATGTCATGCGCGGCGCCGATGATGCCGTCGAAGCCGATGCTCGTCGAAAGGCTGGCAAGCTTTGCGTGGTCGAGATCGGCGCCGATACGGCGCCAGGCCTCGAGGCGGACCGCCTTCGGCGCCATCACCGAATCGATGCCGAGCAGCGAGACGCCGCGCAGGATGAAGGGCGCGACGCTTGCCGGCAGGTCCATGCCGCCGGCGAGGCCGCAAGCGGCAACGGCGCCGCCATAGGAGGTCATCGATAGAACGTTGGCCAGCGTGTGGCTGCCGACCGCATCGACGCCGCCGGCCCAGCGTTCCTTGGCGAGTGGTTTTGCCGGCTGGGTGAGCTCGTCGCGTGAAATCACTTCCGCGGCGCCGAGGTCGATCAGATAGGGGCTTTCGGCAGCACGGCCGGTCGAGGCGATGACGTGATAGCCGAGGCTGGACAGGATCGAGACCGCGACCGAGCCGACGCCACCGGCAGCGCCGGTCACCGCCACCGGGCCGCGATCGGGCACGATGCCGTGGCGCTCCAGCGCGATGACGCAAAGCATGGCGGTGTAGCCGGCGGTGCCGACCGCCATCGCATCATGCGGGCTCATGCCGTCCGGCAACGGCACCAGCCAGTCGCCCTTGACGCGGGCGCGCCCTGCAAAGGCGCCGAAATGCGTCTCGCCGACGCCCCAGCCGTTCAATATGACCTTGTCACCCTTGCGCCAGTCAGGATTGGAAGACGAGATGACGGTGCCGGCGAAATCGATGCCCGGCACCAGCGGCCAGCGGCGGATCACCGGCGCCTTGCCGGTAATTGCAAGACCGTCCTTGTAGTTCACCGTCGTCGCCTCGACCGCGACGGTGACGTCGCCCTCCATCAGGTCTGCCTCGGTAAGCTCGGTCACCGCGACCGACTGGTTTTTCTCGGCGTCGCGCGAAACGAGGATGGCTTTGAAGGTTTCGGGCATTTTTTCTCCTCGGGCTTGCAGATCAGAATGTGCGGCGCCAGGCGAGTGAGGTCAATCGCTCGACGCTCCGCGCCGCCAGCCAATGAGTTCGTCGAAGACGACCAGCACCGCACCAACCGAAATGAAGGCGTCGGCGAGGTTGAAGATCGCGAAGGACCAGACCGGCGTATGGAACAGGACATAGTCGATGACATGACCGTAGATTGCGCGATCAATCAGGTTGCCGAGCGCGCCGCCGACGATCAGTGCGAAGCCGATGCGGGCAAGCAGGTGGCCGGGCGGCGTGCGGGCCGCAAGATAGAGCACGAAAGCGACCACCAGAACCGCGACGACCACCAGGCCGGTGTCGCCGAAGGACGAAAACAGCGAGAACGCGATGCCGGTGTTGTAGGTGCGGTACAGCGCCAGGAACGGAAGCAGGTCGAGCCGTTCCTGAAAGGCAAGACCGGTTTCGACTAGGTATTTCACCCACTGGTCGAGCGCTATCGCGGCGACGACCAGAAGAGCATACGGCCTCCAGGACTTCATGGTTTGCAGTTTCACGGTTTGAGATGTCACGATCTGGCGTCCTCCGGGCCGAGCTTCAGCGCGCCGCGCCGGATCTCGAACAGCATGACGCCGGTGGCCACCGCAAGGTTGAGTGAATCGGCGCGGCCGGCCTGCGGTATCCGCAGCAGTTTGTCGCAGCTTGCGGCAAGCTCGTCAGGCAGGCCTTGCTGCTCGTTGCCCATCATCAAAAGCACCGGGCCCTTTGAAAAATCGACCGAGCGGTAGTCGACCGCACCCTTCAGATGGGTGCCGGCGACAAGGCCGGGGAAGCTCGTTCGCCAGGCGAGAAAAGCTTCGGGCGACGCCTTGGCGACCGGCACGGCGAAAATCGAGCCCATGGTGGCGCGCACCGTTTCGACCGAAAAGGGATCGGTGGTCTCGCCGACCAAGATGACGCCCCTGGCCCCGACAGCGTCGACCGTGCGGATGACGGTGCCGAGATTGCCGGGGTCGCGGACGCGGTCGAGCGCCACCCAGACGTCGCCGTCACGGGCGCGGATGTCCTTCAACGGCAGGTATTTCTGCGAGAACACGCCGACGACCATTTGCGGATTGTCGCGGCGGGTGATGGCGACCAGCACTTTTTCCGAAACTTCAAGGACGGTGCCGCCGGCGGCGACCGTGCGCGCCGCGACCTTTTCAACCGCCGTATTGCCACGTCCGGCCTTGGCGAAGACCAGTGTCCTGATCGACCAGCCGAGATCGAGCGCGTCGATGACCAGCTTCAGGCCTTCGGCCATGAAGGAATTCTGCTGGTCACGGAATTTCTTCAGCGCGAGCGCCTTGATGTCCTTGACCAGCGGGTTGGCGAGGCTGGTGACTTCCTTCACCTGCCCTGGCGCGCCCGCATGCCGTTCGTACGCACTCATTCAGGCCACCCAGCGCGAGAACAGCGAGGTCGAAAGCGCCCGACCGGCAGATTTCTCGCGGATGATCAATTCACCCGACTCGACCGTGCCGCCCATGCCGGCGAAGGTGTCGCGCATCAGGGCATGGATGGCGAAAAAAGAGGCGCGGATCGAATAGGCGGTCAGTACCACGGCGAGCGGCTTCGGCGTCAGGATCGTGCGGCAGATATCGGTCAGCGCCGGCAGGTCCTCGAACAGCTGCCAGACCTCGCCTTTCGGTCCGCGGCCATAGGCGGGCGGGTCGAACAGGATGATGTCGTAGCGGCTGCCGCGGCGCTCCTCGCGTTCGGCGAATTTCACGGCATCGTCGACGATCCAGCGGATCGGCTTTTGCGACAAGCCCGCCATTTCCTGGTTTTCGCGCGCCCAGCCGATCGCCTTCTTGGAAGCATCCACGTGGGTGACCTCGGCGCCGGCACGCGCCGCCACCAAGGAGGCAAGGCCGGTGTAACCGAACAGGTTCAACACCTTCACCGGCCGTTTTGCCGCCGCGATCAGTCCGGCCATGTGGTCCCAGTGCGAGGCCTGCTCGGGAAAGACGCCGACATGGCGAAACGAAGTGAAGCGGCCGAGATAATCTATGCCGTCATGCTTCATCGGCCAGGTCTCGCCGAGCGACGTCTTGGGAAAGCGCCAGCGGCCGATGCCTTCCTCGTCGGTATCGCCGGTGAAAATGGCGTCGGCGCGCTCCCAGTCCCTGGCCGGCAAAGCCTTTTGCCAGATCGCCTGGCCCTCCGGCCGAACGATGCGGTAGGGGCCGTATTGCTCGAGTTTTTCTCCGGCGCCGCTGTCGAGCAACGCGTAGTCCTGATTGGGGCCGACCTCGAGGATCAGCGGCAGATGTTCGGCAGGCAGCGCGCCATCGCGACGGGATAGAGGGCGCGGCGCGGCTTTCGGCTCGGACCGGTCCTGCAGTTTAGGCTCCGAACCGGCGGTCAGGCCGGCGTCGCGCCGCCGCGGCTGCTCCGCCCCGCCCTTCGGGGGCGGGCGGCTGTCGCGGCGTTTGTCGCGAAAAGGTTTCAAGAAGGCGCATCTCCGGACGGCGGCTCGCCGCTTCTGCCACAGCATATTGACCGGCGCAACAAAAGGGCTGCCGACGTGTGCAACCGGATCAGCCGCGCCTGATCGACAGCAGGCCGACTGCGAGCGCTATGAAACCAACGGCCTTGAAGCCGGTGACGACCATATGGCCGGTTTCCCAACTGCTCCGGATACTTTCGAAATTGTCCGGGATCGGTCCAGGCACCCAGGTGGCCAGGACATCGTTTGCCGGTTTGACCAGGGTAAACCACGCCACGAGGGCCATCAGATAAAGCACGGTGGCGGCCAAAATCCACCAGAATGCCGGGCGGTCGCTGCGCAGCACCCAGGCGAGAAGCCCCGGACAGGCGATCGCGGCCACGTCCAGCGGTGCGCCGACAATCGCGAAGAATTGGAACTGAGCGTTGAAGACAGTGGTTTCACGCCAGAGCGAAGGCGGCCAACTGGTCAGCCGCGGCACCGATTCCAGCACATGGGCGAAGGATGGTCCGAGGCTGAGCGCAGCGACGATGGCGGTCAAAACCGACCAGAACAACAGGAACCCGCGCATATCCATAGTGGCCAGACAACGGCGTCAGGACGCAGACGTTCCCGTCCGCCACCCATGTCGCTTGCCGCCGAAAGCGCTGGGGCTCTATCGTGATTGAAACCAGGTCATGATTCATGTCCCGTGCTGAACGCCTGCTCGACCTGATCCAGATCCTGCGCCGGCATCGCCGGCCAGTCAGCGGCCGCAGCCTTGCGGGCGAAATGGGTGTGTCGATCCGCACGCTCTATCGCGATATCGCCACGCTGCAGGGGCAGGGCGCGCCGATCGAGGGTGAGGCGGGGTTGGGTTACGTGCTCAGGCCCGGTTTCATGCTGCCGCCCTTGATGTTCACCGATGAGGAGATCGAGGCGATCGTGCTCGGTTCGCGCTGGGTGGCCAAGCAGCCGGACTGGCGGCTTGCGAACGCCGCCACCGACGCGCTGGCCAAGATCGCGGCGGTGCTGCCGAACGATTTGCGCGAAGAGCTCGACGCCTCGACGCTGCTGGTCGGGTCGCGCACCGAGGTCACCGAAGGCATCGATCTTGGCGTGGTGCGGCAGGCCATCCGCGAGGAGCGTAAGCTGAGCTTTGTCTATCGCGACGCCGGCGGCGCTGCCTCCGAGCGCACCGTCTGGCCGTTCGCACTCGGCTTCTTCGACAAGGTGCGCGTCGTCGCGGCCTGGTGCGAGATGCGCCAGGATTTCAGGCACTTTCGCGCCGACCGGATATCCGGCCTCAATGCCACCGAGATGCGCTATCCGCGCCGCCGTCAGGTGCTGCTCAAAGAATGGCGGGCGACGCTCGACACGCCAAGCTAAGGCTGTTGCTCAGTTGAGACTGCTGCCAGAATCTGGCAGTGGCATACGGTATGCTCCTCCAGTCGAAACCATCTGGAGAGCAATTCATGACACCGCCCAATTTCGTCATCCTCTATGTCGACAAGCCTGAGCAAAGCGGCGCCTTCTATAGCGCGCTGCTTGGGCGGCAACCGGTCGAGACCTCGCCGACCTTCGTGCTGTTCGTGCTCGACAACGGCTTCAAGCTCGGCCTCTGGTCGCGTCACACCGTGGAGCCGGCCGCCGCGGCAGCAGGCGGTGGCGCCGAGATCGTCTTTGCGCTGGACACGCCGGGTGCCGTCGACGCCACCCATGCCGAGTGGGCCGGCCGCGGGCTGAAAATTCTGCAGACGCCGACCGACATGGATTTCGGCCGCACCTTCGTCGCGCTTGATCCCGACAGCCACCGGCTGCGGGTTTATTGGCAAAGGGAGTAAGGCAGTAAGGCAGTAGGGCAGTAGGGCAGTAGGGCAGTACGTGACAGGAAACATAGCTGGCGCGGCGCCGCACGATCAGTACAGTTTCCTACTGCCCTACTGCCCTACTGCCCTACTGCCCTACTGCCCTACTGCCCTACTGCCCTACGCTTGCGCGATACACGCCAATGCCGGCGGCGAGGTCCTCGAGGGCTGCGCCGACCGACTTGAACAGCGTGATCTCGTCGTCGTTCTGCCGGCCTTTTTTCTGGCCGCGCGTGAGTTCATAAAGGTCGGCGACGATGGCTTCCGGCTTCAACACGCCGGAGGCCAGCGGCTGGACGATGTCACCGGCTTCCTTGGTGGCGCCGGCGCGGGTATCGACATAGACGCGGGCGCGTACGATCGCGTGGTCGTCGCTTTCGCGCATCGCCGGCGTGAAGCCGCCGACCAGATCGACATGGGTTCCGGGCTTCAACAGTGCCCCCTTGATCAGTGGCATGGTGGTGATGGTCGCCGACGATACGATATCGGCCTTTCCGAGTTCGGCGTCGAGATCGCCTGCTGCTTCGGCCGAAAAACCCTCGGCACGCAATTTTGCCGCGACCTTTTCGGCATTCGCCGACGTGCGGTTCCAGATGCGGATGTTCTTGATCGGACGCACCGCCGAATGCGCCTTTGCAAGGAATGGCGACAGCGCGCCGGCGCCGACCACCAGCAGCCGCGATGCGTCCTCGCGGGCCAGATAGGAGGCGGCCAGCGCCGAGGCACAGGCAGTGCGCCACTGCGTCAGCCGCTGGCCATCGATCAATGCCTGCGGCTCGCCGGTGGTGCCGTCGAGCAAGAGGTAAAGCCCCATCACCGCGGGCTTGCCGACGGCATTGTTGTCGGGCGACACGGTGACGATCTTGACGCCGATATGGCCATCGGCCGAGGTGCCGGCGGCGTTGAAGTCGGTCCAGGCCGGCATCAAAAGCAGGGTCGAGGCGGCGCCATCGGGCCGCTCGACCGTGTGATGGTGCCTGACCGGCTGCACGGCGCCATCGCGAAAGGCGGCGCGCAACGTCTCGACCAGCCCGGAAAAGGTCAGCGCGCGGTCGACCTCGGCGGCCGAAATGGTCAGCATGAAAGGCTCCGCGAAAGATATGTCAAAGACGCTTCAGTTTGTCGGCTTCGGCAAAGCCGGGCCCCGAGGCGCGGCAGGCGCGCGGCTTACCGCCTGGCGCAGATTCTCGGCCTCGGCACCGCGCTGGCGCGCCAGCTTGCGATAGCGCCCCTGCTTGATCCAGGTCGCCAGGCTGCCGACGATCATGCCGATGGCAAGGGCAAGGAACAGGAATATGAACAGCGGCAAGGTCAGCGTCAGCGCCGGGTTGCCCGGATTGAACGGGTCGAGCGTGAAGGCGACCGGTTCGCGGTTGGCAACGGCCAGCGCGATCAGGATGATGGCCAGCGGCACGAAGACCACGATGAGGATTAAGCGATTGAACATGTTTTTCCGGGGAACTGCTGTCGGAGCGGGACGGCGGGCGCGGCGCCTATTTGCCTCCGTTCAGCCTTTCACGCAATTCCTTGCCGGTCTTGAAGAACGGTACCCATTTCTCCTCGACCTCTACGGATTCGCCGGTGCGCGGGTTGCGGCCGGTGCGGGCAGGGCGATTTTTCACCGAAAACGCGCCGAAGCCGCGCAACTCGACCCGGTTGCCCTCGGCAAGCGCGTCGGTGATTTCATCGAAGATGGCGCTGACAATGTTTTCGACGTCGCGCAGGAAAAGATGCGGATTACGCGTGGCGATGATCTGCACAAGTTCGGATTTGATCATGAAAAGGCTCCCCGTAAAAGCAGTGCCGCCGAAATTATCAGAATGATTTTATTTGGTTTTTCACTCGTCCCAAGCGGTTCCTCAAGGGTGCCAGACGGAAACGAGACCGTCAAGAAACAAGCGGTCCGCTCCAATTTCGTGAAGGACGTCGCCGTCATGGCCGGCCAGGCCAAGCGCAGCACCGACGGTCTGCGCCATCGCTTTGGAGAACAGGAAACCGCCGCGTTTTTCCGTGTCCTTCCATTCCACCACCTTGAGCTTGGCATCGACGCCCTTGCCTGCAAGCCAGTCGATCGCTTCGGCCTCGCCGCCGACCGCGTCGATCAATCTGTTGGTGACCGCCTGCCGGCCGGTGAAGATCGACCCGTCTGCGAGCGCCAGCACCTCCGGCTTGGTCATGTTGCGGCGCTCGGCGACGATGCCGACGAACCAGTCGTAGCTGTCGAGGATCAGCTTGCGGACCATGGCGCGCTCATCGTCATTGGTCGGCTTGAAGGGAGAAGGCGAGGCCTTCAAGGGCGAGGATTTCACCTCCTCCAGCTTGACGCCGAGCTTGTCCATGAGGCCGCTGACGTCCGGGTACTGAATCAGCACGCCGATCGAGCCGACGATTGAGGATTTGCGTGCGACAATATGGTCGGCCGCGGTGGCGATCATATAGCCTGCCGAAGCCGCGAGCGTGCCGACCTCGGCCACCACCGGCTTGTCGGCGGCGAGCTTGCGCACTGCCTCATAGATCGATTCGCCACCGACGGTGGTGCCGCCGGGTGAATCGATCGACAGGATCACAGCCTTGACGCGCGGCGACTGACGGATTGCCTCCAGCCGCTTGATCAGTTCTTCGTCTTCGGTGATGGTACCTTCGATCTTGACCTTGGCGATGTGGTCGACAGCCGCGCCGGTGAAGTCGTCACCATAGATCCATGCCGAGAAGGCGATCAGTCCGGCTGCCGCGACGATAATCGCCGCAACACGCCAGAATGTCAGCTTGCGGCGCAAGCGGCGGCGGTCGATCAGGTCGTCGGCTCTCAATACCATGGTCAGCCTCGTAGTCGGTGGGAGCAGATGCTTTTAAAGCAACCATTCGCGCCCGGCTACCGTTTCCTGACGGCCTTGCGCCAAAGGCCGTTAGGCATTCGCGGCAAGCCTCAACCTGTCTCGTTCCACAGGCCCTAACACTGTGCGCCCATATCTGGTATGAGGTACAGGCTGCGCTGGGGCCATTTTCATTGTACAGGGGCGGCTGTCACATTTTTGCGGTTTTCCTTGGCTTGTGCTTGCTTGAGGGCGCCGGCACCCCACCTATAGGGCGGCCTGGCGGGCAGGGGTTTAGAAGAAGCAGTCATGTTAGCGGGACCAATCGAACCGACCAACACCGAGACGGAGTTGGCTCCCAAGGCCGCAGGCCGGGCGCGGGTCGACGCGTTTGACGTTGCGCAGCGTCATTCGCGCCGGGTCCGTGTCCTCAAGCTGGCCGTGCCGCTGGTCGCTGCCGTGATTGCGGTCGCGTTTCCCGTCTATTCCTATCTCATGGCTCCCGCCGCAATCGAGGTGCAGGCCGACGGCGGCGCCTTTGCCGATGGCAAGCTGGTGATGGCGAACCCCAAGCTCAACGGCTTCACCAAACAGAACCTGCCCTATTCGATGACAGCCCTGCGCGCCATACAGGATGTCAGCAAACAAGGCATCATCGATCTGGAGGGCATCAAGGCCAAGCTGCCGATTGCGGCCGACAACACGGCCGCCATCGATGCCACGCACGGCACCTATGATCGCGACGGCAACACGCTCAGCCTGACCAGCGATGTGACCGTGTCGACCACGGATGGTGTGGTGGCAAAATTCAAATCAGTCTATCTCGACATGGGCGAAGGCACTATGAAGACAAGCGAGCCCGTCGATGTCAGCCGCGGCGGGTCGCGGATCAGGGCGGATTCGATGTCGGTCCAGGACAATGGCAAGGTCCTGGTTTTCGAGAACAAGGTGCGCGTCGACATCGATCCCGCCAGTTTGAAGGCGGCAGAGGCAAAGAGCGGAGAGACCAATGCGGTTCAGTAATTCGGCACGGCGCCTCGCCGCGATTTCGGCGTTGACGCTCGGGTTGCCCTTGGGGCTGACCTTCGGGACGGCGCCGTCGCTGGCGCAATCCAGTGCCACCAGCCAAATGTCCGGCCTCAGGCTGTCGGGCGACAAGCCTATCCAGATCGAAAGCGACAAGCTCGAGGTGCGCCAGGCGGAAAGCGTCGCCGTCTTCACCGGCAACGTCAACGTCGTCCAGGGTCCAACCGTGCTCAAGGCCGGCAAAATGACGGTCTATTACGTCAGGGATGCAGGCGCCGCTAAAGGCGCCCAGCCCGCGGGTGCCGCGGCAATGACCGGATCCGCCAACATCGACCATCTCGAGGTCGACGATAAGGTCTACATCAAATCGGACAATCAGGTTGCCACCGGCGACCGCGGCACCTTCGACATGAAGACCGAAGTGCTGGTGCTTTCGGGCAGCAAGGTCGTGCTCTCGCAAGGCGATAACGTGCTTGTCGGCTGCAAGCTTACCGTGCAGATGAAGAGCGGCCTTGCCCAGGTCGACGCTTGCGGCGGCCGCGTCATGATGTCGATCACGCCGCCGGCGAAGTCTGGAGCAGCGAAACCCTGATGACCGGCATATCGTCGCTGCTGGCGCGTCTTCCAGGGCGCGCCGCCAGCAAACTTGCGGCACCGGCCAGGGTCACCGTCGAAGCGGCAAAGTTCAAGGGAACCTTGATCGCCAAGGGCCTGACCAAAAGCTACAAGGGCCGCAAAGTCGTCAGCGGCGTGACGCTGGGCGTGCGCGCCGGCGAGGCGGTTGGGCTGCTCGGCCCCAACGGCGCCGGCAAGACGACCTGTTTCTACATGGTAACCGGCCTGGTGCCGGTCGATGAAGGCACGATCGAAATCGACGGTTTCGACGTCACGTCGATGCCGATGTATCGCCGCGCCCGTCTCGGCATCGGCTATCTGCCGCAGGAAGCGTCGATTTTTCGCGGCCTGAATGTCGAGCAAAACATCCGGGCCGTGCTCGAGGTCGTCGAAAAGAGCCGCAAGGAGCGTGAGCGCCTGCTCGACGAATTGCTCGAGGAATTTCACATCAGCCATCTGCGCAAGGCTCCGTCGCTGTCGCTCTCCGGCGGTGAGCGGCGACGCCTCGAAATTGCCCGCGCCTTGGCAACCCGCCCCGCCTACATGCTGCTCGACGAACCTTTCGCCGGCATCGATCCGATCGCCGTCGCCGACATCCAGCAGCTCGTGCGCCACTTGACGGCACGTGGCATCGGCGTTCTGATCACCGACCACAATGTCCGCGAGACACTTGGCCTGATCGACCGCGCCTACATCATCCATGCCGGCCAGGTGCTGACCCATGGTCGAGCCGACGAAGTGGTCGCAAATGCCGATGTGCGGCGGCTTTATCTCGGCGAGGGATTTACGCTCTAAGTGCGAAATTCCGGCTCGAGCGGGATTTCCGGCGTAGTCCAGCAGCTTTTTCTTCAATTTTCTGCCTGAAAACGTGCCGGCAGGCGAGTTTTGCCGCTCCTCGCCTTGACAAGCAAAAGCCGGGCCAGTTTCTATGCTGGCCTGGAAAATTCCTTCCAGCAGTGCGGGTGCGTAGACGGAGCGTTTGAAACCGAACCATGGCGTTGGCGGCAAAACTACAGCTACGACAGTCGCAGTCGCTGGTGATGACGCCGCAGCTGATGCAGTCGATCCGCCTGCTGCAGTTCACCCATCTCGAGCTGGAACGCTTCATCGACGACGAGATCGAACGCAATCCCCTGCTGGAACGCGCCGAACCGCAGGAGGACGCCGCCAGCGACCAGGCGCAGAAGGGCGACGCCGCATCGGAACCGGCTGCCGACGGCGACTGGTTCGAGGCGGAAACGGCATGGAGCGCCGAGGCGATCTCGGAAAAGCTCGATACGTCGCTGGAAAACCTGTTTCCTGACGATCCTGGTACGAGCGAGCGGCTCGGGCCCGACCTGACGGCACAATGGAAATCGGCGTCCGGCAACGGTTCCACCTCTTCCTCCGACGGCTTCGACGTCGCGGATATGGCGGCGGCGGCCATCACGCTGCGCGACCATGTCGGCGAGCAGGTGGCGCTCGCCTTTGCCGATCCGGCGGCGCGCCTGATCGCCGGCGAGCTTGCCGACGGCCTCGACGAGGCCGGCTACATGCGTGCCGACATGGCCGAGATCGCCGCCCGCCTCGGCGCGGACGCCACGGCGGTGGCAACGGTCCTGGCGGTCTGCCAGACATTCGAGCCCGCCGGCATATTCGCCCGCGACCTCGCCGAATGCCTGTTGCTGCAGCTGGCCGTGCGCGACCGGCTCGATCCGGCGATGAAGGCGCTGATCGCCAATCTCGAACTTCTGGCACGGCGCGATTTCCAGACGCTGAAGCGGATTTGCGGCGTCGACGAGGAGGATCTGCTCGACATGCTGGCCGAGATCCGGGCGCTCGACCCGCGGCCGGGAATGGCGTTTTCGCGCGGTGCCAGCGATGCGATCGTGGCCGACGTCGAGGTGCGTGCAGCCAATGACGGCAGCTGGACGGTCGAGCTCAATGCCGAGACGCTGCCGCGCGTGCTGGTCGATCACATCTATTTCGCCCAGGTCACGCCACATGCGAAAAACCAGGCGGAAAAGGATTTCCTCGCCGAATGCCTGCAGAACGCCAACTGGCTCACGCGCAGCCTCGACCAGCGGGCGAAGACCATTCTCAAGGTGGCCTCCGAGATCGTGCGCCAGCAGGACGCTTTTCTCGTCCACGGCGTGCGGCACCTGAAGCCGCTCAACCTGCGCACGGTGGCGGACGCCATCGGCATGCACGAATCAACGGTCAGCCGGGTCACGGCAAACAAATACATGCTGACGCCGCGCGGTGTGTTCGAGCTGCGCTATTTCTTCACCGCCTCGATCGCTTCGTCAGGTGGCGGCGATGCGCATTCGTCGGAAGCGGTGCGCGACCGCATAAAGCAGCTGATCGACGAGGAGAAAGCCATCGATGTGCTTTCCGACGATGCCATCGTGGACATGCTGCGGGAATACGGCGTCGACATCGCCAGGCGCACGGTGGCCAAATACCGGGAAGGCATGAACATACCCTCTTCGGTGCAGCGGCGGCGCGAAAAACGCGCTTTGGCCAGCGCCGGCCGTTGATCTCCGGCGGAATTTCCACAGCTTTCGCCCTTCATTGACAAGCGGCGACGAAGTGGCTAGAAGCCCGCCCGCATGGGACGGGCTGGCGAGTGAATTTGAGTTCGCCGATGCCCGCACGAGAGATGGTCCGTCACGATGTAGGCCACGGGACGGCCAAGAAGGCGGCTTGTGATCAACCGGAAAGTTCGGATCTAAAATCGGCGCAAGTGACGCCGCAAAAGCTTGTGCGCGCGGACCACGAGTATAAACTCGGGACAGTTTGAAGCCTGAGCAAGGAAGGTCAGTTTTCAGATGACACTGCGCATATCGGGAAAACACATGGATATCGGCGATGCGTTCCGTACGCGCATCAACGACCGTGTCGGGGAAGTGATCGGGAAATATTTCGATCGGGGCTTTTCAGGGCAAATCGTAGTCGTCAAATCGGGGTCGCGCTACACGGCCGATTGCATGATCCGGCTGGACTCCGGTGCTTCGCTGCAGGCGACCGGCGATGCCCAGGATCCAACACTTGCCTTCGATACCGCGGCCGACCGTCTGGAAACACGCCTCAGGCGCTACAAGCGCCGGCTGAAGTCGCACAATTCAGGCAATAGCAACGGCGAGGTCACCGACGTCGCCTATACGGTGATGGCGCCGCTTGCCGACGACGAGGAGGACATACCGGAGAATTTCGCGCCGGCCATCGTCGCCGAATCGACCATGACGCTGCGGACCATGTCGGTGGCGTCAGCGGTGATCGAACTCGACACCAAGGACAGCCCGGTCCTGGTCTTCCGCAATGCCGGAAACGACCATCTCAACATCGTCTATCGCCGGCCGGACGGGAATATTGGCTGGATCGACCCGTCCACGGCCAAGGTCGCGCAGGGGTAAAAACCAGCCGCACGCGAGCGTGGGGACTGGCGACGGCAGGCGAACAAGGGATTTCAAGCATGGATCTGAGCGATCTCGTCAGCGTTCCGGCAATCATGCCGGCGTTGAAGGCGAACTCCAAAAAGCACCTGCTGCAATTGCTGTCCGAAAGGGCGGCGGCGATTTCCGGGATTCCGGAGCGAGAGGTGTTCGACACCATCCTGCAACGCGAGCGGCTCGGCTCCACCGGCGTCGGCAACGGCATCGCCATTCCGCACGGCAAGTTGGCTGGGGTGAAGCGGATCGCCGGCGTTTTTGCCCGGCTGGAGACACCGGTGGACTTCGAAGCCCTCGATGATCAGCCGGTCGACCTGGTGTTTCTGCTTTTGGCTCCCGAAGGCGCCGGCGCCGACCACCTCAAGGCGCTGTCGCGCATCGCGCGGGTGCTGCGCGACGCCGACACGGTTGCCAAGATCAGGGGCACGCGCGACGCCGTGGCCATCCATGCGCTGCTGTCGGACACGCAGGCCTCGCACGCCGCTTGAGGTTTTGATTAAATCCTTTGAAGGGCCGCCGTGAGCGGCCCTGTCCGTTTCCAGCCAGATCGCTGCGCCATATTTGTCAGTTGATGGCGCCAATGTTGGTGGATAGCGACGTTAGTGGATAGCGACCGGGGTCAGATCGTTTTCCAGCGCGCCAGCCAGTGCACGGTCGCGAGCGTCCGAAAGCAGGATCGGCTGGCCATTAGCGGCAAACAGGGCCCACAGTTCCAGACCCGGCGCGATTTCGCCGAGGCCCGGGAAACGGCCGCGCAGATCGTCGCTCGACACTTTCCTGAGATAGGCGACCGAACCTTCGCCGAGATGGGCGAATTCGCCGCTGGTCATGATGATATTCTCGTTAGTTCTGGTCATTTCAAGCCTCCTTGCCGCGAGACGCTGCTCAAGGCCATCCCGCATGAGAGCTATCGGCAAAAATCAGTCTTTCACCGATATGTTTATTTTTCGTACCAGCCGTTCGGATTCCGGCCGATCGAGATCGATCGACAGAAGGCCGTTCTTCAATTCCGCCGCAATCACCCGCATGCCGTCGGCCAGCACGAAACAGCGCTGAAACTGGCGCGCGGCGATGCCGCGGTGGAGAAATTCGCGCTCGGTGTCGTCGTTCTGACGGCCGCGCACGACCAACTGGTTCTCCTCCGTTGTGACATCGAGATCGCTTTCCGCGAAACCGGCGACGGCGAGCGTGATACGCAGCCTTTCGGTTTTGCCGTCGGCACCGCTGAGGCGCTCGATGTTGTAGGGAGGATAGCTGTCACCGGACTTTGCCAAGCGCTCCAGCGTCTTTTCCATGGAATCGAAACCGAGGAGAAGCGGGCTGGAAAAAGGCGTCATTCGGCTCATGTTACAGTGTCCTCTCAAGAGCGACATAAAGTGGAAAAACCCGGATGGCATTTTTCCCGATGGTCTTGATATGGTCCGCCGCCCGGCAGACTTCAAGCCGTCACACGTCCCGCCCAAAAAGACTTGCCAAAACAAGGAATTGAAATGCCCCAATCCCGCAGGATCATCATCGACACTGACCCCGGCCAGGACGATGCCGTCGCCATATTGCTGGCGCTGGGCAGCGCCGAGCTGGAGATCGTCGGCATCACCGCGGTGGCCGGCAACGTGCCGCTGAAACTTACCGAAAAAAACGCCCGCAAGATCTGCGAGCTGGCCGGCCGGCCGGACGTCAAGGTCTATGCAGGCGCCATCCGGCCGCTGGCGCGCGAACTGGTCACCGCCGAGGAAGTGCATGGCAAGACCGGCCTCAACGGGCCGCAACTGCCCGAACCAAAGATGAAACTGCAGGAAGAGTATGCGGTCGATTTCATCGTCGAGACGCTGATGAGGGAGGAGAGCGGCACGATCACGCTTTGCGCGCTCGGGCCGCTCACCAACATTGCGTTGGCGCTGATCCGCGAGCCGAAAATCGCGCCGCGCATCAAGGAAATCGTGCTGATGGGCGGCGGCTTCTTCGAGGGCGGCAACGTCACGCCGACCGCCGAGTTCAACATCTATGTCGATCCGCATGCCGCCGATGTCGTGTTCAAATCCGGCATTCCGATCGTGATGATGCCGCTCGACGTCACCCACAAGGCGCTGACCACCGCCAAGCGCACGAAGGCCTTCCGCAAGCTCGGCACCAGGGTCGGCACGGCCACCGCGGACATGCTGGAATTCTTCGAGCGTTTCGACGAGGAGAAATACGGTACCGACGGCGGCCCGCTGCACGATCCTTGCGTGATCGCGTATCTGCTGAAGCCGAAGCTGTTCAAGGGTCGCAACTGCAATGTCAGCGTGGAAACCGCCTCGGAGCTCACCATGGGCATGACGGTGATAGACTGGTGGGGGGTGACCAAGCGGCCGAAGAACGCCATGGTGATGCGCGACATCGACCATGATGCGTTTTTCGCGCTGTTGCTGGAAAGGCTGGGGCGGCTTTAGGGCTGCTCAGTAGTTGAGAGGCGGTAGGTGATGGTACCGTCCTGGCGTTGCTGTTCTTCGATCGAGACTTCCGATCCGATCATGTGGGGTGTTTCCACCTCACCATCGACAAATATCCGAGCGTTGCCGTCATGGAGGCGGACTTCATATCTATAATAAAGTCCATGTCCGACGGAACCTTTCGGATTTAGAGGCATCGTCGCAACATCTTCGACGGTGCCTCCTACGAGTTGTGTGCCAGTGATCGGACTGTTCTGCCTGGTTACAATCGGCACAGCGATCGCGAGAGCGAGCGCGCACAAGATTGTGATGCCAACAACTCTGTCGCGAAACTCTTCCCGAAGCAAAAGAATGCTGGTTCTAAGAGAAAGATTTGCCGGCCCCATACCTTAGAGTTGAGTAGCATAGGGGCTTTGTTCAAGAGCGATTCCCCGAAAAAGCCATGTCACTCGCGTCACCTTTGAAAACAGCTTATCGATCGATCGTCGTTCAATTTGCAAACCCGTAAAAGACGAAGCCAATGTCGCGCGTGACGCGCTCGATGCCTACGCGCGAGCCGATCAGACGCGGGAGGTCGTCGTAAACGAGGACCGTCGAACCGTTCTCAAGGACCAGCAGATATTGGATATTGCGCCCTTTACCCTGTCCACTTTTGATCGTCGCATCGACCGGGTCGACCGATCGGATCGGACTTGCGTCATTCGCCCATTTGTTCAGAGCCGACGGAACCATCGCCGCGAACAAAGCGATGAACAGGATCACGCCAAACGCGTTCCTTTTCAAATCCGCGTAACTCCACGGCATAGACATGAATCCCCAACTGTTGATCCATGTGGTGGCCTGAAGGCCGACTTTCAATCGGCTTTCCTATTCCAGGATGTTGCTGTTGGCGTCGCCGGGCTCGCGGCCGTTACTTCGCCTTGGAAAAGGCCAGCCACAGGCCGCCGCCGACCAGGAAGCTGCCGCTGATCCTCGACAAGAGCTTGAGGCGGCCGGCCGACAGCAGGCGTCCGGCGCGGCCGGCGGCCAGCGCGTAGGTCGAATCCGAGACTGCGGCGAAGATCATCGCGGTGAGACCCATGACGCCGATCTGTAGTGCGTAATTGCCTTCGGGAGCGATGAACTGCGGAAAGAAGGCGCCGAAGAACACTAGCGTCTTTGGATTGCTGATCGCCACCAGCAGGCCCTGCAGGAAGAAGCCGCCACGTGGCCTTTTTGCCGTTCCGTCGGCGTTCAGCTTGCCTTTCGAGCGGAACATCTGCACGCCCATCCAGATCAGGTAGGCGGCGCCGATCAGCCGGACCCACTCGAACCAGTGGCCCATGCCCGCGATCAGCGAAGTCAATCCGATGCCGACGATGGCGATCATGATGGCTAGCCCGGCCTGGGTGCCGGCGACATTGGCGAGCCCTGCGCGCGAGCCGTGGCGGATGCTGTTGGCAATGATCAGCGTCACCGTCGGCCCCGGCACCAGGATGATGACGATGCAGGCGACGACATAGGTGGCGTAGAGTTCCAACGACATTTTTTCCCTCCACAGATGCCGCTCGTGCGGCGCGCTGTCGCGATCAATGCATGGCGATGAGTTGCGTGCAAGCCGGCGAGGCGCCGACAATGCGGAGTTGATTTCAGCAGGCGCCGGCCTGCCATGGCAGCGTTGCCTCATAGGCGGCAGCCGCCCTCAGCACGGAGAGGTCACCGCGCGGCCGCCCGATCAATTGCATGCCCATTGGCCGGCCCCTGACGTCGAAGCCCGCCGGTACGTTGACCGCCGGGCAGCCGCCCAGCGTGGCGAGCGCTGAGACCTGCATCCAGCGGTGATAGCTGTCCATGGCACGCCCGGCCACTTCCCTTGGCCAGTGGGTGACGACATCGAAGGGAAAGACCTGTGCGGCTGGCAGCGCAATCAGGTCGAAACGCTCGAAGAGCGATAGCAGTATTCGGTGCCAGGACGAGCGCCTCACCGTGGCGGCATGGATCTGCGGCGCGGTGAGGCGCAGTGCATGTTCCACCTCCCACACGGCCTCCGGCTTCAGCAGGCTGCGTTTCGAGGGATCGTCGTAATGCGCCTTGAGCGCACAACCGCTGCTCGCCTGCCGAAGCGTTACAAATGCCTGCCACAGCGCTTCGAAGTCGCATTCCGGCATCAGCGGCTCGGCCTCGAAGGATACACCCGCGAACCGGCCGAGTGCTGCCTCGCAAAGCTGTAGAATGCCTGCTTCAACCGGCAGATGGCCTTCGAGATCGCCGAGCCAGGCGATACGCCCGCCGGCCGCCGGCGTTTCCACCCCTTGGAGAAACGAGCCTGGCTTATCATGCGACAGCGGCGCGCGAGGATGGTAGCCGGCCTGCACGTCGAGCAGCAGCGCCATGTCCCGCCCCTTACGCCCCATCGGCCCTTCGACGCCCATTTGCGCAAGAAACACATCAAGGTCAGGGCCGGCCGGCACCAATCCCTGCGATGGACGGAAGCCATAGACATTGTTGTAGGCAGCGGGATTGCGCAGGGAACCGCCAAAATCGCTGCCATCGGCAACGGGAACCATGTCGAGCGCCAGCGCGACCGCCGCACCGCCGCTCGAGCCGCCGGCGGTCAGCGCCGGGTCAAATGCGTTGAGCGTCTGTCCGAACACGGTGTTGTAGGTGTTGGAGCCGAGCCCGAATTCGGGAACATTGGTCTTGCCGATGATGATCGCGCCGGCCTTGCGGACGCGCTCGACGAAGAAGTCGTCTTCCTCAGGCACAAAATCGGCGAAGATCGGCGAGCCGAAGGCGGTTCTCAGGCCTTTTGTCAGCGCAAGATCCTTGATCGCGATCGGCAGGCCGAACAGCGATCCGGTATCTCCACCTCGCGCCAGATGAGCGTCAGCGCTGTCGGCCTCGCGCAGGATGTCGGCACGCTCACGCAATGAAACGATAGCGTTGACCAGCGGGTTCACCGCCTCGATCCTGTCGAGGAATGCCGCGACCACTTCGCGCACCGAAAGCTGCCGGCGCCTGATCTTCCCGGCAAGCGCCACGGCAGACAGGCGGCAGATGTCGCCGGCGGGCGGCACCGCGTGCTTCGTCGTCGGGCGCATGGCTGTCATCCCGCTTTAGCCTGCAGATTTCTGCAGGGCGGCATCGACGTCCCTGGCCAGCGGGATGGCCGGCTGTGCACCGGCTTTCAGGCAGGCCAGCGAACCGGCTGCGGCAGCGCGGGCTAGCGCCTGGTCGAGCGGCAGGCCGGCTGCCAGCCCGGCTGCAAAATAGCCGCAGAACGTGTCGCCGGCACCGACCGTGTCGAGCGGGGTGATCTTCAGCGCCGGAACCATCAGGAGATCGTCCGGCGTTGCCGCCAGAACGCCGTCCGAGCCAAGCGTGACGACGATGGTGCGGCCGGTTCTCGCGGCATAGTCGCGCATCCGTGCCGGGCGGTCGCGGCCATTCAACGACAGCGCCTCGCCATAGAGGTCGAACTCGGTTTCGTTGGCGACGAGATAGTCGGCCTTGCTGAGGAAGCCGGCCGCGTCGCCATGGAAAGGTGCGGTGTTGAGCACGGTGATCGCGGCGGCCGTGCTTGCCGCGTCGAGTGCTGCCTCGACGGTCTGCAGCGGGATCTCCAGTTGCAGCAGCACGACGTCGCCGTTTTTTACGAAAGCCTTGGAAAGGTCACCCGGCACGACCGAATCATTGGCGCCCGGCACAACGGCGATCACGTTCTCGCCGTCGGCGCCGACCATGATCAACGCGGTACCGGTCGAGGCAAAGGTCTCGCCGACGCCGGACAGGTCGATCTTGCCGTCGCGCAGCAGCGCCAGAGCGTCGCTGGCGAAGCTGTCCTTGCCGACCGCGCCGACCATGCGCACCTTGGCGCCGGCGCGGGCGGCGGCCAGCGCCTGGTTGGCGCCCTTGCCGCCGGGGGCAGTAGCGAAACCGGAGCCGCGTACGGTCTCGCCGGGACCGGGCAAGCGGTCGACACTGGCGATGAGATCGAGATTGATGGAGCCGATGACGACGATCAAGTAGTGCCTCCCGCTAGCGCATACCACTCTAATTGCGCGGGAAGCTACTCCGTAAGATCGCTGCTTGTCACCCTAGCGGTCCTTGCATCGCTCCAATCGTTCCATTCGTTGGCTATTCAAGAAGAGACCTGTCCCGCCTCCCAGCCGAGGATGGCACGTTTGCGGGTCAGACCCCAATGGTAGCCGGTGAGTGCGCCGGACTTGCCGAGAGCCCGGTGGCACGGCACGACGAAGGACATCGGATTGGCACCGACCGCGGCACCGACAGCCCGGCTGGCACTCGGTACGCCGATGCGCGCGGCGATCGAGGAATAGGTGCAGGCCTGGCCCATCGGAATGCGCAGCAAGGCCTCCCAGACACGGACCTGGAAGTCTGTGCCGATCATGACAACGCGCAGCGGCTGGTCGGCGCGCCACAGCGACGGATCGAAGATGCGCGCGGCATAGGGTGCCGTCGCCGCCATGTCCTCGACATAGGTCGCATTCGGCCAGCGGCTGGACATGTCGGCAAAGGCCGCACGCTCGCCGCCGGGGTCGTTGAAGGCGAGGCCGGCAAGGCCGCGGTCCGTCACCATGATCAGCGCGATGCCGAAAGGCGAGATATGATAGCCGTAGCGGATGGTGAGCCCTGCGCCGCGGGTCTTGTAATCGCCCGGCGACATCGCTTCGTGGGTGACGAACAGATCGTGCAGCCGGCCTGGGCCGGACATGCCGAGTTCGAACGAGGTTTCAAGCAGCGGCATGCCGGCATCGAGCAGCTTGCGCGCATGATCGAGGGTGACGGCCTGCAGAAAAGCCTTGGGCGACAGGCCGGCCCAGCGGGTGAACAGCTTCTGCAGCCCGGTCGGCGTCTCGCCGACCTCCTCGGCCAGCACTTCCAACGAAGGCTGGTCGCGATAGTCGAGGCTGATCTTTTCGATGGCACGACGGACGATTTCGTAGTCTCCACCTTCAGGCGTGATGTCTTTCTGAAGGATTGCTGTCGTTTTGAGAGGCATTTGGGCGTTCATGGCAGTATCTCCTTGAGTGCGAATATCGTCCTTCGCGGCGCCGATCACCACCCGAAACTTGCTTTCCCGCGGCATGTACCCAGATAGAGCTGGGCTTTGAATGGGGAGGACGGTCGTGGCTGGTGAAAAAGTAAACCTGACCGGGGCAAAGGAGACTTTGCTTTTGACACTTTACGGCAAAGCGCTGGAGAGCCGGCTGCCCAATTCGCTGCTCAGGGACTACTTTGCCGACGAGGCGGTGCGCAACATCGACTATGATTTCTCACGGCTCAAGGTCGACAACAATCTCGGCATCGGTCTAGCAATCAGGGCAAAGACGCTGGACGTGTGCGTTCAGGACTTTGTCGCCCGAAATCCTGACGCCATCGTACTGCATCTCGGGTGTGGGCTCGATACGCGCATATTCCGTATCGACCCGCCAGCCGGCGTGGACTGGTTCGACGTCGACTATCCCGAAGTCATCGACCTCAGGCGCAAGCTCTATCCCGTGCGGGATCACTACCACCTGATCGCTTCGTCGGTCACCGAACCGGGATGGCTGAACGAAGTACCTCGGGATCGCCCGGCCATAGTCGTGGCGGAAGGCCTGACTCCCTACCTGGGCGCCGAAGAGGGGCAGCAACTGTTTTCTCGTTTGGTGGGACATCTTTCGAGCGGCGAACTGGTGTTCGATGCCTATAGTCGCCTGGGCCTGAAGATCATTCGCCTCAATTCCTCCTTCCGCGCCACCGGTGCCGAGGTCCATTGGAGCATCGAGAACCCGCATGAATTGGAGCGAGCCGTTCCGAAGCTGCGGTTCGTCGAGGACATCCCTGCCTATAAGCCGGAACATGCCGCTCGCATGCGCTGGTTCGCGAAACTGTTTGTTCGCCTTTGGAAACACATTCCAGCATTGCGCAAGATCGGCAGGCTGTTGCGCTATCGGTTCTGAAACACTGGCTCAGCGCGCCTTGGCGGCTGCCAGAGCGCGCGAAAATGCGGTGGCAAAACTCTCGCGGTCGGCGGGGTTGAGAAAGCCGCCGATCGAGACGGTTTTTCCTTGCGCCTCGACCGCCATTCTGGTGATGCCGATCTCGGCGTGGCGGGCGATCGAAAAGCGCGCCCAGAACGGATTGAAGCGGTGTGCTTCCGATTTGCCTGACGGGGCAGTCTTGCGGATGTCGAGGCTGGTGCGCGACACCGATACCTCCTCGCGAGCCCGGGCGGCACGATAATTGGCGCGGAAGGCGATGTAGACGGCGATCACGTCGAGGCCGAAGAAGCCGAACACCGGCCAGGCGCCGCGCGACAGAAAAAACGCTCCGGTCACCAGCCAGCCGAACAGCAGTGCGCCCATCAGGATGGCAAAGCCGGTCTTGCCCAGCGACCGGTGCGGTATCAGCAGCGCCTGGAAAAATGGCTCGTCGGCCTGAAATGAGGCGTTTGTGTCGCTCATTGGGGAATATTATAGGAAGGCAATGACAAGCCCCAAGCCCAAAAACTCTTCTGCGCTAAAAAAAGACCTGTCGCCCGGCCGCCGCGACGGCTCGAACGTCAAGCCGCGTCCGCGGCCGGCGAGATCGCGGGCGCTTTACAGCGCGGCCGAGGTGCATGAGATTTTCCGGCGCTTTTCCGTTCAGCGGCCGGAACCGAGGGGCGAGCTCGAACATATCGACGCCTTCACGCTGTTGGTGGCGGTGGTGCTTTCGGCTCAGGCGACGGACTCCGGCGTCAACAAGGCAACGCGGGCGCTGTTCAAAATCGCCGACACGCCGCAAAAGATGCTGGCGCTGGGCGAGGCCAGGCTCGGCTACCATATCCGCACCATCGGGCTATGGCGCAACAAGGCCAAGAACGTCATCGCGCTGTCGGAGGCGCTGATCCGCGACCATGGCGGCGAGGTGCCTGAGGATCGCGATCAACTGGTCGAGCTGCCGGGTGTCGGCCGCAAGACCGCCAACGTCGTGCTCAACGTGGCATTCGGCCAGCATACGATGGCGGTCGACACGCACATCTTCCGCCTCGGTAACAGGCTCGGCCTGGCGCCGGGCAAGACGCCGGAACAGGTCGAGCAAGGTTTCCTGAAGATCATTCCGGATGAATATATGCGGCATGCGCATCATTGGCTGATCCTGCACGGCCGCTATGTCTGCAAGGCGCGCAAGCCGGATTGCCCGGCCTGCGTCATCGCCGATATCTGCAAGGCCAAGGAAAAGACGACCAGCGTGCCTGCACCGCTGGTCGAGATCGCGCCGCTCGGGCCAGTAGAAGCGGCTACTGAGTCAGTGCCCGCCAAGTGACTGTGAAGTTCCTCCTATGTGGCGCCGTCCACATTCAGGAACTCTCCTCGACGAACACCTCCTCGCGCCTCTTCCTGACCGCGGGGAGAAACACGATGACGAGCACGGCAAGCGCGATGAGGAGCAGGCTGGCGCTGATCGGCCGCGTCACGAAGGTGCTCGGATCGCCGCGCGAGAGGATCATGGCGCGGCGTAGGTTTTCCTCGAGCAGCGGGCCGAGCACGAAGCCGAGCAGCAGCGGCGCAGGTTCGCAGCGCAGCTTGGTCAGGAGGTAGCCAAGCAAGCCAAAGAAGGCGACGGCATAGAGGTCGTAGACGTTGGTGTTGACGCTGTAAACGCCGATCGAGCAGAACGCCATGATGATCGGGAAGAGCACGTAATACGGGATCGTAAGCAGTTTCACCCAAAGCCCGATCAGCGGCAGGTTCAAGATGATCAGCATCAGATTGCCGATCCACATCGAGGTGATGATACCCCAAAACAGTGCAGGCTGTTCGATGGCGACATTGGGGCCGGGCACGATGCCCTGGATGATCATCGCGCCGATCATCAGCGCCATTACCGGGTTGGCCGGAATGCCGAGCGTCAGCATCGGGATGAAGGAGGTTTGGGCGCCGGCATTGTTGGCCGATTCCGGTCCGGCGACGCCTTCGATGGCGCCCTTGCCGAATTCCCCGGGATTTTTCGAGACACGTTTTTCGACGGTGTAGGAGGCAAAGGCGGCAAGGATCGCGCCGCCTCCCGGCAGGATGCCGAGCGCCGAACCGATGATCGTTCCGCGCACGATGGGAGCCGCCATGCGCCGAAAATCTTCGCGGGTCGGCATAAGGCCGGAGATCTTTCGGATCAGCACGGAACGCTCATGCTCGTTTTCGAGGTTGCGCAGTATCTCGGCGACGCCGAAGACACCGACCGCCACTGCGACGAAATTCAGCCCGTCGGCATATTCGCGGATGCCGAGCGTGAAACGGGGTGTACCGGTGTAGATATCGGTGCCGACAAGGCCGAGCAGCAGGCCGAGCACGACCATGGCCAGCGCCTTGACGATCGAGCCGTGGGCGAGCGCGACGGACGAGACCAGACCGACAATCATCAGCGAAAAATACTCGGCAGCACCGAATTTCAACGCTATCGCCGTCAGCGGCGGGGCAAAGATGGCGACGAGGAAGGTCGACACCGTGCCGGCAAAGAACGAGCCTATCGCCGCGGTCGCCAGTGCCGCCCCGGCGCGGCCTTTCCTGGCCATCTGGTAGCCGTCGATGGCGGTGACGGCCGACGAGGATTCGCCGGGCATGTTGATGAGAATAGCGGTAGTCGAGCCGCCATACTGCGCGCCGTAATAGATGCCGGCGAGCATGATCAGGGAGGAAACCGGATCGCCGATCTGGAAGGTGATCGGCAACAGCATGGCAATGGTTGCGGTGGCGCCGATACCGGGCAGGACACCAATCAGCGTGCCGAGAAGGACACCGATCAGGCAGAAACCGAGGTTTGCCAAAGATGTGGCCGTCGAAAAGCCGAGTGCGAGATTGTTGAGGAGTTCCATTTCATCTCCTCACAACGACAGTGGCAACCACGGGCCGAAACGCCGGAACGGCAGGCCGAGTGCGTAGCTGAAGATGGCGAACGCGAACAGCGTCAGGCCGGCCGACAGCACGAGCGCGGTCAGCGGCTTCATGCGGCCGCTGGCAAACGATGCGATCAGCGCCGCCAGGAAGATCGATGGGATGAAGCCGAGGCCGCGCACCGTCAGGCCGAAGAAGATCGGAGCAGGCAGGATGAACAGCATGCCGCGCCACGCAGTGTAACCGATCGGCTCGCTCTCGAAGCGCACTGCCTCGACTAGGATGACGGCGCCGAGCAGAATGAGCACGATCGCCAGAACCAGGGGGAAATAGCCCGGCCCCATGCGAAAGGCGGTGCCGATTTCGAGGCCCAGCGACTGCAGCGCGAAAAAGACGCCAATAAAGATCAACAGCGCGGCGCATATGCCGTTGGCTCTGTCGATTGCGAAAGGTTTCATGACGTCCTCCCGGCCCGCCTCACGGGCGTGCCGATGCCGGTGTAAAAACGGGGCGCCGGCGGCGCCCCGTTAAAAACCTTTAGTCGGCGTACTGGCCGGCCGCTTCGATGATCGGCTTCCAGCGCGCAATCTCACTTTCCAGCTTGGCCTTGAGCGCGGCCGGCGTGGCATCGGCCTCGGGCGACGGCTTGGTGCCGAGTTCGGCAAATCGGGCGACGACGTTCTGGTCCTTCAGCGCCACCTGCAGAGATTTCGACAGGCGTTCGGTGATCTCGGCCGGCGTGCCCTTGGGTGCATAGATGCCGTGCCAGATGCCGACCTGCACCTGGGGAAGACCGGCCTCTATCGTCGTCGGCACGTCCGGCAGCACGTCTAGCCGTTGCGGCGAGGTTACGGCATAAGCCTTGATCGTGCCGCCCTGGATCTGCTTGGTGGTATTGGTCGTCTGGTCGCACATGATGTCGACCTGGCCGCCGAGAAGATCGGTCATGGCCGGGCCGGTGCCCTTATATGGTACGGTGACCAGCGGCGTGCCGATGGCGCTCATAAACAGCATGCCGCACAGATGCGAGGCGGCACCGATCCCGGCATTGGCAACGGTGATGCTGTCCTTGTTAGCCTTGGCGTAGTCGACCAGCCCCTTCAGATCGGTCGGCTCGAGGTCCTTGCGGCCGACGATGGTCATCGGCACCTCGGTGACGAGGCCGATATATTCGAATGCGTTCAGCGTGTCGTAGGCGAGCTTTCTGTAGAGCGTAGCACTTGTCGCCATGCCGATGTGATGGAGGAGCAGCGTGTAGCCGTCAGGCTCGGCATTTGCGACGCGGCCCGCGCCCAGTGTGCCGCCGGCGCCGCCGACATTCTCGACGATGACCTGCTGGCCGAGGTCCTTCGACATGGCTTCCGCGACAAGACGCGTGACGGTGTCAGTAGGGCCGCCGGCCGAAAACGGCACGACAATGGTGATGATGCGTTCGGGGTAGGTCTGCGCGCCAGCGTCCGGTGGGTAAAGCATGGCGGCCGCAGCGACAGCCAGCGCGGCGACGAATTTTCTCATCGTGATTCCTCCCAGGATACGAATTACCAACCGCTGCGCGGAGTTCCTCTCAAAACCGAATGTAGATGGAGCAATAACTAGCGCAACCCGACAAATGACAATCGGCCTCGAATGGCAAACTGCACGTTTGTCCGCGCAGATGAGTGGAAAGGTTGGGCCGCGCGATGCCCTTCCTCCGACCTATCTTAATAACCGTAGCCGCGCGCTATCGCCGCCGCGAACACCGGGATCAAGAGGAAGATGAAGGCCGCGGTGCGGACATAGGTGCGAACGGACGCTAGCTCCGCCGCAGGAACCTGGAAGCCGGGACTGGCGCTCGCCTGCCTGTTCCAGGACAGGAAACGAATGGTCGGGATAATCGACAACAGGCCGACAATGGCGAAAGCGGCCATCTTTGCCCAGAACATCCAATTGTAGACGTAGAATTCCCAGCCTTTCAGACCATAGACGACGCGGCCGATGCCGACGACGATGATCAGCATGGCAATGATGCCGTAGTGGCGGTCGATGCCGACGAGCCGCTTCAGCGTCGCGGCCGACAAGTCGCTGCGGATCAGGACGAATTCGGCGCCGATGATGCCTGCCAGCGAAAACACCAGCAGATGATGGAAGATGGCAAGCACAAGGTCGGTGGTGTCCATGCTGTATTCCCTCTGTCGGACGGCAGCGCCGAAACCCAACGCGTCTGAACCAATACTGGAGAAAACTAACACCGCCTGGCAGGATTCACATCAGCCTGGAAGATGATCTACACAACCTTGGCTCTTGTTTTTCGCAACGGATTTGGATTTCCCGTCTCGTGCGTGTCGCTGTCCCCACGTTTGGAAGACCTGCATTAGGCACCGGCAACACAACCGAGACATGACCATGGCCAGTCCGCATACAATTGTCGCCCCAGTGATTGAGACCTCGCGCACGGTCCTGCGGCCGCACCGGCTTGACGATTTCGACGCCTATGTCGCGATGTGGGCCGATCCCGTCGTCACTCGTTTTATCGGCGGCAAGCCGCGCACGCGGGAGGAAAGCTGGATGCGCTTCCTGCGGCATGCCGGCCTGTGGTCGCTTCTGGGCTACGGCTTCTGGGCGATCGAGGAAAAGGCCACCGGCCGCTTCATCGGCGAGGCCGGCTTTCACGATCTGAAACGCGACATGACGCCGTCGATCGAGGGCATTCCGGAGGCCGGCTGGGCTCTGGTTGCGGGCGTGCATGGCCAGGGGTTGGCCAGCGAAGTCGTCGCACGGGTGCTTGCCTGGGGCGACGAGACGTTCGGCGCCGCGAAGACCGTCTGCATCATCGATCCGGAAAACACCGGATCGCTGAACGTCGCGGCAAAATGTGGTTATGGCGAAGTGCTGCGAACCGTCTACCAAGGCAAGCCGACCATCCTGCTGGAGCGGCAACCCTGACGGATGTTGTTTGGCACTGCCTGCCACGTCGTCTTCGGGCGTCCGGTTCGCCAGCCTGAAAATCGCGCAGGCCGATTGTGCCGCATGCGGCGTGTTCTGTCTTTGACAGGAAGACGCAAACTCTGCATGAATTTTATCGAGCGGGTCTGAAGTCAGGCCACGTTTCTGGCAGGCACCGGAGGAGGTGTCGCGATTTGGAGGAATCCCATGCTGAACAGACGCCGATTCTTGATGAGCACCGCGGCAGCAGGTGCTGCCGGACTCGCGGCATCGCATTTTATTCCCGCCTTCGCGCAGGACGCGCCGCAGCTGCAGATTTTCGTGCCAGCGGCGCCGGGCGGCGGCTGGGACCAGACGGCGCGCGCCATGGACCAGGTGCTGCGCAGCGAAAAACTGATCTCCGGCTCGCAGATCACCAATGTCGGCGGCGCCGGCGGTACTGTCGGCCTGCCGCAATTCGTCAACCAGTGGAAGGGCAAGGGCAATGCGCTGATGGTGGCTGGCATGGTCATGGTCGGCGCGATCATCGCCAACAAGGCGGCTAACAACCTTACCGAGGTCACGCCAATCGCCCGCCTTACTGGCGAGTTCGAGGCGCTTGTGGTGCCGGCCGCCTCGCCATTCAAGACTGCGGCCGACTTTGTTGCCGCCCTCAAAGCCGACCCGACGCAGGTTCCGGTCGCCGGCGGTTCGGCTGGCGGCTCGGACCACATCTTGTTCGGCCTCATCGCCAAGACCGTCGGTGTTCCGGCCACCAATCTCTCCTATGTGCCGTTTGCCGGCGGCGGCGAGGCGCTGTCGGCGCTGCTCGGCAACCAGGTCGCGGCCGGCATCTCCGGCTATGGCGAGTTCGCCGAACAGGTCAAGGCGGGTGCGCTGCGGCTGCTGGCCATCTCCGCGGATAAACGCCAGGAGGGAATTGATGCGCCGACGATGAAGGAAGCCGGCATCGATGTCGAGCTGTTCAACTGGCGCGGCGTCTTCGCACCGCCCGGCGTCTCGGACGCCGACAAGGCAGCAATGATCAAGCTGATCGAGACCATGGCCAAGAGCGACGCCTGGGCCACCGAATGCAAGAACCGTAACTGGACGCAGATCCTGCTCACCGGTGACGATTATGCGAAATTCGTCGCCGAAGACACGGCCCGCATCGGGACGATCCTCAAGGACCTCGGCCTGGCGTGATGCTCTCGGCAAGGGGCGGCCTGCGCCAACCCTTGCCGACTTTCGCCAGCCGCATGGACATACGCGGCGCCGGAGGTGAAACTACGCCGAGATCGGCCGAGTGAGACCGGTCCAGGGAGAACCGGCCCTCGGGGCTGGCATTGGGAGGACGATGATGAGCACCAGCGACCAGCCGGCGCCGCCGCGCCTTGCAGTGCCCGAACTGCTGATCGGCGTCGGGCTCCTCGCCTGTGCGGGTGCGGTTGCCTGGCAGACGCTGGCAATCCCGGTCTCGCCGCTCTATTCCAAGGTCGGTCCGACCGTCTTTCCCTACATCACCATGACCGGGATGATGATCCTGTCGCTGCTGCTCATCATTGCCGCCTTGCGGGGCGGATGGCAGCCGGAGGACGAAAAGGAGACGCCGACCGACTGGAAGGCGATGGGCATCGTCGCCCTCGGACTGATCGCCAATCTGGTGCTGATCCAGCCGCTCGGCTTTACCGCTGCATCTGTCATCATGTTCGTTCTCATCTGCCACGGTTTCGGCAGCCGGCGTCCGCTGCGTGACGTGTTGCTCGGGCTGATCCTGGCGCTGGCCGCCTATTTCGGCTTTGCCAGGGCGCTTGGCGTCAATATCGGTGCCGGCTTCATCGAAAACCAGCTGAATGCGATCGTCGATTCGGTTGTCGCCATGCTGAGGGGCTGACGCCATGGAAACGCTCGGTCATCTCGCGCACGGATTTTCGGTCGCCTTCTCGCCGATCAATCTCATATGGTGCCTGGTCGGCACCACGCTGGGGACTGCGATCGGCGTGCTGCCCGGCCTCGGGCCGGCACTGACCATCGCGCTGCTGTTGCCGATCACCTACCAGGTGGCGCCGGAGGCGTCGTTCATCCTGTTTGCCGGCATCTACTACGGTGCCATGTATGGCGGCTCGACGACATCGATCCTGCTCAACACGCCTGGCGAAAGCGCCACCATCGTCACCGCGCTGGAAGGCAACCGGATGGCCCGCTCCGGCCGCGGCGGTGCGGCCCTGGCAACCTCGGCGATCGGCTCCTTCGTCGCTGGCACGCTGGGCACCATCGGCGTTGCCTTCTTGGCGCCGATCGTCGTCAAATTCGCGCTGGCCTTCGGCCCGGCCGAATATTTCTCGCTGATGGTGCTGGCCTTCATCACGGTTTCGGCAGTGCTCGGCTCGTCGTCGGTGCGCGGCCTGACCAGCCTGTTCGTCGGCTTCGTTGTCGGCATGATAGGCGTCGACCTGCAGACGGGGCAGCCGCGCTTCACCTTCGGCATGAGCGAATTGTTGGACGGCGTCGACGTCATCGTCGTCGCCGTTGGCCTGTTCGCCGTTGGCGAGACGCTTTACATGGCCTCGCGCCGCTATGCCGGCAAGGACGACATCGTGCCGTTGAAAGGGTCGCTCTACATGACCGCGGCTGAATGGTCGCGCTCGTGGAGGCCATGGCTGCGCGGCTCCCTGATCGGCTTCCCGATCGGCGCCATGCCGGCCGGCGGCGCCGAAATCCCGACCTTCCTCTCCTATGCTATCGAGAAAAAACTCTCCAGACACAAGGAGGAGTTCGGCACGGTCGGCGCCATTGAGGGCGTTGCCGGGCCGGAAGCGGCCAACAATGCATCCGCGGCCGGCGTGCTGGTGCCGATGCTGACGCTCGGCCTGCCGACCTCGGCGACGGCCGCGATCATGCTGTCGGCGTTCCAGAGCTACGGTATCAATCCGGGGCCGCTGCTGCTGACGACGCAGGCCGACCTGGTGTGGGGGCTGATCGCCAGCCTGTTCATCGCCAATGTCATCCTCGTCGTCCTCAACCTGCCGCTGATCGGGCTCTGGGTGCGATTGCTGAAGATCCCGGCGCCGCAGCTCTATGCCGGCATCCTGGTGTTCGCCACGGTCGGCACCTACGGCATCTCGCAATCGCCGATCGACCTCGTCATCCTCTATCTGCTCGGTGCCGCCGGCTTCCTGATGAGGCGTTTCGATTTCCCGACCGCGCCGGTCATCATCGGCATGATTCTCGGGCCGCTTGCGGAAACGCAGTTCCGCCGCGCGATGACCATCTCGAACGGCGATTGGACGGTGTTCTACAAGCATCCGCTGTCGCTGACGCTGCTGACGCTGGCCTTCATCGGCCTGGTTGGACCGCATATCTGGGCCTACATCGAGCACAGGCGCTTGCGCGGGCCGGAGCACGTGCCGGGCGATGCCTGAGCTGTTCGTGACGTCATGACCGACCTGCTTTCCGGCATCCGCGTCCTTGACCTGACCAATGTGCTGGCCGGCCCCTATTGCGCCTACCAGCTGGCGTTGCTCGGGGCCGACGTCATCAAGGTCGAGACGCCGCAAGGTGGTGATCTGGCGCGCCAGCTCGGCGCCTCGCCGGAGCTCAACCGGGCGGGCATGGGCACTTCGTTCCTGGCGCAGAATGCCGGCAAACGCTCGGTGGCGCTCGATCTCAAGCAGGAGGCCGACCGCGAACGCTTCCTCGATCTGGTCGCTTCGGCCGACGCGCTGGTCGAGAATTTCCGCCCCGGCGTAATGGACCGGCTGGGGCTTGGCCATGCCAGGCTGAAGGAGGTCCGGCCAAGCCTTGTCTACTGTGCGATATCGGGCTTCGGCCAGACCGGGCCGATGCGCGACAATCCAGCCTACGACCAGATTATCCAGGGTCTTTCCGGCATCATGAGCATCACCGGTACACCGGAAACGGCGCCGCTGCGTGTCGGCTATCCCGTCGCCGATACGCTTGGCGGGCTGGTCGGAGCCTTCGCCATTACCGCCGCACTGGTCAAGCAGAAGACGACTGGCGAGGGCGCGTTCCTCGACGTGTCGATGCTCGAATGCACGCTTTCTGCGCTCGGCTGGCCGGTGTCGAACTATCTGACGGCGGACGTCGAGCCGCAGCCGATGGGCAATGAAAACATGACGGCCGCACCGTCTGGCGCGTTTCGCACCGGCGACGGCTTGCTCAACATCGCCGCCAACAAGCAAGAGCAGTTCGTCACACTGTGCCGGTTGATCGGTCGGCCGGAGTTGGCGTCGGATGTCCGCTTTGCCGAGCGCGAAACGCGCAAGCAGAACCGCATTGCATTGAAAGCGCTGATCGAGGATGCCTTGGCGAGCGGCTCGGCCGCCGCCTGGGAGGAGACGTTCAATCGCGCCGGCGTGCCGGCAGGCCGGGTGCTGACAATCCCGCAGGTACTGCAAGAGAGACAAGTGATCGAGCGCGGCATGACGGTACGCTTCCAGGCCGTGTCCGGGATGGCTAGGCCGCTGACCGTGGTGCGCGGCGGCTTCATGGTCGATGGCGAGGCACCTTTGCCGAGCAGGCCGCCGCCGGAGCTGGGCGAGCATATGGACGAAGTTTTTGCCAACCTGCCGCCACGCGCCAAGAAAAGAGCGAAGGCATGAGCGGCACGGAAAAGAAGCCATGAGCGACACGGAAAACAAGGCTGGCCGCGCGCGCGGCGAGGAATGGTGGCAGACCGGCATCATCGAGATGCGCCCCGGCGTCATCCGGCTGCGCGGCTATGAAATCCAGGATCTGATCGGTCGCGTCAGCTTTCCGGCAATGATCTGGCTCATGCTGCGCGGCGAACTGCCGAGCGAGGAGCAGGCGGCGCTGCTCGGCATCGCGCTGGGTGCTGCCGTCGACCATGGGCCGCAGGCGCCGTCGATCGCCATCGCCCGCATGGCGATCACGTGCGGCGTCGGCATCAACAGCGCCATGGCATCTGCCATCAACGTGCTTGGCGATGTGCATGGCGGCGCCGGCGAACAGGCGCTTTCCTTCTACGGCGACATCGCCGCTGAAGTGGACGCCGGCGTGCCCCTCACGGGCGCCGTGTCGCTGCGGGTTGATCATTTCCTTGCTGGGGAGGACGGTTATGTGCCCGGGCTCGGCCATCGCTTCCACCCGGTCGACCCGCGGGCGCCCCGCCTCATCGAGCTGACCCGTGACTTTGCCGCGCGCGGCGTCGTCAGCGGGCGCTTCGCCGATATCGCCGAGATGGTCGAGGCCGAGGTTTCGCGGCGCAAGGGCAAAAAAATCCCGCTCAATATCGACGGCGCCACGGCCGTCATCTACGGCGAGCTCGGCTTCCCGCCGCCGCTGACGCGGGGCCTTTTCGTGCTGTCGCGCTCCGTCGGCATCCTCGCACATGCATGGGAACAGTCGCAGGAGAGCGAACGCAACAAAGGGCCACTGCCGCGCGAATGGCTGTGGGCCTATACCGGCACGCCGGCGCGGCCTCTGCCCGAGGAAGACGATGGCAGTCAGTGAGGCATCGGTTCAAGAGACGGGGGCGGCGGGCGCTGGAAACCAATTCCATCCCGACACAGTCGGGGCATGCCTCCATCTTCTATTGAGCGGGATCTTTTCCGAACGCCGGACTCCGCTTTTTGGGATTATGCTCCAGTTCGGCAATCCTGATGTTCCTCACCAGAGTCGAAAGATCCGGCTCGTCGATCAGCAACGCCGCGTCGGTCGGCGTCAGCCATGCCCGCTGCCGTCTCTTGGCTTCTTGCCACTTGGCAAGTTCCTCGGTTACCTCAAGCAAATAGACGACGACATCGACGCGAACGAAGCGGTTCGCCAGCCGCTTCCAGTAGTGGTAGGTGCCGGCAGGCTGTTTCAGTGTCTTGCCGAGAACACCGGCTTCTTCCTGTGCTTCGATGGTGGCTGCCTTGCGGCCGCTCTTGCCCTTCATCGGCCAGCCCTTCGGTACGATGAAGCGCCTCGTCGTTCGCGATGTGACCAGCATCACCTCGACATCGCCATGCTCGTTCAGCCGAAAGGGAATCGCCGCGACCTGGCGAACCCCGTCGCCCTTCCTTGCCTTGCGTACAACCTTCTTCTTGCTGGCTGCCATTCGATAATCCAGTCGAATCGGTGCCCAGACGGCAAGGGCAGCGTTGCAAACTCGCCCGCTTTCAATGGGGCGCAGGCGGAGCGGTTTCCCCAGTATATAAGTCGGCTAAATAAATGAAAGGGACCGGTCGTCAGCGGCAGGTGCTGACAAAGCCGCTCCCTGACGGCAGCAACTGGCAAGTTGGCCTCATCTGCGGCACCTCCTGCCGTTGCGGTATTGGGATTTGGCGATCCAGGGCACGGTACTGCTGTTGCTGCTGCTGGTATTGCTGCCGCCGCAGCCTGTTCTCCAACATCTGCAATTGGTCTTGCTGGATCAACACGTTGCGATCGGCGGGACTGCCGACCTGTGCCGATGCAGCTGGATTTACGCCCGACAGCATCGCCGCAGTCAGCATTGCCGACCCTAGAAACGTCAATAGACGAAGCCGTGGCATTCGTTCATTCCCGCACAAAACCAATCTTCGCTTAATATAGGGCTTTTGTCCGGCGACGCCATGGCCGCCGCTGATTTGAAGCAGATTGGAAGAGGCATTTCGGCTTCGGATGCTCGTCGCGTCAGTCGACTTCGCGCAGCCGGTATCCGACGCCGGTCTCGGTCGTGATATAGCGGGGCTGGTCGGGCGTCTTCTCAATCTTTAGCCTGAGTTGCCGGACATAGACTCTGAGATATTGAACGTCGGTGGAATCGCCCCAGACCTGCTTCAGCAGGAACTGGTGGGTGAGAACCTTGCCGGCGTGCTGCACCAAGGTGCGAAGAATGTCGTATTCTTTCGGCGAGAGCTTTATCTCCTTGTCCTCGACCTTGACGACGCGCTTCACCAGATCGACGGAGAGGTCGCCGGTTTGGAACACCGGTCTCTCACCCTGCTGCTGAAATTTGTGGCGAAGCGCTACGCGGATGCGTGCGACAAGCTCGTTCATACCGAACGGCTTGGTGACATAGTCGTCGGCGCCGAGTTCAAGGGCGGACACGATGCCGGCCTCATCAGTGCGGCTGGAAAGAATAACCACGGGAATGTCCAGGCCATCATCCCGCCATTTGCGCAGCAAATCATGGCCGCTCATGCCGGGGAGGCCGAGATCGAGCAGGACAAGGTCCGGCTTTTCCGTCGCGATGAGTTCAATCGCCGCCCTGGCGTTCGGCGCCTCGCTGATCGCATAGCCTTGGCTGCCAAGCCCGACGCGAAGCAGTTTCCGGATCGGCGGTTCGTCGTCGACCACCAATATCCTGACATCTAGGCTCGTCATGCCAGATCGTCCATATTTTGATGGCCCGTCTCGGGTTCGCCGAGGTTGGGCAGCTCTGTCGGCACCACCTGCATCCTGATGGTGAAAACCGCCCCCGAGCGGTCGGACCTGTTTGCCGCCGAGAGCGTCCCGCCCATCGCTTCGATGAAGCCGCGGCAAATCGACAGGCCGAGCCCGGTGCCGGCACGCACCTGGTCGCCCTTGCGCACACGGTAGAAAGTGTCGAAAACGCGCTCTAGATCCGCTGGCGGAATGCCTGGTCCCTCATCCATGATCTGCAGGATGACGAAGCCGTTGTCGGCCCAGGCTTGCAGGCGGATCGTCGAACCTGGCGGCGCGTATTTTGCAGCATTGTCGAGGAGGTTGAACAGCACCTGTTCGAACAGAACGGGGTCGACCCGCAACATCGGCAGATCCGATGGAATGTCGATCTCGGTCTTATGCTCGCCGACGATCTTGCGGGCCCGATACAGAGCTGAACCGACAATGTCGCCGAGATAGTGAAACGCATAGTTCGGCTCCATCGTGCCGGATTCGATCTTGGTCATATCGAGCAGATTGGCGATGAAGCGGTTAAGCCTCTCCGCTTCATCGAGCACGGTCGACAGCAGTTCCGCCCGGTCCTGCTCGGGAAGCGCGGCCTCGAAGTCCCTGAGTGTTCCGGCCGCGCCCATGATGGCGGCAAGCGGCGTTTTCAAATCGTGGGAAATGGAGGTGAGCAAGGCCGAGCGCAGACGGTCTGCCTCGGCCGCAAGCTTGGCCCGGTCAACATCGGCGACGAGCTGGATGCGCTCGATGGCGACCGCCGCCTGGTCGGCGAGCGCATCGAGCAGACGCTGCTGCTCGGGTGTCAGCAGCGGACCTTGCTTGTCGTTGTCGAGGCCGACAACGCCTACCGCCGTGCGTCCGGTCCGCAAGGGCAGATAGAGGCGCTTTGCTCCGGGCAGCGTGTCGGCGCCGCGCCCGGCGGCGCGGTTATGCTCCCAGGCCCAGCGGGCTGCTGCGATGTCGGCCTCGGCCAGCGTGTCGTCGGGTGGGTAGCCGGCTTTGACCGCAATTGTGCCGTTCTCCGGCAGAAGCAGCACCACGCGCAGCTTCAGCATCGAGGCGATCTGGAAGGCAGTCGCCCAGAGAACGTCATCAAGCGTCCCAGCGCCGGCGAGCTTCTTTGAGAAGAGATAAATATCTTCTGTGGCGCGTGCCCGCGAGCGCGCGGCGACCGCCTGACGCTGCACGCGCGCTGTTAGATTGCTGCCAATGACCGCAACAACCAGGAAGACAGCCAGCGCAACGATGCTCTCCGGATCCTCGATCGTCAGCGTGTAGCGTGGTTCCAGGAAGAAATAGTTGAAGGCAATGGCGCTGATGAGGCAGGCATACAAAGCCGGCCAGAGACCGCCGGTCACCGCCGACGTCAGGACCCCAATGAGAAAGATGATCGCCAGATTGCGGACGTCGAGAAACTGGTCGAGAAGGACGGCGAAGGCGAGCGAGCCAACAACATAGGCCGTGGCCCTGAGATAGGGCCAGATCTCGAACTGCCACTGCTCGTCCGCCGCCTTGACGGTCCTCGACGTCGCCTCGGCGTTGCGTTCGTTTCCCGAAATGACATGGACGCTGATGTCGCCGGCATTGCGGATGAGATCGTAAGTGAGCGAGCCTTCGATCAATTCCCGCCAACGCGATCGGGTCGGCCTGCCGATCACGATATGGGTGAAGTTGTTCGCCGTCGCATGCCGAACGATGTCTTGCGCGACGTTCTGACCCGGAATGGTCGTCACCTCGGCACCGAGCTGCTCGGCAAGGCGCAGCTGCGTCGCCAGCCGATCCTTGTCCTCCTCGGGCATGGCAGCTGAACGAGGGGTATCGACATGAAGCGCCGTCCAAGGGGCGCGGAGCCGGTCGGCCAACCTCCGCGCATAACGTACACGGGCCGCCCCGCCCGGACGCGCATCGACGCAGACGAGAACCCTTTCCCCCGCCGCCCAAGGCCCGGGTATCGCGTGGGCCTGCATGTGGGTCAGCAACTGCTCGTCGACCCGCTGGGCAGTGCGGCGGAGCGCCAATTCCCGGAGCGCCGTCAGATTGCCCGGCGAGAAATAGTTCTCGATGGCGCGCTGGGCGGTGCTGGGGATGTAGACCTTGCCTTCCTCAAGCCGTTTGATCAGATCGTCGGGGGTGAGGTCGATGATCTCGATGTCGTCGGCCTGGTCGATTATGGAGTCGGGGACAGTTTCCCGCACCCTGACGCGGGTGATCTGCGCCACGACATCGTTCAGGCTCTCGACGTGCTGGATATTCAGCGTCGTGTAGACATCGATGCCGTGCGTCAGGATTTCCTGGACGTCGAGATAGCGCTTGGGGTGACGGCTGCCGGCGACGTTGGTGTGGGCGAGTTCGTCGACCAGAACTAGCGCCGGGTGCCGGGCGAGGATGGCGTCGAGATTCATCTCCTCAAGGATCCGCCCCTTGTAATCGATCTCAAGGCGAGGAATGACCTCGTAGCCTTCGACCAGCGTCTGGGTTTCCTTGCGGCCGTGCGTCTCGACGATGCCGATCACCACGTCGACCCCGTCGGCCAGCCTGGCGCGGCCCGACATCAGCATCTCGTAGGTCTTGCCGACACCGGGGGCGGCGCCGAGAAATATCCTCAGGCGGCCGCGCTCCTCCCGCTCGGCATGCTCGAGCAGCGCGTCGGGAGAGGGCCTGGTTTCGGCGGTGCGTCTGTCGTCTGGCATACGGGTCAATCATGAACGGCGCCGGCTTCGGTGTCGATCCCGGCGCCGGTCCTTCACTGTTTCATGGCATCGTCCAGCGCAAGGTTGAGGGCCAGCACATTGACTACCGGCTCGCCGATGAATCCCAATTCGCGATCTTCGACATGGCTGTCGACAAGCGATTTGATCCTGGATTCATCGACGCCCCTGGCCTTGGCCACCCTGGCAACCTGAAAATAGGCCGCATCGGGGCTGATATGCGGATCGAGGCCGCTGCCGGACGTGGTGACCAGATTCATCGGTACCGGCTGGCTCGGGTTTTCGGCTCTCAGCTTTTCGGCGTCGCTCTTGATCCTGTCGATGAGCTTCGGGTTGGTCGGGCCGAGATTCGAGCCGCCCGAGGCGGCGGCATTGTAGCCGTCGCCGGCAGCCGACGGGCGGCCATGGAAGTAGCGGTCGCTTTCGAAAGCCTGGCCGATCAGCTCGGAACCGACGAGCTTGCCGTCCTTCTCGATCAGGCTGCCATTGGCCTGGCGCGAAAACAGCGCCTGGGCAATGCCGGTCATGCCGGTCGGATAGACCAAACCCGTCAGAATGGTGAAGAAGACGATCATGACGATCGCGGGCCTGATTTGATTGAGCATCGACGTGGTTCCTTAGGCGAGACCGAGAGCGGTGATGGCCATGTCGATCATCTTGATGCCGACGAAGGGCACTACGACGCCGCCAAGGCCATAGACAATGAGATTGCGGCTGAGCAGCGCACCGGCGCCGACCGCGCGGTATTTGACGCCCCTCAGCGACAGCGGGATCAGCGCAATGATGATCAGCGCGTTGAAGATGATGGCCGAGAGGATAGCGCTCTGCGGCGTCGCCAGATGCATGACATTGAGCGCTTGCAGCGGCCCGGCGGTCTGGCCCGGGGCGATGTAGAAGACGGCGAATATTGCCGGGATGATGGCAAAATACTTGGCCACGTCGTTGGCGATGGAGAAGGTGGTCAGCGAGCCACGCGTCATCAGCAGCGCCTTGCCGATTTCGACGATCTCGATCAGCTTGGTCGGATCGCTGTCGAGATCGACCATGTTGCCGGCCTCGCGCGCCGCGACCGTGCCGGTGTTCATGGCAACGCCGACATCGGCCTGCGCAAGGGCCGGCGCATCGTTGGTGCCATCGCCGCACATCGCGACCAGTTTGCCTTTGGCCTGCTCGTCGCGGATCAGCTTCAACTTGTCCTCGGGCGTCGCCTGGGCAAGGAAGTCGTCGACGCCGGCTTCCGCCGCGATCGCCGCCGCGGTCATCGGATTATCGCCGGTGATCATCACCGTGCGGATGCCCATGCGGCGCAATTCGGCAAAGCGTTCTGCGATGCCGCCCTTGACGATGTCCTTCAGATGGACGACGCCGAGCAGGCGCCCGTCGCGCTCGACCGCGAGTGGAGTGCCACCCGATTTGGCGATCTCGTCGGCGATCGCCTGAAGGTCGCGGACGGTGTCGCTGCCGGGGCGCATACTGCCTGTGGCAACGGTCGAGAGGTTGACGTGGGCAAGTACCGCATCGACTGCGCCCTTGCGGACCGAGGAGCCTTCCAGATCGACACCGCTCATGCGGGTTTGCGCGGTGAAGGGCACGAAAGTCGCGTGCAGGCTTGCCATGTCGCGGGCGCGGATAGCGTATTTTTCCTTCGCCAGGACGACGATCGAGCGGCCTTCCGGCGTTTCGTCGGCAAGCGAGGCAAGCTGAGCCGCGTCGGCCAGTTCCTGTTCGGTGACGCCCTTGACCGGACGAAATGCCGTCGCCTGACGGTTGCCCAGCGTGATGGTTCCGGTCTTGTCGAGCAGCAGCGTGTCGACATCGCCGGCCGCCTCGACGGCGCGGCCCGACATGGCGAGCACGTTGAAGCGCACCAGGCGGTCCATGCCGGCAATGCCGATAGCCGACAGCAGGGCGCCAATTGTGGTCGGGATCAGGGTAACGAACAGGGCGACCAGCACGGTCACCGAGATATAGCCGCCCGAATACGAGGCGAAGCTCGGGATCGTCGCCGTCGCCAGCACGAAGATCAGCGTCATGCCGACGAGCAGGATGTTGAGCGCGATCTCGTTGGGTGTCTTCTGGCGCTCGGCGCCCTCGACCAGCGAGATCATGCGGTCGAGGAACGTATGACCGGCAGCCGCAATGATGCGCACGCGGATCCAGTCGGACAAGACCTGCGTGCCGCCGGTCACCGCCGAACGATCGCCTCCGGATTCGCGGATGACCGGTGCGGATTCGCCGGTGATGGCCGCCTCGTTGACCGACGCCACGCCTTCGACCACCTCGCCGTCCGAGGGGATGATGTCGCCGGCTTCGACAAGCACGATGTCGCCGACCTTCAGGCTGGTGCCGGGCACCAGTTTGAACTTGCTGCGGTCGCCACCGTTCAACAGCTTGGCCTGCGTCTCGGTTCGCGCCCGACGCAGCGAGTCAGCTTGCGCCTTGCCGCGGCCTTCGGCCACCGCTTCGGCGAAATTGGCGAAGAGCACGGTGAACCACAGCCAGATGATGATCTGCAGCGTGAAGCCAAGATCGCCGCCGCTGGTAACGAGATCCTTGACGAACAGCACGGTGGTGAGCGCCGAGACGACGGCGACGACGAACATCACCGGGTTTCGCATCAAGGTGCGCGGGTTCAGTTTTCTGAAGGAACCGCCGATAGCGGGCCACAGAATGCGGGTATCCATGATGCTCACGGATTTCGACGGGCTCATTTGGTAGCTCCAGTGTCGATGTTGTTGACCGGTCGATCGTGTGCCGAACGAAGGTGCGGCGGCCCGTAAGCCAGCAGCCAGATCATGATCAAGGCTGCCGCAATAGCGAGGAATGTGGACAGCGTCGGGAAAGGAGGGGGCGTTTTCTCCCCCTCCGGCTCGGGGCGATGCCGGACCTTTCGAGGTATGATCTTGAACCAGGGCATCGCCGTTTCAGAATGTCTGACCGTGAATCATCGCCAGGTGCTCGACGATCGGTCCGACCGCCAGGGCCGGGAAGAAGGTCAGGCCGCCGACGATCAGGATGACACCGGCCAGCAGCCCGACGAACAGCGGACCGTCGGTCGGGAAGGTGCCGGCGGAGGCAGGGACGGTCTTCTTTGCAACCAGCGAGCCAGCAATCGCCAACGCCGGAATAATGACCAGGAACCGGCCCATCAGCATGCCGATGCCGAGCGTTACGTTGTACCAGGGCGTGTTGCCGCTGAGGCCGCCAAAGGCGGAGCCATTGTTCGCCGCGGCCGAGGTGTAGGCATAGAGAACCTCGGAGAAGCCGTGCGGGCCGGCATTGGCGATGGAAGCAACGCCGGTCGGCAGCACCACCGCGATAGCGGTGAAGATCAGCATTGCAAGCGGCAGGCAGAGCACGCCCAGCATAGCCATCTTGACCTCCTTGGCCTCGATCTTCTTGCCGAGATATTCGGGCGTGCGTCCGACCATCAGCCCGGCGACGAAAACGGCAATGACGATGAACATCAGGATACCGTAGAAGCCGGCGCCGACGCCGCCGACAATAACCTCGCCGAGCTGCATGTTGATGATGGGGATCATGCCGCCGAGTGCGGTGAAGCTGTCATGCATGGCGTTGACCGCGCCGCAGGATGCGGCCGTGGTGATGACGGCAAACAGTGCCGACAGGGCGATGCCGAAGCGGCTCTCCTTGCCCTCCATGTTGCCGCCGTCGACGCCCAGCGCATGGACGAGCGGATTGCCGGCGGCTTCCGCCCAGTAGCAGACGGCAACGCCGGCGATGAACAGCACGCCCATAGCCGACAGAATTGCCCAGCCCTGGCGCTGGTTGCCTACCATGCGGCCGAAGACATTGGTCAACGCCGCGCCGAGGGCGAAGATCGTCACCATCTGGATCAGGTTGGAGATTGCATCGGGATTTTCGAAGGGATGCGCTGCATTGGCGTTAAAGAAACCGCCGCCATTGGTGCCGAGCATCTTGATGGCAACCTGGGAAGCGACCGGCCCGACCGCGATAGTCTGTTGCGCGCCTTCGAGCGTCGTCGCGTTGACGTAGGCAGCGAGCGTTTGCGGCATGCCGAGATAGACATAGACCAGAGTTAACACGATGCAAAAGGGCAAAAGCAGGTAGAGCGTGCCGCGGGTCATATCGACCCAGAAATTGCCGATCGATTTGCCTGAGGCCCTGGCAAAGCCGCGGATCAATGCGACCGCAATGGCGACGCCAGTCGCCGCCGACAGAAAATTCTGCACGGTCAAGCCGGCCATCTGCACGAGATAGGACATCGTGCTTTCGCCGCCGTAGTTCTGCCAGTTGGTGTTGGTCATGAAGCTGGCGGCGGTGTTGAAGGCCAGCCCAGGTTCGACGGCGGTCATGCCGGCCGGATTGTAGGGCAGGCCGCCTTGCAGCCGTTGCAGCAAATAGAGCACCAGGAAGCCGGCCAGGTTAAAGAACAGCAGGGCCGCCGCGTAGGAGGTCCAGTGCTGCTCCTCGCGCTCGCTGGTCCCTGATATGCGGTAGAGCCCGAGCTCGAGCGGGGCCAGAATTGACGACAGGAATGTGCGCTCGCCGCTGAAAACGCGATGCATGTAGCCGCCGAGCGGCTTGGCCAGCAGAACGACGATCCCGCAATAGACGAGGATCTGCAGCCATCCGTTGATTGTCATGGGGTTGGCTCCTTGCCAGCGGAGATCAGAAGCGTTCCGGGCGAACGAGGGCGTATGTCAGGTAGGCGAGAAGAAACAAGGTCACGGCGCCGCCGAGGATATAGTCGAAAAGCATGTTACGATCCCCTAAACTTACAGCTTGTCGCAAGCTTTGATGTAGCCGAAGCATAGAGCAAAGAACGCGATTCCAATCGCGACAAAAACTATGTCCACCGCGCGTTTTCCTTATGTTGTATTTGTTTGTTTACTTTAACAAACTATCCAAACCCGTCGCCGCATCATATCGGCGGCTGGATACACCGCTCCCGTGAATATGGATCAAAGTGCCATAAAGGTTCGAGACGGGACGCGGAGCAAAGAAATCAAAATCCCATAAGGATTTCGCCGCCTCGGCGCTGGCCGAAGCTTCAGGGGGGAGGTGCGCACCGGCGCGCGAAGCTGCCGGGGCTCAGTCCGCGGGGGTGTAGATCACCGCGTAATCGTCCGCATAGGCCCGCTTCCAGCCCAGTTGGTCGAAGAACGGAATGCGGCTGTCGTCGGCGGTCAACAATGCCCAGCCTATCGTATATTTGTCGAGTTGGGCTTTCAGGATCGGCTTGCCCCGGCTGTGCCCAGTCTGCTCATCCGTTTCCGTAAAGCCATTCAGGAAGAGCTGATCCGCGCGGCCGTCAATAAACGTCCTGATGTCATGAAAAATCAGCGTGCCGCCGAAATCGTAGGAGTTCAGCAGATTGCCCGACAGATTATGGGTTTGGGCAAAGGCCAGTGCGTCCCTCGCCGAGGTCTTCTGGCTCGGCGCGACCGGATAGCTCGTGAAGGCGGCAGCCGCCAAAACCAGCAAAACGGCAAGTCCAGCACAAATCCTGGAAAATTGCCGTGTGAAAAATTGTTCAAGTCCGTCACGCTTTTCCGCCGCCCATTTCTCGGCTGAAAGCGCTGGATATTGTTGCGCGACCTCGACGGCAAGGACCACCGGCACGAGAAGAAAGAACAGGTACATGAACCGTATGTGGGTGAGATAGACGTGCAACGTGAAGACAAGGAACAGCGCCTTGGCCCAGCCAATGCGCAATCTCGACACGAGCAGCCCGAAAAGCGCCACCAGCAGGGCCACCTCCTGGAGGGTGTGCCGCGCGGCGTCGAAGGGCTGCCACTCCGCAATGTAAGGCACCGCCTCATTGCCATAGGCCACGGTGAATGTGGCGAGTATGGCCTTGACGCCATAGGGATTGAGCAGGCTGACCAGTGGGCAAAGCAGCCCGAAAAGGATCCACTTGGCCAGCAGCCGGGGGTTCGACAAGCGTGTGCGCATGACGAGATCGAGGCCGGCGAAGGCGGCGATGACGAAACCGAAGGTGAAGGTGGCATGGAGATTGGCCCAGAGGCAAAGCAGCGCCAGCAGCCATAAGGGCGGTGCTTTCTCGTTGCGTGCGGCCTGGAAAAGACCGGCGGTCCAGACGACGATGATGGGCAAGGTAAAGATGTGCGGCCGGGCGACATAGATTGGCCCGATCAAGAGCGCGAGAACCAGCGTCAGTCCTATCGCCAGCGTCGGCTTCAACCACGCGCTGAGATGCCACGACGTCAAGAAGGCCGTAAGCGCGATTACTGCAGTCGCCAGCAGCACCACGCCGTTCCAGCCGCCGGCTTGAAAGGCAATTGCAAGGAGGACCTGGCTAAGCCATTCCTTGGCGATCCATGGCTGGCCGGCAAAAGTATAGGAATAGATGTCGACGGTGGGGAATGTGCGGCGTGCCAGCATATCCATGCCGACCTTGATGTGCCACCAGCTATCGGGATCCTGCAGGAGGGAGTGGGCAAAGGCGAGGAGCGCCGCCGCCATCACGACCGCCGCCACCAGGCAAAACATCAGCCTCACATGCCGTATGTCGTCTATCGACGGCCTCGCCCCACCAGATATCCCGCGCATATGGCATCCCTGAGCCGCGATAGCGGAAGGGATAGGCCGAATTTGTTAGAAAACCGATAAGCCGCAGGATCGCGGCCCCATGCCGCGCGTCCAACCGGCTGGGCGGCTCAGCCCTCGGCCTTGAAGTTCTTGGCTTCCTTCTCGACCTTCGGGCTGTCCTTGCCGTGCTTGCGCATCAGATCCTTCGCCTGCTTCGGCGAAACGTCGGTGGTTTCGGCCAGGCGCAGAGCCTCCTTTTCGTCCAGATCGCGCGTCTTGCGGTCGGCCATTGCGGTTTTCTTGTCAGCCATTACGACGCTCTTATGCTCTCGGCGATTTCGTTCAGCACCTTGCGGTCGGTGCCGTGGCGCTTGATCAGCGTGCGCGCCTGCTCAGGGGTAATGCCCGCTTCCTCGGCGAAGTGACGTACCTCGTAGTCTTCGCCGCCCGCCACTCGTGAGCGGTCGCGACTGTCGGTCTTGGTTTTGTCGTCGGCCATGGCAGCTCTCCTCATCTCAACGAGAGCATAACGGGCAAGATTTCAGCGAGTTCCTTCGAGCGTGTCGCCCAACTACCGGCTTCGGGCATGACCCGGCATGAGCAGCGGTTTTGCTCAAAGCAATGGCTTGGTGCCAGGCCGACCTTCACGCACAAACAGGCCGGCCTCTTTGGCGGCGCTGCCACCGCCCGCCACTGCTCCTGGGCGCAGCCTGATGTTCGTTCCAGATTGTTTTAATGGGAGCGATGGTCGAACACGACGCCCATGGTCCTACCAACCGCCGTCATGACGATAAGCTCGACCAGATCGTCGTCACTGTTGCCGCAGGCCGGAGCCGTCCTGCGAACGATGTCCAGCATCGCCCTCGTCGATACGGTGTCGCCGGCACCGAACCGTGAAAGCGCAGATGAAACAAGCTCTTGGGCTGTCAAGTCGGCGACCGTCACCCGCTTCACCACGTTCATTGGCTTCCTCCCACCATGAACCCTCTCCCGAGAGAATGATACGCCGAACGTCGCGTTTCGCCAGCAAAATGGTGGTCCTACCAGCGCGTGGGCAGCGACCGAAATCGTCGGTTTTGCGGGAGGCAATCCGGGCGCGAGGGCAGCGCTTTTGTGCCATGCGACTTCGCCATGGACCCAATCCCGGCGGCCGGGATCGGTCTCAGTTTTATTTACGGGCAGTCTGATGCTTGGCAGTGTGGTCTGCTCGGTTGCGGCCGAAGCCGGCGCAGCAAGAACCACGGTGCGGGCAGAACCGGTCTGTCTTTTTTGTTTGACGCAATTCCGGACGGAAAACCGTTCACACGTTTTCCTGGAATTGCTTGTCTTGTGACTCTAGGCGGCCAGGTCGCTCGGAAGCTTGCCGCCGTTCTCGGCCAGCTTTTTCATCAGTGCGTCGTGCAGCCACAGATTCATCGTTACAGTGTCGTTCATATCGCCGGTGTAGTTCAGCTCGTGGGCAAGCTCCTTGCGGGCGCCGAGGCTGCTGTCGATATTCAGAGCCTTCATCAGGTCGACGATCGAATTCTTCCAGTTGAGTTTCTGCCCCCTCGCGGCCACCGCCTTGTCGAGAATGGCAGCGATGTCAGGGGCAGAGGACGGCGCGGCCGGCGCGGCCGGAGCTGGGGTTGCAGCCGGGGCGGATCGGGTAGGCGCCGTCGGCTGGGTGGCCGTGCTCGAAGCAGGCGCGGGAGACGGTTGCGCCGGCGGCGCTTCGCCCGCAACCGCGTTTCCGAAAATCGCACCTTTGATACTGTCGAAAATGCCCATTGCTATCTCCTGTATTGGCTCGACGGTGTGTTGCCCTGACGGTCGGTGAGGCGACCGTTGCCGAATGCCGCATTGAGCGCCCTGGTTGTACCGGACCACGAACGCAACGCAGGGGCAACTCAAAACTGACTAAAAGGTAAAGGCTTGGTTGCATTGGGGGATCGGCTCAGTGATCCGGCCCGAGAGTAGAATAGATCGGATCGCGGCCCGGCAAATCGTCACGCGCAATGGACGGGGAACGGTCAGCAGCCAGTTTTGCTGACGCAGACCAGAAAAATCATCTAGATTCGTGTTCGCAATTCGCTGAGAGGAACGAAGCCATGACAGCAGTCGTCGCATCCGACAGGCTCGAACGTTCGCTGGTTTGGGCAGAGGACGATCTGTCGGTCAAATGGGCCGGCGCTTTCGCGGTTTACGGCGGGCACGGCACCACCCAGTCCTCGGTCATTGTCTACGAGATCGAGCCCGGCAAGCGGCTCGGCTGGCACAGAGACGCCACCGAAGAGACGCAATACATCATCGCCGGCACCGGCGAGCTACACATTGAGGGCGGCAGCACCCACCCGGTCGGGCCCGGCAGCGTCCTGGTACTTCCGACGCCGGTCCGGCACGACCTCGTCAACACCGGCACCGAAACCCTGCGCGCCGTCGCTTTCTTTGCGGCGGCGATGTTCACGCAGACATTCGACGACGTCATGCTGCCGCCGAAATCCCATGTCCTCGGAACGCCCAATCGTGCGGGCTGAATGCGTGCCGGCGAGAATCACCAGGCCTGCGGATTGCGGACTCGGAGCTGAGATGAGCGCGCGCGCGGCCGGCAAGCGGTTTGGCGTCGTTACGCGCCTGCGTCGTGGGCGGACCGGCTGATGGCGCCCGTCAAGGTCGACCCCGCCAAGGTGCGCGAGTTCAGGGATGCCGAAAGCTTCCATGCCTGGCTTGGCGAGCATCACGACAGCGAGGACGAAGTCTGGATCAAGATCCATAAGCTCGATTCGGGACTGCCGTCGATCACTCCGAAGCAAGCCATCGACGTGGCGTTGTGCTGGGGCTGGATCGATGCCGTGCGCAAGGCCTTGGGCGGCAAAAGCTACCTGCAGCGCTACACCCCGCGCGGCAAGAAGAGCACCTGGAGCCAGATCAATGTCGACAATGTCGCCCGGCTGATCGAGGAGGGCCGGATGACCGAGCACGGGCTGAGGCAGGTCGATGCGGCCAAGGCCGACGGCCGCTGGGCGCGCGCCTACAAGAGCGGCAAGGGGATGAAGATCCCCGACGACCTCCAGGCGGCAATAGACGCCGAGCCCACGGCGAAAGAGATGTTGGCAAAGCTCAGCGGCCAAAACCGCTTCGCACTCGCCTTCCGCATCCACAACATGAAAACCGAAGCCGGACGCAAGAAGAAGATCGCGGCGTTCGTGGAGATGCTGAAGCGCGGCGAGACGATCTATCCGCAGGGCAGAAAGTAACATCTGACGAGGCGTGCCGGCGCTGCGTCTTGTGCTTGTCCCGGTCGGCGAGCCTCGAATGCGGCCGGATCACTGCTCAGGCCCACCTTCGATCCAGGCGATGTCGCCGACGATTTGTTTTCGACGAGCGTCGCCCGGCACTTCGACACCAGCTCTCATTCGTTTAGTTGATGCAGGAAAAAGTCTCGTCCTCACAGTCGGCATGGTATATTAGCAGGCGCTGTTATGAGGTTTTTGCCCGTTCAGGAGCCGACTGGCACGTGGGCCGTGTTTGATGCGACCGTGGATGTGCCTGCGGATTTTGCTGGCAGTGCCTTATCGGCTTGCCGCGGGAGCGGGCGGAGTGGCTCGCAGCAAGAGCCAATCAAGATGCTGCAAAAGGCACTTCGATTTGCCGGTTGTCAGCTGCCGGATCGGCACAAGCCGCGGTTCTTAGACTTAGACCGATAGGAGAGATTTCGATGATGCAAGAAAGGGTAATGGCGGCTGCGTTGGCAGCCAGGAATCAGGAAGCGGATATTCGTGGTGTCTTCGATATCACCAACAAAACCGATGCGCCAATTGGGCCCCGCCGATTGGGCGAGGCTATCCACTTTGTCGCCAATGCACCTATCGTTGGCTATGATGTTCACGCCGCCGTCATCAGATATGGCCCAGTCGGAACCCCCAGCCTCAGAGCAACAGATTGCGCACAGCTGTGGGAGAAGTTCGGCGAGGCCTTGCTGCAACACTGACGGGCAGATCTTTGGCGCGTATGGCACCACCATCGTGCAGGACACTTCCCTGGCGAGAACGACATGCAAGCCTGGCCGGTAATGTTGCAATTAAATTAGCGTGAGTGCATATTTTTTGCTGGCTGGACTCGCAACCGGCCAGGCCCGGCGGCCGGCCGCCAACGGGCTGTCAGGCCGGCGACAAATGGCTCCGCAGGCCCGACGGTCCCTTGGCAAGATCGCCGGAACCACAGCATGATGCGGCGGCAAAACGGGTTTGGGAGAATGATATGCCTAAGGTTTCGGAACTCTTTTTCAAGACAGCCATCATCTTTCTTATTCTGGGAATTGCAGCTGGCCTGCAGATGGCAATTTCAGGCGATCACGGCGCGTTTCCGGCTCACGCGCACATCAACCTGCTGGGGTGGGTCACCAGTGCAATATTCGGCGGCTATTATGCGCTGAACCCGGCGAAGGCTGCCCGCAGGAGCGCGATGATCCACTACGGAGTCTACAATCTCGGCCTGGTCGTGATGCTGCCGGCGCTTTACCTGATGCTGCAGGGAAATCCGGCGCTCGAGCCGATCGTCGCCACCGGCTCAATGATTGTCGCTGCCGCCGTGCTGATCTTTGCCTTCGTGGTTTTCTCCGCCGAAACAGAGCGCTCGGTCTCGGGAATACAAGCGGTCCCGCGCTAGACGGGGCGGCGACGGTGCCGAGTCGACCAAGCCCGCGCTTCTGGTGAAGCGCGGGCCGATTGGTTGTAGGCTGATCTGAGGTAAGGGTGCGGCGAAGATGAAAGCCGCTCAGCAGCCTTCGCGCCCCTCTGCCTGCCTGCCTCAAGATACTGCATCGCAGCGGCAGTCGCCGTCCAGCGTCCCTTCAGACTCGGCGAGCCGGTGAGATTTAACTGGCGGAGAGAGCGGGATTCGAACCCGCGTTACGGTTTCCCGTAAACACACTTTCCAGGCGTGCGCCTTCAACCACTCGGCCACCTCTCCGTCTCTTTAGCATTTTCGACGCGGCCGGTTTCGCCGCGCGGGTTGGGGAGATGCATCTCCTTTGGGATTCCGGTGCCGGAATTCCGGCCGTGGGCGCCGTCAACCAGCGGATACCCTTTCCCCGCACCTGAGCCGTCAAAGCAACAGGCGCGGGGCTCATCTAGTCGATCCGGTGCCGAATGCCAAGACATAACGGCAGTCTATTCGCTTTGCCGGATACGGATGCTCAGCCCATGCCGCTGAGGCACCCGTTGGGAGCCTATCGAAAGGAGCGGCGGAGGTGTGCTTGCCGTCCCCGGCGCGCCACCGGTCCCGGCGAACCGGCGGCCGCAGGTTCAACTTCGCGTGTCGCGATTGCGGATAAAGCACGCAGATCCTATTTAACAGTCCACACGACATTCTGATAAACTCCTGGGGAGGAAGGGTCCGGATGTTCCGCTTTATCTTCCGTCTTGCTGCAATGATCGCGCTGTCGGTTTCGGTCATCATGGCCGTGCTCGATGCGACCCGCTCGGTGGCGGCTTCGGCGCTGGTGATGACTCCGCTCAACACCAGCTGGCTCGCGGTTTCGCCGGATACGCGCAGCGCCTTCGAAAGCTTCGTCCGCGACAAGGTCAACCCGCTGCTGTGGGACGGTGCCATCGCCTGGGTGCTCAGCCAGCCCGGCTTTGCCGTGTTCGCGGTGCTGGCGTTCATTCTTTATGCCATCGGTTACAGGCGGCAGCGCCCCAGCGGGCGGTTCGCCGCAACCTGACATTTCCAGCCTGACCCGGTGATCCCGTACCAGGAAGGCTCAACCAAGAAGAAAAGGAAGCCACACATGTTTCTCAGCGACATGCTGAACAAGAAGCTCAACCTGCCGAAACCCTCCGAGGCGTTGCCCGGCCGCGACCGGCCGATCCCGACGGCATCGAAGCACTTTGTCTCGAACAGGCCGCTCAAGGGTCCTTATCCCGAAGGGATGGAAATGGCGATGTTCGGGCTGGGCTGCTTCTGGGGCGCCGAGCGCCTGTTCTGGCAAGTCGAGGGCGTATGGGTCACGGCGGCCGGCTATGCCGGCGGCGTCACGCCCAACCCGACCTATCAGGAAACCTGCACGGGCCTGACAGGCCATGCCGAAGTCGTGCTCGTCGTCTACGATCCCAAGATCGTGTCCTATGCCGAGCTCTTGAAGCTGTTCTGGGAAAGCCACGACCCGACGCAAGGCATGCGCCAGGGCAATGATGTCGGCACCACCTACCGTTCGGCGATCTATACGTTCAACGACGCGCAGTACCAGGCGGCGCTCGCCTCGCGCGATGCCTACGAGGCTTCGCTGCGCGGTGCCGGACGCGGCAAGATCACCACCGAGATCGCGCCGGCGCCGGAATTCTACTTCGCCGAGGAAGACCACCAGCAATATCTGGCGAAGAACCCTTACGGCTATTGCGGCCTGCACGGAACCGGCGTCACCTGCGCCATTCCGGCCGCCGTCTCCGCCTGATTTTATACCCCTGACGCAAGGAATATGCTGTGGCGCCGCGATGCGGCGCCATGCTTTTCCAAAGGGTCAAAATTCCACGTGAATTTTGTTTCGGGCCGTGCCAGATTGACCCGAAGCGGGAGGAAGACACTCCTGCCCGACACCCGTATGCCTGCCGGAGAACCGGGCCGGCATGCGGTGCATAATGGACAAATAACCGACAGGGGTGTGGATCACATGAAACGTATCGTTCTCGGCCTCATGGCCGCAGCTGCAATGGTTCTTCCGGCCTTCGCCGCGGACATTCAACCCGCGATCCTCTATGATCTCGGCGGCAAGTTTGACAAGTCGTTCAACGAGGCATCCTTCCACGGCGCTGAAAAGTTCAAGACCGAGACCGGCATCCCCTATGTGGAATTCGAGGTCAGCAACGCCACCCAGCGCGAGCAGGCGCTGCGCCGTTTCGCCGAGGACGGCCGCAACCCGATCGTCATGGCGGGCTTCTCGTGGGCTGACGCGCTTGACAAGATCGCCACCGAGTTCCCCGACACCAAATTCGCCATCATCGACATGGTCGTCGACAAGCCCAATGTCCGCTCCCTGGTCTATAAGGAGCAGGAAGGCTCGTACCTCGTCGGCGTGATGGCGGCGATGGCTTCCAAGACCAAGAAGGTCGGCTTCGTCGGCGGCATGGATATTCCGCTGATCCGCAGGTTCGGCTGCGGCTATGTCGGCGGCGCCAAGGCGGCCGGGGCCACCGACGTCATCCAGAACATGACCGGCGATACGCCGGCAGCCTGGAACGATCCGGCCAAGGGCGGCGAGATCGCCAAGACGCAAATCGACCAGGGCGCCGACGTAATCTACGCAGCGGCGGGCGGCACCGGTGTCGGTGTGCTGCAGGCAGCGGCCGACGCCGGCAAGCTCGGCATCGGCGTTGATTCCAACCAGAACGGCCTGCAGCCCGGCAAGGTGCTGACCTCGATGGTCAAGCGCGTCGACGTTGCCGTCTACAACACCTTCATGGATGCCAAGAACGACAAGTTCACGGCGGGCGTCAACGATCTCGGCCTCAAGGAAGGCGGGGTCGACTACGCCATGGACGACAACAACAAGGCGCTTGTCAACGATGCGATGAAGGCGGCGGTCGAAAAAGCCAAGGCCGACATCATAGCCGGCACCATCAAGGTGCACGACTACATGTCGGACAATGCCTGCCCGTATTGATCGATTGCTGTTATTGATCGACTGGCACTGCTGAAGTGACGAGCCGCCGGGTGAAAGCCCGGCGGTTTTGTCTTGTCGGCCCGCTCACCAGTGCGGCGGCTTGGTCACCGGCACGTCGGGCGCGGCCTGTTCCTCCAGCGCCAGGAAGCGCTCGGCCAGCGCGTCCAGCTTGCGCTGCATGCGCTCGATCACCTTCCACTGCTCGGCGATCTGGCCGGAAAGTTCCTCGATGGTCTTCTCCTGCTCGGCGGCGCGGATTTCCAGCGTCGTCAGCCGGTCCTCGGGCATGGTCATTTGAAATCCTCGATCAGGCGATTGTGCAGGCTGCGGCCACGTTGGAAATTGACAAGCATGGCGGGATTTGTCGAGAGTGAACCTGCTCCGGCCAATTGCTACGGACCCAATTGGCACAGACTGGGCGTCATGCTAGGCGTTTGACCAAGCGGTAAAAAAATAACAGTGGGAACAGGCTGCATGGCGCAAGCCGCAATCGAGCTGATCGGCATCGACAAGAGCTTTGGCGCCGTGCGCGCCAACCGCGACATCAATCTGGAGATTATGCGCGGCACCATCCATGGCATCGTCGGCGAAAACGGCGCCGGCAAGTCGACGCTGATGTCGATCCTCTATGGTTTCTACCAGGCCGATTCCGGCGAGATCCGTGTCGGCGGCCAGCCGGCATCGATCAAGACACCGAATGATGCGATCGCGCTCGGCATCGGCATGGTGCATCAGCATTTCATGCTGGTCGACAATTTCTCGGTGCTGGAAAACGTCATTCTCGGCGCCGAAAGCGATGCGCTGCTGAAGAAGAGCATTGCCAAGGCGCGTTCCGAGCTGGAGCGGCTCGAGCGCGAATACGGGCTCGAAGTCGATCCCGACGCCATCATCGAGGAGTTGCCGGTCGGCCTGCAGCAACGCGTCGAAATCCTCAAGGCGCTCTATCGCGGCGCCGAGATCCTGATCCTCGATGAGCCGACAGGCGTGCTGACGCCGGCCGAGGCCGACCACCTGTTCCGCATCCTCAGGCAGCTGAAGGAGCAGGGCAAGACGATCGTGCTGATCACCCACAAGCTGCGCGAGATCATGGCGATCACCGACACGGTGTCGGTGATGCGCCAGGGCACGATGGTGGCGACACGCGAAACCAGGAAGACCACGGTCGAGGAGCTGGCCGAGCTGATGGTCGGCCGGCGCGTGCTGCTGCGCGTCGAAAAGGGCGAGGCGAAGGCCGGCGGCGTCAAGCTTGCGGTCAAGAACCTGACGGTCAAGGATTCCCGCGGCGTCACCATGGTCGACGACGTCTCCTTCGACGTCCATGCCGGCGAGATCGTCGGCATTGCCGGCGTCGCCGGCAACGGGCAGTCCGAATTGCTCGAGGCGATTTCCGGCATCAGGCATGCCGTTTCGGGCTCGGTCATGCTCGACGGCAAGCCGATCGACCTCACCGGCGCCGCCGACCCTGGCGAGTTGCGCGAGCGCGGCCTTGCCCATGTGCCGGAGGACCGCCATCATGTCGGGCTCGTGCTGGCCTTCGAGGAGAACGAGAATTCGATCCTCGGTTATCAGGACGACGCGCGCTATCTGAAGGGGCCGTTCCTCGACATCGATGCCATCCGTAACGATGCCAGGGACAAGATCGTCAAATATGACATCCGCCCGGCGGACTGCCGCCTCAAGACCGCCAATTTCTCCGGCGGCAACCAGCAGAAGATCGTGCTGGCGCGGGAAATGGAACAAGATCCCGGCGTGTTGATCGTCGGCCAGCCGACACGCGGCGTCGATGTCGGCGCCATCGAATTCATCCACAAGCGCCTCATAGCCATGCGCGACCAGGGCAAGGCGGTGCTGGTGGTTTCGGTCGAGCTCGACGAGATCCGCTCGCTGTCCGACCGCATCCTGGTGATGTTTGCCGGCCGCGTCGTCGGCGAACGCGGCCCCGACGCGACCGAGGGCGAGCTCGGCCTGCTGATGGCCGGCGTCGAGCACCGGGAGGCCGCCGAGTGAGCACCCCCTATGCCAAGCTGCCGGCCTGGGCCGATTACGTGCTGATCCCGCTGATCAATCTGTTCGTCGCATTCGTCGTCGCCGGCTTCGTCGTCATATTGGTCGGCGAGAACCCGCTGCGTGCAGCCGTCATCCTGGTCGAGGGTGCCTTCGGCCGCGGCCAAGGCATCGCGTTCACCCTTTTCTATGCCACCACCTTCATCTTCAGTGGGCTTTCGGTGGCGGTTGCGGCGCATTGCGGCCTGTTCAACATCGGTGGCGAGGGCCAGGGCTACATCGCCGGTCTCGGCATAGGCATCGTTTGCCTGGCCTTCGACAGCCTGCTCCCTTGGTGGCTGACCTTCCCGATCGCCATTATCGCCGCCGCGGCGATGGGCGCGCTGTGGGCGCTGATCCCGGCCTATCTGCAGGCCAAGCGCGGCTCGCATATCGTCATCACCACCATCATGTTCAACTTCATCGCCGCCAGCGTCATGGTCTATGCGCTGGTGGGGATGCTGAAGCCGCCCGGCTCGATGGCGCCGCAGACGCGCACCTTCCTCGAAGGCGCGCAATTGCCGAAGCTCAACTGGGTCATCGAATTGTTCGGCGCTAAAATCCGTTCGGCGCCATTCAACGTTAGTTCCCTGCTGGCGCTAGCCATGGCCTTTCTGGTGTGGGTGCTGATCTGGCGCACGAAGCTCGGCTACGAGATGCGCACCTATGGCCACAGCCCGAAAGCGGCGCGTTATGCCGGCATTTCGGAGATCCGCATCATCATCATTGCGATGATGATCTCGGGCGCGCTGGCCGGCATGATGGCGCTCAACCCGACGATGGGCGACCAGCACAATGTCGCGCTCGAATTCGTTTCGGGCGCCGGTTTCGTCGGCATCGCGGTGGCACTGATGGGACGCCTGCACCCGGTCGGCATCGTGCTGGCGGCGATCCTGTTCGGCATGCTCTACCAGGGCGGCGCCGAGCTCGCCTTCGAGATGCCGGTGATCAGCCGCGACATGATCGTCATCATCCAGGGCCTCGTGATCCTGTTCGCCGGCGCGCTCGAGCATATGTTCCGGCCCTACGTCCAGGCGTTGTTCGCCTCGCTCAGCCCGAAATCGGTCGGCATGGAAGCGGTCAAGGGGAAGGGCGCCTGAGATGGATTTCTTCAACGCCATCGTACAGGTCCTGGACTCGACCATCCGCCTGTCTGTGCCCTTGCTGCTCGCCTGTCTCGCCGGCCTCTATTCGGAGCGGGCCGGCGTCTTCGACATCGGGCTCGAGGGCAAGATGCTTGTCGGCGCCTTCGCCGGTGCGGCCGCCGCCTCGGTCTTCCACTCGGCCTATCTCGGCCTCGGCATGGCCATCCTCATCTCGGTTGCCTTCGCGCTGATCCACGGCTTTGCCTCGATCACCCATCGCGGCAACCAGATCGTTTCCGGCGTCGCGATCAATTTCATTGCCGCCGGATCGACGATCATGCTCGGCCAGGCCTGGTTCCAGCAAGGCGGGCGCACGCCGGCGCTGGCCGCCGGCGAGCGCTTCGAGGCAATCATCTGGCCGGGCGCAGAGGCGCTCAGGAGCGTTCCGATTCTCGGGCCGATCTATTCGGAACTCATCTCCGGCCATTCCGTGCTGGTCTATCTCGCCTTCCTGGCCGTGCCGTTCACCTGGTGGGTGCTGTTTCGCACCCGCTTCGGCTTGCGCCTGCGCGCCGTCGGCGAGAACCCGGCCGCGGTCGACACCGCCGGCATATCAGTCGCCTGGCTGCGCTATCGGGCGCTGATCTGCACCGGCGTGCTCACCGGCATTGCCGGAGCCTATCTGTCGATGGTGCAGAATGGCGGCTTCGTGAAGGACATGACCGCCGGCAAGGGCTATATCGCGCTGGCCGCGCTGATCTTCGCCAAATGGAAACCGGTCAACGCCATGTTCGCCTGCCTGCTGTTCGGCTTCCTCGACGCCGCGTCGATCCGCCTGCAAGGCACGCCGCTGCCGCTGATCGGCAAGGTGCCGGTGCAATTCATGCAGGCGCTGCCCTATGTGCTGACCGTCATCCTGCTTGCCGGCTTCATCGGCAAGGCAATCCCGCCGCGCGCCGGCGGCGTGCCTTATGTCAAGGAACGCTGATCTATTATGGCTCATGATCTGTTCGAAGCGGCGAAAGCCGCCATGGCCAAGGCCTATGCGCCCTATTCGAAATTTCCGGTCGGCGCGGCGTTGCGCACCGAGGACGGCCGTGTCTTCACCGGCGCCAATGTCGAGATCGCGTCCTATCCGGAGGGCTGGTGCGCCGAAACCACCGCACTTGCCAACTACATCATGGGCGGCGGCGGCAAAATCACGGAAATCGCCGTGATCGCCGAACGCGTGGCAAAATGCTCGCCCTGCGGCGGCTGCCGGCAGCGGCTGGCGGAATTCTGCCGGCCGGAGACGAAGTTCTATCTCTGCGATGATAGCGGCGTGGTCGAGACCGTGACCATGGGCGAGTTGCTGCCATACGGGTTTGAAGGCGATGTGCTGAAATGAAGGAAGCGCTCGATCACCTCGTCGAAAGGCTGGACGGGCTGGCGCCGACTACCGCCTTGGTGCTGGGGTCAGGGCTTGGCGGGCTTGTCGACCAGGTCGAGGATGCGGTGCGAATCTCCTACGCCGACTTGCCGGGGTTTCCCCGAAGCGGAGTCAGCGGCCATGCCGGCGAGGTGGTGGCGGGGCTCTTTGCCGGCACGCCGGTGCTGATGCTGTCCGGCCGGGCGCATTATTACGAGCACGGCAACGCGGCGGCGATGCGGCCGGCACTCGAGGTGCTCGCCGGCCTCGGCATCTCCAGGCTGATCCTCACCAACGCCGCCGGTTCGGTCGATCCCGGGATGGGCCCCGGCTCGGTGATGCTGATCACCGATCACATCAATTTCTCGGGCTCCAACCCGCTGATCGGCGAACCGAGCGACCGCCGTTTCGTCGGCCTGACCGAAGCCTATGACGCCGGTCTCCGCTCCGCCATCGAGCAGGCGGCGAAGGCCACCGGTACCAAGCTGCACAAGGGCGTCTATATGTGGTTCTCCGGCCCATGCTTCGAGACGCCCGCCGAGATCCGCATGGCGCGCGTCATGGGCGCCAACGCGGTCGGAATGTCGACGGTGCCGGAGGTCATTCTCGCCCGCTTCCTTGGGCTGCGCGTCGCCGCCTGTTCGGTCGTGACCAACCTTGCTGCCGGCCTGACCGGAGCCGAGCTGTCGCACCAGGAGACCAAGGACATGGCGCCGGTTGGCGGTGCGCGGCTGGCGACCATTCTGCAGCGTGTTTTTCAGGACGGGCTTCCGGAGCACAGGGTCGACGCCTGATGCTTCCCCAGGAAATCATCCGCCGCAAGCGCGACGGCCAGAAGCTCTCGGCTGAGGAGACAGCGTTCTTTATCGAGGGTTTGACCGCCGGCACAGTCACCGACGCGCAGGTCGGCGCCTTTGCCATGGCGGTGTTCTTCAACGGCATGAGCCGCGACGAGGCGGTGGCGCTGACTATGGCGATGCGCGATTCCGGCGATGTGCTCGACTGGTCGGATCTGCCCGGCCCGGTCACCGACAAGCATTCGACCGGCGGCGTCGGCGACAATGTCTCCTTGATGCTGGCGCCGATCGTCGCTGCCTGCGGCGCCTATGTGCCGATGATTTCCGGCAGGGGTCTGGGCCATACCGGCGGCACGCTGGACAAGATGGATGCCATCCCCGGCTATATCAGCCAGCCGGATGTTGCGCGCTTCCGCAAGACGGTGCTCGAAACCGGCTGCGCCATCATCGGCCAGACCGCCGATCTCGCACCCGCCGACGCCAGGCTCTACGCCATCCGCGATGTGACGGGAACGGTCGAATCGGTGCCGCTGATCACTGCTTCGATCCTGTCGAAGAAGCTGGCCGCCGGCCTCAATTCGCTGGTGCTTGACGTCAAGGTCGGCAACGGGGCCTTCATGGAGAAATCGCGCGACGCAACCGCACTGGCCAACAGCCTGGTCGACGTCGCCAATGGCGCCGGCCTTAAGGCCTCGGCGCTGGTCACCGGCATGAACGAGCCCCTGGCGTCCGCCGCCGGCAATGCGGTCGAGGTGCGCAACGCCGTCGATTTTCTCACCGGCCGCTTTCGCGACCGGCGGCTGGAGGACGTGACGCTGGCGCTGGCCGCCGAGATGCTGCAATCGGCAGGCCTGGTGTCGTCCAACCAGGACGGCCTGCGCCGCGCCGCCGAGACGCTGGCCGGCGGCCGCGCCGCTTCCATCTTCGCGCGCATGGTGGCGGCACTGGGCGGTCCCGTCGACTTTGTCGACAATCCGGAAAAATATCTGCCGAAAGCGGCAACGGAATTCGCGGTCAAGGCGAGCGCGAACGGCTTTGTCACCGGCATCGCGACCCGCGAGATCGGGCTTGCCGTGGTCGGGCTTGGCGGCGGGCGGACGCGGCCCGACGACAGGATCGATCACGCCGTTGGCATCACCAGGCTGTTGCCGGTCGGCGCTGAAGTGCGGGCCGGCGAAGCGCTGGCGCTGGTCCATGCCCGCAATACCGGGGATGCCGAAGCGGCCGCGGCCGCCGTGCTTTCGGCGTATACCATCGGCACTTCCAAACCGGCCACGGAGAAAACCGTCATCCGGCGGATCCTGCCCCGCGGGTAGAGCCATTCCGACGGTATCGGATGGGTTCTATCTTTCTTTGGACCACGATCTTGTCCGAAGACTGGTCCCCAACTTTTCGCAGGCGCGGACCTGCGGTTCGGGATCACGTTCTACTGAACCAGCAGCAGCTTGCCGCCTTCGACCTGGTATTTTTCGAGCCGCTGCAGAAAGCTCATGCCGATCAGGTTGGTGTGCAGCGCCCTGTCGTCGAGCACGACGGCCTCGACGCCCTCGACGGTGATCTTGCCGATCTGCAGGCGATCAATCGTCACCACGGCGGCCTTGATCGCACCATTGGCGGTGTTGACCTGATGGCTGAAGTCCGTCGAATTGAGCGAGATGCCGATCCTGCGCGCGGTCGAGGTGTTGATGGCGACGAGCGTCGCACCGGTGTCGATCATGCCGTCGACCTGGCGACCGTTCAACTTGAAGACCGACATGAAATGCCCGCGCGCGTCCGCGGTGACGACGACCTTGCGGCCGAGCGGCTGCGGCGTTGCCGGCCTGTCCGGGACGGCGGCGAGATTCAGGTTGGTTTGTGTGTCGGCCGGCCTGGCTCCGATGGCGGATTTCAACAGCCGCTCGATTACCTGTGAATTGGACTGATACACGATCGGCAGCGATGCCGACGTTCCGGCAAACACGCCAAGGATGAGGAGCTTGCGCAGCATGGACCGGCCTTTGTGGTTGCCGATCCTTAGTCCGACATGGTGTCTGCCGCTTTAACGAGTGCGGAAACCAGCCGTTTGCGTAAACAATCGGTAAACGGATCTATTTGGTGCCGTACATGCGGTCGCCGGCATCGCCGAGACCCGGCATGATGTAGCCCTTTTCGTTGAGTTGGCGGTCGATGGAAGCGGTGAAGACCGGAACATCGGGATGCGCCTGGGTAAACCGCTCGAGGCCCTCTGGTGCCGCCAGCAGGCAGAGGAAGCGGATGTTGGTGGCACCGCGGCCTTTCAGCTTGTCGATCGCAGCGATCGCCGAATTGGCGGTCGCCAGCATCGGATCGACGACGATCACCAGCCGGTCGGCGAGGTCGCCTGGCGCCTTGAAGAAATACTCGACCGCTTCCAGCGTCTCATGGTCGCGATAGAGGCCGATATGGGCGACACGCGCCGCCGGCACCAGATCGAGCAGGCCTTCGAGCAAGCCGTTGCCGGCGCGCAGCACCGAGGCGAAGACCAGTTTCTTGCCCTCCAGCGTCGGCGCCTCCATCGTTTCGATCGGCGTCTCGATGGTCGTCGTCGTCAGTTCCAGGTTGCGGGTGACCTCGTAGCCGAGCAGCAGCGAGATCTCGCGCAGCAGCCGCCGGAAGCCGGCCGTCGAGGTTTCCTTCTTGCGCATGATGGTCAGCTTGTGCTGGACAAGCGGATGGTCGACGACGGTGACGCCCTTCATGGTGTTCTCCAACTGCGCAAGTGAATGGTGAATGGTGAATAGTGAATAGTGAACTGGTTTGCGAGTCCTTGGTTGCGCGGAAAAACTCGCGGCTGACGGACCGAAGCGCCGGGTGAACCATTCACCATTCACCTGCCCTTGGCGCCGAGCCTGCCCAGCAGCACCGCCCTGGTCTTCCTGTCGACGAAGGCTGCCTCGATGGCCGTCCTGGTGACGGCGGTGAGCGCCTTGTCGTCCATCGCAAAATGCTCGGCAGCGATGTCGTATTCGCGTTTCAGCGAGGTCCAGAAGTAGGGCGGGTCATCGGAGTTGAGCGTCACCTTGCAGCCCGCTGCCCGCAAGGCGGGGAAGGGATGGTCGGCGAAGCTGTCGAAGAGTTTCAGGGCGATGTTGGAGCCAGGGCAGCATTCGAGCACGACGCCTTCGTCGGCGATGCGCCGCACAAGCTCGGGGTTCTCGATGGCGCGCACGCCATGGCCGATGCGAGACGGGCGGATGTGGTCGAGTGCCGCCTCGACGCTCTCCCAGCCCATCAATTCGCCGGCATGGACGGTGATGCCGAGGCCGGCCTCGCGGGCGATCTCGAAGGCCCTGACATAATCTTCCAGGTCGCCTATCCGCTCGTCGCCGGCGACGCCGAAACCGGTCACCAGCGGATGCCCGCAGCGCGCGGCGAAACGCGCCACCCGCTCGATCGATTCGACACCGAAATTGCGCACGCCGGTGACGATCATGCGGCCTTCGATGCCGGTCTTCGCCTTGGCGCGGGCCATGCCTTCGCCGAGCGCGTCGGTATAGGCCTTTGGCGACAGCCCGGCCTTGTTGGCATGGTCGGGCGAGGTGAAAACCTCGGAATAGATGGCGCCGTCGCGGGCGAGGCTGGTCAGGTAATGGTCGGCCAGCCGCGCATAGTCTTCTTCGGTGCGGAACAGGTCCGACGAGAAGTCGTAGGCGGCGAGGAAAGAGGTGAAGTCGTGCCAGACGAAGGAGCCGTCCTGGATGTAGGGCGAGGCATCCTTGCCGTATTTCTCAGCCTGGCGGAGGACGAGTTCAGGCGCCGCTGCCCCTTCGATGTGGCAGTGCAGTTCTGCTTTCAAAGGCATTCAATTATCCCGTCAGGCTTTTTCTTATGACGCAAGTTCCTGTCGAAAAACCGTGTGACACTTTTCCGGAACCTGCTTCGAAGCGCGGCCGAACACCGCGCCTTAAACAATAGCGCCCGCACCATCGATCGGCTATGGTCCCGCCGATTTTATGGCGGATCAAAACGATGTCGGTTGAAAGAACCACTGCTGCGGGCGGCATGGAAACCTCCTATGGTTTCAAGCGGGTAGGGCCAGGCGACAAGCAGTCCCTGGTCAATGATGTTTTCCACAAGGTGGCGAACCGCTACGACCTGATGAACGACCTGATGTCGGCCGGCTTGCATCGATTGTGGAAGGACGCCATGGTCGCCTGGCTCAATCCACCGAAGCGGCCGGGCTGGAGCGTTCTCGACGTTGCCGGCGGCACCGGCGATGTCGCCTTCCGCATCGTCGAGGCGAGCGGCAGGCACGCTCATGCAACGGTTCTCGATATCAACGGCTCGATGCTCGCCGTCGGCCGCGACCGGGCCGAGAAAAAAGGCCTGTCGGCAAATACCGATTTCGTCGAAGCCAATGCCGAGGAACTGCCTTTTGCCGACGCTACTTTCGACGCCTACACCATCGCTTTCGGCATCCGCAACGTGCCGCGCATCGATGTGGCGCTTGCCGAAGCCTATCGCGTGCTGAAGCCTGGCGGGCGCTTTCTCTGCCTTGAATTCTCCGAGGTCGAGATGCCGCTGCTCGACAAGGTCTATGAAGCATGGTCGTTCAACGCCATTCCGCGGATCGGCAAGGTGGTGACCGGCGATGACGAGCCCTATTCCTATCTGGTCGAATCGATCCGCAAGTTTCCCAATCAGCAGAATTTCGCGGCGATGATTTCGCGCGCAGGCTTCGAGCGCGCCTCATTCCGCAATTATTCCGGCGGCATCGCCGCGCTTCATTCGGGCTGGAAGCTTTGAGGCTGGCCCGCATTTTCCGACGTGCCTTGCGCCAGTTCAGGAAACCGGCAGGGCAAAGCCAGCCATGAGCAGCATCGGCGCTGGTTTCAGGCTCGTGCGGGCCGGCTGGGTGCTTGTGCGCGAGGGTGTCATCGCGGCTTTGCCCGGTGACGAGCTCTTCGGCTTGCCGAAATTCGGCTGGCGCATGGCCCGGCTGTTCACCCGCCGTCGGGCGCTTGCCTATGAGCGCGGCGACAGGCTGGCCAAGGCGGTCGTGCGGCTCGGCCCGTCCTACGTCAAGCTCGGCCAGTTCCTGGCGACACGGCCGGATGTCGTCGGCAACGATATCGCGCTTGATCTTGCCATGCTGCAGGACAAGATGCAGACGTTTCCCAAGGCCGAGGCTGTCGCCGCGATAGAGGCCTCGCTCGGACGCAGGGTCGACGAGCTCTATGTCAGTTTTGGCGAGGCCGTCGCCGCCGCCTCGATCGCCCAGGTCCATACCGCCGAAACGCTGCAGGACGGCGTCGTTAGGCGAGTGGCGGTGAAGGTCATCCGGCCGGGCGTGCGCCGCCGCTTCTTTCGCGATCTCGAAAGCTATTTCCTCGCCGCCCGGCTGCAGGAAAAGTACATCCCGTCGTCGCGCCGGCTGCGGCCGGTCGAGGTGACGGAGACGCTGGCCCAGACTACCAAGATCGAAATGGATTTGAGGCTGGAGGCGGCGGCTTTTTCGGAGCTCGGCGAGAATACCAAGGACGATCCCGGCTTCCGTGTGCCGTCGGTCGACTGGGAGCGCACCGGTCGTGACGTGCTGACCATGGAATGGGTCGACGGCATCAAGATGAACGATATTGCCGGCCTGACCGCCGCCGGCCACGACCTGAAGGCGATTGCCGCCAACCTCGTTCAGTCGTTTCTGCGCCATACGCTGCGTGACGGTTTCTTCCACGCCGACATGCACCCGGGCAACCTGTTTATAGAAGCCGACGGCACCATCGTCGCCGTCGATCTCGGCATTGCCGGCCGGCTCGGCAAAAAGGAGCGCCGCTTCCTCGCCGAAATCCTCTACGGCTTCATCACGCGCGATTACCAGCGCGTCGCCGAGGTGCATTTCGAGGCCGGCTACGTGCCGCGCCAGCACAATGTCGCGGCCTTCGCCCAGGCGATCCGGGCGATCGGCGAACCGATCCACGGCCAGCCTGCCGAGACCATCTCGATGGCCAAGCTGCTGACGCTGCTGTTCGAAGTGACCGACCTCTTCGACATGGCGACGCGGTCCGAGCTGGTGCTGCTGCAGAAGACCATGGTCGTCGTCGAAGGCGTCGCCCGCACACTCGACCCGGCCTTCAACATGTGGAAGACGTCGGAGCCGGTGGTGAGCGGCTGGATTGCCCGCAACCTCGGCCCGCGCGCCCTGCTGGCCGATGCGCGCGACGGTGCCAACGCGCTGCTGGCGCTGGCCCGCCAGGCACCGGACCTCGCCGCCCGCACCGAACGGCTGTCGCGTGAGATCGACCTGATGGCCGAACACGGCCTGCGCTTCGACGAAAGGACCGCACGCGCGATCGGCAAGGCCGAGGCGCGCTACACCCGCTCCGGCCGGCTGGCGCTGTGGGTGATCGCATTGACGCTGGTGTATATCGCCTGGCGTATTTTCTAGCGCTTGTTGCAAAGTGATTGCATTGCTATCATTGCACTCAGCAATTCCGGGCAAGGTGCAATCAGATGGCCAGCATCACGATCCGCAACCTTGATGACGAGGTCAAGGACCTGCTGCGCCGACTGGCGGCGGAGAATGGCCGGTCGATGGAAGACCAGGCGCGGGTGATGATCCGCGCAGCGGTCGAAGGTCAGTTCGGTTCGGCCGGTCGCATCGACCAGATCGAGAAAACACTGCGCGAACTGACGAGTTCGCAGAGTCCAGCAGCGCCGGTGGTCGCCGTCTCCAGCCCGCGAGGCATCCTCTCCGGCAAGCGCATCCTGCTGATCATCGGCGGCGGCATCGCCGCCTACAAGGCACTCGACCTGATCCGCCGGCTGCGCGAGCGCGGTGCGGCAGTGCGGGTGGTGATGACCGCGGCGGCGCAGGAGTTCGTCACTACGCTGTCGGCCGGGGCGCTGTCGGCCGACCACGTCTTCACCGAATTGTTCGACCGGCAGGACGAGCACGACATCGGCCATATCAGGCTGTCGCGCGAGGCCGACCTTTTGGTCGTGGCGCCGGCCACCGCCGACCTGATGGCAAAGCTCGCCAATGGCCATGCCAACGACCTTGCCTCGACCGTGCTCATCGCCACCGACAAGCGAGTTTTGGTGGCGCCGGCGATGAACCCGAAAATGTGGGCGCATCCGGCGGTCCGCCGCAACCGTGCGACGCTGAGCAAGGACGGCGTCGCATTCGTCGGCCCGGCGAAGGGCGAGATGGCCGAGAGCAACGAGGTGGGCGAGGGCCGGATGGCCGAGCCGCTGGAGATCGTCGCCGCGATCGAGGCGCTGCTCGACAGCCGGCCAAAGCCGCTGGCGGGCAGGAAGATCATCGTCACCTCCGGGCCGACGCATGAACCGATCGACCCGGTCCGCTACATCGCCAACCGGTCGTCGGGCAAGCAGGGCCACGCCATCGCGGTGGCGCTGGCCAGGCTCGGTGCCGACGTGCGTCTCGTCTCCGGCCCGGTCGGCATTGCCGATCCGGCCGGCGTCGCCACGCTGCACGTCGAAACGGCCGTCGAGATGAAGGACGCCGTCGAGCAGCTGCTGCCGGCCGACGCGGCAGTGTTCGTCGCGGCTGTCGCCGACTGGCGCACTCAAAGTTCGGCCGGGGAAAAGATCAAGAAGGTGGCGGGCGAGGGGCCACCGGCGCTGCAGATGGTGGAAAATCCCGATATTCTCGCCGGTGTCGGGCATCACAAAAAGCGGCCGATGCTGGTGGTCGGTTTCGCCGCGGAGACGCAGGACCTGGTCAGGAACGCCGAGGCCAAGCTTGCAAAAAAGGGTGCCGATCTTATCGTTGCCAATGATGTCTCGCATGAAGATGGTTCCCCGGGCGTGATGGGCGGCGACCGCAACAAGGTGCGGATCGTCTCGAAGGCCGGCGTCGAGGAATGGCCGGAGATGAGCAAGGACGAGGTGGCGACGCGGCTCGCGGCGCTGATCGCCGACCGGCTGAAGACGGTCGTTGTCTAGTCAATCTCCCCCACGGAGATTGACAGCTTCGCCGGCTTCGTGTCGGTCGCCCCCGAAATCCGCAAGGCGGCAAGGCATCCCAGGATTCCGAGCGGGATAAACGCCAGGAACAGCCAGGCGGCGACACTTGCCGCGGCCTCACGGTTCAGGCCTTCGGAAAAGCCGCTGGCGTTGGCGACGATGCCGGTCAGTGCCGCCCCCACGGCATAACCGATGCGCTGCATGGTCGGCACAGCGGCCGAGGCGATCGTCTGCTCGCCTTCCTTGGCCGATGCCACGATGACACGCGTGACGAACGGCCAGGCGATGCCGAAACCGCCGCCTTGCAGCAAGGCACAAAGCAGGATCAACGGGATAGAGCCGGCCGGCACCGTATAGGCGAAACCGGCGACGCCCGTGGCGATCATCAGCGCCCCGCCGACGATGATCAGCCGCTCGCGTTCCGGCGGCGCATTGGCGACGAGGATCGACAGGATCGACCAGGCGATCGATTCGGCGGCGATGATGTAGCCGGTGGTCAGGATCGGAATGCCGTGCAGGCTGGTCAGAAGCAGCGGACCGTAGACGGTAAAGGAGCAGGTCGCCACCGAAAACGCCGCGACCATGGTCATGCCCGCGCCGACCGGCGAGCGCCACGAGAACAGCCGCGACGGGAACAGGCGCGAGCGCGGCTTCAGTGCGTCGATATAGATAAACAGCGCCAGGCCGATCAGGCCGAGGGTGAGCAGCAGCGACGAGCGCAGCAGGGCGATGTCGACGCCGGCGGTGGCAATCAGCACGACGCTGACGGCGAGGCAGCCAAGCGCCGCAAAGGGAAAGGGCGGCGCCGAGCCGCCCGTCGCCTGCGGCCTTGTCGCTTCAGGTGTATCGAGCACGATGAAGCTTGCCAGCGCCATCGCCGTGCCGCCGAGGGTGAAGACGCCGAAGGCCCAGCGCCAGGACAGCAATTCGGTCATGACCGCGCCGAGCACGGGGCCGCTGAATGCGGCGACGCCCCAGATCGCCGACATGACGCCGAAAAGCTGCGGCCAGATCGCGCGGGCAAACACCCGCTCGACCGAGACGAAGGCCAGCGACACCAGCGCGCCGCCACCGAGCCCTTCGATCAGGCGGCCGCAGAGGAACAGCGGCATCGAAGGCGCGGTGGCGCAGACCAGCGCGCCGGCGGCATAGAGCATTGCGGCGACCATCATGTTGGTGCGCAGCGCGACATAGCTCACCAGCCGTCCGGCGGCCGCACCGGCAACGATGGCGCCGAGCTCGTAGATCGCCAGCGACCAGCCGACCAGTTGCACGCCGGCGAGTTCGCCGACCATGGCCGGCATGACCGTTGCCACCATGGTTTCGTTGGTGGCGTGCAGCAGGATGCCGAGGCTGATGAAGCAGAAGCGCGCCAGGTCGCCGCTCGCCCACAGCGCGCGCCAGTCGACCCTGTTTGTGCTTGTCTTGGTCATCCGGTCCCCCAGGCTTTCTCAGACGCTGGTCTGAAGTATTGGAGCGTTCTTCACGTCCAAATGAGTACATGCCGCAGTATGGGAGGACTTCTAGAACCTCAACCGTAGTTGAGATCAAGCGGTCTTGATCGCCGTTGACGTGGCGGATTTCAAAATTGTGCGATGGGGGACGATCACGAGGCGTTGAGATTCTGGTCAGACCGAAGACAAGCAATATTGGATCGCCGCAATCTTCGGTCACGGTAACGGCATGAACACAGTTGCCATGCCGTGATCTTCGAGCGCCCCAACTTTGAACATCAGGGCGGCCCGTCCTCTGCGGAGTGGGCCTGCCGGAATCTATGAGCCTTCGGCAGCTATTCGCAGGCCGACACCTACGCTCCCCGCCGCTCGGGAGCCATGCTGCGCCGTTATTTGAACGAGTGGATCAGGTCGAGCGAGGTGACGGCGACCGCCAGGTTGACGCCGGTCTGTGCCTGGACACTGAGCGGCTGCAGCGAAAAGGCGCTGTCGAGGCCGCCGACCAGGAGATTGGCGCCGCCACCGGTGACCACGCTGGCCTCGGCGTTCACGCCATAGTAGCTGCCGGCAAGGTCGCCTTCATCGTGGTTGCGGGTCGCCGCCAGAACCGCCCATACCAGCTGGCCCTGATGCGTCCGGCCGACATCGACGCCGAGCTTGGAAATCACACCGGTATAGACTTCAGAGGGGCCGCCACGATGCGGACGAAAGACACAGGAAACACCCTTGTTGGAAGTGACGAGATAGGCCGTGCCGCCGTCGATGGTGCAGTCGAGCACGCCGAGCTGGAGTTTGCTGGCGCTGGCGGGAGCGGCAACGACGGTCGTGGCGAGAACAGCGGCACAAGCGAGTTTCTTGATCATGGCAGGGTCCTTTCGAAATTGCCTTGTACAAACGGCTGAGCACGCCGAGCGTTCCGCCGAAAACTTGGCGCCAGCAAGGCGAAGCTAAACGCAGGGTTGTCGGAGTGCGGAAACGGAGGCCCGATTAACCGGCCGCTCAGCCGGCACTGGTGCGGGCCAGGCCGTCCTTGGCCGGCTGGTAGGTCGGATTGAGGTGCACGGCCTCGCGGTAGGATTTCGCGGCCCTGACCTTGTCGCCGCGCCGCTCGTAGATCAACGCCTGGTTGGACCAGGCCTCAGCATTCTTGCCGTCGAGCTTGATCGCCATGTTGAAGTCGGCGAAGGCATTGTCCTCGTCGTTCATGGCAAGGTAGGAGAGGCCGCGCCCGTTGTAAGGCTCGGAGGCGTCCGGCGCCAACGAAATGGCGGTCGAGAAATCCTCGATGGCAAAGGCGTGCTGGCCCTGGCTCTGGTAGATCAGGCCGCGATTGTGATAGGCGCGCGCATCGGTCGTGTCGAGTTGGATGGCTTTCTGGAAATCGTTGAAGGCTTCCTGGACCCGGCCCGCCCTGCGGTAGAGATTGCCGCGGCCGATATAGGCGGCGTCATAGTTGGAATTGATCTGGATCGAGCGATTGTAGTCGGCGAGCGCGCTCGCCTGATCGCCGAGGAAGCGCTGGATGAGCGCACGGTTCGAATAGGCCTGGTAAAAATTCGGATTGAGCTGGATGGCGGTGTTGAAGTCCTTCAGCGCCGCCTGGTACTGGCCGCCGCGGCCATAGGCCGAGCCGCGCACATTGTAGGCTTCCGGATCCTGGGGGTTGCGCTGGATCACCGCCGACAGCGAGGAGATGTTCTCGCTCGAGCCTTGCGCCTTGTCGATGTTGTTGAACTCGCCGGTCGGAACACTCTGGCAGCTGGCAAGCGCCATCCCGGAAAGCAGGGCTGCCGTCAGGGCGAGGCCGCGCCACGCGGTTCTGCGCTCTACGGTGATTGCGTCCATGTCTGCCCTGTCCTTACTGCGCCGTCTGGTCCGTTCCCCCTCCGAACCGGCATCTCTCCCAACCGGTCCTCTCGGACCGGGTCGAACTCACAACAAAAAGGTGGCGGCGATTCCGCATCGCGCCACCTTGGATATCCTTGGAAAAGGACGAAAAATTGACGTCAGAACCGCGGCGGACGCGGAGCACCGGCACCGGCAGCACCGGCCGCGACCGGACGCGGCGTCATCGGCAGCAGGCCTTCGCGCTGGGCGCGCTTGCGGGCCAGCTTGCGGGCACGGCGCACGGCTTCCGCCTTTTCACGGGCGCGCTTCTCGGAGGGCTTTTCGTAATGTCCGCGCATCTTCATTTCGCGGAAGATGCCTTCGCGCTGCATCTTTTTCTTGAGCGCGCGAAGCGCCTGATCAACATTGTTGTCGCGGACGAGTACCTGCACGTGCAATCCTGTCTTTCGGGTTTGAAATCAACAGGCAAGCGGCCATAGCCGCAAGCCTCCGCGGCGCGTTACACCACGAATTGGGGCGGCTGATAGCAGAATCAAGGGGCTCTGTCCACAGCCGATTGAGAGGCGGTGCCGTCCGGGCGGGCACGACAGTCCCACATGGCGGCTTGATTTTTTCAATCTGTGAACTATAGTTCACGAGTGACCATCGTTGAGCAAACCGCCGAGTTCCGGGACTGGCTCAAGGGTCTAAACGATATGCGGGCGGCCGAGCGGATTGCGATCCGCGTGGCACGTATCCAGTCCGGACTGATGGGAGACGTGAAGTTCTTCGATGGCATCGGCGAGCTTCGGATAGACTACGGTCCCGGTTACCGACTGTACTTCGTCAAGCGCGGCAGCGCGCTCGTTATCCTGCTCTGCGGCGGCGACAAGTCCTCGCAGAAGCGCGATATCAGGAAGGCCATTGAAATGGCCAAGGAGATCTGAAATGCCCCACGAGACCTTGCCTTTTGATCCTGCCGAACATCTCGGCCGCGCGGAGGCCCAGGCCGAACTTCTTGCCGACGCCTTTGCCACGGGCGATACCGGCTATATCGCGAATGCTCTCGGCATAGTTGCCCGCGCGCGTGGCATGTCCAAGGTGGCGAAAGATGCCGGCGTCACCCGGGAGGCCCTGTACAAGGCACTGAGCCCCGATGGCGACCCGCGCCTCTCGACATTGCTTGGCGTGGTGAAGGCCTTAGGGGTGAAACTCACCGCCGAAAAGACCGAAGCCTGAGGCCGCCGAATCCCGAAACGAAAAAACCCGCCTCGGCGGCGGGTCGCTGGTGTGAATCAGCACCGTAGAGAAATTAATAGCATAGCTGCCGGCACAAAGCAAGAACAAAATTCGCCTTGGGCCAGATAGGCGCCGCTACGCCGTGGCCAGGTGGAGCTGCTCGAAACCCTCGAAGAACTCGCCGTAGTCGCAGGTTATTTCCTCGCCGGCGGCGATGTCGCGAGTCGCGGTGGCCCCGCCATATTGCGAAAAGTCGGTGTTCGGCTTGTCGGCGTGGTTCATAAAGCGGCCATTGTCGACCTCATAGACCATGAAGCCCGGCCGGTCCGGACTGGGATAGGCATATCTGTCGAGCAATTCCTTGAGGTGCGGCGGCGCCGTCTCGTATCTTTCCATCGGGATCAGCCGGTCGAAGTCCGGATCGAGCCGCCAGATCTGCGCCCCTTTCCGGATCGGCTCGGCGGCGAACACGCCGACGCCTTCGATTGCGCTTGCAGCGATATAGGTCCTGATCAGCAGCATGTTCCAACCCGTTTTCGAGGAGAAGACGGAATCGTCAAATCGCCGGGAAAAGCAAGACCGGTTTTCCGGCATTGCGGCTGGCGGGCCGACATTGCGGCTGGCGGGCCGACGCCAACCGCGAAACGCTTCACGTGCGGGTGATCGAGACACCGCCGTCGGCGAACAGTGCCGTGCCGGTGGTGAAGCTCGATGCATCGGAAGCCAGGTAAAGCGCCGAGCGGGCGATCTCCTCTGGCTCGGCGACGCGCTTCAAGGCATGCAGGTTTTCGACGAACGCCCGCGATTCAGGTGTGTTGAATGTCGCCGAAGGCGTGTCGGTGCCGCCCGGCAGCAGCGCGTTGACCCGGACGCCCTTGGCGCCAAATTCGGCGGCCAGCACCTGCGTCAATCCGATCAGTCCGGCCTTGCTCGCGGCATAGCTGGTCATGCCGGGCATGCCGACCGTGTAGCCGACGAAGGTTGAGGTGAAGATCAACGAGCCGCCGCCGCGTTCGACCATCGCCGGCACCTGGTATTTCGCGCCGAGAAAGGCGCTGGTCAGATTGGTATCGAGCGTCTCGCGCCAGCCCTCCAGCGACAGCTCAGAGACCGGCCCCATCCTGCCGACCGAGCCGGCATTGTTGAAGGCGATGTCGAGCCCGCCGAATTTCTCGACCGCCAGGTCGACCAGGACTTTCGCGTAGGCTTCGTCGCGGACGTCGCCGGCAAGCGCAATGGCGGTGCCCTCGGCGTCTTCGATTTCGGCAACCAGCGCATCGAGTTCCGCCTGGCGGCGGGCCGCGACGACCACCTTGGCGCCTTCCTCGGCAAAGAGCTTTGCCGTGGCGCGGCCGATGCCGGAACTGGCGCCAGTGACGATGGCGACCTTGTTGGCGAGTGCGAACATTTTCTGCATCCTTTTTTGGCGCCGGCTCTTGCCGGCAATCGGATGCTTGGTCGCAGATAGAGGCGGTGCGAGCCACCCGATACCTGCGCTGTGGCCGACAGCGCTTCTTGACGTCCGCTGGCCACCAGGCTACGGGTCGTCATCCAAACTTGCGGGTGGACGCGCCACCCATTTGCAATGACCCCCCAAGACATGATGAGCAAGTTGCTGGAGCCCGGCTACGAGGGCGACAGCGAGTTGACGTGGGCTCTTCGTTCGGAATTTGGCAAAGGCTTTCCGATCGAAAACCTCCGGCCGCTGCTGGTCTCCAGCAATGGCCAGACACAAGCTGCAGCGGTGTTCATAGCGGTCGAAATGGGTTCCAGGCTCAGCTACAAGCTAAATTGTGTTGTCGCCGAGATAGCCGATCTGCTCGATAGCAAAGCTTCTCATCTCCGCTTCGACGCAATCGAGGCGCTTCTGGATGCACCACGCCGGCCGATGCCGCCATTCTCGGCCGCGTGATGCTGCGGCTGGATGACGAACATGCCGGCGTTCGGTGGAGAGTCGTCCAGTTCATCTGCCTTGCACAGCGCTGGCAGCTAGGGCTTGCGGTGGAAAATGCCGCCGCGCTTCGCCCGGACTCGGCTTTCACGACACTGGTCGACGCCTATGGTCACTATGTCATGCCGAGTTCCAAGGACCTGCCACGGTTACTCGAACATCCGGATGCGGTTTTGCGGCGCTTTGCGGCGGCCGTGGCTATCAGGCCGCGCGAGGTGATCGTCGAGCGCTTCGTGGCCATGGCGGAGCAGTCGGACGATGCGGAAATTCGTCAAATCGCTGCCGATTGCCACAAAGGTTATTTGCGGGCGACCTATGCGATTGGGCCGTCCATCCTGAAGCGTGCTCCGGCTGACCCCTCAAAAGGCGAAGCTCAGAAGAGCGACCAGTGAAAGCACGGCGCAAAACGGCAAGCGCCGTCGCAAACGGTGCAAGGCGACTATTGCCTAAGCAGCCAGCCGAGCCGATCGAGCGAAAATGCTTAGCTGACGGCGATCAGCAGGGCGACGGCAATGCCGGCTGTCGTGTAACCGGCCAGGTGGAATCCGGCAGCGCCGCCGAACAGGATGACGAGCTCGAGCACCAGCCGCACACCGCCCGGCACCGGAACCGGCGCCCGCCCCGAGCGGCTCGGATCGTTCGGCACCGCGAAGACTCCCCAGAGCGCGGCGGCAACGAACGGCAATGCCACGGCAAGGATCCAACTCCACATGCCCGCTGAGAGGCTCCAGCCCGCCATGCCGAGGCCGAGCAAAGCGGCGAGCTCCAGCAAGAAGCGCAATGTCAGGTTCCACCAGACGTTAGCCACCGCCATAATCCTCCGATCGTCAGGCGACGGATAGCGGTGGAAGGCAATTGCATCAACCTGCCCGGATGCGGCTTTTTCACCACGGCGCAAAACGGCAAGCGCCGTCGCAAACAGTGCAAGGCTGGCAGCGCCGTTTCGCTAGTGATACAGCTCGCGCGCCGGCGTTCGAGTGAATGCCCGGCCGTCATTTGCGAGGCCTGCGACGTTGAAGAAATACTCGGTATTCGCCATCGCCCGCGAGGCCATGCGCGGTCACAAGGGCTGGGAGGAACAATGGTCCTCACCGGAGCCGAAGAAGGAGTACGACGTCATCATCGTCGGCGCCGGCGGCCACGGCCTGGCCACCGCCTATTATCTCGCCACCGTGCACGGCATCACCAACGTCGCGGTATTGGAAAAAGGCTGGCTCGGCGGCGGCAATACCGGCCGCAACACCACCATCATCCGTTCCAATTATCTCTATGACGAAAGCGCCGGCATCTACGACCATGCGCTGAAGCTGTGGGACGGGCTCAGCCAGGAACTCAACTACAACGTCATGTATTCGCCGCGCGGCGTCATGATGCTCGCCCACAACATCCACGACATCCAGGTCCTGAAGCGGCACGTCCATGCCAATCGGCTGAACGGCATAGACAATGAATGGCTGACGCCGGAGCAGGCCAAGGAATTCTGTCCGCCGCTCAACATTTCGCGCGATGCGCGCTATCCGGTTATGGGCGCCTCCCTGCAGCGCCGTGGCGGCACGGCGCGGCACGATGCCGTCGCCTGGGGCTATGCGCGCGGCGCCTCGGCGCGCGGCGTCCACATCATCCAGAATTGCGAGGTCACCGGGGTCAAGCGCGCCGCCAATGGCGCAGTCATGGGCGTCGATACGACGCGCGGTTTCATCGGCGCCAGGAAAGTCGGCGTGGTCGCAGCCGGGCATTCGTCCGTCATCATGAACATGGCCGGTGTGCGCATGCCGCTGGAAAGCTATCCGCTGCAGGCGCTGGTATCGGAGCCGGTCAAGCCGGTGGTGCCCTGCGTTGTCATGTCGAACACGGTGCATGCCTATATCTCGCAATCCGACAAGGGCGAGCTGGTCATCGGCGCCGGCACCGACCAATATGTCTCCTATTCGCAGACCGGCGGCCTGCACATATTGCAACACACGCTCGACGCCATCTGCGAGATGTTCCCGATCTTCACGCGCATGAAGATGCTGCGTTCGTGGGGCGGCATTGTCGACGTGACGCCCGACCGTTCGCCGATCCTGGCCAAGACGCCGGTACCCGGCCTCTATGTCAATTGCGGCTGGGGCACAGGCGGCTTCAAGGCGACGCCGGGTTCGGGCCATGTCTTTGCCCATACGATCGCCAGAGACGATCCGCACCCGATCAACGCGCCCTTCACCATCGAGCGCTTCCGCACCGGCCGCCTCATCGACGAGGCGGCGGCGGCAGCGGTGGCGCACTGAAGCCGAAATGACGCGCAAGACTCACACCATGCTTTTCGGCTTGGCCCTCGTGGGCGTCACGGTGCTCTTTATGCTGTTGGTGGTCAGGGAGATTTTGGTTCGAATAGTCGGGTATGAGGCTAACGGGGTCGATCCCGTCATGTTGGCCATGTTTGTAGTTGTGGGCGTACTTACTTTTTTCTGCGTGTGGGCGTTTGCCATACCGAAAATACTCAAAAACGCGTTTCTGAATATCGGTTCCCCAAGAACCTTCTCTGGACCACGAACGCAAGCTGATGTCGATCGAGCCAAAGTGAATTTGCGCGCGGTAGGATTGCTCGTCGAAGACCGCCCTGCCGAAGAAAATGTTGTGACCAATCGTGGCAGACATGACGGCTCTGCACATGATGGGTCGACCAAATCCAAGAAAGTCGATTGATGCTTCTCATCCGCTGCCCCTACTGCGAGGAAGAGCGTCCGGAGCTCGAATTCCGCAACGCCGGCGAGGCGCATATCGCGCGTTCCCCAAACATCGCCAGCGAGAGCGACGACGATTTTGAAAAGTTCTTTTTCATCCGTTCCAATCCCAAGGGGATCATCTATGAGCGCTGGCGGCACATGCATGGCTGCGCGCGGTTCTTCAATGCCGTGCGCGACACCGTCAGCGACAGGTTCCTGATGACCTACAAGGCCGGCGAACCGAAGCCCGTAAAGCTGCCGGGAGCCGCCAAATGAGCGCCACGTTCCGCATTGCCGGCGCCGGGCGGCTCAAACAGGCAAAGATAGCTGGCTTCAGCTTCGACGGCCGCCCCTATACCGGCATTGAGGGCGATACGTTGGCCTCGGCGCTGCTTGCAAACGGCGTCCATCTCGTCGGCCGCTCGTTCAAGTACCACCGGCCGCGCGGTTTTCTGTCGGCCGGCGCCGAAGAGCCGAACGCGCTGGTCGAGATCAAGCGCGACGCGGCACGCAAGACGCCGAACGTGCGTGCCACGGTGCAGGAGCTCTATGACGGATTGACCGCACAGTCGCAGAACCGCTGGCCGTCGCTCGCTTTCGACGTCGGTGCCGTCAGCAGCATTGCCTCGCCGATGCTTTCGGCCGGCTTCTATTACAAGACCTTCATGTGGCCGAAGGCCGCGTGGAAAAACCTCTACGAACCCAAGATCCGCGCCGCCGCCGGTCTCGGCGTCGCTCCTGACCAGCCGGATCCCGACCACTATTCGGCGCGCTTCGCCCATTGCGAGGTGCTGGTGCTTGGCGGCGGTGCCGCGGGCATCGCCGCAGCATTGGCCGCGGCCGAGACCGGCGCGCGCGTTATCCTTGCCGACGAGCAGGCGGAATTCGGCGGCAGCCTGCGCTTCGAGAGCGGCGCGAAGATCGAAGGCCAGGACGGCTTTTCCTGGGCGCAATCGGCTCTCGCCAAGTTGAGCGCGATGGACAATGTCCGCGTGCTGCCGCGTACCACGGCCTTCGGCTATTACGCGCAGAATTTCGTCGGGCTGGTCGAGCGCGTCAGCGACCATCTGCAGAACCCCGGCCGCGACCTGCCGCGCGAGCGGCTGTGGCAGGTTCGCGCCAAACGCGTGGTGCTGGCGACCGGCGCCATCGAGCGCCACATGGTGTTTGCCGACAACGACCGGCCGGGCATCATGCTGGCGTCGGCGGCGCGCACCTATCTCAACCATTACGGCGTCGCCGTCGGCAGGAATATCGGCGTCTATACGGCGAACGATTCCGCCTATGCGGCGGCGATCGACCTGAAAAAGGCCGGCATCAACATAGCGGCGATCGTCGACCTGCGCGACAACCCGACCGGGCCGGCGATCGACGAGGCGAGGGCGCTCGGCATCGAGGTCAATTTCGGCCGCGCGGTGATCCGCGCCGGCGGCAAATTGCGGGTGTCGTCGATGACCGTGCAGCCGAAGAATGGCGGCGGCGAGCGCACCATCCCGGTTGACGCGATTCTGATGTCGGCCGGCTGGACGCCATCGGTGCATCTGTTCTCGCAATCGCGCGGCAAGGTCGCCTTCAATGACGAGACCAAGCGCTTCGTGCCCGGAATTTATGCGCAGGACTGCGTCTCGGTCGGCGCCTGCAACGGTACCGACGGGCTGTCGGCGACGATCGACGAGGCCTATGCAGCGGGCGCCAAGGCGGCCAAGGACGCCGGCAGCAGGCCGGCCAAGGGCTCCAAGCCGAAGGTCGACGCCGGCGAGAGCTGGTCGCGCGGCATGCTGGGTGCAGCACCCGGTGCCGGATCGGATACGACGGTCAAGGCGTTTGTCGACTTCCAGAACGACGTCACCGCCAAGGACATCCGCCAGGCAGTGCACGAGGGCATGCGCTCGATCGAGCACGTCAAGCGCTTCACCACCAATGGCATGGCGACCGACCAGGGCAAGACCTCCAACATGCACGGCCTGGCGATTGCCGCCGAGACGTTGGGCAAGCCGATCCCGCAGGTCGGGCTGACGACGTTCCGCGCGCCCTATACGCCGGTGACATTCGGCTCGATCGTCGGCCACGCGCGGGGTCCCCTGTTCGACCCGACCCGCAAGACGGCGATCCATCCCTGGACCGAGCGCCAGGGCGCTGTATTCGAGGATGTCGGCCAGTGGAAGCGCGCCTGGTATTTCCCGAAGCCGGGCGAGGACATACATGCGGCCGTCGACCGCGAATGCGTGACGGTGCGCAAGACGGCCGGCCTGTTTGACGCCTCGACGCTGGGCAAGATCGAGGTGGTCGGGCCGGATGCGGCCAAATTCATGGAACTGCTCTACACCAATCCATGGGAGAAGCTCGAGCCCGGCCGCTGCCGGTACGGCATCATGCTGCGCGAGGACGGCTTCATCTATGACGACGGTGTCGTCGGCAGGCTTGCACCCGACCGTTTCCATGTGACGACGACGACCGGCGGCGCGCCGCGGGTCATGAACCATATGGAAGACTATCTCCAGACCGAGTTCCCGCATCTCAACGTCTGGCTGACCTCGATCACCGAGCAGTGGGCGGTGATTGCCGTGCAGGGACCGAAGTCTCGCGACATCATTGCGCCGCTGGTCGAGGGCATCGACATGTCGGATGAGGCGCTGCCGCATATGTCGGTGCGCGAAGGCAGGATCTGCGGCGTGCCGACAAGGCTGTTTCGCATGTCGTTCAGCGGTGAGCGCGGCTTCGAGGTCAACGTGCCGGCCGATTATGGCGAGGCGGTCTGGGAAGCGCTATGGGCCGAGGGCCAGAAGCACGGAGCCTGTGCCTACGGCACCGAGTCGATGCATGTGCTGCGCGCCGAAAAGGGCTACATCATCGTCGGCCAGGATACCGACGGGACGGTGACGCCGAACGATGCCGGGCTCGACTGGGCCGTCGGCAAGAAGAAGACCGATTTCGTCGGCATTCGCGGCATGGCGCGGCCGGACCTGGTCGCCAAGGGCCGCAAGCAGCTTGTCGGCCTGAAGACCAGGGATCCCAAGGTGGTGCTGGAGGAGGGCGCGCAGATCGTCGCGGACCCGAAGCAGGCAATCCCGATGAAGATGATTGGCCATGTCACCTCGAGCTATTGGTCGCAAAATTGCGGCCGCTCGATCGCGCTGGGGCTGGTCGCCGGCGGCCGCGATCGCACGGGCGAGACGCTCTATGTGCCGATGCCGGACGGGATGATCGAGGTGGAGGTCACCGGCATGGTGTTCTTCGACGAGAAGGGGGAGCGCCTCAATGGCTAAAGCCGCTTTGAAAACCGACGCCGCCGGACCCTCAGTCGAACGCCGTCCAGCTCTCGCCGGCCAGTCGCTTTCCGCCGCCGGCGTTACACTTGCCGTGCTGCCGCCGGCCGAGCGCATATCGCTGCGCGCGCCGGAAGCCTCGATTGCGGCACTTTCGAAAGCGCTCGGCGTCGTCCTGCCGCAAAGGCCGAAAACCTCGGCGGCAAAGGCCGGACGCACGGCCTTGTGGCTCGGGCCGGACGAATGGCTGGTCATCGACGAGAGCGGAAAAGATCCGCTCGCCGACTGCGCCAGCATTTCCGTACTGCATTCGGCGGTCGGCATCTCGCACCGCAACGTCGCCATATCGGTTACCGGTCCGGCTGCCGCGGCGACGATCAATGCCGGCTGCCCGCAGGATCTGTCGCTCGACGTCTTTCCGGTCGGGGCGGCGTCGCGTACCATTCTCGGCAAGGTCGAAATCGTGCTGTTGCGCACGGCGGCCGACGCGTTCCGCGTCGAATGCTGGCGTTCCTTTTCCGATTATGTCTTTGCTTTTCTGTCGGAGGCGGCGCGCGACGCGGCAGCATAGGCATGTTCGCCGCGCCCGCCCGTTCTGCGACAGCGAGCCGAGGGAGAACGCAAATGCCGCCGAACTCCGCGCCGAAGTCGCCGGTCAAGACGCCGGCCGTGCGCTCTTTCGAAGACGAGCAGCGCACTGGGACGGATATCGAAGAGGAACTCGAGGAAGGCCTCGAGGATACATTCCCGGCCAGCGATCCGGTATCGATCACCGGAACGGCCATTCCCGGCGCACCGGCAAGACCCGGCAAGCCCAAAAGCGTGGTGGGACAGAAGCGCAAGAAGTGATCTGCGCGGGGTGACAAAAAGCAGGGCTGAGGCAGCACGATGGGCGGCCGGTAATTGCTGCTGCCCTTTCGGTTCATCACCGCGTGTTGTCGCCCGTCGGCTCAGAAGCTGCTTGGCACGATCCACGGGTCGATGCCGATGCCGAGCCTCGGGCCCTTGCTGCCGGCCTTGTGGGCCGCGGCGTCCGCCTTTTCAAGCGATCCGGTCGGCGCGCAATCGAGCTTCACATCAGCCTTGGTGTCGATGCAGGCCGCTTCTTGCTTGCCTGTCTGACTGCTGCCGGCAAATGCGGCGCTAGAGAGCGCCAGCAGGGCGGCGAGCGTGAGGATTGCCTTCTTCATCGTCGGTCTCCGGTTCAGCTATTGAATTTCTCGTACTTGTACGGTATTGCGTACAGATACGCCCTGGACTCCCGATGTTCAAGCAGAATCGTACGCGTACGGAGAATTGCCGAACGCTCGGCGCTGTGGCGCGGATCGTTCGGAGAAGATCCTGCAGATCGGGAGGAGCGCCGCTCTTCAGCAGTTGACGGGCGGCGTGAGCGGCGCAATCTCGTGCGCGGCGATGGCTTCGAGCATGATGTCGCCGATCCGTGTGATGAACGTCGTCTGGTCGCCGAACGGGTAGAACGGGAAGGTGATCAGCAGCGAGATGGCGCCGTGGCCGACCGCCCACAGCATGGTGGCGATGGCGCGTGGATCGCCTTTGAGCCTGCCGGCGGCAACGCAGGCTTCGACCCTCTCGATCAGCACTTTCATCGCCGGGTTGCCGCCTTCCATCTCGGCAAAGGTCTTGCCGGTCGGCGGCTTGACTTTTTCGGTCATGAAGACGGTGCGGTACTCGTTGGGATTTTCCAGCCCGAAGGCGGCGTATTCGACAAGCACCGCCTTGAGCGCCTCGATCGGGTCGTCGGCCGTATGATTTGCGATGCGCCTGGCCAGGGTCTCGAAGGCATCCTCGGCCAGCGCGAACAGGATGTCCTGCTTGTCGGCGAAATAGGAATAGACCGACATCGGCGCATAGCCGACGCGCTTGGCGAGCTTGCGGATGGTGAGGCCGTCATAGCCTTCTTCCTGGACAAGCTTGTGCGCGGCGTCGACAAGTTCGGAACGCAGTTCGGCCTTTTGTTTTTCGCGGCGCTCCTGGACGCTTAGCTGCAACTTTCTACTGCCTTATGACTGATGCTGGATGCAGCATATATACGCTGTACGGCGTCGGGCAAGGGCGGTGTGAAGCAGAGGCTTGACCTCACAAAACGATGTAACCAGGCAATAAAGCCGGCAACATCGGACTGTTACAGACAAAGACTAATTCGCGGCTCTGCAAAAATTTCGTTTCGGGAGGCCGTTATGACCGGAACTGAGCTTTCGTCCGGCGTGCCGGACGTGGACCCGCTTTCTCATCGCGCCAGGATGGCGCTCAGGCGCGTCGTCATGGTCGCATGGCTGGCGATCGCGCTCGGCTTCGCCATGGAAGCTCTCATTCTGACCGTCAGATTTGCGGCAGGTGCCTACCCGGCGACGACGCAGGTTCTGATCGAACTGGCGCAAGGCGTGACCTGGTCGTTCTTCGTCTGCGCGGGCGTCAGCCTCGGCACGGCGCTCACCAAGGTGCGAGCCTCGCTCGGTGGCCTGATCGGTGCGATTTCGGCGCCACTGGCGATGGGCATCGCCAAAGGGACGCAAAAGGTTATGGTCAGCGCGCTGGACGCGGCGGCAAAGCCGGCCATCCTGTCGCTCACGACGCTCGGTGTGCTGCGGGCGATCGAATACGGGCTGCTCGGCTGGGCACTGGCGTCGCTGGCATCGAAGGAAGAACCGCGTCCGCTCCATTTCGCGCTGGCAGGCGCCCTGATAGGCGCGGTATTCGGCGGCGGCATCACGGTGCTGACCATCGAGACGGCCGCGGCGAACGACGCTGCTCTCGCAATGCCACAGGCGATCGCAACCGGCCTCAACGAGATCGTGTTCCCAATCGGTTGTTCACTGGTCGTCTACATTGCGCTGCAGGTCAGCCGTCACATGAAGTACGTCGCGGCCGAAGCCAAATAGATTTGGCACAGATAGATTTGGGCTTCTCCGCCCGACGAGAGTCAGACCGCTTCCGGCTGGCGTTCGATCAGCGTCAGCGTCAGCCAGCGCGCGGTCAGCGCCGGTTTTTTCGAGCCCTCGATCTCGATCGTCACGTCGTGCGCCGTCTGCACCCACCCCGACGGCCTGACCTTGACGTCGGCCAGCACGAAACGGGTGCGGATGCGCGAGCCGGTCTTCACCGGCGCCAGGAAGCGCAGCGAATCGAAGCCGTGATTGACGCCCATTTTGCTGTTTTCCAGCGGCGGCATGGTTTCGAAGGTCATCGCCGACAACAGCGAAAGCGACAGGAAGCCATGCGCGATGGTGCCGCCGAACGGCGTTTCGCGGCTGGCACGTTCCGGATCGCAATGGATGAACTGATGGTCGTCGGTGGCATCGGCGAACTGGTCGATCATGCGCTGGGTGACGACCCGCCATGGCGACACGCCGACTTCCTTGCCGACGTTGGCCAGAAGCACATCGAGACTGATCGGTTCCACGCTGATGTCCTCCATCTTCACCCCCGGCATTTCACTCGCCGGATGGCGTGCGTCTCATTCCTTGAACAATGTCAGCCCGTGTTGCACCGACTGCCCGCCATCGATCGGCAGGATGGCGCCGGTGACATAGCTGCCGGCCCGGCTGCACAAATAGAGCGTTGCGCCGGCAATGTCATCCGGTGCGCCGATGCGGCCGATCGGAACGTGGTTGCCGATATGTCTTGCCTGGTCCTCGGTGCCGGTGGCGAAGGCCGTCATCCGGCTCCGGAAAGGGCCAGGCGCAAAGGCGTTGACGGTGATGCGGCGGGCGGCGAACTCGATCGCCAGGATGCGCGTCAGGTGGTGAACCGCGGCCTTCGAGGCCGAGTAGGAGTAGGCATCTTCGGCCAAAGGCTGCGTGCCCATCACCGATCCGAGGTTGATCACCCGGGCCGGGTCGGCATCGCTGGCGGCGGCCTCGAGCAGAGGCAGCAATTCGCGCGTCAGGTGGAAGACCGCGGTGACGTTGACGCCGAACACCTTGGCCCAGGCATGGTAGGGAAAGCTTTCCAGCGGCGCGCCCCAGGAGATGCCGGCATTGTTGACCAGGATATGCAGCCGCTCGGTCCGCGCCCTGACCTCGGCCACAAGCGCCGCAATGCCGGCCTCGCTGGAGACGTCGCCGGCAAAACCTTCCGCCCGGCCGGATGCGCCAAGTCCGTTCAACTCGCCGGCAACCTTGGCGCAGTCCTCGCCCTTGCGCGAGGCAATCATCACCGAGGCGCCAGCCATGACCAGAGCGGTCGCCGCCATGCGGCCGATGCCGGTCGCGGCGCCGGTGACCAGCGCTGTCTTGCCGGCGACTGAGAACAGCTCGTCCAGATAGCTCATCGTACCCTCCGCGCAGTTCACCGCGCTTTGGTTCAAGGAAGCGGCTTCACGTCGACAAGGCTAGCCGAACTTCGATCATGCTTGCCATGGGTAAAGTAGCTGGGGTGGGGCACGCTTAGCGGCTGAATGGTTAAGCCCGAAATGCAAGGTGGTGATTCGGCCGTGACATGGGTCGGATGAATGATGCGGCCGTGCCCGTTAGCGAGCACCTTGGTAAGCGGTTCATTTCGCACGTGAACCAGTCGTCATTACTCCTCCGCCCCAGCCGCAGGCGGGTCTTGAGGAGTTGGGAGGTGGCCGAGCAGTGGGGCGGGACTGATATTCGCAGTCGTGGACGGGGACTATGCTGTCGGGGGGAAAGCCATGGGTAAGAAACAACGCACCGTCCTGCTGGCAGCGGTGGTTGCGACTGTCTTCGGCGTCCTTTTGCTGATCCTGATCCTGCAGATGATCAGTTTTCTAGTGGACTAGAGCGAAGCGAAAGGCGTGCCTTTCCGGAGGGGCTCTACCGCAGGCTTTCCAGTTCGCGGATGCGTTTGGCGCCGTCGGCTTCGAGCTGCCTTGTGACCGCGCCGATCAGCGCTTCGGCAACGACGAAAAGCGCGGCGGATGAGTCCCAGGCCGAAGGCACGGCGGTGCGCCCGGCGATGACATGGCGGGCGAAGCGGGCGATCGGCGACAGCCACTGGTCGGTAAACAGCACGATCTGCACGCCGCGCTGGTTGGCCGTCTCGGCGAAACGGACCAGGCTGTCCTGATAGCGCCTGATGTCGAAGATCACCAGCACGTCGCGCTTCCCCATGTCGATCAGTCGGTCGCGCCAGACGCTTTCCTGCCCGCCGAGGTGAAAAACGTTGGGCTGGATGATGGCGAGGTGGGCGGCCATGTAGCGCGCCAGCGGGTCGGTGAAGCGGCCACCGATCAGGAATGTCTTGCCGCGCCGGTCGGCTAGCTTGGCGACGATGTCGGCAAGCTGCTTGTCCGAGAGGTGCCGGAATGTCTCGCGCATGTTGTCGAGGGTCGCCTCCAGCATCGGCGACACGGCGCTGGCGCCCTGCGATGGCGGATTGAGCGTGCGCGAGGCCGGCGACTGCAATTGCGCCGCCAGTTCGTCTTGCAGCGCCGACTGGAATTCCGGATAGTTCTGGAAGCCGAGCCGGGCGACGAAACGCAGGATCGTGGGCGATGATACGCCGGCCGTAGCCGAGAATTCGGCGACCGTCTTCAGCCCGATCAGCGGATAGCTGGCGATCAGCGCTTGCGCTGCGCGCCGCTCGCCGGCCGGCATGGTGCCGATGCGGTCGGAGATCAGTTCGGCAATGCTCGAAACCATGCTTTTTCCCCACCCTGGCCGTGCCGTTAGCGCATTATCGAAATCGCGTTTGACAAAGCCGGCCAAACTGTATGAAATCATCCGCAGGGACGCAATGAGGCAAAATACGTAACATACGATACAGCGCTCCCCGGGGACAGCAGACAATGGAGACAGCACGGCCCGCCAGCCTTGCATCGCCTGAAACCGTAAGGGTGACGAACCCCGGCGGATCAAGCCCTTTCGTGCTGACCTGCGACCACGCCTCCAATTTCCTGCCACCGGAATTCGGAACGCTCGGCCTTGCCGCCGAGGAACTTTCCCGCCACATCGCCTGGGATCCCGGCGCCTTGCCGGTGGCGCGCCGGATGGCCGAGGCGCTTGATGCGACGCTGGTCGAGACCTGCGTCTCGCGGCTCGTCATCGACTGCAACCGGCCGATCGACGCGCCGGACCTGATAGTGACGGTCAGCGCCAGCGAAAAAACCGTGATCCCTGCCAACCAGGGGCTTTCCGCCGACCAGCGGGAGGCGCGCATCGCTCTGGCGTGGCGGCCGTTTCACGAGAGGATCGCAACGGTCATCGACGAGCGCCTGGCGGCCGGGCGGGAGACCAGGCTGGTCTCGATCCATTCCTTCACGCCGGTATACAAGGGCAAGAGCCGGCCCTGGCACATAGGCATCATCCATGACGAGGATGGTCGGTTGGCGGCGCCGCTGATCGCGGCGCTGAAGCGGCTCGCCGGCGTAACGGTCGGCGTCAATGAACCCTATTCGCCGGCCGACCGCGTCTATTTCACACTGGAACGCCATGCCCGCTCGCGCGGGCTGGCCTGCGCAATGATTGAAATCCGCAACGACGAGATCGCCGGCGCAGCCGGGCAGCGGAAATGGGCGGATCTGCTCGCAGGTATTTTTCTCAATCTGGAGCCCGAAGCGGCCAAGGCCTCCAGACCAAGCGCCGTCGGAAAGTCAGTTCAATCGGCCAGCTAAGAAACCAAAAGGGGACTTTAAAATGGTAGCACCGGGTTACAGCGAAGTTGACAAGAAGGAGGACCTGAAAGTTCTCCACGGAATGGGCTATGCTCAGGAACTGTCGCGAAGCATGAGCCGCTTCTCGAATTTCGCGATCTCGTTCTCGATCATCTGCATCCTCTCAGGCGGCATCAATTCCTTTGCGCAAGCGACGTCGTCCATCGGTGGCGCCGGCGCTGGCATCGGCTGGATCGTCGGGTGCATGGTTTCGGGATTTTTCGCGCTCGCCATGGCCCAGATCGCCTCTGCATTTCCGACCGCCGGCGGCCTCTATCACTGGGCATCCATCCTAGGGAACCGTTTCACTGGCTGGCTCACCGCATGGCTCAATCTGCTCGGCCTGATCACCGTGCTCGGCGCCATCAACATCGGTACTGCTTTCTTCTTCGTCGGAACGTTCGGGAGCTGGTTCGGCATTACCGGTACTCCGGGCGAGATTGTCGGATTTGTTGCCGTCATCACCGCGATCCAGGCGCTCTGTAATCACTTCGGCATCAAGCTGACCGCCATGCTGACTGACGCTTCCGGCTTCCTGATCCTTGGCGCAACAGCTGTGCTGATCATTGCCTGCCTGGTGTTTGCGCCCGCAATCGACATCACGCGGCTGTGGACCTTCACCAACTATTCGGGTGATGCCGGCGGCGGTGTCTTCCCACAGTCGGATTCCATGAGCTACCTGTTCCTGCTCTGCCTGCTGCTGCCGGTTTACACCATCACTGGCTATGACGCGTCGGCGCATACTTCGGAAGAAACGTTGAGGGCGGCGCACTCGGTTCCGCGGGCAATCGTTTCGTCCGTAGTCTGGTCGTCGCTGATCGGCTGGGTGATGCTGTGCGCGATCGTACTGGCGATTCCGGATCTGGCGGCCGGCGCCAAGCAGGGCTGGAGCGTGTTCTTCGCCACGATGGACGCGATCTTGCCGGCGTGGCTGAAGACACTGCTCTATCTGGGCATCCTGATCGCGCAGTTCCTCTGCGGTCTGGCAACGGTCACCTCTGCCTCGCGCATGCTTTTCGCCTTCTCGCGTGACGGCGGCATGCCGGTCGGCTCGGCCTCGCTAGCCAAGGTCAGCCCGACCTGGCGCACGCCGGTCAATGCGATTTGGACGGCTGCTGTGCTCGAGGTAATCTATGTCTTTCTTGCCCAGTTCATCTCGGTCGGCGGCACGAACATCTATACCATCGTCGTCAATTCGACATTGGTGTTCCTGTTTCTGTCCTTCATCATTCCGATCGTGCTCGGCATGATGGCTTTCGGAACGGAAAAATGGCCGAACCCCGGCCCATGGAACCTCGGCGCCGGCCTGTTCAAGCTGTTTTGCATCCTGTCGGTCATCGGCATGGCGATCATCTTCTACATCGCCATCCAGCCGCCGAACGACAAAGTGCTCTATATCACCTTGGGCTTCATTGTGCTGACCGCGGTGCTTTGGTTCGGTTTCGAGAACCGCCGCTTCCAGGGTCCGCCCATCGGCGACCAGATCGCAAAGCGTCAGGCGGCGATCAAGGCAGCCGAGCTAGCCATAGGCGAAGCCGGCGCCTGACCCCCTCTCATGACCATGGCCGGCATTCGCGCCGGCCGTGGTTTTCGTTTCCTTTTCAAAGTGACAAGCCCGAAACGACAAGCGCTGGAGTGCCAAAGGAATGGCCGGAAATTTCTCGTTCGATCAGTTGAAGCAAGCGGTCTCCAGCGGCGAGGTCGACACGGTGCTGGCCTGCATCGTCGATATGCAGGGGCGGCTCGCGGGAAAGCGTTTCCTGGCCCGTTATTTCGTCGATTCCGCGCATGACGAGACGCATGGCTGTAACTATCTCTTGGCGGCAGACATCGATATGGAACCGGTGCCCGGCTACAAGGCGGCGAGCTGGTCGAAGGGTTATGGCGATTTCGTCATGAAGCCGGACCTTGCGACGCTGCGGCTCGTTCCGTGGCTGGAGAAGACGGCGCTGGTGATCTGCGACGTGCTCGACCACCATACCCATGACGACCTGGCGCATTCGCCGCGCGCCATGCTGAAGAAGCAGGTCAAGCGGCTGCAGGATCGCGGCTATATCGGCTATTTCGCTTCCGAGCTCGAATTCTATCTGTTCAGCGAAACCTACGATTCCGCCCGCAAGAAGCACTGGCAGGGCCTCGAGACGGCATCGCCCTACATCGGCGACTACCAGATCGGCATCACCACCAAGGAAGAAGGCGTCATGCGCCGGCTGCGCAACGAGATGGAGGCGGCCGGCATCCCGATCGAGAATTCGAAGGGCGAGTGGGGGCCAGGCCAGGAAGAGATCAATGTCCGCTACGCCGAGGCGCTCGACATGGCCGACCGCCACGTCATCCTGAAGAACGGCGCCAAGGAAATCGCCGAGTCCGAAGGCAAGGCGATCTCGTTCATGGCCAAGTACAATTACGGGCTCGCCGGCAATTCCAGCCACATCCATAATTCGCTGTGGAGCGCCGACGGCAAGACGCCGTTGTTCTACGACAAAAATGCCGAGTGGACGCTGTCGACACTCGGCCAGCAATGGGCGGCCGGCCAGCTCAAATATGCCAAGGAATTCACCTGGTTCCTGGCGCCCTACATCAATTCCTACAAGCGCTTCCAGGCCGGCACGTTTGCGCCGACCAAGATCATGTGGAGCGAGGACAACCGCACCGCCGGCTTCCGTCTTTGCGGCGAGGGCACCAAAGGCATCCGCATGGAATGCCGCATCGGCGGCGCCGATTTGAACCCCTATCTGGCTTTCGCCGCGCTGATCGCGGCCGGGCTTGCCGGCATCGATGAAAAGCTTGAGCTGCAGAAGCCCTTCGTCGGTGATGCCTACCAGGCCTCGCAGCTGCCTGAAATTCCAAAGACATTGCGCGACGCCACCGCGACGCTGGCGGAATCGAAAATGCTGAGGCAGGCGCTCGGCGACGATGTGCTGGAACATTACGTCCACACGGCACACTGGGAACAGTTCGAGTACGACCGCCGGATTACGGACTGGGAACTGCACAGGGGGTTCGAGCGGTATTGAATAATCTGGCAACGTTGGCGCCGCTCCTCACCCTCAGCCTCTCCCGTGAAGAACGGGGGAGAGGGGGCCCGGCGCTGAGCTTGTCCCTTCTCCCCGTCAGTATACGGGAAAAGGTGCCGGCAGGCGGATGAGGGGCGGCGCTAACCAACGACATTATTGTAGAATGCGAGGACCCAAGGCATGACCGAAACGGTCAAGATAAAATCCCCCGTCGACGGTTCGATCTATGCCGAACGGCCTCTTGCCACCGACCAGGCGATCGGTGCCGCGGTCGAACGTGCCAAGGCGGCGCAGGAGAAGTGGGCTGAGACGCCGGTCATCGAGCGCGGCAAATACATGCTTGCCATGCTGGAAGCGCTGGTCGCCATGACCGACGAGATCGTGCCGGAGATCGCCTGGCAGATGGGCCGGCCGGTGCGCTATGGCGGCGAGTTCGGCGGCGTCAGGGAACGCGTCAGCTACATGGTCGAGATCGCCGAGGCGGCCCTGAAGCCGGTCATGGCCTCCAATCCGAAGGACGGCTTTCGCCGCTATGTGAAGAAGGTGCCACTCGGCGTGGTCATGGTGATCGCGCCGTGGAACTATCCCTATCTCACCGCCGTCAACACCATCGTGCCGGCGCTGATGGCGGGCAGCGCTGTCATCCTCAAGCATGCGGCACAGACATTGTTGGTCGGCGAGCGGTTTCAGCAGGCGTTTGATAAGGCCGGCCTGCCCAAGGGCCTGTTCCAGAACCTCGTCCTGAACCACGCGCAGACTGAAAGGCTGCTCGGCTCCGGCAAGATCGACCATGTCAACTTCACCGGCTCGGTCGCCGGCGGCCGCGCCATCGAGAAGGCGGCGGCGGGCACCTTCATGACGCTCGGCCTCGAACTCGGCGGCAAGGATCCGGCCTATGTGCTGCCGGACGCAAAGATGGACCATGCCGTTGCCAATCTGGTCGACGGCGCCTTCTACAATTCCGGCCAGTGCTGCTGCGGCATCGAGCGCGTGTATGTCCACGAGAAGGTCTACGACGAATTCGTCGAGGGCTTCATTGCCGAGACCAGGAACTACGTCGTCGGCAATCCGCTCGACCAGGCGACCACCATGGGGCCGATGGCGCAGGCGCGCTTCGCCGACCTGATCCGCGAGCAGAAGGCCGAGGCGTTGCGCAAGGGCGCCAGGGCGCACATCGATATGAAGGTGGCCAACGACAGGCAAGGTTCCCCCTATCTGACGCCGGAAGTGCTGACCCAGGTCGACCACCAGATGAGCGTCATGCGCGAGGAAAGCTTTGGCCCGATCGTCGGCATCATGAAGGTGCGCAACGACGAGGAGGCGATCGCGCTGATGAACGACAGCCCCTATGGGCTGACGGCCTCGATCTGGACGCACGACATTGAGCATGCGGCGGCGATCGGCGATCGTGTCGAGACCGGCACCGTGTTCATGAACCGCTGCGACTATCTCGACCCGGCGCTGGTCTGGACCGGCGTCAAGGACACCGGCAAGGGCGCGGCACTGTCGGCCATCGGCTACGACAATCTGACCAGGCCGAAATCATACCATCTGCGCGAGGTGATCTAAGGTGGCGATCGACAGGCATGCGATCGCTGTTGAGGGGGAGTAATGGCGGATACACAACAATCGGCGCTGCCAGATCGTGAGGGTCCCGAGGGTATCGGCGGGTGGCTTGTCCTGCCGATGCTCGGGTTGATGCTCACGCCGATACTGGGGTTGGTACAACTGCACAATACCGACTATCTCGGCTTCGACTGGCAGGCCTTCAGTTTTTCTCAAGGTGCGCTGCTCGTTGCCGAACTGGTGACAGCAGGCGTTCTAAGCCTTACAGCCCCGGTCCTGTTATTGTTCTTCATGTTCAAGCGCTGGGAGATATTCCCGGGCTGGTACATGATTTGGGCAGTCGCGATGCCGGTATATGTCATCCTCGACCCATGGGCTGCGCATCTGGTTTTTCGCGAGAGCTTTCCAACCTTGGCTGATGCGTTCGACAGCGAAACGATGCGCGGAATTTACCGTTCCGTCTGGGCCGCAGCCATCTGGATTCCGTACATGATGCGGTCAGACCGTGTGGCCAATACCTTTGTGAATTGACGACATCCGAGAGCACGAAAGCAGTCAAGAAGGTCGAAATGACAAAACTCGTTTCCAAATGGAATTACCCGACGACCGTCCGCTTCGGCGCCGGACGCATCAAGGAGCTGCCGGAGGTGCTGGCGGCGACCGGCATCAAGCGGCCGCTGTTCGTCACCGATCCGGGACTGGCCAGGCTGCCGGTGGTGGCCTCGACCCTGAAGATCCTCGACGACGCCAAGGTGCCCTATGGCGTATTTTCCGAGGTCAAGCCGAACCCGGTGGATTCCAACCTGACCGCCGGCATTGCCGTGTTCAAGAAGGGCAAGCATGACGGCGTCATTGCCTTTGGCGGCGGCTCGGCGCTCGACCTCGGCAAGCTGATCGCCTTCCAGGCCGGGCAGACCCGGCCGGTCTGGGATTTCGAGGATGTCGGCGACTGGTGGACACGCGCCGATGCCGATGCGATCGCGCCGATCATCGCCGTGCCGACCACCGCCGGCACCGGCTCGGAAGTCGGCCGCGCCGGCGTCATCACCAATGAAGCGACCCATACCAAGAAGGTCATCTTCCATCCAAAGCTCTTGCCGGCGATCGTCATTGCCGATCCGGAGCTGTCGGTCGGGATGCCGGGCTTCATCACCGCCGGCACCGGCATGGATGCGCTCGCTCACTGTCTCGAAGCCTATTGCGCGCCGGGCTATCACCCGATGGCCGACGGCATCGCCGTGGAAGGCATAAGGCTGGTCTTCGAAAACCTGCCGAAAGCCTATGCCAACGGCAAGGATCTGGTCGCCCGCGCCAACATGATGAGCGCCGCTGCCATGGGAGCGGCCGCCTTCCAGAAAGGGCTTGGAGCGATTCATTCGCTGTCGCATCCGATCGGCGCGCTCTACGATAGCCACCACGGCATGACCAACGCCGTGTTCATGCCCTACGTGCTGGCCTTCAATCGCGAGGCGATCGAGCCGCGCATCGCCCGGCTTGCCGCCTATTGCGGCATCAAGGGCGGCTTCGACGGTTTTGCCAAGGCGATCATCAAGCTGCGCAAGGAGCTCAAGGTGCCGCATGCGCTGCCCGGCCTGATCAAGGGGCTCGACATGGACAAGAAGCGCAAGGGCCTGATTGCCGACATGGCGGTGGTCGATCCGACCGCCGGCGGCAACCCGGTCAAGCTGACCAAGAAGGCGGCGCTGACGCTGCTCGAAAACGCCATCGCCGGCACCGTCTGAGACAATTTTCGCATCGGAAATCGACTTGGGAAAGAGGCAAAGGAAAGGGGGAAAGATGAAAGGCAAGATCGAAACTAGTTAGCCGGAAAAAGAATCGCGAAGCGATTGCTACAGCCGGTTAAAAAGAGTTTACTTTTTCATACTGCGGGGCATCGCTTTCACAAAGCTTTCATCTGGCTGTCACACGAAAACGATACCGCATCGCAGGCGTCCAACGGCGTCAGTTCAACGGAGAGAACACATGTTCAAATTCACGGGAAAACTGCTTTCCCTTTCGGCCGTCGCCCTGATGGCGACCTCTGCCATCTCGTCGGCCCAGTCCATGGATGAACTGGTCGCCGCAGCCAAGGCTGAAGGCCAGCTCACCACCATCGCGCTGCCGCATGACTGGTGCGGCTACGGCGCGGTCATCGACGGCTTCAAGGCAAAATATCCGGGGATCACCGTCAACGAGCTCAACCCCGATGCCGGCTCCGGCGACGAGGTCGAGGCGATCAAGGCCAACAAGGACAACAAGGGCCCGCAAGCGCCCGACGTCATCGACGTCGGCCTGAGCTTCGGCCCGACCGCCAAGAAGGATGGCCTGATCCAGGCTTATAAAGTATCAACCTGGGACTCGATCCCGGACAGCGCCAAGGATGCCGAAGGCTTTTGGACCGGCGACTATTACGGCGTGCTTTCGTTTCTGGTGAACAAGGACCTGGTCAAGGAAGCGCCGGCCGACTGGGCCGACTTGCTGAAGCCGGAATTCGCCAATACCGTGGCGCTCGCCGGCGACCCGCGTGCTTCGAACCAGGCCATCCAGGCAGTCTATGCCGCCGGCCTTTCCGGCGGTGCGGCTGCCGGCGAAGCCGCCGGCACGGCTGGTCTCGACTTCTTCAAGAAGCTCAACGCCGCCGGCAATTTCGTGCCGGTCATCGGCAAGCCCGCGACGCTTGCTCAAGGCCAGACGCCAATCCTGGTGACCTGGGATTATAACGCGCTTGCCGGCCGTGATACGCTGAAGGGCAATCCGCCGGTCGACGTCGTCGTGCCGAAGACCGGTGTCGTCGCCGGCGTCTATGTTCAGGCGATCAGCGCCTATGCGCCGCACCCGAATGCTGCCAAGCTGTGGCTGGAATATCTCTATTCCGACGAAGGCCAGATCGGCTGGCTGAAGGGCTATTGTCACCCGATCCGCTTCAACGACCTCGCCAAGAATGGCAAGCTCCCGGCTGACGTGATGGCCAAGCTGCCGCCGGCCGAGTCCTATGCAGCCGCGGTGTTCCCGACGCTCGACGAGCAGGGCAAGGCCAAGGAAGCCATCACCAAGAACTGGGATGCCGTCGTCGGCGCCAACGTCAAGTAAGACTTGAGATCAGCCGGGCGGCTTAGATCGCCGCCCGGCATACCTCCAGGACGGTAGCCGCGCATGACCGATATCTCGTTGTCCGATCACGCTGTTGCCGGGAAGACCGCGCCTCCTGCCGACGCCCGCAGCATGAGACTGCCGACGCAATGGCTTGGCGTTGCGCCTTTCTTCATCTTCGCCATCATGTTCCTGATCCTGCCGACGCTCTATCTGATGCTGGGCGCATTCCGGAACGATGCCGGCGAATTCACTTTCGAAAACATAGCGGCCTTGGCGCAGCCGTCGATCGTTGCCGCCTACTGGATCTCAATCAAGGTCAGCCTCGCCTCGTCGCTGATCGGTGCTTTCGCGGGACTTGCCATTGCCATCGCCATCGTGCGCGGCGGGCTGCCGGAGTGGATACGCTCGGCGACACTGACCTTTTCCGGCGTGGCCTCCAATTTTGCCGGCGTGCCGCTGGCCTTCGCCTTTCTCGCGACGCTCGGCCGGCTCGGGCTCGCCACGGTGCTGCTCAACGTCTTGGTCGGCTTCAACATTTATGCCCATGGTTTCAACATCCTGTCGTTCTGGGGCCTGACGCTGACCTATGTCTATTTCCAGATCCCGCTGATGGTGGTGATCATCGTGCCGGCGATCGATGGGCTGAAGAAGGAATGGGGCGAAGCGGCGGCAACGCTTGGCGCGACCCAGGCGCAGTTCTGGCGCATGGTCGTCATTCCGGTGATCTGGCCAAGTTTCCTCGGCACCGTCATCCTCTTGTTCGCCAACGCCTTCGGTGCCATCGCCACCGCTTACGCACTGACCGGCTCCTCGCTTAACATCGTCCCTATCCTGCTCTACGCGCAGATCCGCGGTGACGTGCTGCACAATGCCCATCTCGGCTACGCCATCGCCTTCGGCATGATCGTCATCACTGGGCTGGCCAATGTCTTCTACATCTGGTTCCGGACGCGCTCTGAGAGGTGGCTCAAATGAAGTCCGGCAGATTCTGGGCCTGGATCGTCTTCGCGCTGGGCGCGGCCTATTTCTTCATTCCGCTGATCGCGACCGTGGAATTCTCCATGCGCATGCGGCGCGGCGCGTATTCCTTCGATGCCTATCAGGTCGTGCTCGGCGATCCCCGCTTCCAGGCGACCTTCATCTATTCGGTGGTCGCAGCCATCTTCACCATCGTCCTTGGCGTGCTGGTGGTGGTGCCGGCGGCGTACTGGATTCGTCTGCGGCTGCCGCAGATCAGGCCCGTCGTCGAGTTCATCACGCTGCTGCCGCTGGTCATTCCGGCCATCGTTATCGTCTTCGGCTACATCAGAATGTACGGGTCGAACTCACCGCTGCCGTTCCTGGCCAGCGAGACAGGAGCCAATGCCTTGCTGGTCATCGGTTATGCGACACTGGCGCTGCCCTATATGTATCGTGCCGTCGACACCGGGCTTCGCACAATCGACGTACGGACACTGACCGAGGCGGCGCAGATCCTCGGCGCCGGCTGGGGCACGATCATCACTCGGGTCATCCTACCCAACGTGCTGATCGCGGTGCTGTCGGGCGCCTTCCTGACCTTCGCCATCGTCATCGGCGAATTCACCATGGCCAGCCTGCTCAACCGGCCTGCTTTCGGACCCTATCTGCAGAACGTCGGCGCCAATCGCGCCTATGAGCCGGCGGCGCTTGCCATCATCGCCTTTGCCATTACCTGGGGCTGCATGTCGCTGATCCAGATCCTGTCGCGCTTCGCGCCGCGATCGGCGAACCGTCCGAACTGACCCGAAGGAAAAGCCATGGCCGAGCCATTCCTCTCAATCCAGCATGTGCAGAAATCCTTCGGCGCCGCCATTGTGGTGCAGGATTTCAACCTCGACGTCGAGCCGGGCGAATTCGTCTCCTTTCTCGGACCGTCGGGCTGCGGCAAGACGACGGTGCTGCGCATGGTCGCCGGTTTCGAAGAGCCATCCGCCGGCAAGATCGTCGTGGCCGGCAAGGACGTCACCCGGCTCAAGCCCAACCAGCGCAATATCGGCATGGTGTTCCAGGCCTATGCGCTGTTTCCGAACCTCACCGTGGCGCAGAATATCGGCTTCGGGCTGAAGGTCGCCGGTATGCCGAAGGCCGATGCCGACAGGCGCGTTGCCGAGATGCTCGACATCATCAAGCTGCCGCAGATGGGCGACCGCTATCCCTACCAACTGTCCGGCGGCCAGCAGCAGCGCATCGCGCTGGCGCGGGCGATTGCGCCCAAGCCGAAACTGCTGCTGCTCGACGAGCCGCTGTCGGCGCTCGATGCCAAGGTGCGCGTGTCGCTGCGCGAGGAAATCCGCTCGATCCAGAAGAAGCTCGGCATCACCACCATCTTCGTCACCCACGACCAGGAAGAGGCGCTGTCGATCTCCGACCGCATCGCCGTCATGTATGGCGGCAAGGCCGAGCAGGTCGGCACGCCGTTCGAGATCTACAACCGGCCGGCAACCAAATTCGTCGCCAATTTCGTCGGCACGCTGAACGTGCTCGAAGGCACGGTCACCGACGCCGCTTCGGGCAAGGTGCGCGTCAACTCGCAAGAGGTCTCGCTCAAGGGCAAGCTCAACGGCTCGAAATCCGGCGACACGCTGTCGCTGGCGTTGCGGCCCGAGGCGATCTCGCTCGGCCGACACCCCGGTCGCGATTCCAGCCTTTGGGGCGAAATCGCCGAGGTGCATTTCCTCGGCTCGGTCATCCGGGTTCGCGTCGGCATCGGCGGCAGCACGGTCTCGCTCGACACGTTCAACAGTCCGGCCACACCGCCGCCGGCCGTCGGCGAAAAGGCCGAGATTTCGTTCTCGTCGGGCGACATGCTGGTGCTGCATTAGGAGAAGAGTGAATGGTGAATAGTGAATAGTCAGAATGCGCTTTACGCGCCGAAATTCCTCTGCACGCAGCCATTCACCATTCACGAGCAGCCAAAGCCGTCGCCGTTTTTGCAGTGCCAATCGCCCGGCTTCACCGCTACGATACGGCATGGCGCTTTTTGAACTCACCCTTGTCCTGCTTCTCATCGCGGTCGCCCTGACCGCGCTGTCGCGGCGTCTGCAGATTCCCTATCCGTCATTGCTGGCGCTGGCCGGCGCCGGCATCGCCTTCCTGCCGTTTGCCCCGACCATCGAGATCGACCCGGAGCTGGCGCTCGCTCTGTTCATCGCGCCGGTTCTGCTCGACGCGGCCTATGACACGTCGCTGCGCGATCTCAACCGCTACAAGGTTTCGCTCATCCTGCTGGCGCTTGGCGCCGTCATCTTCACCACCGTGACGGTCGCGCTGGTCGGCTGGACGATGGCAGGCCTGCCCATTGCCGCGGCCATAGCGCTCGGCGCGATCGTAGCGCCGCCCGATGCGGTGGCGGCGGCGGCCGTGCTCGGACAGTTCAAGGTGCCGCACCGCATCACCGCCATCCTGGAAGGCGAGAGCCTGCTCAACGACGCCACGGCGCTGCTGATCTACAGGATGTCGGTTTCCGCAGCCGCCGGCACCATCCTGTTGAGCAGTGCCGTACCAATGATCCTGCTGTCGACGGTCGGCAGCCTTGCCGCAGGCTATGTGCTCGGCCGGTTGTCTCTCGCCATACTCGGCCGCATCGACGACCCGGCGAGCGGCACCGTGGTGCAATTCGCCTCAACCTTCGGCGTCTGGATCCTGGCCGACAGGATAGGGCTTTCCGCCATCATCACGATCGTCGTCTATGCCATGACGATCGCACGTACATCGCCGCGCCGCATGCCGGCAAGGAATCGTGTCAGCTCCTACTCGGTCTGGGAGACGGCGGTGTTCGTGCTCAACGTGCTGGCCTTCGTTCTGATGGGCCTGCAAGCGCGGTCCATCGTCGGCCGACTTGCCGAGCAAGGACAAAGCGAGGCGTTCGTCTTTGCCCTAGCTGTGCTGGCCGTCGTCATCGTATCGCGGCTCGTCTGGGTTCTGGGCTGCGGCGCGATCCTCAGAGCGCTGGCACGTCTGGGCGACGAAGACAGGCGGAAGGATGCACCGACATTCCGCGGCGGCGTGCTCATCGGCTGGTGCGGCATGCGCGGCCTGGTGACGCTTGCGGCAGCCTTCGCCTTGCCGGCCGACTTTCCGGGCCGTGATCCGATCGTGCTCGCCGCTTTCACGGTCGTGCTCGGCACATTGGTACTGCAAGGCGTCAGCCTGAAACCGTTGCTGCTTCTGCTCAATCTCGACCTCGACCGGACGGTCGACCGGGAGGTGGCGCAGGCGCGCGTCGCCATCATGCAGGCGGCGCTGGACGTGCTCAGCGGCAAGACATCGAGCGCGGCCGGGGCGGTGCGAGAGCAATATGCCGCCCAGCGCGCCATCGCCGAAAACCCGGAGGATGCCCAGGCGGCGACCGAGTATGACAGATTGCGTCTCTACGCCATCAAGAGCCAGCGCGATGCGCTGGAGCGTTTGCGCATCGACGGAACGATCGGCGACGAAGCCTACCACCGCCTTGAGGAAGAAATCGACTGGTCGGAACTGGCAGCATCCCCGCCCGGTCGGTTCCAGCCGCTGACCACTTAGCATCTGGCCCAAGCTCCCTCCGCCCGGCTGCACATTGCAAGGCTGTCAGCGAACGGCTACTGCCAGCAGGAAACTGAGCCGGATAAGCAATGAAGCTGGTCAGCTATAACATCCAGTACGGCTTCGGCAGCGATGGCCGCTACGACCTGGCGCGTTGCGCCAAGGTCGTGGCCGGCGCCGACATCATCGCCTTGCAGGAGGTGGAACGGCACTGGTTGCGCAGCAACGAGGACGACCAGCCGGAACTTCTTTCGCAATTGCTGCCCGACTACCATTGGGTCTACGGCCCGGCCTTCGACATGGATGCCAGCCACCGGCGTGTAGGCCGCATCGTCAACCGGCGGCGGCAATTCGGCACCATGGTTCTGTCGAAGCTTCCGATCGTCTGGTCGCGGCTGCATACGCTGCCGCTCAGGCGCACGCTGCGGCCGCTCAACACCCGCAATGCCGCACTCGAATGCATGATCCGCACCCCTGCCGGTCCGGTGCGGGTGCTGTCGTTGCATCTGGCGCATATCGCGGTCGAGGAGCGGCTGGAGCAGATCGACTATTTGCTCGCCGAGCATCGCCGTGCGCCGTCCGAGGGCGGCCCATGGAGCGGCGCCGACGACGAGCCGGCGCGCAACTGGAGCAATGGCGAACAGGAGCCAGAAAACCCCGTAGCGGCGATCTGGTTGGGCGACTTCAACATGGAGCCGGATAGCGCCGAGTACCGGCGCATTGTCGGCAGCGCGCCCTATCATCGCGGTGCCGCCTATCTCGACGGTTTTGTCGATGCCGCCGCCGTCGCAATGGAACCGACAGCGGATTTCCACACCCATGTGAAGACTATCGATGGCAGGCTGGCAAAGCGCCGGCTCGACCATTGCTTCGTCGGCGGCATGTTTGCCGGGCGCGTGCGCTCGGTCAGCGCCGATATCGGCCAAATCGCTTCCGACCATTTTCCGCTCTGGGTCGATATCGACCTGGAGACGCCGATCGTCATCGGGACGGGCGGCGGATGAACCGCCGATGAGCCTGTTTGTCTTTTTCGCGGTGCTCGCTGCCGCTTCCATGCATGCGATCTGGAACGCGCTGGTCAAGGTCCATCTCGACCGTTTCCTGTCGATCACACTGATGACGCTCGGCATGGGTGCCGCTGCGCTGGTGACGTTGCCTTTCGTCGAGGTGCCGAAGCCGGAAGTGTGGCCATACATCCTCGCCTCGGTTGTCTTCCACATGGGCTACAGGACGTTCCTGATCGGCGCCTACAAGGCCGGCGATTTCGCCCAGACCTATCCGCTGGCGCGCGGCACCGCGCCATTGCTGGCCGCTTTGGGGGGCGTTGTGGTGGTTGCCGAGATGCCGGCGCCGCTCGCCATTCTCGGCATCCTCTTGTTGTCGGCGGGCACGCTGGTGCTGTCGTTTCGCGGCGGCGCGCATCTGGAGAAATTGAACCTGCGCGCCGTCGGTTTCGCGTTGGGCACATCGATCTTCATCGCCAGCTACACGCTGTCGGACGGCAGCGGCGCGCGGCTGGCCGCCACCGCGTCGAGTTATGCCGCCTGGCTGTTCGTCTGCGATGCGCTGTGGGCGCTGGTGCTATGCGTCGTCTCTCGCGGCCCACAGGCGCTGCCGGTGCTGGCGCGCGACTGGAAGGCCGGAATCTATACCGGCGTGCTCAGCGGCGGCGCCTACTGGATCGTGATGTGGGCGATGACCAAGGCGCCGATCGCCTCGGTGGCGTCGCTGCGCGAAACATCGATCCTGTTCGCCATGATGATCTCGGTGTTCGCGCTCGGCGAGAAGATGACGGCATGGCGAGGTGCCGCGGTGCTTAGCATCGTTGCCGGCGTCGTTGCGCTGAGAATGGGATAGTCACGCGATCTGCAGATCAAACACCATCAGCCCGTCGGTGCCGCCTTCGAGCGCCGCGACCAGTTTTGCGCCGGCTCGCTGATGCGCTTCATGCTCCAGATAGGCATCGCGTGCCGCAGCATCGCGAAAGTCGATGGTGAAGCCGTGCGTGAAGCCGCGGGCGAAGGGTTCCGGGCTGGTATTGGCGCTGAATTCGACCTTGCCCATGCCGTCGATCACCGCCCGCAACGCTTCGAGATCGGCATGGATTGCCGCGCGCTCGGCGTCGGCGACATCGTTGCGAAATCTGACGAAGACACAGTGCCTGATCATTCCTTGTCCCTCATGCCGCTTGGTTGGTGGAAAACACCGCCGGCGGCAGCGGCTCGCGGCCAAGGATCAGATCGGCGCCTTTTTCGCCAACCATGATCGTCGGGGCATTGGTGTTGGAGGAGGGGATGCGCGGCATCACCGAGGCGTCGCAGACGCGCAGGCCCTCGATACCGCGCAGCCTGAGATCTGGCGTCACCACGCTCATCGCATCGTGGCCCATGCGGCAGGTGCCGACCGGGTGGTGGTCGGTCTTGGAACTGCGGCAGGCGTAGTCGAACAACTCGTTGCCGCTCTGCAGGTCGGGTCCCGGCAGTACCTCGCGCAGTACATAGGGCTGCAGCGCCTTCTGCCGCATGATCTCGCGCGCCAGCCTCAGTCCCTTGATCGACATGTCGCGGTCATAGGGATCGGACCAATAGTTCGGATCGATCAGCGGGCGGTCGGCCGGGTCGGCACTGTTCAGCCGCACGGTGCCGCGCGAGCGCGGGCGCAGGAAGGCCGAGTTCAATGTCACGCCCGGATTGTTCAGCTTCTCGACGCCGGCCTCGATGCCGGAGCCGAGGCCGAGATGCAGCTGGATATCGGGAGAGGCGGCGGTCGGATCGGCGTACCAGAAGCCGCCGGTCTCGAACAGGCTGGAGGCTACCGGGCCTTTCTTCAGGAGCAGATACTGCAGGCCGGCCCAAGCCGTCCAGTGCAGCTTGGCGTAGTTGTCGTAGGTGTGATCGCCGGTGCATTCGGCGATGACGAACAGGTCGAGATGATCCTGGAGATTGGAGCCGACGCCGGGCAGATCGTGCACCGGTGTCACGCCGACCGCCTTCAGATGGTCGGCCGGGCCGATGCCCGACTGCAGCAAAAGCTTCGGCGAGCCGATGGCGCCGGACGAGACGATCACCTCGCGCTCGGCGCGCAGGATCGTTGGCTGGCCGCCCGGCCTGTCGACGATCTCGACGCCAACGGCGCGGCCCTTGTCGACGACGATGCGTGTCACCAGAACGCCGGTCCTGACGGTGAGATTCTTTCGCTCGCGGATCGGCCGGAGATAGGCGACAGAGGCGGAGGAGCGCTTCGCGTCCTTCTGCGTCAGCTGATAATAACCGACGCCCTCCTGGGCTACCCCGTTGAAGTCGGGATTGAAGGGGATGCCCATCTCCTGTCCGGCACGGAAATAGGCCTCGCAGATCGGCAGCGGCGCGATCGGGTTCGATACGCCGAGCGGGCCTTGGTCGCCGTGGAAATCGTTGGCATAACGCTGGTTGTTCTCCGCGCGCTTGAAATAGGGCAGCACGTCGCGATAGCCCCAGCCGGCAAGGCCTTCTTCCTTCTCCCAGGCGTCGTAGTCGCGGGCGTTGCCGCGCGTGTAGATCTGGGCGTTGATCGAAGAGCCGCCACCGATCACCTTGGCCTGCGTGTATCGGAAGACACGGTCCTGCATGTGCTTTTGCGGCACCGTCGACCAGCCCCAGGCGGCGATGCCCTTGGTCATCTTGGCGAAACCGGCCGGCATGTGGATCAACGGATGCCAGTCCTTGCCGCCGGCTTCGAGCAGCAGCACCTGATGCGACGGATCTTCGCTCAGCCGGTTGGCGAGTACGCACCCGGCCGGGCCGGCGCCGACGATTATGTAGTCGGTCATGGCATCACCTGTTCATAGCCTCGGCACCGACAGCGCGCCGTCGATATTGATGACCGAGCCGGTCGAAAAGCCGAACTTGCCGCCGGCGAGCGCCGCCACGGCGGCACCGATATCTTCGCTCTCGCCCCAGCGCATCGCCGGCACCAGCCCGCCGTCGATCAGCCCGTCATATTTGGCGGTCACACCGGCGGTCATGTCGGTGCGGATGATGCCCGGGCGCACCTCGAACACGGCGATATTTTCGGCGGCGAGCCGCAGTGCCAGGTTCTTCACCCACATCGAAAGCCCAGCCTTGGAGATGCAGTAATCGGAACGTTCCGGCGAGGCCATGGCGGCGCTGACCGAAGTGATGGTGATGATCGATCTCGCACCATCGCTTGGCAGGCCGAGCATCGCTTTGGCGACGGCCTGGCTGAGGAATACGGTGCCGCGCAGATTGATGCCGAGCACCCGGTCGAAATTTTCCGGCTTGAGCTCGAGCAGATCGCCGCGCAGGACAGTGCCGATGCCGGCATTGTTGACCAGGCAGTCGATGCGGCCGAAGGCGCTTGTCGCGGCATCAATCAGCGCTGCGTGGCCGTCGAGGTCGGCGATGTCGCAGCTGACATAGGCGAATTTCGCGCCGCGCCCGGTGATGTCGGCGGCGAGCCCGTCTGCGGCTTCGTCAGCAAGGTCGGCGACCAGAATATCGAAGCCGGCGCTGGCCAGCGCCTCGGCACAGGCAAGGCCGATGCCGCGCGCGCCGCCGGTGACGATCGCTGCCGGGCGGCTCATGTTGCGAGCTCCGTCTTGCGGATATGGTCGGCGACGCGCAGCGCCTGTGCGGCGATCGACAGCGCCGGATTGACGGCGGCCGAATTCGGCAGGAAGCCGGCATCGACGACGAATAAATTGCTGTGGTCGAAGGAGCGGCAGAACGGATCGAGCGGCGAGGTCGCTGGATCGTTGCCCATCTTCACAGTGCCGCATTGGTGCGAGGGCGTGCGCTTGTCAAACGGACGCGACAGGACGATCGGATAGCCGCAGGCGCGGAAATTCTCGCGCATCACCTTGGTCAGTCCGTCGAGCGACTGCATGTTGGAGCGCCGCCACTGCATGACGATGTCCTTGCCGTCGATCATGATGCGGCTCTCGGGATCGGGCAGGTCCTCGCACATCAGATACCAGTCGACGGCGTGGCCGGCCATGAAATCGAGCGCGAATTTGGGCGCGCGCCTGACATTGGCCTTGAGGATGTTGCCGTCGATCTTGCCGAGGAGCTGGACATTGCCGAGCGGCTTGCCGCCCTTGCCGTCGGACAGATAATAATCGTTCAGCATCAGCGTCTTCTGGTAGACGGATTTGTTCCGGCGGCGTGGATCGATCGCCAGCATGGCGCTCGAATTGTGGTTCATGAAGTTGCGGCCGACCTGGTCGGAGCGGTTGGCCAGGCCTTTGCCGCCGCCTCTGCCCTGAGGGGTGGGCGAGCGTAGCAGGATGGCGGCGGAATTGACTGCGCCGGCCGATAGGATGACCAGCTTCGGCGCGACTTTCTTCAGCGCACCGTTCTGGCGGTAATGGACGGTCTCGATCGTCCTGGCGTCCGGCGATGCCTCGAGATATTCGACATGGGCGCCGGTCTCAAGCCGGATATTCTGATCGGCAAGGGCTGCTGCCAACGGCCCGGATTGCGCGTCGATCTTGCCGGTCCCGGTGTTGGGAAACGCGTCCCACGGCGTGCTGCCATCTTTCAGCCAGGCTTCGATGTCGACGCCGAGCGGCAGCGATGCCGGATGCAGGCCTAGGCTCTTCAACTCGGCGCGCGCACGCGCGATCGACGGCTCGTCTGGTACCGGCCCGAAAGGGTAGGGCGTAGAGTGGAACGGCTCGGTCGGGTCTTCGCCGAGTGCACCGCGCACGCGAAAAAGCTGCTCGGCCTTGGAATACCAGGGTTCGAATTCCTCATAGGAAAACGGCCAGGCCGGCGAGATGCCGCCATAGTGCTCCATCTCCGAAAAGTCTTCCCTGCGGTAGCGGATCAGCACAGCGCCGTAGAATTTCGAATTGCCGCCGACATAGTAGTAATTGCCCGGGTTGAAAGGCGCTCCGCCGGCCTCAAGCCACATCTCCTTCGGCCGATAATGGCCGTCGACGAAGATCGCGCGGGTGTCGCGTGTGTGCGGCGTTGCTGGCAGTGATTCGCCGCGCTCCAGCATCAGGATCGAGGCGCCACCGCCGGCAAGGCCGGAGGCGATCGTGGCGCCGCCTATGCCGGAGCCGATGATGACGATGTCGGGATTTGTCATGGCCGTTAGACGATGCGTTTCTCGGTCGCCGGATCGAAGAACACCGCCTTGGTCAGGTTGAAGGCGAGCGGCGTGACCGTGCCGGGCTGGATTTTGGCATCGGCGCGCAGCCGCGCCACCACCGCCTTGCCGCCGAGATTGGTGACCGCGAACGTATCCGAGCCGGCCGGCTCGATGACCTCGATGTGACAGTCGGCGCGGGCGATGTTCGAGGCGTTGCGTTCGGCACCCTCGGGATCGGTCAGTGCTTCCGGGCGGACGCCGAAGATGATCGGTTTTCCCTGGAATGCCGACAGGCCGGCCGGCGCATTGCCCAGCGGCAGCGAGATCGGCTGGCGCGCCTCGCGCTCCATGACGACGGAGAAGCCGCTGCCGTTGCTGCCGATCGTCGCCGGGATCAGGTTCATCGCCGGCGAGCCCATGAAGTCGGCAACAAACAGGTTGACCGGATTGTTATAGATTTCGGCTGGCGTGCCGAACTGCTGCACCTCGCCGTCGCGCATCACCGCGATCTTGGTGGCCAGCGTCATCGCCTCGATCTGGTCGTGGGTGACGTAGACGATGGTGGTGCCGGTGGTGGCGTGCAGGCGCTTGATCTCGATGCGCATGTCGACACGCAGCTTGGCGTCGAGATTGGACAAAGGCTCGTCGAACAGGAACAGCTTTGGATCGCGCACCAGCGCCCGGCCCATGGCGACGCGCTGGCGCTGGCCGCCGGAGAGCTGGCTTGGCTTGCGCTTCAGCAAATGGCCGATCTGCAGGACCTTCGCCACCTTGTCGATTGCCTTCTGGCGCTCGCCGGCCGGCACGCCGCGCATCTCCATGCCGAAGGCGATATTGCCGGCAACCGTCATGTTCGGATAGAGCGCGTAGCTCTGGAAGACCATGGCGATGTCGCGCTTGGAGGGGTGGAGATCGTTGATCGTGCGTCCGTCGACGCGGATTTCCCCTTCGGTGATGGTTTCCAGGCCGGCAATAGTGTTGAGCAGCGTGGACTTGCCGCAACCGGAAGGCCCGACCAGCACGAGGAAGCCGCCCTTTTCCAGGTCGAGGTCGATGCCTTTCAGGATCTCGACCGCTCCGAAACGCTTCTTCAGCCCGTCAATTTCCAGAAAAGCCATGCGATTATCCTTTGACGGCGCCGGCCATCAGGCCGCGCACGAAATAGCGGCCGGCGAGCACGTATACGAGGAGCGTCGGCAGCGCGGCGATCATCGCCGCCGCCATGTTGACGTTGTATTCGACGACGCCGGTCGAGGTGTTGACGACATTGTTCAGCGCCACCGTCATCGGCATCACGTCGCCTGAGCCGGCATAGGCGGAAGCGAAGAGGAAGTCGTTCCAGATGTTGGTGAACTGGTAGATCACCGTCACCACGATGATCGGCAGCGAGTTGGGCAGCATGATGCGCCGGAAGATCTGGAAGAAGCTGGCGCCGTCGATCTGCGCCGCCTTCACCAGCTCGTTCGGAAACGCTTCGTAATAATTGCGGAAGAACAGGGTGGTGAATCCGATGCCGTAGACGACGTGAACGAACACCAAATTCACGGTCGGATTGCCGAAGCCGAAGGTGAGGCCGGTCGCGTTCTGCAGCTTGACGCCGAACCGGCCGAGGCTGCCGAGGATCGTTGCCATCGGCAAGAGGACGGACTGGAACGGAATGAAGCAGGCAAACAGCATCAGCCCGAACACCAGCGTCGCCCCGCGAAAGCGCCACTTCGTCAGCACATAGCCGTTGAGCGCGCCGAGCAGGGTCGAGATGATGACGGCCGGAACCACCATCTTGATCGAGTTCCAGAAATAACCCTTCATGCCGACGCAGGTGAGACCCGAGCAAACCTCGCTCCACGCCCTTATCCAAGGTGCGAAGGTCGGCTCCTGCGGCAGCGCCAGCATGTTGCCGTTCTGGATTTCGTCCATGGTCTTGAACGAGGTCACAAGCATGACGAACAGCGGCATCAGATAGAACAGCGCGAACAGCGCCAGCAGCCCGTAGATGACAATACGGTTGACCGTCCTGGCGCTGATACCGCCAGTGCTCTGGCGAGCAGGAGTGGCCACGGCGCTCATCGCGGCTTCTCCCGAAGCTCGGAATAGAGATAGGGAACGATGATCGCGGTGATGGTCATCAGCATGATCACGGCGCTGGCCGAGCCGACGGCCATCTCGTTGCGCTTGAAGGTGTACTCATACATGAAGTTGGACGGCAGCCAGGCCGAACCGCCCGGCCCGCCGCTGGTCAGCGCGACCACCAGATCGTAGGATTTGATGGCGAGATGCGCGAGGACGATCAAGGCGGACAGGAAGATCGGCCGCAGCAGCGGGATGACGATGCGACGGTAGAGCTGGAAGGTGGTGGCGCCGTCGATCTGCGCCGCCTTCAGGATCTCGCCGTCGATGCCGCGCAGGCCGGCCAGGAACATCGCCATGATGAAGCCCGACGCCTGCCAGACGCCGGCGATGACCACCGTGTAGATGACGAAATCCTTGTTCTTGATCCAGTCGAAATGGAAGCTCGTCCAGCCCCATTGGTGCAGTGTCTGCTCGAGGCCGAGGCCGGGGTCCAGAAACCATTTCCAGGCAACGCCGGTGACGATGAACGACAGTGCCATCGGGTAGAGGTAGATCGGCCGCAGCACACCTTCGCCGCGGATCTTCTGGTCGAGCAGGATCGCCAGGAACAGGCCGAGCGCCAGGCAGATGGAAATGTAGAGGAAGCCGAAAATCCCCATATTGGTGATCGACGTGTACCAGGAGGACGGCGGATCGCTTTCGAAAGTCCAGCGCCATAGCCGCTGATAGGCGCGTGGCCCGGTGATCGCATAGGAGGGAAAGGTCTTGGAATTGGTGAAGGACAGATAGATCGTCCACAGGATGAAGCCGTAGACGAAGACGATTGTGGCGGCGAAGCTCGGCGCCAGCACGAGCTTCGGCAGCGCATTCTGAAGGCGCGAGCGCACCGTGGCGCCCGGACGGGCATCGTGCTCCGGCGTCAGCGTGATACTGGTTTCAGCAACTGTGCTCATCTGTCCATTCCGTATGGCGGGTCCGGAATTCTGCTGTCTCGGGCTCTGCGGCACGAAAGCGTGCCGGTCGGCGCAACCGCAAAACCTCGCCGCAGGGGATCTCCCCGGCTTGCGCCGGGGAGATCATTCACATGGGCGGGTGCCTTACTTGGCGTCTTCGATCGCGCTGACCAGTTGGGTCACGGCCTCGTCCGAGGTCTTGATCTGGCCGTGCACGAATTTCGAGACGACATCCTTGTAGGCGTTGGCAACCGCGGGAGGCGCGCCATAGCCCTGCGCCAGCGAACCGAACAGCGTGCCGCCTTCATTGGCGGCCTTCAGGTCGGCCATGCCCTTCTTGCCGCAAGCGTCGAAGTCGGTGTCCGGCACGTCGGTGCGGGCCGGGACAGAGCCCTTGACGACGTTGAAGGCCGACTGGAAGCTCTTCGACAGCGTGGCGGTGGCCAGGGCGATCTGGGCGGCCTTGCGGTCCTCCGGAACGTTGAACATGCCGAACATGTCGGAGTTGTAGACGACGCTGCCGTCGGTGCCCGGGAAGCGGTAGCACAGGAAGTCGGTGCCCGGGACCTTCTTGGCGGCGTTGAATTCGCCCTTGGCCCAGTCACCCATCACCTGCACCAGCGCATCGCCCTTGATGACCATGGCGGTGGCGAGGTTCCAGTCCCGGCCCGAGAAGTTCGGGTCGACATAGGTGACGAGCTTGGCGAGATTGTCGAACGACTTCTTCATCGTGTCGGACTTCAGCGACTCCTCGTCGAGGTCGTTGAAGGCCTTCTTGTAGAACTCAGGCCCGCCGGTCGACAGCACGACTGAGTCGAACATTGTCGCTTCCTGCCAGTTCTGGCCGCCCAGCGCGAGCGGGATGACGCCCGCCGCCTTGGCTTTGTCCAGCAACGCAATGAAGTCGTCGAAGGTCTTGGGCTCGGTGCCGCCGATCTTGTCCATCACCGCCTTGTTGATCCATAGCCAGTTGACCGAGTGGACATTGACCGGAGCCGCGACCCACTTGCCGTCATAGACGGAGAATTTCTGCAGGGCCGCGGGAACGGACTTGTCCCAGCCTTCCTTTATCGCCGTCTCGGTCAGGTCGCCCATAACGCCGGCTGCGGCGTAATCGAGCACGGTATAGCCAAGCATCTGCGAGGCGGTCGGGTAGTTGCCCGCTGCCACCATCGCCTTCAGCGCGGTCATGGCAGCGTCGCCGCCGCCGCCGGCCACCGGCACGTCCTTCCAGGCAAAGCCTTCCTTGGCCAGATCCTGCTTGAGCACGTTCAGAGCGGCAGCTTCGCCGCCCGACGTCCACCAATGCAGCATCTGGACTTCCTTGACGTCCTCGGCATGGGCCGCGAACGCAACGCCCGATGCGAGAGCCGTCCCGATAAGCAGTTTGCGCAACATGTACTTCCTCCCTTGTTGAACTTACACGACCGGCGGATGCCCGCCGGGTTCTTCCCAACTCAGCCGACCCACCATCCGGTGCGCTGGCCGCGATGAAACTGGATTGTCTTTTCCTCGGTATAATCCTCGACGGCGCGCTTGCCGAGTTCGCGTCCGAGACCGGACTGCTTGTAGCCGCCGAAAGGCAGCTCGGGGTAACCCTCCATGAACGTGTTCACCCAAACGGTTCCCGAACGCACATTCCGCGCCACCGACATGCAGGTATCGATGCTGGCGCTCCACACGCCCGCCGACAGACCATAGGGCGTGTTGTTGGCGATGTGCAACGCCCTTTCAATCGATTCAAAAGTCAGCACCGAGAGCACCGGACCGAACACTTCCTCGCGTGCAATGGCCATGTCTTCGGTGACATCGCGAACGATGGTCGGATCAAGATACTGGCCGGCGCTCGAAGCAAGCTGATTGCCGCCGCTACAGATCCGGCCGCCGCCGTTTTCCGCTGCCGTCACGTAGCCGGTGACCTTGGCCATATGGTCGGCGGAGATCATCGCGCCGACCTTGGTGCGGTCGTCGAGCGGGTCGCCGACAACCACCTTGGCGGTGAGGGCATTGACGGCGCCGAGGAACTCGTCGGCGATCGCCTCATGGACGATCAGCCGGCTGCCGGCATTGCAGCATTCGCCGGCATTGAAAAAGCCGCCGAACACCGCTGCGTCGGCGGCGGCCTCGAGGTCGGCATCGGGAAAGACGATCTGGCCGTTCTTGCCGCCGAGCTCCATCGCGACTTTCTTCAGCGAGTTGGCGGCAGACGCCATGGTCATCTTGCCGACGCGGGTGGAGCCGGTGAACGACACCATCTCGACCAGCGGATGGCTGACCATCGGTGCGCCGACATCGGCGCCCAACCCGGCAAGGATGTTGACGACGCCATCCGGCAGGCCGGCCTGCATCAGGATCTCGCCGAGCACAAAGGTCGAGGCCGAGGTCATCTCGCTCGGCTTGACCACCGCCGTGCAGCCGGCGGCGAGCGCGAAGGGCAGCTTCTGGCTGACGATAAGGAACGGGAAATTCCACGGCGTGATGATGGAGACGACGCCGATCGGTTCGCGCAACACGACGCCGAGCATGGCATCGCCGAGATTGGCGTAGCTTTCGCCGTGAAGCGTGCGGGCAAGTGCCGCGGCATAACGCCAGATATCGACGGCGCCGCCGATCTCGCCGCGCGCCTGCGCAATCGGCTTGCCGGATTCCAGTGCGTCGAGCCGGGCAATCTCGTCCAGCCGCGCCTCGATCAGGTCAGCAGCCTTGAGCAGGATCGCGGCGCGCTCGGCGGCCTTCATGCGCGGCCACGGGCCGGTCTCGAAGGCCCTGTGCGCGGCCTGTACCGCAGCCTCCACGTCCGCCGCGCCGGCTTGTGCATAGCGCGAGACGGTGAAGCCGTGGCCAGGGCTGCTGCGCTCCAGCGTGCGGCCGTCCTGGGCGTCGACGAACCTGCCGCCGATCAGCAGCCGGTAGCTTTTCGGCGCTGCGGCTGCCTCGGCGGGCATGGCGATGTTGAGAGGTGCGTTCATGTGCGTTTCAGGTCCTAAGATCTTGAGAACGCCGGTTTCTGCTTGGCGTTGAAAGCATCGACGCCGGTCCTGAGATCGCTTGTCAGCGCGATGAAGCCGCTGGCCAGCGCTTCGGTCGCGGCAGCACTCTCTTCGCCCTCCGCGATGGCAATCATCAGCTTGGCGGCTTCGGTCGCGAGCGGGCCGCGCTCGGCGATCTTGCCGGCCCAGGCCTTGGCTTCAGCGAACGCCTTACCGGTCTCGACCACCCGGTCGACAATCCCCAGAGCAAGAGCCTCGGTAGCCAGAAACACTTCGCCGCCGAGCGCCATCCGCCGCACTGCCTGCGCGCCGAAGCGGCGCACGGCGCGCTGGGTGCCGGACCAGCCGGGAACGACGCCGATCGAGGTTTCGGGGAACCCCAGCTTCACCTGTGTTTCCGCCACGCGGAAGTCTGCAGCGGCCGCCAGTTCCAGCCCGCCGCCCAGCGCATGGCCGGCAAGCACGGCGATGGTCGGCTGCCGCAGCCGCGCCAGCCGGTCGAAGACGCGATGGCCGTAGCGCACCCATTGCACCTGGAAATCGGCGGCGCTCATTTCCGCCCAAGCCTCGACATCGCCGCCGGCGCAAAAGCCCTTGCCTTCGCCGCAGATCAGCACGACGCGGACGCCGGTTGCTGTCTCGGCCTCGTCGAGTGCCGCTTCCAGCGCCCGCAGCATCGGAATATCGAGCGCGTTGAATTTCTCCGGCCGGCGCAGTGTGACAATGCCGATGGGGCCGTCGGTTTCAAAGATTACCAGACGCTCAGCCATGTGCGCCTCCAAGCGATGCGCCGCCATTGAGCGACAGGCCGATCGGCCGGTCCCGGTAGAGCGCATCCGGTGTAATTTTCAGCTCGTTGGCGACGGCGAGCGGGATCTCGGCCTGCGCCAGCACATCGCGCTCAAGGTCGATGCCCGGCGCCAGCTCGGTCACCATCAGCCCTGCCGGTGTCAGCTTCATCACGCAGCGCTCGGTGACATAGGTGATATCCTGTCCCTGCGCGACGGCACGCTTGCCCGAGAAGGAGATATGCTCGACCTCGCCGACGACTTTCTTGACCTTGCCCTCCTGGTCGATGCGGATGCCGCCACCGGCAAGCGACAACTTGGCGCCGGCATTGAAGAAACCGGAAAAGACGATCTTCTTCGCTCGCGCGGTGATGTCGACGAAGCCGCCGGCGCCGGCGGTGACGTGGGGCCGCGCCGAAAGCCTGGACACGTTGACAGAGCCGTGGCGGTCGATCTGCAGGAAGGACAGCAGCGAGGCGTCGAAGCCGCCGGCCTGGAAATAGATGAACTGGTGCGGCGAAGGCATGAAGGCGTCGGCGTTCGACGAGCAGCCGAACTTGAAGTCGAGCAGCGGCACGCCGCCGACCGCGCCCTGTTCGATGACCCAGGTGACCTTGCCGTGCTGGCCTTCCTCGAGCAGGATGCGCGGCACATTGGCCGAGATGCCGAAGCCGATATTGACCGCCATGCCGTCGGCAAGCTCCATTGCGACGCGCCGGGCAATGACCTTCTGGACGTTCATCTCGGCGTTGCGGAAGCTCGACAGCGGCCGGAAAATCTCGCCGGAGATGGCCGGATCGTAGGACGTCAGCGTCGTCTGCAACTGGTCGGGCGCCACGACGATATGATCGATCAGCACGCCGGGCACGCGCACATCGTGTGGCTTCAGCGTGCCGTTCTCGACGACGCGCTTGACCTGCGCGATGACGATGCCGCCATTGTTGCGGGCGGCCAGCGCCTGTTCGAGGCCGCCGAGATAGGCACCCTCATGCTCATAGGTAAGGTTGCCGCGCTCGTCCGCCGTGGTGGCGCGAATGATCGCGACCTGAGGTACGATCGAGCGGAAATAGAGCCATTCCTCGCCGTCGAACTGCTGCACCGAAACGATCGGCTCGCTGGCGGCAGCATTCATGGCGCAACCCTGGCGGCGCGGGTCGGCAAAGGTGTCGAGCCCGACCTTGGTCAGCACGCCGGGGCGCTTGGCCGCGGCCTCACGATGCATGTCGAACAGGATGCCGGACGGCACGTTGTAGGCGGCGACCGTATTGTCGCCGATCATCTTCCAGATCTGCGGCGGTTCCGACGATGAAGGCCCGGACGGATAGGAGCCGCACAAAGTGCGCTTCAACAGGCCGGGCTTGGCTACATGGTCGATGCCCTTGATGCCGTACATGTCACCGGCGGCGATCGGGTGCAGCGTCGTGATGTCCTTGGGATGGCCGTCGGCGTCGAAGCGCTCGCCGATGGCGGCAAGCACCGCATCCGGGCAGCCGAGGCCGCTCGACGACGACACGGAAACGACCACGCCATCCCTAATCAGGCCGGCAGCCTCAGCCGCGGAAACGAGTTTGCTCACGCTGCGCTCCCGAGCTTCGGGTCGATGGCAACGGCCTTGCCGGACCTGGCCGATTGCAATGCCGCTTCGGCTGATGTCAGCGACCAGACGCCGTCCTCGCCGGTGGCGGAAGGCTGGCCCTCGCCGCGGATCGCCGCGTGGTATTGGCGCAGCGAACGGGCATAGAGGTCTTCGCGGTCGAAGCTCAATTCCTCTTCGTCCTGTGCCGTGCGAAGCAACACAGAGCCGAGCGGCTTCTGCGTCATCACGTCCTTGGCGATCAGCGAGCCTTCGCTGCCATGCACCTCGAAGCCGGTGCCGGCGAATTTGGTGGTGAAGCCCTCATGCGATTGGGCAATGATCCCCGATCCGAAGCGCCAGATGCACATGGCGCCGTCTTCCAGCCCGCCGGCGGCCATGCCGGCCGACTGCGTGAATGCCGAGATCTCGACGGGATCGTCGCCGAGCACGAAGCGCAGCGTGTCGGCATCGTGGACGGTGATGTCGAGCACCACGCCGCCGCCGGCGTCCGGCCTGGTGATGCGCCAGCCCTGCAGGTTTTCCGGCAGATAGACGGAGTGGAAGACGCGCGCGGCGATCGGCATGCCGATGCGGCCGGCAGCGATCGCTTCGCGCATCGCCCGATGCGAGCCGGCATTGCGCAGGTGGTGATTGGTGCCGAGCACGACGCCGGCGGCCCTGGCCGCCGCGACCATCTTGCGCGCGTCGGCGCTGGTCAGCGCCAGGGGTTTTTCGCAAAGCACATGCTTTCCCGCCTCGATCGCGGCGAGTGCCTGTTCGAGATGCAATTCGTTGGTGGTCGAGATGTAGACGGCGTCGACATCGGATTTGAGCAGGGCGTCGAGCGTCGAGACCGCCGCCGGAATGCGGTTTTCCCGAGCATAGGCGGTAGCCCGCTCCGGGCTGGAGCTCATCACTGCGGCGATCTCGCCGTCCGGCTGCGCGCGGATGGCGCCGATCATGAACTGTCTTGCGATCGTGCTGGCGCCGATCAGCCCCCAACTGACGGTCATGCCGCGTCTCCCATTCCTGCGCAGCCATGCTCCTTGCGATCGGGGCCGCAGCTTTCCCTGACCACGAGGTTGACGGCGCCGATATGATCCTCGGCGCGCGTGGTGCGCGATTGGATCATCTTCAGCACGACATGGGCGGCGCGCTCGCCGAGGCCAGCGGTGTTCACCGCGACGCTGGTCAGCGCCGGCATATAGTGCTCGGCCTCGGCAACGTCGTCGAAGCCGACGACGGCAAAGTCCGCGCCGGGTTCCAGGCCGCGCTTGCGCAGCGCCAGCAAGACGCCGAAGGCGACCGCATCGTTGAAGCAAAGGGCCGCGGTCGGCGGCGCGGCCATGGCGAGTGCGGTTTCCAGGCAGGCAATACCGCCCTTGCGGCTGGTTTCGCCCTCGAAGACCAGCCTGTCGGCCGGATCGATGCCGAGCGCTTCACAGGCCTCGCGAAAGCCGCCCAGGCGCTCGTGATAGACGACAAGGTCGGACGAGCCGCCGAAGAAGGCCAGCCGGCGGTGGCCCTTGCCGATCAGATGGGCGGTGGCGAGATAGGCGCCGCGATGATTGTCGGGCGTGATCACCGGGATACGGCTTTCGGGAAGCCGGCGCATGACGAAGACGACCGGAACGCCTGCGGTCTCAAGGCGACGGAACGCACCAGGCGTGGTGCCGCGCGCCGGCGACACGACGAGCCCGGCGACACCCTGCTCCATCAACGATTTCAGAACCTCTTCCTGGCGCACCGGGTTTTCAGCCGTATTGGCGATGAAAGGCACGACTCCGGCCGACTGGAAGACGCGCTCCATGCCGACCGCGAGCTCGGCGAAAAACGGATTGGTGAGATCGTTGATGACCATGCCGATGACGTTGGAATGGGCCTTGCGCAGATTGGCGGCGCCGCGGTTGTAGACATAGCCGACGTCCTCGATCGCCTTGCGCACCTTGAGCGCGGTTTCGGGCCGGATCAGCCCGCTGCCTTGCAGCACCAGCGATACCGTCGATTTGGACACGCCCGCCTCACGGGCGATGTCGAGTATCGTTGCCTTGGCCCGGCTGGCCATCCAGATCTGTCCTCCCGGTGGTTTCTTGTGCGATTTTATTGGAACGATCTAATCCCTGCGGCGCATTTGAGTCAATCGCGTTTTTGCGAAGCCGGGAAAAATGCGGCTCGGTGGCGCAATTCTCCGGCAAGCAGGGCTTTCGGCTGCTGCGATGCAGCAATTTTCGCTGCACGAGGCAGGAGTCAAAATATCTTGATTTGTTGGAACGTTCCATTTAATAGGCGTTGGCAAGGGAGAGAGCCATGGACATCACCTTGCCCGGGGAAGGCGCCGGCCGTGTCCGCTACCGGCTTGTCGGCCAGCCGGTGCAGCCTGTGGCCGGCGCTCGCTTCTCGCGTATCGCCTACGCCGCCGCCCATGTCGTTGCCGATCCCCTCGCCATGACCGATCCGTGGTCGAGGCCCGCGGTCGACTGGGACAAGACGATGGCGTTTCGCCATCACCTCTGGGGGCTTGGCTTCCGTGTCGCCGAAGCGATGGACACCTCTCAGCGCGGCATGGGTTTCGACTGGGCGAATGCCAAGGAATTGATCCGCCGCTCGATCGCCGAGGCGCGAAGCGTCGAAGGCGCCGATCTTGCGTCGGGCGCCGGCACCGACCATCTGGCGCCGGGGGGCGCCAGCAGGCTAGACGATGTCATCGCGGCCTATGAAGAACAGCTCGGCTTCATCGAAGGGCTTGGCGGCAAGGCGATCATGATGGCCAGCCGGGCGCTGGCGGGGGTCGCCAAAGGCCCCGACGACTATATCGGCGTCTACGACCGCATCCTGTCCCAGGCCTCCGGCAAGGTCATCCTGCACTGGCTGGGCGACATGTTCGACCCGGCGCTGAAAGGCTACTGGGGCAGCAGCGACTTCGAAACTGCGCTGGAGACGCTGGTCGCGATCATCGAACGCCATGCCGGCAAGGTCGAAGGCATAAAGATATCGCTGCTCGATGCCGGCAAGGAGATTGCGCTCAGGGATCGGCTGCCCGAGGGCGTGCTGATGTTCACCGGCGACGATTTCAATTACCCCGAGCTGATCGCCGGCGACGGCGACAGACATTCGCACGCGCTGCTCGGCATTTTCGATGCCATCGCGCCGGTCGCCAATGCGGCGCTGGCAAAGCTGGCCGACGGCGACCGCGCGGGCTACGACGCGCTGATGGCCCCGACAGTGTCGCTGTCGCGCAAGATCTTCGAGGCGCCGACCGAATACTACAAGGCCGGCATCGTCTTCATGGCATGGCTGAACGGCCATCAGGAGCATTTTTCGATGGTCGGCGGCATGCAATCGGCGCGCGGCATCCGTCACTATGCCGATGTCTTTCGCCTTGCCGACCAGGCAGGGTTGCTGGCCGACCCCGAGCTTGCCATTGCCAGAATGACAAGCCTGTGCACGGTAGCGGGCGTCTGATCGCGAGCGCTACAGCATCCGATCCAAAGGTTGCTTCGGGTGGCTTTGCGATTTGCCTTGTCTGGGCAAATCTGTATGCGGTATGCGTCCGGCAACAGAGAAGCCGATCCGGCGCTCCGCCGGCCAACTGGCATAGCTGCCGTTCTGCATTGGGGTAAGCTGATGACCTTCGACCTTCAGGGCAAGCGCGTTTTCGTGGCCGGACATCGCGGCATGGTCGGCTCGGCCATCCTGCGCCGATTGGCCGACGAGGATTGCGAGGTCCTGACCGCCTCGCGCGCCGAGATCGATCTTCTCGACCAGGCCGGCGTGCGGCGCTGGATGGCCGACCGCAAGCCGGATGCAGTGGTGATGGCGGCGGCCAAGGTTGGCGGTATCCTGGCCAACAACAGGCTTCCGGTCGATTTTCTGCAGGACAATCTCGTCATGCAGAACAATGTCATCGACAGCGCCTTCCGCAACGAGGTGCAGAAGCTGCTGTTTCTCGGTTCATCCTGCATCTATCCCAAATTCGCGGCGCAGCCGATCTCCGAGGACGCCTTGCTGACCGGACCGCTCGAACCCACCAACGAATGGTATGCGATCGCCAAGATCGCCGGGCTGAAACTGTGCCAGGCCTATCGGCGCCAGTACGGCGTCGACTACATCTCGGCGATGCCGACCAATCTCTACGGCCCGGGCGACAATTTCGACCTCAATTCCAGCCATGTCGTGCCCGCTCTGATGCGCAAGGCGCACGAGGCCAGGCGCGCCGGCCGCAAGAGCCTGGAGGTGTGGGGATCAGGCACGCCGATGCGCGAATTCCTGCATGTCGACGACGCCGCCGGCGCGCTGGTCTGGTTGCTGAAGAATTATTCGGGCGAGAGCCACATCAATGTCGGCTCGGGGGAAGACATCACCATTGCCGATCTTGCCCGCACCATCGTGTCGGTCGCTGGCGCCGATGCCGCAATAACATTCGATGCGACGAAGCCGGACGGCACGCCGCGCAAGCTGATGGACGTGTCGCGTCTGTTCGCCACCGGCTGGCGCCCGCGCTACTCGCTGCGCAGCGGGTTGGAACAGACCTATGCCTGGTTTCTGGAGCACGTCGAGACCGGCGATCTGCGCCTCGGTGCGGCCTGAGGCCGGTATTGGCCGGGAACATCAGTCGACGAAAAATACCGACGGCCAATTGAGGGATTATTTGGATGGTGGGCGTGACAGGGATTGAACCTGTGACCCCTGCAATGTCAATGCAGTGCTCTCCCGCTGAGCTACACGCCCATCCGAAGCCGCGCATACACCATTTTTGGTTCGGCACGTCAATAGCGGGAAAAGGGAAAGAACGCCTGGCTTGCGGCGTCGGTCAAGACGCGACAAAAAGCGCGTCAGGCGGCCTGCAGCATCTTTTCGACCTCGTTGACGAGGTCGCGCAGGTGGAACGGCTTCGATAGCACCTTGGCGTCTTTCGGCGCCTTGGAATCAGGGTTCAGCGCGACGGCGGCGAAGCCGGTGATGAACATCACCTTGAGGTCGGGATCGATCTCCGTGGCGCGACGGGCGAGCTCGATGCCATCCATCTCGGGCATGACGATGTCGGTCAAAAGCAGCGAAAAAGGTTCCTCGCGCAGCCGCTCATAGGCGCTGGCGCCATTGTCGAAATCGCTGACCTGATAACCGGCGCGCTCCAGCGCCTTGACGAGGAACCGGCGCATGTCGTCGTCGTCTTCCGCCAGCAGAATGCGTGCCATGTTGTCCCGTCCGAATCACCCAACCGACAATGCCGTGCGGCAAGCCCGTTAACCATGCTGTATATGAGGAGGTGACGGTAAACATCAAGTGAACGTTGGCCGCACAATCCTGATTTGGCTGGCGCTTCGGCGGCTGGACATGCGGGCGGCGAGGTGGCACTTTCCCATCATGATGCATTGGTATTCCCGGGTTCGTCCAAATTGAAAACGGCAGCCGAGGATTTTTCGGTCGTTCCACCCTTCGAAATCCGATCGGGCGCCGAACAGCGCGTTCCCTTCCTCTTCAACTCGCCGCATAGCGGCCGCTACTATCCGGACCGGTTCATGGCTATGGCCAAGCTGGACCGCAACGCCATCCGCCGCTCTGAGGACTGCTATGTCGAGGAATTGTTCGGCGGCGCCGTCGCGCTCGGGGCGCCGATGCTGGCGGCAAACTTCCCGCGCGCCTATCTCGACGTCAATCGGGAGCCGTGGGAACTCGACCCGCGCATGTTCGCCGAACCGGTGCCGTCATTCTGCAACATCCGCTCGGCGCGGGTGGCCGGCGGGCTAGGCACCGTGCCCAAGCTGGTCGGCGAGGGGCTCGACATCTATTCCGGCCGCTTGCCGCTGGCGGAAGCCGTGGCGCGCATCGAAGCGGTCTACAAGCCCTATCACGAGACGCTGAAACGGCTTTTGACCAGAACCCATGCGCGCTTCGGCTACGCCGTGCTGATTGACTGCCACTCGATGCCGGCAAGCATAAGGGTCGGCGACAGCGGATTGCGGCCGGATTTCATCGTCGGCGACCGTTTCGGCATCTCGGCCGCGGCGGCGTTGACCGAGACGGCGATCGGCCTGCTCACCGGCATGGGCTACAGCGTCGCCCACAACAAGCCCTATGCCGGAGGCTTCATTACCGAGCACTATGGCCGCCCCGTGCGCCATCTGCATGCGCTGCAGATCGAGGTCAATCGCGGGCTCTACATGAATGAGCGGACGTTCCAGAGATCGGCTGGTTTCGACGCACTGGCCGACGATCTGGCGCGGTTTTCGGCCGAACTGATGGCGATGCCCGATCACAATTTCATGGATCTGCCGCTGGCCGCCGAATAGCCGCGGAATCGCGGTACCCGCCGCTCATGCGGCAGCGTAAAAAAAGACCGCATCGTTTGCACGACACGGTCGAAGTCTAGGGAGGAAACGCCCAAGGAGGGCATGGACAGGAACCCCTGTCCGAGAACAAACGTATTGTGCGCTGCACAAATGTCAAGGCGCGTTCCGGCTTTTTTAATTCACTGTGAAGTGGAAACTGCATTTCCATGACGGCGGCGTTGCATTCGAGCAACAGTTGGCACCATGCGAAAGGCTCCGAACGCCCTTGTTTCGGCATAAATCCGTAGGCAAACGGGTATCTCCAAACATGCTGGAGCGGGAGAATCAGTTGGACATCAACATCGAGTTCATGCGGCGCATTGCGCGTGCCGCCGCAGCCGAGACCTTGCCGCGCTTCCGCAGCCAGGGCGCGGTCACCAACAAGGAGCGCGGCAGCTTCGACCCGGTCACCGAGGCCGACCGCGAGGCCGAGCGCGCCATCCGGGCGCTGATATCAGCGCAATACCCCGATCACGGCATTCTCGGCGAGGAACATGGCAGCGAAAACATCTCCAGCCGGCATGTCTGGGTGATCGATCCGATCGATGGAACGCGCGCCTTCATTTCCGGCCTGCCGGTATGGGGCACGCTGGTCGGGCTCACGGTCGACGGCGATGCCGTCGCCGGCATGATGTCGCAGCCCTTCACCGGCGAGTTGTTCTACGCCAATGCCTCCGGCTCGCATTATGAAGGTCCCGGTGGCCCCCGAAAACTCGCTACGCGCAAGACGACGAATCTCGCCGAGGCGACGCTGTTCACCACCACGCCGGCGCTGTTCAAGGGAGACGCGCGCCTGCGCTACGACCTGTTCGAGCAACAGGTCCAGCTCGCCCGTTACGGCACCGACTGCTATGCCTTCGCGATGGTGGCGGCGGGCAGCGTCGATATCGTTGCCGATCCCGGATTGAAACCGTACGACATCGTCGCGCTGATCCCGATCATCGAGAAGGCAGGCGGCGTTGTCACCACCTTCGAAGGCGGGCCGGCGGAAAACGGCGGCGACATCCTGGCGGCGGCGACACCGGAGCTGCACGCAGCCGCGATGGCGGCGCTGCGCGGCTGAGCATCCGGTGCACCCACGCGTCTGTTTTGCGCAAATCCGACGGAAACCGCGGTACGGTCCTAAAGCAAAGCGCGTCGCGTTTGAGTGAACTCATGGGACGCGCTTGTTTTATGCATGTTATCGCAAAACCGCTGCGCGACATGCATTAGCTGTCGGCAGGCCAAGCGTCCGAGAGACGCAGGCCCCACAAAATGAGCACGAAAGAGATGAGGCCGGTCGGCGCGGACGAATACGCCACACCTTTGATCACAGCTTCCTGAAAGGCACTTCCGTGGAAGGCTCCGGCCGCCAACGGCATAGTCTCGTTGCCGGCCGCCCAGGCGCTGGCGATCACGTAGGCGGCCAGGATCGCCAAAGCCGAATAGATCAGCAGCCAGAAAGCAATCCGCGACGTCGCCGCGCCGAGATTGAGCCTAGACCATGTGAGGCCTAGAGCCAGCAAGAGAACGCCCTCCAGGGCGCTGAGCGTGTGCGCGGACAGTCCGAGCCGCGGTGCGGCGAGATACGGTATTGCAAACCCTTCGAATGACGAAAACAGCAGCAGCGCGACGCCAATCTGCAGTAGCCGATGCCCCTGACGTGACAGCGTGTTCGATGCGTTCATGGTCGTTTTTCTCCCGGCAAATGGCCTCCATTCTCTTTGGCAGCAACCTAGCGCTCGATGCCTTAACGGGAATAAGGGGCTGCGCCGGACAAGCGACCCGTGCGGGCTTTGTTGGCGGGCGCCGGCAAAGCGGTCAAACAGCGTCGCCGGTTCCGGGGATGAAGGCATCGAATGCCGCAAGCAACTGCTCGCGATAGAGGTCGGCTTCCTGGAGGATCTCATGGCGGGCGCCGTCGATCATCACTAGCGAGCCGACGCGCAGACGCCTCGCATAGGCTTCGACTGCCCTGGTCGAGACGACCTGGTCGGCGCCGGCGGCGATCATCAGCAAGGGCACCTGGATCTTGGCCATGAAATCCGGGTCGCTGACGATCAAGGATGCCTCGGTGGCCGCCTTCAGCCAGCGGATCGTCGGTCCGCCGAGCGCCAGCTGCGGATAGGTTTCGTAGATCAGCGTGTTGCGCCGATAGCGTTCCGGGTCGCTGGTCAGCTTGTTTATGGCGAAGGGCACCGATTCCTTGGGCCGCGGCCCCCATGCGGCATAGAGCCGGCCAAGGCCGAGAAGGCAGAACAGCGAACAGAGGCGGCGGACGGTTTTTACCGAAACCGGCAGGTCCGGCACGGTGAAGAACGGTGCGATCAGCACCATGCGGCGCACGCGGTTCGCCATCGAGGGCGCGGCGAGCAGCGCAATCACCGCGCCGGCCGAGTGGGCTAGTATGTAGTAGGGTCCTCGGCAATCGGGCAGCACGATCTCCTCGAAGAACTGCTCCAGATCGCCGGTGTAATCGAAGAAGCTCCGGACGAAGCCGCGCTGTCGGTCGCCGATCAGCCGGTCGGAAGCGCCCTGTCCGCGCCAGTCGAGGGTTGCCACGCCAAAGCCCCGGTCGGCAAGGTTGCGAATGGTCTCGAAATACTTCTCGATGCACTCGTTGCGGCCGGTCAGGACGACCACGGTGCCCTTCATCGGGCGGGCAACCGCGGCAAACAGCCCATAGCGGATCTTCTTGCCGTCGCGCGTGGTGAAGAAGCCGCCGGCCGCGTTTTCCGGCAGCGGATTGCCCGGAGTTTCCTGGAAGAGAGGGGGCTGGTGGAGAAGATCGGTCATGCGGTTTTTGGTTGGTGTCGGTGCCGGCGTGGGCGCAAGTCAGGCATAAACGCCCATGCGCCAAAAGCAAAGGAATTCGGGACGCCGGGGAGGTCGACCGCCAGGCAGCGAACAAGTAAGGCCGGAAGCAGCCTTGGCGTGCTTCCGGCCTCTGTCGACCGGGAGGAAGGGACGTTACACCCGGTTCGGCCTCGTCGTGTCGCCTTTTCCGGCGACCTGTTCGTGATCTCGAGAACAGTTTTAGTGCCGCCTGGCTGAACGCTCGCCGAAGCCACGGTTCATCTGCCGTTCATCGGCATCGGGACGTGGGCCGGGGACCGGTCCCGTTCGGACGCGGGAAAATCTTGAAATGCCGTCGTCGGCTTCCCAAATTTGGCATGCGGTCGCCAATGTCGGGGCCGCTGGCCCATCCGGAACGCCGTCACGGGTTTCGCACCGGCCATACGCAACCTTGTTGCTCAACAGGAGAACACACCATGCGTCACGTTGATTTTTCCCCGCTCTACCGTTCGACCGTCGGTTTTGACCGGTTGTTCACCATGCTCGATTCGCTTGCGCAGCCGGAAGGCCAGACGTATCCGCCTTACAACATCGAGCGCACGGGCGAGGATGCCTATCGCATCTCGATGGCTGTGGCCGGCTTCTCGGAAGATGAGATTTCGATCGAAGCTCACCGCAATGTGCTGACCGTCAAGGGTGAGCGCAAGGAGGAAGGCAATGGCGAAGGCTCCGAACTGCTCTATCGCGGTATCGCCAGCCGAGCCTTCGAGCGCCGCTTCCAGCTTGCCGATCACGTCGAGGTTGTCGGCGCTGCGCTGAAGAACGGCCTGCTCTTCGTCGACCTCAAGCGCAACATCCCCGAAGAGCTGAAGCCGCGCAAGATCGCGATCACCTCGGCTCCGGCCAAGGCCAAGCAGATCGAGGCCAAGACTGCCGCCTAAGCCAGGCAGCTAAACTCCGGGACGCCAACTCCCCGGGAAGAAAGGGCGGTGCAGCAATGCGCCGCTCTTTTTGCTGGTGGGCAAGGCTTGCTATCCGGCGAGCAGGTAGCCGAAACGGTCGACCTCGTCGGGCGTGGTCGCGAAGCTGGTGACAAACCGATAGAGCGCTTCGTCTTCGCCAATGTAGCCGTCGTAGCCGAGCGGCCTGTGCCAGTCGTGGAAGGCCGCCCCTGCCGCTTGCATTCTTTCGGCCTCGGCCTTTTTCATGACTGCGAAGACCTCGTTCGCCTGCGGCAGCCAGGCCAGCCGGGCCGAAGGGGAATCTTCTATCGCCGCGGCAAGCCGTGCCGCCATCGCATTGGCGTGCCGTGCTGTGTCGAGCCACAGTCCACCCCTGAAATAAGCATCGAATTGCGCGGCGATGAAGCGCGATTTCGAGAACAGCTGGGCCGCGCGCTTACGCAAAAAGGCCAATTCCTTGGCTCGCTCGAGGTCGAACAGCACGATCGCCTCGGCGCACCAACAGCCATTCTTGGTGCCGCCGAAGGAGAGGATGTCAACGCCATGCTTCCAGGTCATTTCGGCCGGCGTTGTTTCCAGCGCGACGAGCGCATTGGCAAAGCGGGCCCCATCCATGTGCAGCGGCAGTCCATGCTGCTTTGCGATCGCCGAAATCCTGGCGATTTCGTTCAGCGTGTAGACGGTGCCGACTTCGGTCGACTGGGTGATCGAAACGGCAACCGGCCGCCCGGAATGGACGTTTTCGGGTGCGAAACGGTCCACCGCCCGTTCCAGATTGCCGGCATCGATCCTGCCGAGTGCGCCTTCGACTGTACAAAGCCGCGAACCGCCGGTGAAATATTCCGGTGCACCGCATTCGTCCTCGATGATGTGCGATTCGCGATGGCAGAAGGAAATGCCGCCTGGCTTGTTATAGGTAGTCAGCGACAGCGAATTGGCAGCGGTGCCGGTGGCGACGAAAAACACCGCGACTTCGCATTCGAAGATCTCATTGAAGCGCTGGTAAACGGTCTTGTCGAGGGCACCGTCGCCATAGGCGGTGGAGAAGCCGTCGGCATGGGCCGACAGGCCGGCAGCGATACGGGGATGGGCGCCTGCCCAATTGTCGGAAGCGAAAATCATGCGTCTGCCTATGCTGGGGAAATCGGTGCGAGCTTGGCCGCTTTCGCATGCCGGCCGCAAGGGGCAGATACCGAAAATCCGCTAAAGCCAGTGAAACGCATGAGCGTAGATGCAGCGACGGAAGGTTACGCTGACACGGCGTTCCGCGCAATTTTCTGTCGCGAAAGCTTCAAGAAATTTGTGAATCGGTCTTGTGTGCATCCAAAATTTCTGTCATAAAAATTTAGGACAGTAGTGCTGTCTTATTTTGTCGCACAAAACTGGCCGCATTGGCATATGATTGCGCCTCTGCGGCCATTGCCGCGAGCGACAGCTAGACAGTCTGGCTCCGGCCTGTACGAATACCATATGCGAACCATGCGGAAAGCCGCACGGTCGGCAAGAATTTCGCAAGACGTGCCGCAGATTGAAAGGGGAGCCACGCGCTTCCCGACGGAAACCAGCGCCCGAAGGGGACGGAACGGAGGACAGGACGATGACGGACATGACGCCATCTGCGACGAAGGCCGCGCAGACGACAGCGGCAGCCGTCAAAAATCCGTCCCTGACCAATATTGGGCGAACCAACACCGGCTATGCCGCGCACGGCCTCTATGATCCGCGCAACGAGCATGATGCCTGCGGCGTCGGCTTCATCGTCAACATGAAGGGCGTGAAGTCGCATCAGATCGTCGAGGACGGCCTTGCCGTGCTCGAAAACCTGACGCATCGCGGCGCGGTCGGCGCCGATCCGCTGATGGGTGACGGCGCCGGCGTGCTGGTGCAGCTGCCGGACCGCTTCTTCCGCGAGGAGATGGCCAAGCAAGGGGTCGAACTGCCGAAGCCCGGCCACTATGCCGTCGGCCATGTGTTCATGCCGCGCGACCCGGAGCTGCAGGCGCATATCGAAGGCATCATCGCCGAGGTGGCGCAACTCGAGGGCCAGCCGCTGCTCGGCTTTCGCGACGTGCCGGTCGATAATTCGTCGCTGTCTAAGGCGCCCGACATCGCCGCTTCCGAGCCGGTGCACCGACAGGTATTCCTGGGCCGCGGCGCCGAGATCGAGAACGACGACGATTACGAGCGGCGGCTCTACATCCTGCGCAAGGTCATTTCCGGCCGTATCCACGAAGAGACCAAAGGCGTCGACAACGGCTTCTATGTCGTCTCGATGTCGTCGCGGACCATCGTCTACAAGGGCATGTTCCTGGCCTATCAGGTCGGCGCCTACTACAAGGATCTCACCGACCCGCGTTTCGAGACGGCGCTGATCCTGGTCCACCAGCGCTTCTCGACCAACACATTCCCGTCGTGGAAGCTGGCGCATCCCTACCGCATGGTCGCCCACAATGGCGAGATCAATACGCTGCGCGGCAACGTCAACTGGATGGCGGCGCGGCAGGCCTCGGTCGATTCCGAACTGTTCGGCAACGACATCTCGAAGCTGTGGCCGATCTCTTATGAAGGGCAGTCCGACACCGCCTGCTTCGACAATGCGCTCGAATTCCTGACGCAGGGCGGCTATTCGCTCGCCCACGCCATGATGATGCTGATCCCGGAAGCCTGGGCCGGCAACAAGCTGATGGGTCAGGACCGCAAGGCCTTCTACGAGTATCACGCAGCCCTGATGGAGCCGTGGGACGGGCCAGCGGCGGTTGCCTTCACCGACGGCCGCCAGATCGGTGCCACACTCGACCGCAACGGGCTGCGGCCGGCGCGCTACATCGTCACCGATGACGACCGCGTCATCATGGCCTCGGAAGCCGGCGTGCTGCCGGTGCCGGAGGAAAGGATCGTCAAGAAGTGGCGGCTGCAGCCCGGCCGCATGCTGCTGATCGACCTGGACAAGGGCCGCATCGTTTCCGACGAGGAGATCAAGTCGGAGATCGCGACCAGGCACCCCTACAAGAGCTGGCTCGCCAACACACAGCTCATCCTCGAGGATCTGAACCCGGTCGAGCCGCGCGCCCTGCGCAGGGATGTCTCACTGCTCGACCGCCAGCAGGCGTTTGGCTACACCCAGGAGGACACCAAGCTGTTGATGTCGCCGATGGCGACCACCGGCCAGGAAGCGGTCGGCTCGATGGGTACCGACACGCCGATTTCGGCAATGTCGGACAGATCAAAGTTGCTCTACACCTATTTCAAGCAGAATTTCGCACAGGTCACCAATCCGCCGATCGACCCGATCCGCGAGGAGCTGGTGATGAGCCTGGTGTCCTTCATCGGGCCGCGGCCCAACATCTTCGATCTTGTCGGCAATTCGCGCCGCAAGCGGCTCGAAGTGCGCCAACCGATCCTGACCAACGGCGATCTGGAGAAGCTGCGCTCCGTCGGCCACACCGAAGACCGTTTCGACACCAAGACGATCGACATCACTTACGGTTCGAATGAAGGCGCGGCCGGCATGCAGGGCGCCATCGACCGGCTATGCGAGCGCGCCGAGGCGGCGGTCGCCGGCGGCTACAACATCATCATCCTGTCGGACCGTCAGCTCGGCCCGGACCGCATCGCCATTCCGGCGCTGCTGGCAACGGCGGCCGTGCATCATCATTTGATCCGCAAGGGATTGCGCACCTCGGTTGGGCTCGTCGTGGAATCCGGCGAGCCGCGCGAGGTGCATCATTTCTGCTGCCTCGCCGGCTACGGCGCCGAGGCGATCAATCCCTATCTCGCTTTCGACACGCTGCTCGACATGCACAAGCGTGGCGAATTGCCGGCGGAGGTCGATGCCTACGAAGTCGTCTCCCGTTACATCAAGTCGATCGGCAAGGGCATCCTGAAGGTGATGTCCAAGATGGGCATCTCCACTTACCAGTCCTATTGCGGCGCGCAGATATTCGACGCCATCGGGCTCAAGTCGGACTTCGCGCAGAAGTACTTCACCGGCACGGCGACGCTGATCGAAGGCGTCGGGCTGGACGAGATCGCCGCCGAAACGGTCAGCCGCCACACCGACGGCTTCGGCAACGACCCGGTGCTGCGCAACAGCCTCGAGGTCGGCGGCGAATACATGTTCCGCATGCGCGGCGAGGCTCATATCTGGTCGCCCGACGCGGTGGCGACCTTGCAGCACGCCGTGCGCCAAGGCTCGTGGGAGACGTTCAAGGACTATTCCGCCCAGATCGACAGCGAGACGGCGCAGGCGCAGACCATTCGCGGCCTGTTCAAGATCAAGCTTGCGCAAGAGACCGGGCGTAAGAAGGTCAAGCTCGACGAGGTGATGCCGGCGGCCGATATCGTCAAGCGCTTCTCGACCGGGGCGATGTCCTTCGGCTCGATCTCAAGGGAAGCGCACACGACACTGGCGCGCGCCATGAACGCCATCGGCGGCAAGTCGAACACCGGCGAGGGCGGCGAAGAGGCCGACCGCTATCTGCCGCTGCCGGGCGGCGGCAAGAACCCCGAACGCTCGGCGATCAAGCAGGTCGCCTCGGGACGCTTTGGCGTCACGGCGGAGTATCTTGTCAATTCCGACATGATGCAGATCAAGGTCGCGCAAGGGGCGAAGCCAGGCGAGGGCGGCCAGCTGCCGGGTCACAAGGTCGATGCGACCATAGCAAAGGTCAGGCACTCGACGCCGGGCGTCGGCCTGATCTCGCCGCCGCCGCATCACGACATCTATTCGATCGAGGATCTGGCGCAGCTCATCTACGACCTGAAGAACGTCAATCCGGCGGCCGACGTATCGGTCAAGCTGGTCTCGGAAGTCGGCGTCGGCACGGTTGCGGCCGGCGTCGCCAAGGCGCGTGCCGACCACATCACCATATCAGGCTATGACGGCGGCACCGGTGCCTCGCCGCTGACCTCGCTCAAGCATGCCGGCAGCCCGTGGGAGATGGGCCTTGCCGAGACGCACCAGACGCTGGTGCTCAACGGCCTCAGGTCGCGCGTCGCGCTGCAGGTCGATGGCGGCCTGCGCACCGGGCGTGACGTCATTATCGGCGCACTGCTCGGCGCCGACGAGTTCGGCTTTTCGACTGCGCCGTTGATCGCGGCCGGCTGCATCATGATGCGCAAGTGCCATCTCAACACCTGCCCCGTCGGCGTCGCGACACAGGACCCGGTGCTGCGCAAGCGCTTCAAGGGCACGCCCGAGCACGTCATCAACTTCTTCTTCTATGTGGCGGAAGAGGTGCGGGCGCTGCTTGCCGAGATGGGCTACACCCATCTCGACCAGATCATCGGCGACACCGACCTTCTGGAAAAGCGCGAGCTGATCCAGCACTGGAAAGCACGCGGGCTCGACTTCAGCAAGATGTTCTACAAGCCCGATGCGCCGCACGAGGCGGTGCACTGGACCGAGCGGCAGAAGCATCCGATCGACGACGTGCTCGACCGCAAGCTGATCGACCTCGCAAAGCCGGCGCTCGAAGCCAGGCAGCCGGTCAGTATCGAACTGCCGATCCGCAACGTCGACCGTTCGACCGGCGCCATGCTGTCGGGCGAGGTGGCAAAGCGCTTCAAGCACAAGGGCCTGCGCGAGGACACGATCTCGGTCAAGCTCACCGGCACGGCCGGCCAGTCCTTTGGCGCCTTCCTGGCGCGGGGTGTCTCGTTCGAACTGGTGGGCGCCGCCAACGACTATGTCGGCAAGGGCCTGTCGGGTGGCCGCATCGTCATCCGCCCGCCGGAGAACACGAAAATCGTTGCTGCCGAGTCCATTATTGTCGGCAATACCGTGCTCTACGGCGCAACCGAGGGCGAGGCCTATTTCTGCGGCGTTGCCGGCGAGCGTTTTGCCGTGCGCAATTCGGGTGTCGCCGCCGTCGTTGAAGGCGTCGGCGACCATGGTTGCGAATACATGACTGGCGGTATCGTCGTCGTCATCGGCCAGACCGGCCGCAACTTCGCCGCCGGCATGTCGGGCGGCGTCGCCTATGTGCTCGACGAGGCGGGTGATTTCGCCGAACGCTGCAACATGGCGATGGTCGAGCTGGAGCCGGTTCCGGAAGAGGACGACCTGATGGAAAAGCTGCTCCACCATGGCGGCGATCTCGACCATAAGGGCCGTGTCGACGTATCCGGCGATATGACCAGCCATGACGAGGAGCGGCTCTACCAGCTGATCTCCAACCACGTCCACTACACCGGCTCGGTACGAGGTCGCGAAATCCTCGACGACTGGGCGACTTTCCGGCCGAAATTCCGGAAGATCATGCCGGTCGAATACCGCCGCGCGCTGATCGAGATGGAGCGGATGCGCATGAACGTGGCGGCGGAATAGATTTGGAAATTGCCGGGAGGCCATGCGTCCCGGCAACCATCTTCATCAACAATCCTGACCTCGGACTGAAGGTTGCCACAGCTGCCTTATGAGGTTAACGGGTGCGTCGCCAGGCGTGCCTTCCGGACAGCAGGGACTGGACTATGGGCAAGGTAACAGGGTTTCTCGAGATCGACCGGCAGGTGCACAAGTACCAGCCGGCTTCCGACCGCATCCGGCATTTCCGCGAGTTCACGCTGCCGATGTCGGACAAGGAGGTCGAGAAACAGGCCGCGCGGTGCATGGATTGCGGCATTCCTTATTGCCATGGACCGACCGGCTGCCCGATCCACAACCAGATCCCGGACTGGAACGACCTCGTCTACAATGGCGACTGGGAAAACGCGATCCGCAACCTGCATTCGACCAACAATTTTCCGGAATTTACCGGCCGCATCTGCCCCGCACCTTGCGAGGAAGCCTGCACGCTGAACCTCGAGGATATTCCGGTCGCCATCAAGACCATCGAGCAGGCCATTTCCGACAAAGCCTATGAAACCGGCCATATCCGGCCCTATCCGCCGGAACGGAAGACCGGCAAGCGCGTCGCGATCATCGGCTCGGGGCCGGCAGGCATGGCGGCTGCCCAGCAACTCGGCCGCGCAGGCCATGACGTTCACGTCTATGAGCGCGAGAGCCGGCCGGGCGGGCTGATGCGCTACGGCATCCCCGATTTCAAGATCGAGAAGCATTATATCGACCGGCGCATCGAGCAGATGCAGGGCGAAGGTGTCAGCTTCCATTGCGGCGTCAATGTGGGCGTCGACAAGCCGGTCGCCGAACTGCTCGCCGAATATGACGCCGTGCTCTATTGCGGCGGCTCCGAAACGCCGCGTCCGGCCAACATCCCGGGCGACGATCTCGACGGCGTGCACGACGCCATGCCGTATCTGGTGCAGCAGAACAAGCGTATCGGCGGCGAGCCGATCCAGTCGGTGGCATGGCCGTCGCGCCCGATCGTCGCCGGCGGCCAGCACGTCGTCGTCGTCGGCGGCGGCGACACTGCCTCAGACTGCGTCGGCACCGCCTTCCGCCAGGGCGCGGTGCGCGTCACCCAGCTCGACATCCGGCCGCAGCCGCCGGAAAAGGAGGACAAGCTGTCGGTCTGGCCCTACTGGGCGACCAAGATGCGCACGTCATCGTCGCAGGCCGAAGGCGCCGAGCGCGAATTCCAGGTGGCGACGCTTGAATTCATCGGCGAAGACGGCCAGCTGACCGGGGTCAAATGCTGCGAGGTCGACGAAAAGCGCAAGCCGATCGCGGGCACGGAATTCGTCATCCGCGCCGATCTCGCGTTCATCGCCATCGGCTTTGCCGGGCCAGCCGCTCGCGGGCCGATCTCGGAACTCGACGGGCAGATGAAGATCGTCACCGACAGCCGCCGTTCGAAGAATGTCGAGGCCAATGACCGGGACTACAGGACCAGCGTCGAAAGGCTCTATGCGGCGGGCGACGTGCGGCGCGGCCAGTCGCTGGTCGTCTGGGCGATCCGCGAGGGTCGCCAGGCGGCGCGCGCCATCGACGAGGCGCTGATGGGATCGAGCGTGCTGCCGCGCTGAGCCCGTTCCGAAGAGGTTCTGTTTACTGGCGGATCGCCGTCGTCGTATCGGATGCGGCCGCCGTCGCAGGCTGTGTCTTGGGCGGCCAGGAGAAATCGTCGGCGCGGCCCGGTGAGGCGTCGGGCGCCTTGCCCTCGACGATCAGCCTTTCGCCCGGCAAATTCTTGTCAGCTTTTGCCGGCGGGGCGGCGCCGAGAAGTTCCGAGCCGCCGTCCAGCGCCGGATCGCTGAGCAGCATCGGCACGGTGCGATCGACAGCTATCGGTGCCGCGGCAGGTGCCGGCGCCTCGACGGGAGCGCCGGCCGGGGCAGAAGCCGTCACCACGCTTCCCGGCGCGGCCAGCCCCAGGATCTTCATCAGCGGCTTTTCGGTATAGAAGGCGAGCTTGCGCTTGCCGGCCTTCGACATGTTGATGCCGTCGTCGGAGCGCAGGCGCACCGATTGGCCGTTGATGTCCGGTCCGCTGGTGATGAAGGCGCCGTTCTCGTCGACGAACCCGTCCCAGACGTCGACGAATTCGCCGCCGTGGCTTTCGGCGGACGAGCGGAAGATGTCGTTGAAGGCCAGCATGTCGGAGGTCATTTTCGAGACCCGGAAGGCCGGCATGCCGACCCACAGATACGGCACCTTGGTTGCGGCGATGGCCTTGCCGAACGCATCGGTCCGGCGCTCGTATTCCTTGGTCCAGTTTTCGGATCGCGGCTGCTCGCGTACATCGCCGACGCGCATCTGCTGCCGGTCGTTGGATCCGAGCATGACGACGACGGCTGCCGGTTTTTCGGCAGCGATCAGCGACTTGACCTGTTCTGGCCAGTTGTAGACATCGTCACGCACGAAGCCGGACGATCCGTTGGCACGGACGACGATCCTGACGCCAGTGTTTTCGGCAAAGGCGGCGTCGAGCCCCTCAGCCAGCCCAGACGCCATGAAATCGCCGACCACCAGAACGACGCGTGCATCCGGCGCCTTCTCGACTACTGGGGTTGTCAGCTCGGCCGGCGGCGGCCGGCTAACTGACCGGGGCTTTCTCAGCTTGGGCCTGGGCTTTGTTCTCTGGAATTCTCTCTGGAATTCGGGCGGCGGCTGCTCAAACCGCTCGCTTCTGCGCGGAAACAACAGGTCGCGCAGCGACCAGCCACGACTTTCCGGCTCCTGCGCCATGGCCGCGGTATGAAAGGCACTGGCGCCGCCGACCGCCAGAACGGCTATCGCCAGAACGAGGATCGGCACGCGACGAACGATTAACCGGATGCGCGCAGCCGAAACCAATCACCCTCTCCATCCCGCAACCGGCTCTAGTTCTGCCTGAGCCATTTGAGCACTTCCTTGCTCGGATACCCGTCCTGGGTCAAGCCAGCCTTTGCCTGGAAGGCCATGATGGCGGTTTTCGATCCGTCACCGATCTTGCCGTCGAACTTGCCGTCGTAATAGCCGTGCTCGGAAAGTCGCTTCTGAAGCTCCTGCCTTTCCTCGAAGGAGAGCTTGGTAAACGGTCGCTTCCAGTCCTGCACAAGCCCGCCATAGCCGGCAATTTCGTCGGCAAGAAGGCCCACGGCGAGCGCATATTTGTCGGCATTGTTGTAACGCTTGATGACCGAGAAATTCTTGATCATCAGGAAAGCCGGCCCGCCGCTGCCGCCGGGCAGCTTCAACGTCGCTTTGTCCGCACCGTTCTTGAACGGCTTGCCGTTGGCACGGCTGACCCCCAGCGCCTGCCATTGCGACAGCGACTTCGAGCCTCCGGGCAGCTTCTTGCCGTCCGGAAGGCTGACCTCATAACCCCAGGTCTTGCCTGCCTGCCAGCCGTTCTTCCTCAGCAAATTGGCGGCTGTCGCCAGTGCGTCGGGAATCGAATTCCAGATGTCGCGCTTGCCGTTGCCGTCCATATCGACCGCATAGGACTGGTAGCTGGTGGGGATGAACTGGGTATGGCCCATCGCGCCGGCCCATGAGCCGCTGAGATGGCTTTCGTCGATGTCGCCGGTCTGCAGGATCCTCAGCGCCGCGATCAGCTGGGTGCGGGCAAATTTCGCTCGCTTCGGATCGGCATAACCAAGCGTCGCCAGCGAGCGCACGACATTGCGCATGATATCATCGCGCTTGAGGGTTTCGCCGTAGTTCGATTCCATAGACCAGATGGCCAGCAGGATGTAGCGGTCGACGCCGTATCTTGCCTCGATCCTGTCCAGCCAAGGCTTCCATTTCCTTGCCATCTGCTGGCCGACGGCGACCGACTGGTCATGGACGCGGTTGTCGAAATAATCCCAGGCGGGTGCGGTGAATTCGGGTTGAGTACGGGCCTTTTCCAGTACCACCGGGTCAGCATCGTTGATGCCCTTGAATGCCTGGTCGTAGACGGAGCCGGAAACGCCGCTCGCCACGGCGGTAGCACGGAAGCTGGCGACCCATTGGCGGAAGCCGGCATCGGCAAAAGCCGGCCCGCTGGGCATGAGCAAAGCAAGCGAGAGGCTGGCGGCCGTCAGGACGCTGGTGAAGCGCCTTGCGGCGTTGCGAACGGACATCTTTTCCTCCTTCTTCATCTCAGGAAGACTATTCATCGCCGAACCCGGTTAGCATTTGGTTTACCATAGGTGCCGTGCGGGGTGAAAAGATGCGTCAATGCTTTACCAGCTGAGATTTATGACCCGCCGTTCAGTAATCCTCGATTTCGGCATGAAAATGTCTCGAATCGGGATTGCCGAACAGGCATGCAAATGGATAATTGGCATATGAAGAGAGTTCGCAAGGCAGTGTTCCCGGTTGCCGGTCTCGGCACGCGCTTTCTCCCTGCTACCAAGGCCATTCCCAAGGAAATGCTGACGGTCGTCGACAGGCCGGTCATCCAGTATGTGGTCGATGAGGCGCGCGATGCCGGGATCGAGCATTTCATCTTCGTGACCGGCCGCAACAAGGCGGTCATCGAGGATCACTTCGATGTCCAGTTCGAGCTCTACGACACGCTTGCGCAGCGCGGCAAGGACGACCAGCTCGCCCGCCTGCAGCGGCTGCAACCGGCGCCGGGGCAGACCAGCTTCACCCGCCAGCAGGTACCGCTCGGCCTTGGCCACGCCGTCTGGTGCGCGCGCGAGCTCGTCGGCGACGAGCCCTTTGCGCTGCTGTTGCCCGACATGATCATGCAGTCGGAAAAAAGCTGCATGAAGGACATGGTCGAGCTTTACGCCGAGACCGGCAACAACATCGTCGCCGTGCAGGAATGCGATCCGGCCGAGGCGCACAAATACGGCATTGTCGGCCGCGGCGAGGACGCGCATCACGGTTTCCGCATCACCGGCATGGTGGAAAAGCCGAAGACCGGCACGGAGCCGTCGAACCTCTACATCAACGGGCGCTATATCCTGCAGCCGGAGATATTCAAGATACTCGAAGGTCAGGAAAAAGGCGCCGGCAACGAGATCCAGCTCACCGATGCAATGCTGAAGCTGCAGAAGCAACAGCCCTTCTACGGCTACCACTACCGCGGGCGGACGTTCGACTGCGGCTCGCCCGAAGGCTTCGTCGAGGCCAACGTTGCCTTCGCACTGTGGCGCAGAGACATGAATGCCAGCATGGCCGGTGTCATTCGCACGCTTCTCGACGAACTCGCGCCGTCAGAACGCCGCGGCATAGCCTTGTAGTTTCAACACCGGTTGCCGCGCTGATCGGCTAAAGCGCGCCGCGTTCGACCGGCCTCATGCGACGCGCTTTAGGTTCTTGTTTTAGGCAAGTCGTTATCGCAAAACCGCTGCACACTTTTGCGCGACATGCATTTAGCGCTGCAACTTCAAGCCGACGAAGATACTGTTGGCCGTGTAGTCGCGCCCAATCAGGTTGCTGGTCAGTTTTTCAGTCCTGGCGCGGGTGGTGAGCCCGGTGTAGCGGTTCAGCCACCACGTCAGCCCAGCCTCGGCGCTCAGCGTCAAATCATGATCGTCGGAGCCGGTATAGTCGCGCCATTCGAGGCCGAGAGCGGCATTTCCGGTCAGGTTGGCGCGGATCTGCCGCTCGCCGGTGAGGCTGCCGGAATAGAGCATGTCGCCGCTTTCGCCCGCATTCGTCGTGTTCTCGGCGGTCGTCTGTGCGGTGAGCCCGATCGTGGTGCCGCGTTCCGGCGACCATTTGAGATCGGCATTGACCGTCGCGCCCGAAATAGCCGGCAGGGCATCGTCGTCGATAGCTTCGCGCAGCCAGCCGACCGAGAACTCGCCGGTAAGCTTCTCGCGGAGATCGAGCTCGACGCCGGCCCGTGCGCCAAGCCTGGTCGAGGAGCGCTGGAAGCCGTTTGGATCGACGCGCAAATCATAAGCGCGCCGGCCGATCTCGATTTCGGTGAACGGGGTGATGGCAGGCGAGATCTCGTAACCGGTACGCAAAATGGCCGTGTAGAGCGTCGAGTCGCGGCCCTTCTGCGACAGCGATCCGCCCGACGAAAGCTTGGCGTCGCCAAAGATGTCGTGCTCGATCGCGCCGGTCAGCGCGAAGCGCATCTTGCCGGCATCCTTCTCGACGGCGAGACTGCCGTTCATGGTCTGGCGCACCGGCTGGCCAACGGCGCCGACGACCGCGTCCGGCGCCGAGGCCGATTCGGGCACGGCCTCATAGCCCAGCTTGGCGATGGCGCGCAGATCATTGTCGAGATCGATGTTGAGTGTGCCGTCGACGCGGCCTTGCGCCTCGTGAATGTCATAGCCGGACAAGGTTTCGCGGAAGATGCCATAGCCCTCAACCGTCGCCGAATTCTCCCGCCAGTCGGAGACGGCGTTGAAGCGCAGAGTCGTTTCCGACAGCAAGGCCGGCTTGCCGAGGCTGCTCGAATCGGCGTTTGTCGAAGACGTCAGGCCTTGCTCGAGCGTCGGCCGGATTACGAAAGAGCCGAGCTTGATGCCGGTGGCGGCGAACGGGTCGTCCTCGTTCTTTTTGTTCTGGCCGTCGATGGCTTCGGTGCGCTCGGCGCCGGGGTCGAGCCTGAGCCTCTCGGCGGAATCGATGGTGACGGCACGGCGGTTGACCGTATCCTGCTCGTCTATAGCGGCGGTATCGGTGTCATCGGTCGCCGCCGCGGCTGCAGTCGCGGCTCTCATGCGCTTCTGGCTGTCAGCGGTCTCGTCTTCGGCGTTGGCCGCATTGGCGGCGCGTGGCGTCGCGCTTGGCCGCCGTCGGGGTGGCGGAGCAGGGTTGTCGGGAAATGGGTCGCCGCTGGCCGCTGGTTGATCGAAAGTGCCGCCGGTTGTGGCCGCCTCGCCCGTGCCGTCGTCAGGCAACGCCCCTTGGCTGGCCGGGCGATAGGTAGGCAGCGGCGTATTGTCGTTGGCGGTTGCAGCAGCCTGCGCGGCTTGGGTTCCGGCTATGCTCGATTGCCTGATCTTGTACTGCTGTTCGTCCAGGATTGTCGATTCCGAAACCTCGCCGCGCAGCTCGGTTTCCTGGGCGCAAAGCAGTGCCGGCCGCGACAACGAAAAGACGCTGGTTGCCAGCAGCAAAGCGCAGACCGCCTTGCCCTTTCGTCCCATTTTGTTTTGAGGCTGAAACCCGGACATCGGCACCACTGCTTGCGCGGCGCACGCGCGCCATACTTACGAAACCGTAAATGGGGATGGTTAACGGAGCGTTGAGGCATGGCCCGTCAGGAGGTTCCGGACGGCAATTCCGTTGGACAGGCGCGCGCCGAAGCGCTAATCGCATCGTCCATGGACGTGAAATCCCCAGACAGGAAGCGGCATGACGGGCAGGCCGCGATTGCCTCGGCGCTGAGAACCGTGGCGACGGAGCAGGCCGGCGTCGCGGCACTGGCAGACGCTCTCGAAAACGGGCTGGCCGAGCCGTTCGCACGATCCGTCGGCATGGTGTCGCAGATCGATGGCCGCGTCATCGTCACCGGGGTCGGCAAAAGCGGCCATATCGGCTCGAAGATCGCCGCAACGCTCGCCTCGACCGGCACGCCGGCCTTTTTCGTCCACCCTGCCGAAGCCAATCACGGCGACCTTGGCATGATCGCCAGAAACGACGCCATAATCGCGCTTTCGTGGTCGGGCGAAAGCCTTGAGCTCAAGGGCATCATCGCCTATTCGAGGCGCTTCTCGATCCCGCTGGTCGCGGTCACCGCGGGTGAAAAATCGGCTCTGGCGCGCGCGGCCGACGTTGTGCTTCTGCTGCCGCGAGCACCGGAAGCCTGCCCGCACGGGCTTGCGCCGACGACCTCGACACTATTGCAAATGGTGATGGGCGATGCGCTGGCCATCGCGCTTCTCGAGGCACGCGGCTTCACCCCGGACCATTTCCGCACGTTCCATCCCGGCGGCCAGCTCGGAGCCAACCTGACGCAGATCCGCGAGATCATGCATGTCGGCGACAGGCTGCCGCTGGTGTCGTCAGGTACCGGCATGCGCGAGGCAATCCTCGAATTGTCGCGCAAGGGGTTTGGCTGCGTGGCCGTGACTGCCGCAGACGGCAAGCTGATCGGCATCATCACCGATGGCGACATCAGGCGCCATATCGGCAGCGATCTCCTGGCAATGAGCGTCGATCAGGTGATGACCAGAGAGCCGAAAATGGCTTCGCCCGACACGCTTGTTGCGACGGCGCTGCAGACAATCAACGACTCGGCTATCACCAGCCTGATGGTGGTCGAAGGCAGGCGGCCGATCGGGCTCGTCCATCTGCACGACCTGCTGCGCATCGGTGCTGCCTAGCGGACTTCTAGACCGCCTCGACCGTCAGTTCCAGGTCGGTATCAGCGGCGCCCGTCACCCGCACTTGCGTGCCGGCCGGCAGGTCAGGGCCGGAGACGCGCCACAACGTGTCGCCCAGCTTTATGCGGCCGCGCCCGTCCTTGATCGGCTCGGCAAGGGTCGCCGTCCGGCCGACCATCTGTGCGCCGCGACGGTTGAGCAGGGGCTGGTCGGTTTCATCATGGCGCCCGCCCACCAGCCGCTTGCCGACATAGGCCGAGACCAGCGACAGCGCGAGGAAGGCGAGGACCTGGACTTGCCAGGTCCAGAAACCGGCATCCCAGATGAGCAGTGAGACGACGCCGATCAACAGCGCGGCAATGCCGATCCACAGCATGAAAATGCCCGGCGCGATGACCTCCATTACCAGCAGGACGAAGCCGAGGACCATCCAGCTCCACGGGCCGAGTTCAGAAACAATGCGGCCGAGCATGGCTGTGGCCTCAGGTTTCGCTCGGACGAACGACCGGCGGACGGGCGGCCTGTCGTGCGGCACCGGCGGTGCCTTCGCTTCGGAAAACTTCTTTGGCGATTTCGCCAATACCGCCGAGCGTGCCTATCAGCGATGAGGCCTCCATCGGCATCAGCACGAGCTTGCTGTTTGTCGCTGAGCCGATCCTGGTCAGCGCTTCGGTGTATTTCAGCGCGACGAAGTAGTTGAGCGCCTGCACGTCGCCTTTGGAAATCGCCTCCGACACCACCTGCGTGGCGCGTGCTTCAGCCTCGGCCGAGCGCTCGCGCGCCTCGGCATCGCGGAAGGCGGCTTCCTTGCGGCCTTCGGCCTCCAGGATCTGCGATTGCTTGAGGCCTTCGGCGGCGAGGATCTGCGCGCGCTTATTGCGCTCGGCCATCATCTGTCGGCCCATCGATTCGACGAGATTGGCCGGCGGATTGATGTCCTTGATCTCGACACGAGTGATCTTGATGCCCCAGGGATGCGCCGCCTCGTCAACGACGCGCAGCAGGCGCTCGTTGATGGCGTCGCGGTTCGACAAAAGTTCGTCGAGGTCCATCGAGCCCATCACGGTGCGGATGTTGGTCATCGTGAGATTGAGAATCGCATTCTGCAGGCCGGAGACCTGGTAGGCGGCCTGCGCCGCGTTGAGCACCTGATAGAAGGCGATGCCATCGACGGCAACGGTGGCATTGTCGCGGGTGATGATCTCCTGCGTCGGTACGTCGAGCACCTGCTCCATCATGTTCATCTTGGCGCCGACACGGTCGACGAAAGGCACGATCAGGTTGAGGCCCGGGTTCAATGTCTTGGTGTAACGGCCAAAACGTTCGACGGTATAATTATAGCCTTGCGGAATTGTTCGGATGCCCTTGATAAGCACCAGCACGACAAGGGCGACAAGAACAAGAAGCGCGATATCAAAACCACTGAAACCCATTTGGCTCTCCCCTCAAAGGCCGGCCATGTTGGATATTCCACGCGACCGATTCCACCAAACACTTAAGTGTGTTTCAGCAATGTTACAATCAGGTGATCACGGATTGCGGGTGCATAGACGGGTGATCTGTTCAGGCCCAGCCGGACAGCTCGCGCCGCACCATCGCCTCGATCACCGCCATGCCCTCGGCACTGTCGTTGAGGCAAGGGATATGTGCGAACTTTTCGCCGCCGGCATGATGGAAGGTCTCGGACGCTTCCCTGCCGATCTCGTCCAGCGTCTCGATGCAGTCGACGGAAAATCCTGGATTGACGATGGCGACCGATTTCACGCCTTCGCGCCCTAGTCTTTCGACCGTCTTGTCGGTGTAGGGCTGCAGCCACTCCTGCGCGCCGAAGCGCGACTGGAAGGTGGTAATCAGCTTGTTTTCATCCCAGCCGAGCTTTTCGCGCAGCAGTCGGGTCGTCTCGAGGCAATGGGCCTGGTAGGGGTCGCCCTTGTCGGAATAGAGTTTCGGAATGCCGTGATAGGAAGCAATGACAATTTCCGGTTCGAATCCGAGGCTCGCCAGATGCTTTTCGACCGAACGGGCGAGCGCCTCGATATAGGCCGGCTCGTTGTAATAGGGTGGCACGCTGCGAATGGCCGGGGCGCGGCGCATCTTCATCAGCGCGCGAAACAGCTGGTCGTTGGCAGTCGCAGTCGTCGTCGCCGAATATTGCGGATAGAGCGGGAAAGACAGGATGCGGTCGCAGCCTTGCTCGACCAGTCTCTCGGCCACGCTCTCGGTCGAAGGGTTGCCATAGCGCATCGCCCAGTCGACGACGACATTGGGTAGCTCGCCGAGCGCGAGCCCGAGCTTCTCGGCCTGGGCGCGGGTGTAGGTTCGCAGCGGCGACTCGTTGCGCTCCCGGTTCCATATCCTGGCATAGTTGGCCCCTGATTTCTTCGGCCGGGTGGTGAGGACCACGCCGTAGAGGATCGGATACCAGATCGCCTTGTTGAGCTCGATGACGCGCGGATCGGACAGGAACTCCCGGAGGTAGCGCCACATCGGCTTGAAGCCGGTGCCGTCCGGGGTGCCGAGATTGATCAGCATGACACCGACCTTGCCGGTCCTGACCAGAGGGCGCCCTGCCGACGGCGAGGCGGCAGTCTTCTCGGCTTTGATTTCAGCAGGGTTGGCAAGCGTCATGAGGTTCTCCAACACCGCGAACCAACGGTGCCGCGGCGAAAGTAGCGATGCCGCGCCGGTTTTCAAATGCTGCGTCTGGCCGCACCTTATCCCAGAAATGCAACACCCGCCCGGTCTGCCGGGCGGGTGCATTGCGTTCCTGCGGCCGGATTACTTTGAGGCCGCCGGGATCGTCAAGGTTGCGCCGACCGGAAGGCGGCGTGGCTCGTAGGCTTTGTTGGCATCGGAGATTATTTTCCATTTGGTGCCGTCGCCATAAGCCTTCACCGCGAGATCCCAATAGGTATCGCCGGCGACGATTACATGGCTGCTTTCGGCCGGTGCCGGCTCAGCCGGAGCAGGGGTCGCCGGAGCCGGTGTGGCAGGAGCCGCAGGTGCCGCCGGCTGGGCCGGCTCGGCGGGTGCGGGTGCCGGCGCTGTTTCAGCCGGGACGGCCGGCGGCGTCTTGGAAATGTCGCCGGAGCCGGCCGGCATTTCGGGCATTGCCGGCTCAACGGGCTTTGCCGGCGCAGCCTCAGCAGGTTTTGGCGGTTCGGCAGGGTTGGCAGGTTCTGCGGCCGGGGCCACGGTCGCGGCGATCTCGGTGATGCGGCCGTCGAGCTTCGGCGTATAGGGCCGGTGCGCGCCCAGGTAGTCGGCGACGACCTGTTCCAGCCCCGGGCCGTAATCATAGGCGTTCTTGGCCTTCTCGGCGAACACCTTGTAGCCGTCGCCGCCCTGGCGGACATAGTTGTTGGTGGCGACCAGGTAATCCTTGTCCGGCTTAATCGGTGTCCAGGCGCCGCCTTCCATGACCTCGACCGATTTGACGCGTCCGTTAGGCGGCGCCGATTTGTCGAACGCATATTTCAGGCCGGCAACCTGCGGGAAGCGCCCGGCGCCGTCCTCGACCTGGCTGAGGCCGCTTTCGAGGCCGGCAACCAGATCCTTGCCGGAGATCTGGAAGGTCGCCAGCGTGTTCTGAAACGGCAGGACGGTGAGAACCTCGCCCATGGTGACGGTGCCCTGGTCGATCGAGGCGCGCAAGCCGCCGCCATTCGAGATGACGATCTCGACACCTTGGTCCTTGACCCGGTCGAGGACGGCGTCGGAGACCAGATTGCCCATCTCGCATTCGCGGGCGCGGCAGTTTTCGCGACTGCCGTCGATCGCCTTGGTGGTCTCGGCGACTTCCTTGTTCTTCAAAGCCTCGATCGGCGCGCCGAGTTCCTTGATGCGGGCAAGCACGGCTGGGTCGGGTGTGATCGATTTGTCGAGATGGATGGGATCGCCGCTTGCCTCCTTGACGACGCCGTTGTCGTCGAACACGACCTTGAACTCGCCGAGATATTTCGAATAGGACGCCGCCTGGACGACCGGCACTTTGTAACCGTCCGGATTGTCGACCATCGTCGGATATGGGCCTTCCGCCTTGGGGTCGGTGTTGGACAGCAGCGAATGGCTGTGGCCGCCGACCACCACGTCGATGCCCGGGATCTTGGCGATCACGTCGCGCTCGCGCTTGTAGCCGATATGGGTGACCGCGATGATCTTGTTGACGCCCTCTCGCTTCAGTTTCTCGACCTCAGCGGTGATCGACTTGACGTCGTCTTCGATGGCAATGTTCGGGCCAGGGGTGGCAAGCTCCGGCGTGTCGTTGGTGACCGCGCCGACGATCCCGATCTTCTGGCCGCCGACCTCGACCACGATCGACGGCTTGACGCGGTCGCCGAGCTTGGATTGCGCATTGGCCTTCACATTGGCGCCGAGCACCGGAAACTGGATCATGTCGAGAAACGGCGCCAGCGCCGACTCGCCATCGTCGAACTCATGGTTGCCGAGAGCCTCGGCATCGAATTTCATCTGGTTGAGGAATTCGCCTTCGGTCTTGCCTTTGTAGGTCGTGTAGAAGAGCGAGCCCTGGAAATTGTCGCCGGCGCTGAGCAGCAGCACGTTCTGGCCTTCCAGCTTCTTGCGCTCCTGCGCGATCGCGGTGACCAGGCGGGCGGCGCCGCCGACGCATTCGCCCTTGGTCTCCTCCTCGGCCGAGCAGGTCGATTCGTACTTGTTGTTGCTCTCGATGCGGCTATGCCAGTCGTTGATGTGCAGGATGTTGAGCGTGTAGTCGGCAAAGGATACCCCTGCCGACAGGCCAAGCGCCGATGCCGACAGCGCGGCGATGGCAGCAATCTTCTTCATTCTCGTCTCCCGGATAACTTGACCAGAGGCGTTTAACGCTCTTGTTTGACTGGGATGTAACAGCCCTCTTGGGCTATGTTCACATCGCGTTTCAGTCGATGCAAGCGGAAATCGGCATCAGCTTTGCCGGCGCAAGAAGACGGCGGCTTGAAGCCGCCGCCCTTGTGCAAAGTAAATTCGGAATCGGATTTCAGGTGCGCCTGGTCAGCACAAAATTCTGCCCGCTCGCGCTGGTGCAATTGAGCTGGCTGGTGGAGACCATCAGGCAGTTGAAGCTGATCGGCGTCTGGCGGATCAGCGACGTGCCATGGATCTCGACCGAGGTGCCGCCGGTCATGGTGTAGCTGCCATCGGCAAGCTTCTGGCCGGTGTCGGTTGCGACGGTCGCGAAGCTGCCGCCCTTGAAGGTCGACAAGCCCGTGCCCTGCGCGTCGATCCAGGAGCCTTCAACCCCCTTGGCCGTGATCACCGGCGGCTCGCCTGGGCCGGTTGTCGTGCAGGCCGCCAACGCGACCGTAGCGGCCGCGGCAATGCCAGCCGAAAGCAGTCTTTGCGCAATCGTCATCTTCAAGATCCTCTCCTCTCGCATCGGCCCGAAAATCGATCCGATTTTCGGAAAGCACGATGCGCACATTCAAAGTGCTAGAGCGTACTTTGTGCGTCCAAATGGACGCACGTGGCTCTAGGCCGCCCCTCTTCAATCGCCCGATTTCCGGGCGATTGCAAGCTGGCCGAGTGCCGAGGCAACGCTGCTATCGAACGAGGATGTTGCGGAATTGCCACGGGTCTTTGGTATCGAGATCCTCGGGAAACAGACCAGGCCGATTGTCGAGCGGTGTCCAGTCGGTATAATAGCTCCTGACCGGCCCGAGATAGGGGCCCTGCACGTCGAGGCAGCGCTTGTAATCCATCTCGTCGGCCTCGACGATGCCGGCCTCGGGATTTTCCAGCGCCCAGACCATGCCGGCCAGCACCGCCGACGTGACCTGCATGCCGGTGGCGTTCTGATAGGGCGCCAGCTTGCGCGCCTCGGCCAGCGACAGCTGCGAGCCGTACCAGTAGGCGTTCTTGGCGTGGCCGTAGAGCAGCACGCCGAGTTCGTCGACGCCATCGACCAGTTCATTTTCGTCGAGCACGTGATGCACGGGCTGAGCCTTGCCGGCGACACCGAACATCTCGTGCAGCGACAGCACTGCGTCGTTGCAGGGATGATAGGCGTAATGGCAGGTCGGCCGGTATTGCACCTTGCCCTTCTTGCCGCGCAGCGTGAAAAAATCGGCAATCGAGATCGCTTCGTTGTGTGTCACCAGGAAACCGTATTGCGGGCCGGGCGTCGGACACCACGTGCGCACGCGTGTATTGGCGCCGGGCTGCTCCAGATAGATCGCGGCCTTCGAACCGTTCTTGTGGCTTTTGGCGTTCTTCGGCATCCACGCCTCATGCGTGCCCCAGCCGAGCTCGGCCGGCTGCAGCCCTTCCGAAATGAAGCCTTCGACCGACCAGGTGTTCCAGAACACGTTCATCGGCTTGGGCTTCTTGGTGCGCTGGGTGTCGCGCTCGGCGATATGGATGCCCTTGACGCCGGCCTTCTTCATCAGCCTGGCCCAGCCTTCGCGATCGTGCTGCGCGGGTTCCGAGAAGTCGAGGCCAAGATCTGTGGCGAGATTGACCAGTGCCTGCTTGACGAACCACGAGACCATGCCCGGATTGGCGCCGCAGCACGAGATCGCCGTGGTGCCGCCCGGGTTCTTCGCGATTTCAGTACGTACGGTCTCGCGCAGCGCATAGTTGGTGCGTGAGGCGTTGTCGGCCTTCTCGTCGAAATAAAAGCCGAGCCAGGGTTCGACCACCGTGTCGATATAGAGGACGCCAAGCTTGCGGCAGAGCTTCATCAGCTCAAGCGAGGAAGTGTCGACCGACAGGTTGACGCAAAAGCCCTGGCCGCCGCCATTGGTCAAAAGTGGTGTCAGCAGCTTCTTGTAGTTCTTTTTGGTCACCGCATCCTGCATGAAAGTGATGCCGCGCTCGTCGAGCAATTTACGGTCGGTGTCGCGCGGGTCGATGACCGTCATGCGCGACTTGTCGAATTTGAAATGGCGCTCGATCAGCGGCAGCGTTCCCCGTCCGATCGAGCCGAAGCCGATCATCACTACAGGGCCGGTGATCTCACCGTAAACGGGCCAGTTTTCATTCGCCATTTATCGATTACTCCCTCAAAAAACGCTTCGGAACAGCGGCTTGGCCGCGGCGCGACAAACCATAGATCATTGTCACAATAAAGCGAAAAGCGGACGGCCGGCCTCACGCCGCGCCATCCCGGCTACGGCTCGACTAGTCTTGCGAATGCAGGCTTGAAGAGGTCACGTGCCTCGGAGACCGGCAGTTCCAGCAGATCGTCGGCGCAGGCCTGGATGGCATGCGGCAGGGTCTGGAGCCCGAAAACCAGAACCTGCTTGTCGCCCTCACGCCAGAGGCTGACCGCTAGATATTCGCCGATGAGATCGTCAATGCCGCATTCGGCTTCGTGATCGATATCGGTCTGATCGATCGGTTTCTTGCGCCGCTGCTTGACGAAGGAGGCCAGGGAAGGACCGGGCTTGCCATCCACCGTATCCGAGAAAATGTCCTGAAGGCCAAGCAGGACGCCGCGCCGCACATCCATGATGTAGGCGTCCGAATAGTTGGTCGGATGCGCTCCGCCGCAGAAGATGCTGCCGGACTCCCGCCAGCTCATCAGCCGCGGAGTCAGCGACGTCACTTCGAATGTGCTGTCCTCATAGCCGCCGAGCGTGCCGCCGTTCATACCGTCAATTGGCCCGCCTTCGTTGAAACCGGCATATTGCGCCGCCACGCAGCCCAGTGCGCCGATGTTTGCGCGCCAGTGCCTCTCTTGCAGCAGAGCATTCGCGGCCTCGATCGGAACGTCGCCGGACAGTTCGACAATGCGCGGCGTGGCAAACCTGGTGCGGGGGTCGACGACATAGCGGTAGGTTGCGTCCGGCCAACCAGTCGTCTTGCCGTTATCGAGCTGAGTGTCCATCCGCAGATAGTCATAAGGGGACGTTTCCATAGTGAGCGGCGTGTCATTGGCGAAGAACTTCATGAAGCTGAAATCGTAGAGATCGAGCGGGGTGCTGGGCTCGTTCCCGGTCACTTGCCGACTTGCGACCCGTTCCAATCTGAGCGGCAGCGCCTTCTTTCCGTTCCAGCTGCCTTCAAGGGTCTTGCCGTTACTGGATGAGGCCAGGCGCCACACGGCGGCAATCGGCGCGGCCTTTCCGTCATCGCAATTGTCGGTGCCGCATGCCTCCTCCTCGGCCAGTTCGAACTTGCTGCCCCTTTGAGACCGGGCCTGCAGCGGGATGTCAACGCCCTTCGAGCGGTAGAAATAGCGGCCGGCCAGCGGGCCGCCGGGCGCCACGGGGTCGCCGGTGAATTCGACGACGATATCGGCCTTTCCAAGCTTGCCGGCATAAGTCACCGGCTCCGCCTCGGCTGCTGTCGACAGTACCAGGATCGCGGCCATTAACGTGACCGGCCTGCTAAGATGCTGGATCATTGTTCCCCCCAGCGATCATTTTCAGTGTTCCCACCAGCCGGTCACGGTCGGCGGTCATCCCCTTGTAGTCGAGTTGTGCCTCGTCCAGCGCCAGAAGTTGTTCGGCCAAGGACGCCGCGAGCGCCGCGCGGTCGGGGTGGCGTTCCAGCACGGCGAGCGGGTCGAGATGGATGCGGATGGTGAAGAGTACGTCGCCCGAAACGGGGAGCTTTCTCAGCGTCTGCCGCTCGACGCGGATAAAGGCATGGGCGTCGATGTCGCCATCCGGGAATCTCGACGGGCGACTGCTGGCGCGGTCGATGCGTTCGAGGTTGGAGAGCGGATGGTAGAGCGCGTCGCCCGCCTGGATCGACCAGTTGTAGCGCTCGACGGCTTGGCCCTGGAGGCCGTCGAACATGCGGTTGATGAGATCGGCCGGGCGTGTGCCCGGGCCGAAACCCGGTACCGGCGCGTGGATCTGCTGCAGCGGCTTGCCGAATTTTTCGATCAGCGACCATGACGACGGGAAGCAGAGCGAGCCGGCCGCCAGACGCCAGCCGCTCTCGTCGCGACGCATCAGGATCAAATCCTCCTGGACGAGCAACGAGGCCGCGACAAGCGGCGCATCGCTGAAAGAAGCTGAGGTGCCTGAGCCCTCGAGATTGTCGATGCCGCCGATCACCTCGATCGCATTGTCGGTACGCCTGTGGGTCTCAGGAAAGTTCGCCGCCAGATGCGCACCGAGCAGATCGAGCACTTCGCGCTGAGCGTCGCGCGTTGTTTGCTCCTCGACAAAAACCTTGCCGGGAATTTCCGCATAAAGCCGGCGTTTCTCGGCAAGATAGGGCAGCAGATATTCGTCGACCTCGATCCAGCTATCGAGATTGAGCGGCTTCAGCCCGATGGTGAACAGTTTCGACGAGCCGTCATAGGGTGTGTGGGTCGGCGGGCGGAAGCTCATGCCTCTTTGTAGGCTTCCAGTGCGGCGGCGGCCATTCTCGCCGTGAATTCGGTGATTTCGTAATCGGCGGCACCTGCCTTGGCGAAGGGATCGTCCGCCAGTCTGGCTTCGAGCACTTCGCGTGGACCACGCGCGATGATGATGCCGCCGGTCCTTGGCCGCTTTGGCCCGGAGGCGACAAAGATACCTTGCGCATAGCAGGCCTTCAGCCACTCGACATGCGCTTGCTGCAGGCGGTCGATCTCGGTCAGCGGCACCTTGTAGTTCAGCGAAACCACGAACATTGTTGTCTCCAGATGCTTCAGCCCAGCCGCGCCGGGATCAATCCGCGCAGCGAGTTGCCGACGAACAGCGCCTTGGCCGATTTCAGTTCGTTCCACGTGTAGACCGCTTCACCGGCGCGGCCTTGATCCAGCAGTTCGCCGCGCAGGACGCCAGGCAGCAGGCCACAATCGAGCCGCGGCGTGGCCAGCACGCCGTCGCCGAAATCGGCAAAGACATTAGTGATCGTGCCCTCGCAGATTTCGCCGCGCTCATTGGCGAGCAGCACCTCGTCGGCGCGCCCGGCGAGATATTCGGCGCGCGCGCGCGTACAGGTTTGTCGGCGGCTGGTCTTGTGGCGCAGCAGCATATCGCTCGAATCAAGCCGCACGCGCGCCAGCTGCAGGGTCCAGACCTTGTCTGCGGCGAGCGGCTCGTAGGGCTGCACCGACACCGCCATTTCGCCCTTGCGCGACAGGACGAGGCGGGTGCGCAACGCGATCTGTTGGTGGCCGACCGCATTCATCAGCGCTTCGCCGACCCTTGTCGGATCGCAGGCGAAACCGAGTTCGCTTGCCGAGCCGTAAAGCCGCGCGAGATGGCGGTCGAAACGGAGGAAACCCGAGCCGGGTTCCCAGCGCATTGTTTCGATCAGTTCGAAATCGGCAGTGTTCCTGTCGCGAAACGGGCTTTCAGCAGACACTCCTGGTACTCCTCTTCGGCTGTCGAATCGAAGACGACGCCACCGCCGACATTGTAGACCGCCTCGCCATTGGCAAAGAGCGAGATGGTGCGGATCGCCACCGAAAAGCGCATCCGGCCCCCGGGCGCGATCCAGCCTATGGCGCCGCAATAGACATCGCGCGGGCCACTTTCCAGCTCGCGCAGGATCTCCATGGCGCGGATCTTCGGTGCGCCGGTAATCGAGCCGCAGGGGAACAGCGCGGCGAAAATCTGATGGATGGCGAGGCCGGGCAAGAGTTTCGCCCGCACGCGGCTCACCATCTGGTGGACGGTCGGGTAGCTCTCGATGCGGAAAAGCTCCGGCACATCGAGCGTGCCAACCTCGCTGATCAGTGAGATGTCGTTGCGCAGGAGATCGACGATCATCCGGTTCTCGGCCTGGTTCTTCTCGTCGTTGCGCAAGAACGCTTTCAGGCGATCGTCCTCGGCTTTTGTTGCGCCGCGCGGCGCGGTGCCCTTCATCGGATGCGTCTCGATCATGCCTTCCGCGTCCACCTCGAAGAACAGTTCGGGCGAACGCGACAAGACGATCGGATCGCCGAGCGCGACCAGCGCCCCATACTTCACCGGCTGGCGTTCGGTCAGCGCGTTGAAGGCGACCAGCGGGTCGCCCGACCACTGCGCATGGACCGGAAAGGTCAGATTGCCCTGGTAGCAGTCGCCCTTGCGGATGTGGTCATGCAGCCTGGCAAAGCGTTTGGCGTAGTCGTCCGAAGACCAGGCTGCCTTGGCGTCGAAGATTGGGCCGTTGCTGGCCGGCGGATCGCCTGGCGCGACCGTCTGCTCGACCGGCGCATCGAACACGCCGAGGCAAAAAAGCGGGGCGCGGCGGCCGGCCGGCAGCAGCGGAACGAGCTTGGGTTCGAGCAGGTAACCGGCCTCGTAGGAGAAATAACCGGCCAGCCATTTGCCGCCGTCATGTGCAGCCTGCGCGGCTTCCAGCGCCGGTAAAAAATCCGCCTCGCCATGCGCTGCGATTATCTCGGCCGGCCGGTCGAAAACGAGCTGCCGCGCGGTCTCGTCGTTCCTGAAAATTGCAAAGGGCAGGGGCAGGGACATAAGGCTCGGATGCTGCGGTCACCAGCGATCGATCTATATGGGGGCTCGACCGTGCGCAATCGAGGGAACGGCGTCTCAAGACGCAAAGGCGCGGCGGGCAAAAACAAAAGCGGCGCCCGAGAGCGCCGCCTTGTTCCCGATGCCGCCTTGCGATGGATCAGGTGTTGCTGGCTTCTCCCGCGGTCGGGAAGCGGCGCGCAAATTCCTTTTCGTCGCCGGCGGCAAGCAGTTTCGCCTGCTCGATCCAGCGTTCACGTTCGATGCGGCCGTCGAAATTCAACGTCGCCTCGATCCGCTTGACATCGTCGGGTGTCCAGGCGGCGATCTGGGCATAGGTCGTGACCCCAAGCCCTTTGAGCAGCCGCTCGTTGGTGGGGCCGATGCCGATCAGGCGACGCAGGTCGTTGGCTTTGCCTGGGGCAATAGCTGTTGCCTTGCCGGTCGCGGCTTTCTTTGCCGCCGGCGCGGCCTTGCTTGCCGCCGGCGCAGCCTTGCTTGCCGTCGGCGCGGCGCTCGCTTTCGATGCAGGCGGTTTCGGCGTTGCCGTTTTCGCGGCACTTGCGCGTGGCGCGGTCGCGGCCTTCGCCGTTGCAGATTTCTTCGGCGCCGGTTTGGCTGGTGCGGATGTCGAAATCAGGGTTGACGGCGCCTGCATCGCCGCCTTGGTCGCACCGGCCTTGGCGGCTGGCGCCTTAGCTGTTGCCGCCTTCGCGGTTGGCGCCTGGGTGGTTTTCGCCTCGCCCAGCCGGCGTTCGAGATCGGCGCGGGCGCGGCCGCATGCATCCAACTCACCGGTCAGACGGTCGCTATCGGCCCGCAATCTGTCGCGTTCGCTGCGCGTGCGGTCTAGATCGCCGCGCAAACTGTCGAGTTCGCCACGCAGGCGTCCCCAAATGAACCAGCCAACCAACACACCTACCAGGAACGCCAGGAGCATGTAGAAAAAAGTGCCCATTGTCTTTCTCTCTCCAGTCCGATCCGTTCGCCCTGGCCTAAAGCCATGACCTCGGCGAAGGACCATTCGATGGTGGTTCCGCAATTTGCAGAACAGCCGGCTTCGATCGAGCTGTCGGCGACCGGTTTGCCCCTGGCCAACAACCGTTGTCGCATCCGCCGACACGCCATGGCCGGTCGGGATTTTCCGACCGGATCCATTCGTGCCCGGCTGAGCTTGAGGGCGGACGCTATCATACAGCTTACGGGAATCTAACGGAAAACTTCCATGGAAAGTTATTTAAGAACAAATAACCAAGACAAGAATAGACCATCGCCAATATGCGTTGCTGCTAAACTGTTCTGGAAAACCCGGTCATCCGGTGTTGCGCATCGCCCAGTGTTGCGCATCACTTGTCCAGTGTTTCCAGCTCGTCGATCAGTCCGCTGATCACGCCAAGCCCGATCTGCCAGAAGGCAGGGTCGGCCGCGTCGAGGCCGAACGGCGCTAGAAGCTCGGAATGATGCTTGGTGCCGCCGGCGCGCAGCATGGCAAAATATTTCTCCTGAAAGCCGCGCTCGGCGTTCTGGTAGACCGCGTAGAGCGAGTTCACCAGGCAATCGCCGAATGCGTAGGCATAGACGTAGAAAGGCGAGTGGATGAAGTGCGGGATATAGGTCCAGAAAACCTCGTACCCTTCGCGCAGCTTGATCGCCGGCCCGAGGCTTTCCGCCTGCACTTCCAACCAGAACTGGCCGAGCTTGTCGGAGGTCAGTTCGCCGCTCCTGCGCTCGGCATGCACCTTACGCTCGAACTCGTAGAAGGCGATCTGGCGCACGACCGTGTTGATCATGTCCTCGACCTTCTGGGCGAGCATGGCCTTGCGTTCGCGCTTGTCGGTGGTCTGCTCGAGCAGCGAGCGGAAGGTCAGCATTTCGCCAAACACCGATGCGGTTTCGGCCAGCGTCAGCGGCGTCGATGCCATCAGGGCGCCCTGGCCGCCGGCCAGCACCTGGTGCACGCCGTGGCCGAGTTCGTGCGCCAGCGTCATCACATCGCGCGGCTTGCCCATGTAGTTGAGCAGCACATAGGGATGCGCCGAAGGCACGGTCGGATGGGCGAAGGCGCCAGGCGACTTGCCGGGTCTCACCGGTGCATCGATCCAGTTGCGGTCGAAGAAAGTTCTGGCGATCTCCGCCATGTCGGGCGAAAAGCGCTGGTAGGCGGAAAGCACGGTGTTCTTGGCCTCGTCCCAGCCGATGACCGCCTGTGGGGTCTCGGGCAATGGCGCATTGCGGTCCCAGTGGTTCATCACCTCCATGCCGAGCCAGCGCGCCTTCATCGCGTAATAGCGATGCGACAGGCGTGGATAGGCGTCGCGAACCGCGGCGGCGAGCGCATCCACCACGCTGCGTTCGACGCGGTTGGCGAGATGGCGGGAATCGGCAATGTCCTCGAAGCCGCGCCAGCGGTCGGAGATCTCCTTGTCCTTGGCCAGCGTGTTGGTGACCAGTGTAAAGACGCGCAGATTCTTGCGGAAGGTCGTGGCCAGCGCCTCGGACGCCCGGCGGCGCACCTCGCCGTCGGCGTCCTGCAGGCGATTGAGCGCCGGCTCAAGCGTCAGCTCCTCGCCGTCGACGTCGAAACGCAAATCGGTCATCGTCTCGTCGAACAGGCGGTTCCAGGCCCCGCGCCCGGTGATCGATTTTTCATGGAAGAGCTGCTCTATGCGGTCTTCGAGCTGATAGGGCTTATCCTTGCGCAGATCGAGCACCCAGGGCCGGTAATGGGCGAAGGCCGGATCGGCGGCGAGTGCGGTTTCGATCGCACCATCGTCGATGAGATTCAGCTCGAGCGCGAAAAACAGCAGGTGCGCGCTGGCATCGGTCATCTTTTCCTGGATGTCGCCATAGAGCTTGGCGCGCTGCGGATCCGACGTGTTGCCGGCATAGACAAGCCCGGCATAGGAGACGATGCGGCCGATCAGCTCCTCCAGCACTTCATAGACCTGAAGCGCCTCGCCAAGCCTGCCGGCGCCGCCACGCCCGGCCTCGGCGGCGAGCGTGCCTTTCCAACGGCTCTCGAAGGCGATGGCATCGGCGGCGGCCTTGGCGATGTCGCGCTTCAACTCGGGCGCCTCCATGCCCGAATAGAGATCGGCTAGATTCCATTCCGGCAGGTCGCCAAGCTCCGCCACGCCCTGACCGGGCGCCGCCGCCAGCTTTCGAGCAAAAACCATGCGCATTGCCGATCCTTCCAGACACAAAAATTCGAGGAAACGAGAAGCCGGTCAAATCCTAAGGAATTCATTCACCGGGTTTTTTGAAAGCTTATTTAGAACCCTGTGCCAAGATGATCCATAGGGCGCATTCTCGGGCGGGCACGGTCGGATCAGTCATGGCAGCTTCCATACTCATAGTCGATGACGATCCCGTGCAGCGCAGGCTGCTCGAGGCGGCGGTGACGAAATTCGGCCACACCGCGATCGTCGCCGATGGCGGCGAGGCCGGTCTCGATCTCGTCGACGGACCCAATGCGCGCGAGGTGTCGGTGATCATCCTCGACCTGATGATGCCGGGCCTCGATGGCATCGGCGTGCTGAAGGCGATGCGCGAGCGCGGCATCCACATTCCCGTCATCGTGCAGACCGCGCAGGGCGGCATCGAAACCGTCGTTTCGGCAATGCGTCACGGCGCCTTCGATTTCGTCGTCAAGCCGGCCTCTCCCGACAGGCTGCAGGCGTCGATCGGCAACGCCCTCAAGGTCGAAGCGCTCGAAGGCGAAGTGAAGCGCTCGTCACGGCAGCGCGGCGGCCATCTGACGTTCAAGGACATGATCACCCACAGTCCGGCGATGGATCGGGTGATCCGGCTCGGCCGCAAGGCGGCGGCGTCCAACATTCCGATCCTGATCGAAGGTGAATCCGGCGTCGGCAAGGAACTGGTGGCGCGCGCCGTCCAGGGCAGCGGCGACCGCCGCTCGAAACCCTTCGTCACCGTCAATTGCGGCGCCATCCCAGACAATCTGGTCGAATCGATCCTGTTCGGGCACGAGAAGGGCTCGTTCACCGGCGCCACCGAAAAACATACCGGCAAGTTCGTCGAAGCGCACACCGGCACGCTGTTCCTTGACGAAATCGGCGACCTGCCGCTCGACGTGCAGGTCAAGCTGTTGCGCGCCGTACAGGACGGCGAGGTCGATCCGGTTGGCGGGCGCTCGGCCGTCAGGGTCGACATCAGGCTGATCTCGGCAACCCATCGCAACCTGCTGCAGCAGGTCAAGGACGGCAAGTTCCGCGAGGACCTGTTCTACCGGCTGAACGTCTATCCGATCTTCGTGCCGCCATTGCGCGACCGTCGCGACGACATCCCCTATCTGGTCGAGCACTTCATGGAGAAGGTGGCGCCCGCCGATCCGCGCCACCGCCTGCGAGGCATCTCGGCTGCGGCGCTTGCCATGCTGCAGGCCTATGACTGGCCGGGCAACATAAGGCAGCTCGAAAACGCCGTCTTCCGGGCCTCGGTGCTCGCCGACGGCGACATGCTGACCGAAGAAGAATTCCCGCAGATCCGGGCGCAAGTCGAGGGCACGGTCAATCTCGATTCGGGTATCGCCTTGCCAGCTCCAGGGTGGCCAGCTTCAGGGGGGCCAACTCCAGGGTGGCCAGCTTCCGGAGTGGGTTCGGGCAGCCAGCCGCGCGACAACATATCGGCCGCTGGCGGCATCGCAGCCGCCGACGCCGATGCACCAGCCAAGCCTCGTTTCGGCACGCTGCGGGCGCTCGACGAGCGCGGCAATGTGCGTGCGCTGGCCGACGTCGAACTCGAAATGATCAAGCTCGCCATCGATCACTATAACGGCCAGATGAGCGAAGTCGCCCGCCGCCTCGGCATCGGCCGGTCGACGCTCTACCGCAAGCTCAAGGAATACGGCATCGACCCGGAAACCGGCCGCGTCGAACGGCTCGCTTCCTGAGTCACAGGGCCAAGCCGGTTCTCATCCGGACATCATTCCACGCAACTGCGCCTCGAAATGATGTGTTCGCCACAGTGTTCACGTATTAAGGCGGACGGTAACAGATCGTGTTTCGAGCTGGCGCCAAAACATGATCTAAACCAGCGGTTTACCAAGATATCCTGCGCAATATTTTTGGCGGGATATCGCCACCGTGTTACCGCATTTCGGCTTCAATAAGCGATGATTAACCATTAGGATCGATATTCGGATGCACACACCACGCATCCGTTTGGTCAAATCCGGGGACAAAACGGCAGCCTGCAAGGCCTTTTGATTTGAACAGAATCGAACGACACGAAAACGGGCGGCATTATCACATGAGCGTCTGGCCGAGATGGCTGGCAGCGGTGATTGTTGCCGTCGGGTTCCTTGCAGCGGCGGCAACCGGCGCCAGCGCCGAGACACGTTCGCTGAAGCTCTATCATCTCCACACGCATGAAAAGGCGGAGATCGTCTACAAGCGCAACGGCCGCTACGACCAGGCGGGCTTGCGAAAGATCAACATCATCCTGCGCGACTGGCGTCGCAACGAGCCGACTAAGATGGATCCGCGCCTGCTGGACCTGGTCTGGGAGGCCTATCGGGAGAGCGGCGCCACCGACTACATACAGGTCGTCTGCGGCTATCGTTCGCCGGCCACGAATTCGATGCTGCGCAGCCGCAGCAGGGGCGTCGCCGAAAAAAGCCAGCACATGCTCGGCAGGGCGATGGATTTCTATATTCCCGGCGTGCCGCTGAAGAAGCTGCGCGACGTCGGCCTCAGGATGCAGGGCGGCGGCGTCGGCTACTACCCCAGCTCCGGCTCGCCCTTCGTGCATATGGATGTCGGCAATGTGCGCCACTGGCCCGGCATCAGCCGCCAGGAACTGGCGCGCGTGTTCCCCAACGGCAAGACGCTGCATGTGCCGAGCGACGGCAAGCCGCTGCCTGGTTATCAACAGGCGCTCGCCTCCTACAAGGCCCGCAAGGGCGCCGGCGCACCGGCCATCGAACTGGCCAGCGCAAGCGGCGGCGGCAAAAAATCCCGCGGGTTCCTGGCAGCCTTGTTCGGCGGTGGCGACGACGAGGCGGACGACAGCGCCGACGTGGCGATGGCCGAGCCGGCGCCAAAGCCCCGTAACGTGAAGCCGGCGCCGTCCGCCAAGAGCAGCAACCTGCCTGGCATTGCCATCGTCGCGCCTCAGGATGCCAAGCGCGCCGAGATTCCGGAAGTCGCCGATGCTCCGGCGCCTGCGCCTGAACCGGAGGATGACACGCCGGAGACGATCATCGCGGCATTGCCGGCGCGCAGCATTCCGCTGCCGGATTTTGCTCCGCGCCCGAAGACGGACGTCGGCGCCCAGCCGCCTGAGAACGTTCCGTTCGGCGTGGCGGATGCGGCTGGATCGACTGAACAGGCGGTGGCGACCGCGCAAGCGCCGGCAAGCGTGGCGCCGGCAAATGTTCCGTTCGGCATAGCAGACCCGTCTGCTGCGGCCGGCCCGGTGCAGGTCGCGGCAAACAACGTTCCCGTGCCGAGCTGGCGGCCCGATCATTCGCTGCCGGCCGATCTTTCGCCTGCTAGTCTTGCGCCGCAGGACAAGCAAGTGTTGCTGGCGCTGGCGAGTGCGGCCGAGCGGAGCAACACCGCCACCGACGCATTCTCGGTGTTGCCGTCGGCGCGGCCCGACAGTTCCCAGCCCGACGAGGTCAAGGCCGTTCTGGAAAGGGTCAGCGCGACCGACGAATACAAGGTCGCGTCGCTTTCCGAGCAAGCATCGGTGTTCGAGGAACCGGCGAGCGACGACGGGGCATCGAGCGACGGGGCATCGCCGCGCGAGGCCATCGTTGCCCGCCCGGCCGGCTCCGATCCGGCCGCCGTCATCGGTGCAGGCGTGAAGACCACACGCAAGGAACCCAGGGCCACCGCCCGCGACCTGAAGCCCGGCCCCAAGCCGGTGGTGGTCGCCGCCGCGCCGCAGGCCGCCCGGTGGGCGCTGCACAGCGGTGAGTATGTCGCAACTGTTTCAGATGCGACAACGGCGCCGCGCTACGCCTACGACTTCGTCCGTACGGCACCGAGCGAGGTCTATACGATAGGCTTCCAGCCGGGCAACGAGATGGCCGACGCAAACCGGTTCACCGGCAAAGCCGTCAAGTTCATGTCGGTTGCCCGCTTCAAGACCGAGTAGGCCGCGCTGGGCACCTCGCGCGGCCTCCACCGCCGGCACTGGCTTCCTTCATCCAGGGATGCTAACCACTGGTCGGCATTCTCCCGCTTCGTCTAATGGTAGGACAGCGCCCTTTGAAGGCGTGAATCGTGGTTCGAGCCCATGAGCGGGAACCAGCCCGGCGAACCAGATCGGCGGCGGCTTTTGATGCAGAAGATGCTAGCGCCCGAGCTTGCTTGCCGCGCGCGCCAAGGCTTCGATCTCGTCCCATTTGCCGGCCTTGACCAGATCGTCCGGCGCCACCCAGGAACCGCCGACGCAGATGACGTTGGGCAGGCTGAGGTAGTCCGCGGCATTCTTGCCGGTGATACCGCCGGTCGGGCAGAATTTCACGTCGGCAAGCGGCGAGGCGAAAGCCTTGAGCGAAGCGATGCCGCCCGACTGTTCGGCCGGGAAGAATTTCAGAAAGCGCAGGCCGGCTTCGCGGGCGGCCATGACCTCTCCCGGCGTGATGGCGCCGGGCAGCAACGGCACGTCGCTGTCCTTGGCTGCCGCGAGAAGCTCGCGGGTGATGCCGGGGCTGACGATGAACTTCGAACCGGCGGCCGCCGCCTCGCCGAACTGGCGGGCGTCCAGGATGGTGCCGGCGCCGACGACGGCGTCTTCAACCTCGCCCGCCACCCGGCGGATCGCCTCCAGCGCGTCGGCGGTGCGCAGCGTGATCTCGATCGCCGGCAGGCCGCCGCGGGCCAGCGCCCGGGCCAGCGGCACCGCGTCGGCGGGATTGGCGATCTTCAGCACCGGTATGACCGGCTGGCCGTTGAGGAGCGACAGGAGCTTTTCGGTCGTGCTGGGCATTCGTCGTCTCTCCTCTGTTGATCAAGTCGACCGGTTAGCAGAAGGCGGTTTTTCTGTCCACGAAACGCGGCGTGTCGCGATGTCACGCGTGGTGTTCGAAACCTTCCGCGATCTGACCGCTCCCGGCTCTGCCTTGATCCGGCTGTCGTGAGCGTTTAGTGGCTTGGTGATGACACTGTCCAGCCAAGCCTTCCGCGTTGCCGCGCTTTACCGCTTCGCCCGGCTCGACACCTTCGAGGCGCTGCGCGCGCCGCTCGCCGCCTTCTGCTGTGCGCGCGGCATCAAAGGCACGCTGCTGTTGGCGCGTGAGGGCATCAACGGCACGGTCGCCGGCAGTGAAACGGCAATCGCCGCGCTCATCGATCATCTCGAATCCATCGACGGTCTCGCCGGCCTCGAGATCAAATACAGCAGCGCCGCAACGATGCCGTTCCACCGCATGAAGGTGCGGTTGAAGCGCGAGATCGTCACCATGGGCGTGGACAATATCGATCCGGCGGCAGGTGCAGGCACCTATGTTGCGCCGGCCGACTGGAATGCACTGATCTCGGATACGGGTACCATCGTCATCGACACGCGCAACGCCTACGAGGTGTCGCTCGGCACCTTCAAGGGCGCTGTCGATCCCGCCACCAGCAGCTTCCGCGAATTCCCGGCCTGGGTCGAGCAGCATCGGCACGAGCTCGACGGGCGCAAGGTCGCCATGTTCTGCACCGGCGGCATACGCTGCGAGAAGGCGACGGCCTATGTGAAGTCGCTCGGTTTGGAGGATGTGTTCCACCTCAAAGGCGGCATTCTGAAATATCTCGAGGATGTGCCCGCCGAACAGAGCCTCTGGCAAGGCGAATGCTTCGTCTTCGACGAGCGCGTTTCGGTATCGCACGGGCTGGTCGAAGGCGAGGCCGAACTCTGCCGCGCCTGCCGGCATCCGCTAGCCGCGGAAGACCGGCTGTCGCCGCAATATGCCACCGGCGTTTCATGCCCGCATTGCTTCGATGCCCGCTCGGACGAAGATCGCGCCCGCTACGCCGAGCGCCAGCACCAGGTCGAGCTGGCGCAAGCACGCGGCGACCGCCACATCGGAAGTTAGCTTCACGTTAAGCAACTTCACGTCAAGCAATAGAGAAACGATCGATGACCCACAGCCATGTCCCGTCGCTCTGCCGGCGCGCGACCTCGGTGGTGATGGTGCCGTCGGGAAGCCGGGTCGAGGTCAGCGCCAGGTCGCCATTGACGACAGCCGGGCGCTGATCTCCGGACTGAAATTTTCGGCCGGTTGCGGTGATCTCCGCGAACAGCGCCCGGATGGCTTCGCGGCCGAACGTCAGGTGTCCGCCACCGCTGTCGATGACTGCATGTGGCTCGAAAAGCGCGGCCATGCCGTCAATGTCTCCGACCCATTGCCGCGAAATCAGCAGGCGCTCCAGCTCCTGGGGATCGCGTGCCGGCTGGCGGTCTGTCTCATCGGTCATGCCAGGCTCCTCTCAAGCATATAATTTCCGCGTGAAATCCAAGCAGATGTCGGTGCGAGGTCATGCGTGGCAGCGGGCAAAAGGACGCGCCGCGTCATTGTAATGTCAAGCTGCGGGACCTAGGTCTTCGACGTGCAAACCCTGCCCGCGCACCTTCGGCCGGGCCAATTCTGGAGGCATAGATGTTCGATCCCAAGAAACTCCTCGACGATCTGCTCGGCTCGCAAATTCCTGGCACCGGATCGACCGTCCGCGACAAGGCGGGGCAGGCGGTGCAGATGGCCAAGGACAATCCGCTTGCTGCCGGCGCGCTGGCTGCGGTGCTGCTCGGAACCGGCCCCGGCCGTCAGGTCACCGGTGCGGCGGTGAAGCTTGGTGGGTTGGCTGCGATCGGCGGCCTCGCCTACAAGGCCTACCAGAACTACAAGAACGGCAACGCGCCGGCCGAGACGCAAGCTGCAGGCGAACCGGAATTGCTGCCGCCGCCGGCCGATACCGCCTTCCATCCGTCGCAAGCGCCGCAGGGCGAAGACGAATTCACGCTGACGCTGGTCAGGGCGATGATCTCGGCGGCGAAGGCCGACGGTCACGTCGATGACGAAGAGCGGCAGAAGATCGCCGGCAAGCTCAGCCTCGCCGGCGTCGGCGCCGAAGCGGAGAAATTCCTGATGTCGGAACTGGAGGCGCCGCTCGATCTGGATGCGCTGATCGCCGGGGCCAAGACCGATGCGCAAAAGCTGGAACTCTACACCGCCTCGCGTCTTGCCATCGATCCGGACACGCGGGCCGAACGCGGCTATCTCGACCTGCTTGCCGGCCGTCTCGGCCTGCCGGATGCGCTGGTCGACCATGTCGAAGCGACGGTGACGGCGGCGAAGGTGCCGGCAGCGGGCAGCACGGCCAAGCCGGTCGCAGGCTCGCGCTGGTAGCTCGAAGAGGAAGCCTCGGAGCTCGGCGCCGTTGGCGTTAGCTTCTCGTTAATCCGGTGAGCGCATGATTTCAGCCAGTCGGATCGGCTTTCCTCCTCCCATGTTCGGATCAGGGGCGGTCGCCAACGGCCGCCCTTTTTGTGAGCACAGGCTTTGGGCCGGCTTGCCATGGTTCCCGTCATTTGCGATGCCTCATCCCTTTCAGGGAGTACAGCCATGACCGACTATAAAACCGCCATCGTCACCGGCGCCGGCACGGGCATCGGCAAAAGCGTCGCCACAGTGCTGCTCAAGGCCGGCTGGAATACGGTCTTCTGCGGTCGCCGCAAGCCGGTGCTGGAGGATGCGATCGCCGCGGCCGGGCGGACGCAGGCCAAGGCATTGGCCTTCGCCTGCGACATCAGCAAGGCCGATCAGGTCGACGATCTGTTCGAGACGGTGGCGGCGGCTTTCGGGCGCGTCGACCTGCTCTTCAACAATGCCGGCACGAGCTACAAATCGACATTGATCGACGACATTCCGGTCGAAGTGTGGAACGACATCGTCGGGGTCAATCTCACCGGCTCGTTCCTGTGTGCTCGCGCCGCGTTCGGCGCCATGCGCAGGCAGCAGCCGATGGGCGGCCGCATCATCAACAACGGCTCGGTATCGGCCTATGCGCCACGGCCGGGCTCGGTGCCCTATACGGCGACCAAGCACGCCATCACCGGGCTGACCAAGACGCTGGCGCTGGACGGCAGGCCCTTCGACATTGCTTGCGGCCAGATCGACATCGGCAACGCGCTGACCGACATGGCGCAGGCGATGACGGTCGGCGTGCCGCAAGCCAACGGCACCATTGCCGCCGAAGCGGTGATGGATGTCGAGCGCGTCGCCGATGCGGTCCTCCATATGGCCAGCCTGCCGCTCGACGCCAACGTGCTGTTCATGACCGTGATGGCGACGAAGATGCCATTTGTCGGGCGAGGGTAGGCAACCGGTCCAGGTTGCATAAATGTCGTTGTCCCAAAACCGCTGCGCACTTTTGGGCGACATGCACAAGACTAGGCCGTAACTCATAAATGCGGAATGACCGGAATGGGTGGAAGCGGGCTTGGGATTTGTGGAAAGCGCTCACGGCGTATGTCATGCTAGAATTGCAGTCATAGAGAATGGTTCATGCATGAATTGGGAACAGATAGCATCGGATTTCGCTTGGGACGGCTCCTGGCGAGACATCTACGTTCTGAACACGTCTGAGGCAGATTGGCAGGTCGTCTGGGACATCCTCCTCGAATGGACCCCGCCTGCTAGTTTCAGTGTCTCCGGCAAGATCGAGTCGATGCCATTGGGCGTCGAAGCGGCCCTGGAAAGCGAAACAGGCAGCTTACTGTCTTTTTACGTCGGGCCAATCCAGCTTGCATGTCACTTCTTCAGTGCTGTCGAAATTGAGTTCGACTTTGATCCAAGACAAGTCAGCGGAAAAACCGAGGTTGAGAAGCTTGACCGCTTTATGCGATTGCTCGGTGACGCTACTGGGAAGCAGATAATTCTCACGCAGGAAAATGATCAAGAGGCTATCATCGCCCGCTACTCTCCCGATCTTGAGAGTGTGGTCTGGACGGCACTTTCATAGCCAAATGTCTACCTCCGCAGCGGACTTGATCAAAGATTTGCCTGAAGGTGCGATGCTGCTCGCCGACAAGGGCTACGATGCCAACGCATTGCGCACTGCCATCACCGACCAGAACACTTGGGCCAATATCCCGCCCAAAGCCTATCGCAAGGCCCCGATCTGCTTCAGCCCTTCCTGTACAAAGCCCGTAACCTGATCGAGCGCTTCTTCAACAAAGCCAAACAGTTCCGTCGCATCGCGACGCGCTACGACAAGCTGCCTGAGAACTTTCTTGCCGCCCTAAAACTCATCGCAATCCGCATCTGGCCACGTAGCTATGAGTCTACGTCTAGGGCCGGGTGACCGGAAGCGGCACGCCGGGAAGATAGAGCGAAATCGGGCGGATTTCGTAGACGGCGGTCGGATTGACGCGGCGAAGGTCGCGCGCAATGTCGATGGCGGCGTCACGGTTGGCACAGTCGACGACATAGAGCCCCAGCAATTGTTCCTTGGTCTCGGCGAAGGGGCCGTCGATAACCATTCCGGTGCCTGGCCCGCGCAAGGTGCAGGCGTCTTGTGTCGCGCCGAGCCGGGCCGCCGGCCCAAGGGTGCCTTGCCGGTAGAGCCGATCGTTGATCTGGAGAAGATCGGTCATCAGCGCCGCATCCTGCTCAGGCGTCAGTGCCGTAATCGCTTCTTCCTCGTGATAGGCAAGAATGGCATAGAACATCTGGCTTCTCCTTTCGTCGTCCTCACTTCGCCAGGAACGCCTCGATCCGCTCCAGCGCGCGCAGGATGTTCTCCTCGGAATTGGCGTAGGACAGCCTGACATAGCCTTCGCCGAGAATGCCGAAATCGGGGCCGCCGATCAGCGCCACGCCGGCATCCTCGAGCAGCGCCGAGGCGAGCTTCTTGGCCTTCCAGCCGGTCTTGGAAACATTGGGGAAGGCATAGAAGGCGCCTTTCGGCGTAATGCAGGAAACGCCGGGCAAGGCATTCAACCCTTCGACCACGACCTTCCTGCGGCGGTCGAAGGCGCGCATCATCTTGTCGACATCGTCCTGCGGGCCGTCGATGGCGGCAATGCCGGCATACTGGCTCGGCGCGTTGACGCAGGACCAGCAATTGACCGCCAGCTTGCGCACCTTGTCATAGAGATGCGCGCCCTTGTCGCCGTTCGGCCAGATCGACCAGCCCATGCGCCAGCCGGTCATCGCCCAGGTCTTCGACCAGCCGTTGAGCACGATCAGCCGATCACGGATTTCGGGGAAGGCGAGCAGCGAACAGTGCGTCTCGCCGTCATAGGTCATCACGTCGTAGATCTCGTCGGAGAGGATGGCGACGTCCGGGTGCGCTTCCAGGCCCTTGACCAGCTTCTCGATCTCGGCGCGGGGGGTGACGCCGCCGGTCGGGTTGGCGGGCGAGTTGAGGATCAGCAGCCTGGTCTTCGGCGTGATCAGCGCCAGTGTCTCCGCGGCCGAAAAGGCAAAGCCGTTCTCCTCGCGCATCGGCACCGGGATGGGGGCAGCACCGGTGAACTCGATCATCGAGCGGTAGATCGGAAAGCCGGGATCAGGATAGAGAATTTCGGCGCCCGGCTCGCCGAACATCAGGATCGCCGCGAACATGGTCGGCTTGCCGCCGGGCAGGATCATCACCGCTTCCGGCGAGACTTCGACGCCGGTGGTGGCCAGCGTGCGGCGTACCACCGCTTCGCGCGTCGCCAGCAGGCCGTTGGCCGGCGTATAGCCGTGATGGCCGTCGCGCAGCGCCTTGATCGCCGCCTCGACGATGTGCTGCGGCGTCTTGAAGTCGGGCTGGCCGATGCCGAGATTGACAATGTCGCGGCCCTGATGGGCAAGTGCCGTGGCACGCGCCAGCACTGCGAACGCATTTTCCTCGCCGAGGCGGTCGAAGGCCGAAATCGTGTGGAGCATTTTTCCTGTCCGTGTGGTTCTTTCAGCGAGCGTGCGTTTTTGTGAGCGTCCGCCCGCAAAAGTCAAACGGATTGGAGTTTTCGGTGTCGGAAAATCTCAAGAATTGGCAACCGCGCCCGCGGCCCGAACGCAAGGTGCTGGAGGGGCGAACTGTCAGGCTGGAGCCGCTTAACGCCGAAAAACACGGTGACGGTTTGTTCGAGGCCTCGTCGGTGGCCGATGCCGGCGATCGCTTCGCCTGGCTGCCAGACTACCCGCCGGAGAGCCGTGCCGCCTTCCAGCCGTGGCTGGACAAGGCAGAAGCCAGCGAGGACCCGCTGTTCTTCACGGTCATCGACAAGGCCAGCGGCAAGGTTGCCGGGCGCCAGACGCTGATGCGCATCGACGCCGCCTACGGCGTCATCGAGATCGGCAACATATATTGGGGTCCGCTGATCTCGCGAAAGCCGGCGGCGACGGAAGCGCAGTTCCTGTTCATGAAGTACGTCTTCGACGAGCTTGGCTACCGCCGCTACGAATGGAAATGCAACAACCGCAACGAGCCGTCGAAGCGCGCGGCGGAACGTTTCGGCTTCAAGTTCGAGGGCATTTTCCGTCAGCATCTTGTGGTCAAGGGCGAAAACCGCGATACCGCGTGGTATTCGATCATCGACAGGGAATGGCCAGATCTGCGCAGAGCCTATGAGGCGTGGCTCGATCCGGCTAATTTCGACAGCGATGGCCAGCAAAGGCGGCGGCTCGAGGATTTTCGCGCTGAGTTCGGCGCCTGATTATGATCCCGAAAAGTGGACGCCGGTTTTCGGATAAGATCATGGTCAAACAAGAAGACAGAGCCTCCATCCCGAGTCTGCCGGGATGGATCAGGCTCTAGCAGGGGCTATAGATGGCGCATACCCACGACCACGCTTCGCAGGGCCACGACCACAGTCACGGTGCCGGGCATGTGCACGGCTCGACCGACAAGAAGCGCGTGCTGATCGCGGCCTGCCTGACCGCCGGCTTCATGGTCGTCGAAACGCTTGGCGGTCTCTTGACAGGATCGCTGGCGCTGCTGGCGGATGCCGGCCACATGCTTGCCGATTGCATTGCGCTCGGCCTTGCCTGGTATGCCTTCCATCTCGCGGGCCGGCCGGCAACCGTGCGCCTCACCTATGGTTTCGGCCGGGTCAAGACACTGGTCGCCTATACCAACGGCATCGCCATCTTCGCCATTGCGCTGTGGATCGTCTACGAGGCCTGGGGGCGTTTGCTGACGCCTGAGCCCGTGCTCGGCGGGCCGATGCTGGTCGTTGCCATCGCCGGCCTTGCGATCAATATCGGCTCTTTCTTCGTGCTGCATGGCGGCGACCGCGGCAGCCTGAACATGCGCGGCGCCATCCTGCATGTGCTCGGCGACCTGCTCGGCTCGGCCGCGGCGATCGTGGCGGCGCTGGTGATCCTGGCGACGGGCTGGACGCCCATCGATCCGATCCTGTCGGTGCTTGTCGCGCTGCTGATCCTGTCCACGGCCTGGTCGCTGATGCGCGAAGCCGCCCACGTCCTGCTCGAAGGCGTGCCGGCAAGCCTCGACCGCGACCTGATCGCCAGGGACATCGAGGCGACAATCAAGGGCGTGCGCGAGGTGCATCACATGCATGTCTGGTCGCTCGACGGCTCCAGCAACATGGCGACATTGCATGCCTGCCTCAATGACGGCGTCGACGCGCATATGGCGGTAAGCGCGATCAAGAAGCGGCTTGCGGCGGAACATGGCATAGCCCATGCCACGGTCGAACCGGAATTCGGCCGATGTGCCGACAGCCATGAGCATGATGACGAGCACGATCACGCGCATGATGCGGCACCGCACCGCGGCCATTATCACTGACTTCGGGAGTTCTGGGCATTGGCAACGATCGACATGAACTCTCGCCACCCTGGCGCCGCGTGATGGACCGCGACACCCGCAATGCGGCAATCGGCGCCGCTTGGGTTTTGCTGCTGTTCGGCATCGCAGCCTATTATCTTCCAACAGTGATGCTGGCGGTCGGCAGGGTCTCGACGGTGCTTGCCGGTGTCGTCGCGGCGATCTTCATGGTGGCAATCTTCGTCGTGTTCTGGCTGCGTAGCCGCAGCCAGCGCAAAAAGGGAAAGTGACATGCGCATTCTGATTACCGGCGCGGCAGGCATGGTCGGCCGCAAACTCATCGCCAGGTTGGCCAAGGACGGGACGCTCGGCGGCCGCAAGATCGCCGCGCTCGATCTTCACGATATCGTGCCGCCGCAAGCGCCGGTGCTCGAAGGTGTCAGCATTACCCTCCACACCGGCGACCTTGCCGCACCGGGAGCGACCGCAAATCTGGTCGCGCCGCGCCCCGACGTGATCTTCCATCTCGCCGGCGTGGTGTCGGGTGAGGCGGAGGCCAATTTCGATCTCGGCTATCGCGTCAATCTCGACGGCACCAGGGCGCTGTTCGATGCCATCCGCTTGGCCGCCTATACGCCACGCGTCGTCTTCACCTCGTCGATCGCCGTGTTCGGCGCACCGTTTCCCGACATCATTCCGGACGAGTTCCACCCGACGCCGCTGACCTCCTACGGCACGCAGAAGCTGATCGGCGAGGCGCTGCTTGCCGACTATACGCGCCGCGGTTTCTTCGACGGCATCGGTATCAGGCTGCCGACCATCTGCGTCAGGCCGGGAAAGCCGAACAAGGCGGCCTCAGGGTTCTTCTCCGGTATCATCCGCGAGCCGCTGAGCGGCCATGAAGCGATCCTGCCGGTGCCGCGCTCGGTCATACACACACACGCCAGCCCGCGTTCGGCGGTGAATTTCCTGATCCATGCGGCTCAGATCGACGGTACCGCCGTCGGCCCACGCCGCAACCTGACGATGCCGGGCGTCGCCGTCAGCGTCGGCGAACAGATCGAAGCGCTGGAACGGGTCGCCGGCGCCAAGGCGGTGAAACTGATCCGCGAGGAGCCCGACGAGACGATCTGGGCGATCGTCAAGGGCTGGCCGACGCGCTTCGAGGCGCGGCGCTCGAGGGAGCTTGGCTTTGCCGCCGAAACGAGCTTCGACGAGATCATCCGCGTCCATATCGAAGACGAGTTGGGCGGCAATATCCCTAGTTAAAGCGCCCCGATCGGACGCAACGAGGTCAGGCGCCAGTCAGGCTGGCCGAAAGCAGCAGCAGGCCGAACAGGAAGACGAAGGCGGCGCCGCCGATCTCGACGAAGGAATGGATGCGGTTGCCCATGCGGCCGTCGCCGGCGAAATACACCGCCCAGTTCTTCGCGGTCACCGCAAGAGTCGCCAGAGCCGAGACGGTGATTGCGGTGCCGAGGGCCATGGCCAGCACCGACAGGATGCCGCCGAACCATAGCCCGTTCAGCAGGGCGAAGCTCAGCACGATCAGCGCGCCGGAACAGGGGCGGATGCCGACGGCAGCGACAGCCGACCAGGCCGTGCGCCAATCGAAGCGATCACCGGAAAGCAGCGCCGGGTCGGGCGCATGCGAGTGCCCGCAGGTCTCGCAGACCTCGCCCGCCGCATGGCTGTGGTGATCGTGCGCAGCATGGGCGTGGTCGTGGGCGCCGTGGTCATGCGCATGATCGTGGTGGTCATGCGCATCAAGCGCGTGGGAATGTGCCGCATGGGCATGCGCGGAATGTGAATGGCCGGCATGTGAATGGCCGGCATGGGCAGCCGAGAGGCTGTAGCCCGGATTTGCGCCGAACACGCGAAGGATGGCCGGGCCGGCCTTGCGCCACAGCAGCCAGGCGCCGAACAGAGTGACGAAGACATAGCTCATGATTTCGAGGAACCATGCGGCGTCTGTCATCGAGACAGCAGTGCCGCGCAGCAAGAAATAGGCGACCAGCATCACCACGATCGCGGTCAGCGCCTGCAGCAGGGCCGAGACGAAGGACAGCATGATGCCGCGCCGGAGCGCCACTTCATTGGCCACCATGTAGGAAGAGATCACCGCCTTGCCGTGACCGGGGCCGGCGGCGTGGAAAATGCCATAGGCAAAGGACAGGCCGATGAGCAGCCACAACTTGCTGCCGTCCTGGCGCATCGCCTTCATCGCGCCGGCAAGCGCATGATAGAATTCCTGCTGGCGCAGATTGATCCACATCAGGATGTGGGCGAACGGGCCGGTGGCGGTTGGAGCCATGCCGTCATTGGTGCCGATGCCGAGTGAACTCTGGGCGTGGGCGGAGCCGAGAAAGTGCGTCATCACAAAGGCGACGGCCAGAAGACCGAATGCCAAACGCAGGGACGGTTTGGTCACTGGATCTATCCTTCCGGCTGACAGGTCAGTTCAAGTTTGGTGGCAAAGATCTTGCTCATGTCGGTGCCTGTCGGATCATTGAAGAAGGCCTCGGTCAGGGTCTTCTGGTTCTGGGCGATCGCCTCGTCCGGGTTCGGGCGGACAACCTTGCTGGTGCAGGTCGGCGGCAACCCATCGACCTGCAGATTGGCATCCTCGGTGAAATCGATCGCGGTGTAGAAGGTCGGGTCGTAGACGCCGATATCTATCTTGCCGCTCAGTTTGATCGGTACCTTCGGTTCAGATTCAAACAGGATGATCAACTGGTCATTGTCGAAATTGGCCATCAAATGCGGCGGCGGGGTCATTGCCACGTCCTTGCCGTCGACGGTGACGAGCTGGAAATAGTTGAATTCGGCAAGCGAGGCATGGACGGTGTCGGCGACATCCTTCAGCTCCTTGTCGTCGAGTTTCAGGTCGGAATTCTTGTCGAACTCCATCATCACCGTGCTCGAAAACAAATCGTCGAAGCGCCAGACATGGCGCAATGCCTTCACAGTTTGGTGATCCGGGCCGAGGACCACTTCGAGGCGGGCTTCGGCGAAGACGTGGGGATGCACCTCAGCCGGTCCGACGGCGGCAAACGTCGCGGTCAAGGCCGAAGCCAGCATGATTGCTTGCCGTTTCAGGTGCATTCTCGGTCGCGATTCAATCGACTTCGGTGAATTGCCGACAGTTACCAGAAAGCGGGCGAAAATGGGACCGCAACGCGGCTGAAAGCTCATGCGTTGTCCAGCGTCTTGAACCACTGCACCAGGAAGTCGACGAAAACGCGAACTTTTGCAGGCAGATAGCGCCGGTGCGGATAGACGGCAAAAATGCCGCCGCCGGGCAGAATGCGGTCATCCAGCGCAGTCAGCAGCTTGCCGCTTTCGATGTCGGGCGCGGCGATGAAATCCGGCAGGACGGAAAATCCCAATCCAGCCACGGCAGCGGCCCTTGCCGCCATCGGGCTGTTGACCTCGATCGGGCCGGAAACCGAAACGCTCACCGTATCGCCGCTGTCGCCTTTGAACGGCCAGTTGGTGAGCCAGCGCCCATTGGTGTCGATGATGCAAGGCACGCGGGCAAGGTCTTGCGGCCTGACCGGCATGCCGTGCCTGGCGATCAGTTCAGGAGACGCGCAAAGCCGTACCGAAAATGGCGCCAGGCGTCTGGCGATCAGTGAGGAATTTTCCAGCCGCGAAATGCGCACTGCCAGATCGAAACCCTCTTCGACCAGATCGACGAAGCGGTCGTCGAGATGAATGTCGAGCACGATGTCGGGATGCTGCTTGGCGAAGTCGATCAGCGATTGGCCGATCGGCGCGTCGGCAAAGGTGCGCGGCGCCGACAGCTTGATCCTGCCGCGCACGTCGCCGGAGGATTCGCGCACCGCATCGGCAAGGCTGTCGACCTCGCGCACGATCTCCGAGGCGCGCCGGTAATAGGTGTGGCCGGCCTCGGTCAGGGAAAACTGCCTGGTGGTGCGGTTGAGCAGCAGCGCGCCGAGCTCGTCCTCCAGCTCGCGCACATATTTCGACAATAGCGCCTTCGAGCGGCCGATCTTGCGCGCCGCCGCCGAAAATCCTTCGGCCTCGACCACGTCGATGAAGGCGCGCATGCGGGTCAGCGTATCCATGTCATGCGCCTCCTTGGTGGGCCGAAAGGATGCGGGCGGCCAGCGCAATCAGCTGCCGGTCGCTGTTCTTCGGACCGAGCAGCGAAAGGCCGAACGGCGCCCCGCCGGTCTTGCCGAGCGGCAGCGTGATTTGCGGAAAGCCGGACAGGCCGGAAAGGCAGAGCAGTCTCAGCGCCCGCTCGCGATAGGTCTGCAAATCGTCGAATGACGCGGCCTTGAGCGGCGCGGCACCAGGAGCGGTCGGAAGCACAAGAACGCCGTCGTCGCCAAGCAGGCCGGCCAGTTCGAGGCGAAACGAAACGCGACGTTCCGTTTCACATTGCCCGGTTGCCGCGTCGATTGTCGCGCCGTGCTCGAAACGCTCCTTGACACCGGGTCCCAGCATGCGGTCGCCGCCGGCGATCCAGGCGCCGTGACTTTGCCAGGCTTCATAGCCTTGCAGCTTGCGGAAGCACCAATAGAGATCGTCGGTCGAATGCGACAGCGGGCCGACGCTGCGCGGTGCGCCCAGCACCGAAGCGACACTGCGGAGCATGGCGCGATATTCGTCGGCCTCGTGCGGGCCGAGCACGAGGCCGTCCAGCGCAGCGAGAGTGACGGGGCGTCTCAGTTCATGGGAATGCGGATCGTCGCCGAGCAGCACCGTGCCGACCTTTTCGTAGATGACGATGTCGCTTGCGAACCAACCGAATGTGTCCAGCGAAGGCGCCAGCGGCATGGCGCCGTCGAGCGGGATACGGCCATGCGTCGTCCTGAGGCCGATCAGGCCGCAGAAGCTTGCCGGCGCTCGGATCGAGCCGCCGGTGTCCGATCCGGTTGCAATGTCGGCCAGCCCGCCGGCGACTGCCGCGGCAGAACCGGACGACGAGCCGCCGGTGACGCGGTCGGGTGCTGCCGGGTTGATGGGCGACGGGAAATGCGCGTTCAGCCCCAGCAGGGAAAATGCGAGCTCGTCGGTCTGCGTCTTGCCGACGAAGCGGGCGCCCGAATCAAGCAGCGCCTGGACGGCCGGCGCGGTCGCCATGGCCGGTGAAGCGTCCCGGTATTTCTGCGGATTGCCGCAGCCGGTGCGGTAGCCGGCGACGTCGAAGATGTCCTTTACGGCAAGCCGCAAGCCGGCAAGCGGGCCGGATTTCGCATTGGCTACAGGGGTTTGATCAAGGTCGAGAAAAGCGTTCAGCGGGCCGCGAGTGCCAGTCATGCGTTCGATATCCGGATGTGCTTGCCGCAGCATTTTTCTTCTGGTTGCCGCAGCATTGTTCGATGCCACAAATTTTACAACCTGCCATACGATTTTTATTGATTGTGAAATCTTTCGATCTTATATCGCGCTTGCCCAAAGTCGCACGTGCCTGTGGGTGTCCGCCGATCCTCGAATGGTGAGGGTAATCGGTAAGGTAACTGGAGCCAACCCCTCCAGTCGGTTTAGCGGCCAACCGCCAACCGAGGACACCTTGAAGCAACGACGGTGCGGGCCTTTCTGGTGTTCTGCCGGTCGTCCAAAGACCGGGGTTACTGAAGAGGCACACCTTCATTGCCGGCAGTGCGGACGGGTCTCCCATCCAAGCCAAGGCAGACAAAGCGAACCGAGGCCGGGCAAGGCCAAGGTTCACCGCCGCGAGACGGCGCTTCATGGTTCCGGGGTCTCCACCGGCTGGTTCCATGGATTTCCGTCCCGCCTTTGTCCACCGCGTGTTCGCGAGGCCGAGAGCCCGCGTCCGCAAGCCTTTGTGCGCGCCGCAAGGCGCTGATGGAGAGACCCGATGGCTACCCAGCGCATCCTTGACTTTCTCGCCACCCGACGTCCGAACGGTCCGTGCCTCGTCGTCGACCTCGATGTCGTGCGCGACAATTTCCGCGCCTTCGAGAAGGCGCTTCCCGATTCCAAGATCTACTATGCGGTGAAAGCAAATCCGGCGCCGGAAATCCTGCGCCTGCTTGCTGCGATGGGCTCGTCCTTCGACACCGCTTCCGTTGCCGAAGTCGAGATGGCGATGGACGCCGGTGCGCCGGCGGACCGCATCTCCTTCGGCAACACCATCAAGAAGGAGCGCGACATCCAGCGCGCCTACCAGCTCGGCATCAAGCTGTTTGCGGTGGACTGCGTCGAGGAGGTCGAGAAGATCGCCCGCGTCGCTCCCGGCGCCCGTGTGTTCTGCCGCGTCCTGACCGACGGCGAGGGCGCCGAATGGCCGCTGTCGCGCAAGTTCGGCTGTGTGCCGGCGATGGCGGTCGACGTGCTGCGCCATGCCAGGGCGCTCGGTCTCGACGCCCATGGCGTGTCGTTCCATGTCGGCTCGCAGCAGACCGACCTGACCGCCTGGGACCGCGCGCTGGCAGACGCCAAGAAGGTGTTCGCGACGCTGGCCGACGAAGGCATCGTGCTGAAGATGGTCAATATGGGCGGCGGCTTCCCGACCCGCTATCTCAGGGATGTGCCGGTGGCGCAGGCCTACGGCCAGGCGATCTTCTCGGCGCTCAGGAAGCATTTCGGCAACGCCATCCCCGAGACGATCATCGAGCCGGGCCGCGGCATGGTCGGCAATGCCGGCGTCATCAAGTCGGAGGTCGTGCTGATCTCGAAGAAGGCCGACAACGACAATGTGCGCTGGGTGTTCCTCGACATCGGCAAGTTCGGCGGTCTCGCCGAGACGATGGACGAGGCGATCCGCTACCCGATCGTCACCGCGCATGACGGCAGCGAGACCGCGCCTTGCGTGCTCGCCGGCCCGACCTGCGATTCGGCCGACGTGATGTACGAAAAGACGCCGTACCCGCTGCCCTTGTCGCTGACCATCGGCGACGAGGTGCTGATCGAGGGCACCGGCGCCTATACGACGACCTATGCATCGGTCGCCTTCAACGGCTTCGAGCCTCTCCGATCCTACGTGATCTGACGGTTCGAAAGAACCGATCAGATCATCCGGAGATGGGCGCCTGTCGCCTGCCCGGGTTCGCCTGTGGAACAATCCGCTCGTGAAGGATCGCGGAAATGGACATTGTAGATTTCGTTGTTGAAGGCGTGGGAATCTCCCCCTTCGAGGGGGAGATGGCCGCGAAGCGGCCAGAGGGGGTCGGTTCGACTGGACTCGGCCTCCCGCCGCAGATGGAGGCCGGCGCTTCACGCGCGACAACCCCCTCTGTCGCCTTCGGCGACATCTCCCCCTCGAGGGGGGAGATTGCGGTCGTCGCCGAAACCGCCGCCGACGTTGGCGCTCGCGAGGCTTTGCTCGATCGCGCCATGGGGCCGAAGCGCCGGAAGAAGTCGTCGGAAAAGCTGCGGCGCGGCCGCCGGCCTTCGGAGGGCCTGGCCTTTGTCGCGCGCGACGCGTCGGGCACTGTTGCCGGCACGGTGCGGCTGTGGGACGTGGTGCTGGGCGAGGGCGGCAAGGCAGCGCTGCTGCTCGGCCCGCTTGCCGTCGACCCGGCGCTGAAAAATGCCGGCATCGGCTCGGCGCTGATGCGCCATGCGGTCACTGAGGCCGAGCGGCTTGGCCATGCGGCGATCCTGCTGGTCGGCGACGCGCCCTATTACAAGCGCTTCGGTTTTTCGGCCGCAAAGACCGGCTCGCTGGCCATGCCGGGGCCTTACGAGCGGCACCGCCTGCTGGCGCGGGAACTGGTTGTCGGCGCGCTCGACGGCGCGCAAGGCACGCTGAAGGCGGCCGGGCGCAAGCTGAAGGCACAGCGGCTGCCGCTCGCTGCCTGATGGTTCGAAGCAAGCCGCCGCCATCGTGCGGCGGCTTGTTTCACCTCAAGCGATCAGCCGATCAACTGGCTGAGCGCCATGGCGACGCTCATGTCGCCTTCGACCTTTATCTTGCCGGACATGAAGGCCATGGTCGGGTTGAGGTCGCCTGATATCAGCGAGTCCAGATCGTCGAGCGACAGCTTTATGGTGCAATCGGCCGGCGCATCGGTGGTCGAGACATCGGCGCCGTCGATGACGATGACGCCGTCGCTGCCGGTGTCGAATTTCACCGAGCGATCGAACCCGGCACTCGCCACGCGCGACCTGATGTTGTCGGCAATCTCCTGAACGCTCATGGCGGTTCTCCTCGTCTGCTTGCGTTTGTCGCGCGCCGGCGCTTCGACCTGGCCGAAGCCGCTTGCCTGGTTTTACAGCCACGGCCGCCGGCGCATATAGCTTCGGGTTGACGTTTACGTCAACGCAGTTCCCCGAGGTGAAGATGGGCTTTATCGCCGCAGCATCACGCGGGCATGGTTGCCGGTGCTGTCCTTCGCCAAAGGATGCGGTGCTGGTGCCGAGCATGAACGTGCAATCGGCGGCCGAGACCTTCCAGCGCGCCGGCGCCGAGGAATTGGCGGTGGTCGAGGATTTCACCGATCGCAAGGTGATCGGGCTGCTGACCGAAGGCCACCTGATGCGGCGCTATGCCGAGGAACTCGACAAGGCGCGGCGGGATCTGTCGGGCGAGGGGTAGCCGCGTCCTGTCCCGATAGCGATGCGACACACATGTCGGCTGCTGCGTAAGGAGGGCACGTCAACGGCCCGCTAATCGCCGGCTCCGAAATCCGATTGCGCGGACTGTCTTCTTCCTTGTGGAAGAGTGTCTTGAAGAAAAAAGCGTCGGGAACCGCCTTGATTACTTTTGCGATCACGGCGGTCGCGAGCACGGCAAACGCTAGGCGACCGAGAAGCACGCTCGTAACATCAGCGCCAAGCGTGGCGACGACCAACGTATCCTCAATGAGGCTATGGGCAAAACCCATGAACACGCAGGCAAGGAATAGCTGACGCGGCTCCGCGCTAGGCGTGCGCGCCTCGCGGATCAGCAGTCCTGCGCCATAGGAAATCCCGAGAAACAGGCCGACAGCGGCGAAAGGTACCGTCTGCTTTTCGATGCCGGCGAGCCGAAAGAGCGGTGCAAGCCCTCTGTTCATCCAATCCAAAATGCCCGACATCTTTAGAAGCTCGATCACCCAGCTCAGCGCAAGCAGAACAACGAGCATGATGCCCAGGGTTTTGAGCGTACCCAGGAAAAAGCCGCCCCAGTCGGTGCTTTCATTCGTCGGCATCCACGCCGGCTTCACCGGTCCTGACAGCCATCCGGTCACGGCGAATATCTGATGCAGAAGGACAGCAAAGACCAAACCCCCGCCAATACGAAGCGCCGTGGTGACCAGGAAGCTCGGTCCGGCCCTCTGAATGATCCGTTGCTCGATCGGAATGGCATGTGCAAACAGCAAGAGAGCCGAAAGAACCGTCATGTCGGCAGTGCTGAGCGCCGAAACCGGAACCAAGGTGAATACGATCACAAGCGCGCCCCAGATCCCGACCAGCAATCCCGTCAGCCAGGCAAAGGCGAGTTCAGGTGGCAACCCCACCTGCAACATGATCGGGGAGAAGAACGGAGAAATCGCCTGGATGACGCCAAGGTCCTGCAGCAGCCGTGTGGCAATCGCAACCGGAACGATCACGCGAACCAGTTCCCAATAGATTTCAAGCGTCTCCAATGTCTTGCGATAGAAGGCGGCGCAAATTGCCATCATGCTGCTCCATCATTCCTGGAGCCGTCTGAGTAGCGTGAGACGCTTCGCATTTGTGGTCAAAGTTTGCGATTCCGTGCAATAAAATTGCAACGCACCGACGCTGAGCGCGACCAACATGGACAAGATCGACAGAAGGCTTCTCAACCTGCTCCAGGATGATGCCTCACGAACTAACGCCAAACTGGCGGGGTTAGTCGGGCTTTCCCCTTCGAGCTGCCTGCGCCGCATACGACGACTGAAGAAAAGCGGTGTCATCAGCCGCGTTGTCGCGCTTCTCGCACCGGCAAAGGCTGGCCGGGGCTTGAAGGCGATCGTCACCGTCGAACTGGAGCGTCATGGTGAGCAGTATATGCGGGACTTTCTCGAGTTGGCCGCCCAGGAACCGGCCGTCACTCAGGCCTACAGTGTAAGCGGCGAAACCGACGCCGTCCTCATGCTCCGCCTGACGGATATGGAAGAGTTCGATGCGCTGTGCGAGCGACTGTTCCGAGACCGAAGCAACGTCGCGCGGTACCACACGATGTTCGTGATCCGAACGGCCAAAGAAGTGACCGCAATTCCGCTGTAGATGTTAGGTTGCGATCGACCTGCTAGGCCGCGAATTCATAAACGAGCATTGGCCGCACGGAGCGCGGCTTGAGCTCGAGCCCAAATCATCCCCCGGCAAGGCGCGGCAGCAGGAATATCTCCGCCCCTTCCGGCAGTTCCTTCGACCAGGTGTCGCGATAGATCGTCCCGTCGATGGCGACGGCGATGCCGCGATCGATGTAGGGCTCGAGGCCGGGATACTGTTCAGCCAGTTTCCTGAACAGCTCCCGAATATCCTTCGCCTCGATCTCGACCTTGCTCTTGCCTCCGGCGATCGCGCCGAGCGATCCCCAGAGCGTCACTTCGACCATCAGCCTTCCCGTTCCGCCTCGAGCGCGGCAAGGATGCGCGGCGGCGACATCGGGATGTGCGTCATGCGCACGCCCGCGGCGTTTGACACCGCATTGGCGATCGCCGCCAGCGGCGGCACGATCGAGGTCTCGCCGACGCCGCGCACCCCGTAAGGATGGTTGGGATTGGGGATCTCGAGGATCTGCGTGTCGATCATCGGCAGGTCCGAGCAGACCGGGATCCGGTAATCCAGGAAGCCAGGGTTCTGCAGCCGCCCGTCCTTGCCGTAGATATACTCCTCGTTGAGCGCCCAGCCGATGCCTTGTGCGGCACCGCCCTGGTACTGCCCCTCGACATAGGTCGGATGCACCGCCTTGCCGGCGTCCTGAACGACGGTGTAGCGCAGCACCCTGGTGGAGCCTGTCTCGGGATCCACCTCGATATCGCAGATATGGGTGGCGAACGAGACGCCGGCGCCGTCGGCGACGAGCTCGCTATGGCCGGCAATCGGTCCCCCCGTCTTCCCTGACGCAGCGGCGATCTCCTTCAGCGACAATGCTGCAAGGTTGCCGTATTTCTCGCCCTTGGCAATCGCGTGACCTTTTTCCCAGACCACGTCGTCGACGGGAATGTCCCACATCTGCGCGGCGCGTTCCCGCAACACCTTGATGGCGTTGCGGGCGGCCGAGATCGTCGCCATGGAGGAGGAGAAGGTGCCGCGGCTGCCGTCCGTCATGTCGTTGTAGCCGAGGCTGGAGGTATCGGCGACCACCGCCTTGACCTGCTCATAGGGGATGCCGAGCTCCTCCGCCGCGACCAGCGAAAGCGACGCGCGGGAACCACCCACATCGACCGTGCCGACGGCAAGCGAGACCGAACCGTCCATGCCGATGTTGAGGTCGGTGCAGGTCTGGCCACCGAAATTGAACCAGAAGCCGCAGGCCATTCCGCGGCCCTGATTCTTGCCGAGCGGCGCCTTCATATGCGGGTGGTTCTTCACCGCCTCCAGCGTCGGCCCGATGCCGATCGGGCCGTATACCGGGCCGTAGGAGGATCTGGTGCCTTCCTGCGCCGCGTTCCTGATCCGGAACTCGACGGGGTCCATGCCGATCTCCTTGGCCAGCTCGTCGACCGCACTTTCCACCGCAAACGCCGCCATCGGAGCCGACGGCGCGCGATAGGCCGCGGTCTTGGGCCGGTTGACCAGCACTTCGTAGCCGACCGTCCTGACGTTCTCGAGCTTGTAGCAGGCAAAGGCGGTCATGGCGCCGATCTCGGCCCACATGCCGGCATAGGGGCCGCAGGAATAGCGCAGCGTCGCCTCGGCCGCCGTGATCGTGCCGTCCTTGCGGGCGCCGATCCGAACATCGATCGAGGTGGCGCTGGTCGGGCCGGAGGCGCGGAACACCTCGTCGCGCGTCATGACCAGCTTGACCGGCCGCCCAGCCTTGCGTGACAGCGCCAGTGCCACCGGCTCGGCCCAGACATGGGTCTTGCCGCCGAAACCGCCGCCGATCTCCGAGGAGGTGACGCGCAGCTTCGAGGCTTCCATGCCAAGCAGTTGGGCGCAATGTTGGCGGTAGACAAAATGGCCTTGCGTACAGACCCACAGGTCGGCGGTGCCGTCGGAGCTCACATTGGCCACGCAGGCATGCGGCTCGACATAACCCTGGTGCGTCTGCTCGGTCTTGAAGGAGCGTTCGACGACGAAGTCGGCCTGGCCGAAACCTACATGGATGTCGCCATGGCCGTACTGGGTGCGCTTGGTGACATTGGAAGGCTTGAGGGGCTTTTGCTCGAGGCCTTCGGTGAAGATGGCGTCGTTGACCAGAGGTGCGGAGTGCTTCATCGCCTCGTCGACATCGGTGACATGCGGCAGCACCTCGTAGTCGACCTCGATCAGCTTCAGTGCCTGCCTCGCTGTGCGGGCATCGACCGCAGCGACCGCGGCCACGGCATGGCCGTCATAGAGCGCTTTCTTGCGCGCCATGCAGTTGTCGAGGATGTCGTACATGGCGGCATCGCCGTCGGTGAGGTCGGGCAGGTCGGCCGCGGTGATCACGGCCTTGACGCCGGCGAGCTTCTCCGCCTTCGACGTGTCGATCTTCCTGATCGTGGCATGCGCATGGGGGCTTCTGAGAACGCGCCCGACCAGTTGCCCGGCCATGTTGAAGTCGGCGCCATAGCGTGCGCGGCCCGTCACCTTGTCGACGCCGTCGGGACGGATGGGACGCGTGCCGACAGCGGTGAAATTGCGTCCGGAGTAACGCGGATCGAAATTCATCGTCATGCTCCCTTCATCACGCTGGCGGCGTCCTGAACGGCACGCACGATCTTGTCATAGCCGGTGCAGCGGCAGAGGTTCCCGGCGAGGCCGAAGCGGATCTCCTCCTCGGTCGGATCGGGATTCTTGGCCAAAAGGTCCTTCGCCGCTATCAAAAAGCCCGGCGTGCAGACGCCGCATTGGAGTGCAGCGTGCTCCAGGAATTTCTGCTGCAGCGGATGCAGCCTGTCGCCATGCGCCATGCCCTCGATGGTCTCGACGCGCCGGCCCTCGGCCTCCGCGCCGAGCACCAGGCACGAGCACACCAGCCGATCGTCGAGGATGATGCTGCAGGCCCCGCAGTCGCCGGTGCCGCAGCCTTCCTTGGCGCCCGTCAGCCCCAGGCGATCGCGCAGGACATCAAGCAGCGTCTCGTCCGGCTGGCAAAGGAACTCGACATTGTCGCCGTTGATTGTCGTTGATACTGCCACACCAGCCATCATTTGCCTCCTGCGCGTGCATAGGCGGTCGTGGCGGCCCGCTTGGCCAGCACACCCGCGACTTTCCGTCTGAATTCGATAGTGCCGCGCTTGTCGTCGATCGGGCGGCAGGCGCCCGAGCAGACCTTGGCGAGCCTCTCCAGCGTGGCTTCGTCCAGCTTGGAGCCGATGAGAACCTCGGCGGCCTCCTCGACCAGAATCACCGTCGGCGCCACGGCGCCCAACGCCAGACGGGCGGATTTGACGCGACCTTGCTCATCGAGCGTCAAGTTCACGCCGGCGCTTACCACCGCTATGTCCATCTCCGTGCGCGGAATGAAACGCAGATAGGCATCGCCCGAACGCGGCAGACGGCTGTCGAGCAGGATTGCCTCGATGATCTCGCCCTTGGCCAGCGACGTCTTGCCCGGCCCAGTCGGCACCGCTTGCACGGCAATCGTGCGCCTGGTTCCCGGGCCGACGACCACAGCCTTGGCGCCAGCGGCCACCAGCGCCGGCACGCTGTCGGCGGCCGGCGAGGCGTTGCACAGATTGCCGACGATGGTGCAGCGTCCCTGCACCTGCTTCGAGCCTATCAGCTTGGCCGCTTCGACGACGCCGGGCCATGCCTTCTGCAGGGCCGTGTTCTCGCCCAGCACGGCGCAGGGGGCCGCCGCGCCGATGCTGAAGCCCTCGGCTGTTTCCCTGATCTCGCCAAGCCCGTCGATCGCCTTGATGTCGACGATCAGGTCGGGTTCGATAAAGCCGCCTTTCATTCGCACCAAGAGGTCGCTGCCTCCGGCGAGGATGGCGGCCGTGCCGGCTGAACCGGCCAACAGGCCGGCGGCGTCTTCAATTGAAAGCGGACGTATGTAACGCATCGTCTCCCCTTAGTGGTCATAGTCACACCAACTGATATAACCGTCTCTCCACAATGGCCATCCTGTTCGTGCATTCGCGGATTGGGCCAGGCGCCGCAATTTCATTTTGCTCGTCCAACTGGACGCACCGCCAGCCACTAATGCTCGATCGGTCCCTTCGGCATGACGAGCGCCGTCCCTGCTGTCGTCGGGCGCTCGATCATGCGGCGGACGCGCGGTGGCTCGTTGCCGCTATGCAGCGCCCTTATGCGCTCGCCGATGACGGCGTCGGCGTAGGTGGCGCGCCGATTGTGGCGGATATATTCTACCCAGGTCGGCGTGTGGTAGTGCTCGATCCATATCGAGGGATTTTCGAGATCGCGCGCCAATGTCCAGTTGCGGGCGCCGTCACGGCGGCGGATGCGGCCGCGCTCGGCCATGGTGGCGAGGAATTCCGGCACGTCCTCGTTGCGGATGACATATTCGATCATGATGGCGATTGGACCGCTGCGCGGCTTGAGATCAAGGGCCAGATGCGGCTCCTGAAAACGGTTGAGCGGATCGAGGTTGAGCACAGCCTGCTGCGGCAGCGGCAGCAGCAGGCCGATGGCGCCTCCCGCCAGCATGGCGACGCTGGCCGCCATCAGGGCGACTTCGGCGCCATGCGCGTCGGCAACGACACCCCAGACCCAGCTGCCGAGCGCGATGCCGCCGAAGGTCGCGGTCTGGTAGACCGAAAGCACGCGGCCGACCACCCAGCGCGGCGTCGACATCTGCACGGTGACGTTGAAATGCGAAAGCGCCGTCACCCAGCAGGCGCCGCCGAGCAGCAGGCCGAGCGACGTCTGCCAGGCATGATTGCTGACGGCGGCGTTGAAGGCGCAGACGGCGAAGCCGGCGAATGCCATGCGCACCATGGTTTCGCTGGACAGCAGCTGCCGCAGCCTGACGCTGGTCAGCGCGCCGCCGACGGCGCCGATGCCGAAGGCGCCGAGCATGATGCCGTAGCTCAAGGCATCGCCCTTGACGACGTCGCGCGCGACCAGCGGCAGCAGCGCCAGGACCGCGCCGGCGCTGAAGCCGAAAGCCGAGCTCCTGACCAGCACCTTGCCGATATTGGGCGACATGGCGACATAGCGCAGGCCGGCACCCATGGCGGCGCCCAGCGTCTCGCGCGGCAAGGTCGATGCCGGCAGTTCCGGCTTCCAGCGGGCCAGCACGACGATGAGGCCGACATAGCTCAGCGTGTTGACGGCGAAGGCCGCGGCAGCGCCTGCCGCGGCAACGATGATGCCGCCGATCGCCGGGCCGACGCTGCGCGTCAGGTTGAAGCCCATCGAGTTGAGCGCGATCGCCGCCGGCACCTTGGTGCGAGGCACCATGTCGCCGACCGAAGCCTGCCAGGACGGACTGTTGAGCGCGGTGCCGCTGTCGATCAGGAAGGTGAAGGCGAGCAGCGTCCACGGCGTCATCAGGTCGAGATAGGTGAAGACGGTGAGAAGAGCCGAGACGACGAGCATGAAGATCTGGGCGATCAGCATGACTTTGCGCCGGTTGAAGCTGTCGGCGATGGCGCCGGCCAGCAGCGCGAAGAGCATGATCGGCAAGGTGGTCGAGGCCTGGACCAATGCCACCTGGTAGGACGAGGTGGCGATCGTCGTCATCATCCAGGCGGCGCCAACGCCCTGGATGAGGCCACCGAAGTTGGAGACGAGGCTGGCGGACCACACCGCCCGGAAGATGCCGTGCCGGAACGGCGCCAGCGCCGAGGCGCTTTCGCTTTCCGGTGTGTCGTCGTTCATAAATGCTTTCCCGGGCTCAAATGCGTTTGTTCTTCCGATCAATAGGCCCCGCAAGCCGTGGGTTCAAAAAATAGAACATCATCTCGCAAAGGGCGAACGCATTCTGGAAAAACATCATGGTCCAACAACAAGATAGCGGGCGGGTCAGCGCGTGCCGCCGCAGGCTGAACGATCGGTCAGGCAGGCGGTACCGCTTGCCGAGCGCTGCCATCTGATTGGCAGGCACCGGCGGCACTTCTAGCGGTCCTCGAAGCCGGTCAGCACGCCGACGGCGTTGATGCCGATCTCCTCGACGGCGTAGCCGCCTTCCATGACGAACAGCGTCGGCAGGCCGAGCCTGGCGATGCGGCGGCCGATCCTGGGGTAGTCGGAGGTCTTCAGCTTGAACTGGCTGATCGGGTCCTTCTCGAAAGTGTCGACGCCGAGTGAAACCACGACGACGTCAGGAGCATAAGCCGAAAGCCTCGTGCAAGCGTCCTCGAGCGAGGCGTTCCACACGTCCCAGCCGGTGCCGAAGGGCATCGGGTAATTGTCGTTGAAGCCTTCGCCGTCGCCCTCGCCGCGTTCGTCGGCATGGCCGAGGAAGAAGGGATATTCCGTCATCGGATCGCCATGCAGGTTCAGCACCTGAACGTCACCGCGGCGATAGAAGATCTCCTGGGTGCCGTTGCCGTGGTGATAATCGATGTCGAGGATCGAAACGCGCCCGGCGCCATGGTCGCGGAACCATTGCGCGGCGACGGCGGCGTTGTTGATGAAGCAATAGCCGCCCATGAAGGCCGCCCCTGCATGGTGCCCTGGCGGGCGGCACAGCGCGAAGGCGGAAGGCTCACCGGCCTTGACCAGCGCGGCGGCGGTCAACGCGACGTCATAGGACGACTTGATCGCATCCCATGTGCCTTTGACGAACGTCGCGCCACCGTCGAAGGAGTAGAAGCCGAGCAGCGCATCGATGCCTTTCGGGCGCACGTCGCCGCGAAGGCCGCGCGTCGGCCAGGTGAAGGGAATGGCCGAACCGCTGCGGCCCGATGCTTCCCAGAGCGGCCACACGGTCGGCAGGAAATCGATGTAGTCGCTGGCATGCACCTTCCTGGCGGCGGCGAGGTCGTGGCTTTCCGGCGGCAGGATCGGACCGAGCTTCTCGCTCTCCACCCGCGCCCTGATGAACTCGGCGCGCGACGGCTTTTCAAAGGCCGGCACGATGGCGCCGGCGATCAATTCGACATTGCCGGAATGGCCGGCATGGAAAGGCGAAAAAACAGTCTTCATGAAATTGTTCCGTGGTGAGACGCGGCGACCCTAACCGTCCTGCACTGCCTTTCACAAGGCGCTGGGCCAACCAGCCATGGCTTGCTGGCCCGGCAGCCGGTCGTCTAGCCTGCCGGCAGCGCAACCGACCTGCGGGTAATCATGAGTTCAAATGCCGACCTGATCGTCACCAATGCCCGTGTGCTGACCATGGACGAAGGCAATCCGACAGCCGAAGCGGTGGCGATAAAGGACGGCAACATCCTGGCGGTTGGCGATCGCCGGACGATCGAGACGCTGAAAGGGCCGGCCACGAAGATCATCGATGCGCAAGGCGGTTCGGTGGTGCCGGGCTTCATCGAAGCGCATATGCACCTTTTCGGCGGCGCCGCCGAACTGGACAATCTGCACCTTCAGGGCGTGCATGGCTTCGACGCGCTGAGCGACGCGATCCGCGCCTAGGCTGCGGCACGGCCGAACGCCAAATTGCTGCTTGGGGCCGGCGTCGACTATACCATCCTTTCCAAGGAAGAGCCGGTCACCCGCCATCATCTCGACCGCATCATCGCCGACCGGCCGTTCGCCATGTCGGCTTCCGATCACCACACGATGTGGGCCAACACCAAGGCGCTGAAGCTGGCCGGCATCCTGCACGGCAAGCAACTCGGCCCCGGCAACGAGATCGTCATGGGCGCCGACGGCCTCGCGGCCGGCGAATTGCGTGAGGGCGAGGCGTTTGGGCCGATCCTTGAGCTTTCCGGGCAGAACCGCGTGCGGCTCGGCCTTGCGACAGGCGGCGAGCCCGAACCGTACCCTTCCGCAGCCGAAGTCGCGGCCGATCGCGACCTGATGCATCGCGGTCTGGAATGGTGCGCCCGCCACGGCATCACCTCGATCCAGAACATGGACGGCAATCTCTACCAGCTCGAACTGCTTGCCGGTTTGGAGCAGGAAGGGCGGCTGCTCTGCCGCACCAAGATACCTTTTCATTTCAAGAACTTCATGACGCTCGACAAGCTGGAAAAGGCATCGAGCATGGCCAACTCCTATCGATCGGAATGGCTGTCGTCCGGCATGGTCAAGATGTTTTACGACGGCGTGCTGGAAGGCTGGACCGCGGTCATGGTCGACGACTATGCCGACCGGCCGGGCTGGCGCGGTGAGCCGCTGTTCACGCCAGAGCATTTCGCCGAGGTGGCAGTGGAGGCCGACCGGCGCGGCCTGCAGATCGCCGTGCATTCGATAGGCGACGGCGCTGTGCGCGCGGTCCTCGACGGTTACGAGGCGGCGCGGCGGAAGAACGGCAGGCGCGACAGCCGTCACCGGGTCGAGCACATCGAGGTCACCACTGCCGCCGACGTGCCGCGCTTTGCCGAACTCGGCGTCATCGCCTCGATGCAGCCGCCGCACCCGCCCGGCGCCATGGACTTCCCGCTGGAGCCGACGCTCTCGCGCATCGGCCGCGAAAGATGGCCGCTCAGCTATGCCTGGCGGACGCTGAAGCAGGCGGGCGCGCATGTCGTTTTCGCTTCCGACTGGCCGGTGTCGCGGGTCGACCCGATCCTGGGCATTCGGGCGGCGGTGCTGCGCAAGCCTTGGGCAGAGGGCGACCCCGACCAGAGCTTCTCGCTGCTGGAAGCGCTTGCGGGCTATACGGTCGAAGGCGCCTATGCCGAATTCATGGAACACCGTAAGGGCCGGCTGAAACCAGGCTATCTGGCCGATCTGGTGGTGCTGTCGGCCGATATCGAGGCAACTGAACCGGCTTCCTTGCACAAGGTGCGTCCGGTCAGCACCATCTGCGGCGGCAAGATCACTTACCGGGGTTGATGATGGCGCTGACTATGGCATGGGGCTTGCGTTCTGAACCGAGATCCAGATGCATGGTTGCCAAGCCGACCGGCATATGCTGACAATCGAATGGGAACTGGATCCGCCATCAAGAGCGGACATGAAAATGGGGTAATGCGTGCCGGATCAACCGGGTAAGAGTGCAATCGAGGTCCGCGGCGTCCGCAAGGTGTTCGGTACCGGGGACGCACAAGTCGCCGCTCTCGACACGGTTTCGGTGTCGATCCGCGAGAACGAGTTCTTCACGCTGCTCGGGCCGTCGGGCTGCGGAAAGACGACGCTGCTCAGGCTGATCGCCGGCTTCGATTTTCCCAGCGAAGGCGAAATCCTGCTGCACGGCCACGACATCGCGCCGCTGCCGCCGTTCAAGCGGCCGGTCAACACCGTCTTCCAGTCCTATGCGCTGTTCCCGCACATGACGGTGGCCGAGAATATCGGCTTTGGGCTGGAGATGCTGGGCAAGCCGAAGACCGAAATCAAGGCGCGCGTCGCCGAGATGCTGAAGTTGGTCAAGATGGAGGCGCTGAGTGCCCGCCGCACCAGCCAGATCTCCGGCGGCCAGCAGCAGCGCGTCGCACTGGCCCGCGCGCTGGCGCCGCAGCCGAAAGTGCTGTTGCTCGACGAGCCGCTGTCGGCACTCGACTACAAGCTGCGCAAGGAAATGCAGATCGAACTGAAACGGCTGCAGCACCAGACCGGCATCACCTTCATCTTCGTCACCCATGACCAGGAAGAAGCGCTGACCATGTCCGACCGCATCGCCGTGATGTCGGCCGGCAAGATCCTGCAGGTCGGCACGCCCTGGGACATCTATGACAAGCCGGCCGAGCGCTTCGTCGCCGACTTCATCGGCGAAACCAATTTCCTGACCGCGGCCATCACCGGCATCGGCAACGGCAAGGCGCGCGCGACACTAAAATCCGGCGCGACGATCGACGCGACGGTGGCTGAGGGCTTCCAGCCGAAGGAGAATGCGACGCTGGTGGTCAGGCCGGAACACGCCAAGCTGACCGGCGGCAAGGGCGATCTTTCCGGAACCGTCGAAAACATCGTCTATTTCGGCACCGACACGCATATTCATGTCCAACTGGACAGCGGCGAAGCCTTCACCGTGCGCCAGCAGAACACGCGCAGCGCAGGCTGCGGTTTCGAGCGGGGCGACAAGGTCGGCGTCTCGATCGGCAACGACGCCGCGCAAGTGCTGAGGGATTGATGGCGAGCGCGGAAGAAGTCGCCAAGGCGGCCGAACGGCGCGACATCCGCGACCGCTGGCTGCTGTCGGCGCCGGCCCTGCTGATCATCTTCCTTGCAGCAACCGGTCCCTTGCTGATCGTGCTGGTTTATTCGTTTTTGACGCCCGGCCCTTATGGCGACGTGAAGTGGCAATTCTCGCCCGAGGCCTGGACATCGGTGTTCATGGAACGCGACATCTTCGACGACACGCTTTCCATTGCTGCCGCCCATGTCACTATCTTCTGGCGCTCGATCAAGCTTGCCATCGTGACCACGATCGCTACTTTGGCGCTTGGTTTTCCTACTGCCTATTTCATGGCGACGCGCAGCGAGAAGACGCGCGATCTCTGGCTGTTCCTGATCACCATACCGTTCTGGACCAACTTGCTGATCCGCACCTTCGCCGTGCTGCAGATCATCCGCAACGAGGGGTTGATTAACACGGTGCTGCTCAAGCTCGGCATCATTTCGGGGCCGATCCAGATATTGTTCACCGATTCGGCGATCCTGATCGGCATGGCCTATGTCTATCTGCCGCTGATGGTGCTGCCGATCTACGCCAGCATGGAAAAACTCGATTTCCGGCTGGTCGAAGCCGGCTACGATCTTTATGCGACACGCTTCCAGGTGCTCAGGCGTATCATTTTCCCGCTGGTCAAGCCGGGCGTCATCGCCGGCTCCATCCTGGTGTTCATTCCGGCGCTCGGCGCCTATGTCACACCGGTCCTATTGGGCGGCGGTAAGACCATGATGCTTTCCAACCTGATCGAGCTGCAGTTCGGGCAAGGCCGCAACTGGCCGCTCGGCTCGGCGCTGTCGATCGCCGTCATGGTCATCGTCATGGTGGCGCTGCTCGCCTATGTGCGTAACACCGGCCGGTCGGAGATGCGTCATGGCTAGCAGCTTCGCAATCAAGCATCAGCCGGGATTCACCGCGATCGCCGCGACCTGCTTCGTCGTGCTCTATCTGCCCATCGTCGTGCTGGTCGTCTATGCCTTCAACGCCGCGACCTCGACGTCGGAATGGGGCGGCTTCTCGCTCAAATGGTTCCAGTCGGCGTGGCAGAACACGCAAGTCATCGACGCCACCGTGCGCTCCTTCCAGATCGGCGCCATCGCGGCGATCCTGGCCACGATCTTCGCCACCATGGCGGCGCTCGCCACCACGCGCACGCCGCCCTATCCCGGCCTGACCTTCAAATATGCCGCCATCAACCAACCTCTGATGGTGCCGGAGATCGTCACCGGCGTGGCGCTGCTGATCTTTTTCTCGCGCATCAAGATATTCACCGGCTATTCCGGACTCGGCTACCTAATCGCGGCGCATACGGCCTTTTGCATTCCGTTCGCCTACCTGCCGATCCGGGCGCGGCTGGAGAACATGGACCTGACGCTGGAACGGGCCGCCGCCGATCTCTATGCGACGCCGTGGAAGACGTTCCGCCGCATCACCCTGCCGCTGCTTTGGCCCGGCATCCTGGCCGGATTGATGCTGGCCTTCGTAATCTCGCTCGACGATGTCGTCATCACCGAGTTCGTGAAATCGGGCGGCCAGGACACGCTGCCGACCTACATGCTTGGCCAGATACGTCGAGGGATAACGCCGGAGATCAACGCGATATCGACCGTGTTCCTGCTCTTGTCGGTCGCCATCGTGACGTTGTTTTTCTTCATCAGCAGGAAACGGGACTGAAAATCGAAAATGGGAGCTAAAACATGAACTGGAAGACATCAGCGACCGCCGTCGGGTTGGCGCTGCTCGCCTCGACAAGCGGCGCTTTCGCGGACGGCGTTTTGAACATCTACAATTGGGGCAACTACACCAGCCCCGACGTGATCAAGAAGTTCGAGCAGAAATACAACATCAAGGTGACCATCACCGATTACGATTCGAACGATACGGCGCTGGCCAAGGTTCGCCAGGGCGGCACCGGCTTCGACATCGCGGTGCCTTCGCAAACCTTCGTGCCGATCTGGATCAAGGAAGGCCTCGTTCAGGAGACCGATCCCGGCAAGATGGAGAACTTCAAGAACGTGGCGCCGGAATGGGCCAATCCCGATTTCGATCCGGGCCGCAAATATTCCGTGCCATGGGCCTGGGGCACGGTGGGTATCGTGGTGAACACCGATGTCTACAAGGGGCCGTCGGACAGTTGGGGCATCATCTTCAACACACCCGACGAACTGAAGGGCAAGGTCAACGTCGTGCCGGAAATGAACGACGTCATGTTCGCGGCGACCAAATATGTCGGCGCCGCGCAATGCGCCAGCGACAAGGAAACGCTGAAGAAGGTGCGTGACACGCTGGTTGCTGCCAAGCCGAACTGGATCGCAATGGAATACAATACCATCGAGAAAATGGGCGCCGGCGATTTCAAGGCGACCAGCGACTGGAACGGCTCAGCCCTGCGCCAGCGGCTGGCGAACCCCAAGATCCACTATTTCTATCCCAAGGAAGGTTTTGGCCTCTGGAGCGACAATGTCATGGTCCTGAAGGAAGCCAAGAATGTCGAGAACGCCAAGCTGTTCCAGAACTTCATCATGGATCCGGAAAATGCCGCCGGCCTATCCGCCTTCCACCGCTACGCCAACGGCATTGCCGGTTCCGACAAGTACATGCCGGCCGATATGAAGGATGCGCCGGAAGTCATCATCCCGGAAGACGTCAAGGCGCATGGCGAGCTGCAAAAATTGTGTTCCGAGGACGTGCAGGCAATCTACAGCAAGATCTGGACCGAACTGCAGAAGTGACCGCATCGTGATGGACCCGGCGGCAGGCGCCGGCCGGGTCCGTTTTGTCCGCATTTTTTTTAACGTCGCCTATCGGTGGCGACACTGAAAGCCGTGCACGCCATCGCCGCGGCGCTCGCCTAGAACGCCAAAGACCCGGAAGGAAGCGGCTATGGCCGGCAAGACCGCGTTCGAGACCAGGTATGGCTTTGCCCGCAAGGAGGTGCTGCTCGGCAATTGGCGGGAAAGCCCGTTCAGCCGGTGGTCGTTCCAGAATGTCGGCGAGCTGGTGCCGAGCGCTGCCGTGGCGGCACAGCCGGGCAGCAGCGAAGCGTCGGCGCAGGATTTCGGCGGGCTACTTGGCGAAAAAGTCGCTCTTGCAGGCGGCGCGGAGACTGTCGCGGCGTTTCTCGCGCGCTCCGATACCGACGCGCTGACGATCATGAAACGCGGCAAATTCGTCGGCGACTGGTTCGCGCCGCATATGGAGTTTGGGGCGCGCCACATCGTCTTTTCGATCAGCAAGTCGCTGACCGCCATTGTTGCCGGCATATTGGAAGGCGAGGGGATTTTCGATCCGCAGGCTCCGGTAAGCCGCTATCTGCCCGAAGCCGCCGGCTCGGCCTATGGCGATGCGCGTGTGCGGCACGTGCTCGACATGAGTGTCAGCCTCGATTTCGAAGAGGCCTATCTCGATCCGGAAAGTGCCTTCGCCCGCTATCGCCGCGCCATGCTGTGGAATCCGGGCGGGGGCACCGAGAGCCTGGCCACTTTCCTCATGACGCTGCAGGGCCTGGCCGAGCCGCATGGCCGGACGTTCCGCTACCGTTCGCCCAATTCCGACCTGCTCGGCATCCTGCTCGAACGTGCGTCTGGCCGGCGCTTCGACGATCTGATGCGCGAAAAATTATGGGAGCCGCTCGGCGCCGTCAGCGACGCCTCGGTGACAGTCGACGTGGAAGGCACGGCGCGCACTGCCGGCGGCATTTCGGTGACGCCGCGCGACCTTGCACGCGTCGGCGAGATGATGCGGCAAGGCGGCGTGGCCAATGGCGGCCGCGTCGTGCCGGAAGCCTGGATGCGCGACACGACCGAAACTGGCGGTGACGCCGAGGCCTGGCGGCGCGGCACGATGGCGTTCCTGTTTCCGCGTGGCCGCTACCGCAACAAATGGTACCAGACGGGCGCGGCAAGCGGCGCCGTCTGCGGCATCGGCATCCACGGCCAGTGGCTTTACGTCAATCCGAAGGCCGAAATGGTAATCGCAAAGATGTCGTCGCAGCCGGTACCGGTCGACGATCCGCTCGATCTGGATATGATTTCTTTCTTCGAGGCGCTGAGCCGGATGGTCTGATCCATCCAGACAGCCCGACCTTTCCTGTGGACCTCTCGCCGGGTTGAAAATGGCGCAGTTGGCGCGGCAGTGCTCTGCGCCTATGGTCGCCGCTCGTTTCGACTAGCGACAGGTATGACATGGCAGCCGACATCAAGCGCATCGCAACCATCATAGCCGCCGAGATCGCCGCGCGGCCCGAACAGGCTGCGGCGGCGATCGGCTTGCTCGACGACGGCGCGACCGTGCCGTTCGTGGCGCGCTACCGCAAGGAGGTCACCGGCGGCCTCGACGACACGCAGCTGCGCGACCTCGCCGAGCGGCTCGCCTATCTGCGCGAACTCGACGCGCGCCGCGACACCATCCTTGGTTCGATCCGCGAGCAGGGCAAGCTGACCGAGGAGCTCGAGGCAAAGATCGCTGCGGCCGGCACCAAGGCCGAACTCGAAGACATCTACCTGCCTTACAAGCCGAAGCGCCGGACCAAGGCCGAGATCGCACGCGAGCGCGGGCTCGGGCCTCTGGCGGAAGCTATTCTCGCCGACCGTACGGCTGTACCCGCCGAGCTGGCGCTGGCCTACATCAGCGAAGACGTGGCCGACGCCAAGGCAGCGCTCGAGGGAGCGCGCGACATCCTGTCCGAACAGTTCGCCGAGAATGCCGACCTGGTCGGCAAATTGCGGACCTACATGAAGGAACGCGCCTTTCTGCGCTCGCGCGTCGTCGACGGCAAGCAGGAGGCCGGCGCGAAATTTTCCGATTATTTCGACCATGTCGAGCGCTGGGCCAACGTGCCGAGTCATCGCGCGCTGGCCATGTTGCGCGGCCGCAACGAGGAGGTTCTGTCGCTCGACATCGAAGTCGATGCCGATGACGCCTCTCCGGTGAAACCGGTTGAGCGGATGATCGCCGACGCCTACGCCATCGGCCGCCAGTTGCCGGGAGACCGCTGGCTGATGGAGGTCGCCGGCTGGACCTGGCGCATAAAGCTGTCGCTGCACCTGACGCTCGATCTGATGCGCGATCTGCGCGAGCGGGCCGAAGAAGAAGCCATCCATGTCTTCGCCCGCAATCTCAAGGATTTGCTGCTTGCCGCGCCCGCCGGCTCGCGGCCGACGATGGGGCTCGATCCGGGCATTCGCACCGGCGTCAAGGTGGCGGTGGTGGACGGCACCGGCAAGCTGCTGGCGACGACAACGGTCTATCCGTTCCCGCCGAAGAACGACGTGCGCGGCACGCAGGCCGAACTGGCCAAGCTCATCCGGCTGCACAAGGTCGAGCTGATCTCGATCGGCAACGGCACCGGCAGCCGCGAGACTGAAAGGCTGGTGGCCGACATGCTGGCTGATATGCCCGCCGGGTCCGGGCCGAAGCCGCTCAAGGTGATCGTCAGCGAAGCCGGTGCGTCGGTCTATTCCGCCTCGGCAGCGGCGGCAGCTGAATTTCCAGGCCTCGACGTGTCGCTGCGCGGGGCGGTGTCCATCGCGCGGCGCCTGCAGGATCCGCTCGCCGAACTGGTCAAGATAGAGCCCAAGTCGATCGGCGTCGGCCAGTACCAGCACGACGTCGATCAGTACCGCCTCGGCCGCTCGCTGGAAGCGGTGGTCGAGGATGCGGTAAACGCCGTCGGCGTCGATCTCAACACGGCGTCCGCACCGCTTCTGGCGCGGGTTTCGGGTCTCGGCGCATCGCTGGCCGAGGCGATCGTTGCGCATCGCGATGCCTCCGGCCCGTTCGCCAGCCGCCGCGAACTGTTGAAGGTCTCCCGCCTTGGACCCCGCGCGTTCGAGCAATGCGCCGGCTTCCTGCGCATTCCAAACGGCAGCGAACCCCTCGATGCCTCGGCCGTGCATCCGGAAGCCTATGGCGTTGCCAAGAAGATCGTCGCGGCCTGCGGGCGCGACGTCCGCTCGCTGATGGGCGACAGCGCCGCACTCAAGGCGCTCGATCCGCGCGTCTTCGTCGATGAGCGCTTCGGCGTGCCGACGGTGCGCGACATCCTGGCGGAGCTGGAAAAGCCCGGCCGCGATCCGCGCCCCGGCTTCAAGACCGCGACCTTTGCCGATGGCATCGACGACATCAAGGATCTGAAGCCCGGCATGCAGCTTGAAGGCACTGTCACCAATGTCGCGGCTTTCGGCGCCTTCGTCGATATCGGCGTGCACCAGGATGGGCTGGTGCACGTCTCGCAACTGGCCGATCGGTTCATCAAGGACGCGCATGACGTGGTCAAGGCCGGCGACGTGGTCAAGGTGCGTGTCGTCGATGTCGATATCAAGCGCAAGCGCATCGGCCTGTCGATGCGCAAGGATGGTGGCGGTGGCGTACCGAAGCCGCGCGACAATGGCGGCAGGCCGGTGCCGCGCGCGCCGGCGCCCCAACGCCAGCCGGAGCGGCCGGCGCAGCAGGGCGCGTTCGGCGCCGCGTTGGCCGATGCGTTGAAGCGGAAGTAATTTCGCGAGCCGGGCTGCGCCGCCAGGTCAGACGGCGGCGCTCGACATTGATGATCCATCACCAATGCTCATGGATCGGCGAAGCTATTTCGTTTGATTTTTTCAGGACGGGAGCCGATAAGCCGCGCGTTTCAAGATTTCTGTTTCGATGCATGTCGTTATCCCCAAGCTGCCGAACACCCTCGGGTCAGGCCCGCGGGCAAGCTTTGGGCGACATGCATGAGTTTGGGAGACCGAGAGCCATGGCCGCCGACAAGAACGCATTCGTCTGGGATGATCCTTTCCTGATCGAGGACCAGCTTTCGGAGGACGAGCGCATGGTGCGCGATGGCGCCGCGGCGTTTGCCGCCGACAAGCTCGCTCCGAAGATCGAGGAAGCCTATCTCGAGGAGAAGACCGACGCCGGGATCTTTCGCGAGATGGGCGAGGCCGGACTGCTCGGCATCACCATCCCCGAGGAATATGGCGGGCTCGGCGCCAACTACGTCACCTACGGGCTGGTCGCGCGGGAAGTGGAACGGATCGACTCGGGCTATCGCTCGATGATGAGCGTGCAGTCGTCGCTGGTGATGTATCCGATCCATGCCTATGGCTCGGAAGAGCAGCGCAGGAAATACCTGCCGAAGCTGGCGTCGGGCGAATGGATCGGCTGCTTCGGCCTGACCGAGCCGGATGCCGGCTCCGATCCGGGCGGCATGAAGACGCGGGCCGAGAAGACCGCGAGCGGCTACAGGATCTCCGGCTCGAAAATGTGGATTTCCAACGCGCCGATCGCAGACGTGTTCGTCGTCTGGGCAAAGTTGTCCGACGAAAGTGGGGGCGCGCATGGCAACGAGATTCGCGGCTTTGTCCTGGAAAAGGGCATGAACGGGCTGTCGGCGCCGAAGATCGGTGGCAAGCTGTCGCTGCGAGCCTCGATCACCGGCGAAGTGGTGATGGAAGGCGTCGAGGTCGGCGAGGACGCGCTGCTGCCCAATGTCTCGGGTCTCAAAGGGCCGTTTGGCTGCCTCAACCGGGCACGCTACGGAATTTCCTGGGGCGCCATGGGCGCGGCTGAGGATTGCTGGCACCGCGCCCGCCAGTATGGCCTCGACCGCAAGCAGTTCGGCAAGCCGCTGGCCGGTACGCAGCTTTTCCAGAAGAAGCTCGCCGACATGCAGACCGAGATCGCGCTCGGCCTGCAGGGCAGCCTGCGCGTCGGGCGGCTGATGGACGAAGGCAAGATGGCGCCGGAGATGATCTCGCTCGTCAAGCGCAACAATTGCGGCAAGGCGCTCGACATCGCCCGCCAGGCCCGCGACATGCATGGCGGCAACGGCATCCAGATCGGCTACCACGTCATGCGCCACGCCCAGAACCTGGAAACCGTCAACACCTACGAGGGCACGCATGACGTGCATGCGCTGATCCTCGGACGGGCGCAGACCGGGTTGCAGGCATTCTTTTAGGGTTCAGGCTCCGCTTCCAGGATGCCCGTGCCTGGTATCTCCCCTCGCAAAGCGGGAGATCGGCAACTTTCGTCGACCATGCCACATTTTGTTCTTGCTTTGTGCCGGCAGCTATGCTACTAATTTGGGTATGGTGCTAATTGGCTCCAACGACCCGCCCGCCGAGGCGGGTTTTTCTTTTCCGCTCTTTTCGACGAAGCATCGCGTGTGCTGCCGATCATCGATATCGGCGGGAAGCGCCCGGTGCTGACCCGCCGGCCTTCGGCTCTGCACCGTTGCAACGTCTTGCCGCCACACTGCGGAATCCCGGGGTCGGCGCTCCGTTTCGTGAGCTATGAAAGCTGCTTGATTTAGGTGCAGCGCAACATCTCTGCTTGGAGAATGGTCAGCATTCGTGTCAGGGTTCAGCGAACTCCTTTTGAAACGCCGACTTCAGGGGCACCATGGCAATTCTGGCAGCCGTCTATCACCTGACCCATTACAAATACGACCGGCCGGTCGTATTAGGCCCGCAAGTCATAAGGTTGCAGCCTGCGCCGCATTCCCGCACCAAGGTGCTCAGCCATTCGCTGAAGGTCGGGCCGGCAAATCACTTCGTCAATCTGCAGCAGGACCCCTACGGCAATTTCCTGGCCCGCTTCGTCTTTCCCGAGCCGGTGACGGAACTGAAGATCGAGGTCGATCTCGTTGCCGACATGACGGTCTACAATCCGTTCGATTTCTTCGTCGAACCGTCGGCCGAGACGTTTCCATTCGAATACCCCGAAGAGATCCGGGACGATCTGACCATCTACCGAACGCCGGAACCGGCGGGGCCGCTGTTGCAGGCATTCCTGAAAACCATCGCGCGCCACCCGACCAACACCGTCAATTTTGTCGTCGACCTCAATGCGCGGCTGCAGCGCGAGATCGCCTATATCGTGCGCATGGAAACCGGCGTCTTCTCGCCCGAGGAAACGCTGGCCGCCGGCAAGGGGTCGTGCCGCGATTCGAGCTGGCTCCTGGTGCAGATACTGAGGAACCTCGGCATCGCCGCGCGTTTCGTCTCCGGCTACCTGATCCAGCTCAAACCCGACCTCGTTGCGCTCGACGGGCCGCCCGGCACTGCGACCGATTTCACCGACCTCCATGCCTGGTGCGAGGTGTATCTGCCGGGCGCCGGCTGGATCGGCTTCGACCCGACCTCCGGCCTGCTCACCGGCGAAAGCCATGTGCCGCTCGCGGCAACGCCCCATTTCCGCAATGCCGCGCCGATCTCCGGCATGGCGAGCTTCGCCAATGTCGAATTCGGCTTCGACATGCGGGTAGACCGCATCGCCGAGCGTCCGCGCATTACCAAGCCGTTCTCCGACGAGAGCTGGCAGGCGCTGGACGCGCTGGGGGTCCAGGTCGATGCTGCGCTCCAGGCCGGCGATGTGCGGCTGACCATGGGCGGCGAGCCGACCTTCGTCTCGATCGACGATTTCGAGGCTGCAGAGTGGAACACCGCCGCCGTCGGGCCGACCAAGCGGGAAAAGGCCGATGCCCTGATCCGCCGGCTACGCGAACGCTTCGCGCCGGGCGGCTTCCTGCATTACGGGCAAGGCAAGTGGTACCCCGGCGAAAGCCTGCCACGCTGGACCTTCTCGCTCTACTGGCGCACCGACGGCGAGCCGGTGTGGAGCGACCCGTCGCTGATCGCGCATGAAAAGAGCGAGGCGGATGTCGGACCGAAGCAGGCCGAAGGCCTGCTGACGGCGATCGCCGACGAACTCGGCATCGACAAGACGATGGTCAGCGAAGCCTATGAGGATCCCGCCGAATGGCTGCTCAAGGAAGGCAAGCTGCCGGACAACGTCGATCCTTCCAATTCGAAGCTGGAGGACCCCGAGGAGCGCAGCCGCATGGCGCGGGTGTTCGAACGCGGGCTGACCAAGCCGTCGGGCTATGTGCTGCCTGTCCAGCGCTGGAACAGCCAGGCGTCCGGACCGCGCTGGCGCTCGGAGAAGTGGAAGACGCGGCGCGGCAGGCTGTTCCTGGTGCCCGGCGATTCGCCGGTCGGCTACCGCCTGCCGCTCGGCACGCTGCCCTATGTGCCGCCGGCGCAGTTCCCCTACATAGTCCCGGTCGATCCATCGCTGCCGCGCGGACCATTGCCGGCGCGCGAGGCGATCTTGCCCGGTTCTGCTTCTCCGGCCGAACTGGAGGGCGCCGACGAGATGGCACGACGCCAGCAGGCGGTATCCTTTACGGCCGTTACCGGCCAGCAGGACCGCGTCGAACAGGAGATCACCGAGATCGGCGGCGCCGGGCGCCCGGCGCTTTCGGTCGAGCCGCGCGACGGACGGCTTTGTGTGTTCATGCCGCCGGTCGAGGCGCTGGAGGATTATCTCGAACTGGTGGCGGCGGCTGAGAACGCGGCAAGGGCGATCGGCCTGCCGGTGCATATAGAAGGCTACGGCCCGCCGCACGATCCGCGCCTCAATGTCATCCGTGTCGCACCCGATCCCGGCGTCATCGAGGTCAATATCCACCCCGCTGCGAATTGGCAGGATTGCGTGGCGACGACCACGGCGATCTACGAAGAGGCGCGGCAGACGCGGCTTGGCGCCGACAAGTTCATGATCGACGGCCGCCACACCGGCACCGGCGGCGGCAACCACGTCGTCGTCGGCGGCGCAACGCCCAATGACAGTCCGTTCCTGCGCCGCCCCGACCTGTTGAAGAGCCTGGTGCTGCAATGGCAGCGGCATCCGTCGCTGTCCTATCTGTTCTCCGGCCTGTTCATCGGCCCGACCAGCCAGGCGCCGCGCTTCGACGAGGCGCGCCACGATTCGCTTTACGAACTCGAAATCGCGATGGCGCAGGTGCCGCATCCGGACAAGGGCGCGGCACCCCTGCCGTGGCTGGTCGACCGGCTGTTCCGCAATCTTCTGACAGACGTGACCGGCAATACCCATCGCTCGGAAATCTGCATCGACAAGCTGTTTTCGCCGGACGGGCCGACCGGCCGGCTCGGGCTGGTCGAATTCCGCGGCTTCGAGATGCCGCCCAACGCGCGCATGAGCCTGGCGCAGCAATTGCTGGTGCGCGCCATCATCGCCCGGGCCTGGAAGAACCCGCTCGACGGCCGCTTCGTGCGCTGGGGCACTTCGCTGCACGACCGTTTCATGCTGCCGCATTATGTATGGGCGGATTTTCTCGATGTGCTGGACGACCTCAAGCTGAACGGCTTTGCGTTCCGTCCGGAATGGTTCGATGCCCAGCTCGAATTCCGCTTCCCGTTCTGCGGCGACGTCCAGCATGCCGGCGTCAAGCTGGAGCTCAGGCAGGCGCTCGAGCTGTGGCACGTGATGGGCGAGCAAGGCGCGATCGGCGGCACCGTACGGTTTGTCGATTCCTCCGTCGAAAGGCTGCAGGTGAAGACCGAGGGGCTCAACCCGGAGCGTCACGCCGTCGTCTGCAACGGCCGCGTCGTGCCGATGAAGGTGACCGACAACCGCGAGATCGCGGTGGCCGGCGTGCGCTTCAAGGCCTGGCAGCCGGCGTCCGGCCTGCATCCGGCGCTGCCGGTCAACACCCCGCTGGTCTTCGACATCTATGACCGCTGGTCGGGCCGCGCAGTCGGCGGCTGCGTCTACCATGTCGCACATCCCGGCGGGCGCAGCTATGACACCTTCCCGGTCAATGGCAACGAAGCGGAGGCGCGGCGGCTCGCTCGCTTCGAGCCGCGTGGCCATACGCCGTCCAGCTATGTGCTGCGCAACGAAGAAGCCTCTGAAGATTTCCCGATGACCCTTGACCTTCGGCGGCCGCAAAGACTCTGATCAGCCATGGCGAAGGGGAATCACAAAAGGCTGCGCAGCAAGCCGCAGACCCACAGTCTGCTGGAGCACTACCAGCCGATCGACGGCGTCGTCGACGAGATGGTCGATGCGTCGGGCAATCCGCGGCCGGCCTGGCGGCACTTCATCGAGTCGCTGGAGGACCTGGGGCCGGAAAAGCTTGCCCAGCGCTTCGCCCGCGCCGACCAGTACCTGCGCGACGCCGGCGTCTACTACCGCGTCTATGACAAGGCCGGCGCCAACGAGCGGGAATGGCCGCTGGCGCATGTGCCGCTGCTGATCGAGGAGCAGGAATGGGCTGACATCAGCGCCGGCCTGGTCCAGCGCGCCGATCTGTTCGAGGAGACCATCGCCGACATTTACGGGCCGAACCGGCTGGTCGAGAAAGGCATTCTGCCGGCCGGATTGATCGCGGCCAGCCCGGAATATTTGCGGCCGGTCGTCGGCACCAGGCCGGCCAGCGGCCATTTCCTGCATTTCTGCGCCTTCGAGCTCGGTCGTGGCCCGGACGGCCGCTGGTGGGTGCTTGGCGACCGCACACAGGCGCCGTCGGGCGCCGGCTTTGCGCTGGAAAACCGCGTCGCCACCACGAGGGCGCTGTCCGACATCTACGGCGAGATGCATGTGCACCGCCTGGCCGGCTTCTTCCGTCGCTTCCGCGACGTGCTGATCGGCATGGCCAAGCAAGCCGGCGGCCGTGTCGCCATCCTGACGCCGGGACCGCTAAACGAAACCTATTACGAACATGCCTATATCGCCCGCTATCTCGGCATCATGCTGCTCGAGGGCGAGGACCTGACCGTCTCGGGCGGCAGGCTGATGGTGCGCACGGTTTCGGGGCTGATGCCGGTGAGCGTCTTGTGGCGGCGGCTCGACGCCGCCTTCGCCGATCCGCTTGAATTGCGGCCGGACTCGCAGATCGGCACGCCGGGGCTGGTCGAGGCGGTTCGGCAAGGGGCGGTTTCGGCCGTCAATGCGCTGGGCTCCGGCCTGATGGAGACGCGCGCGCTGCTCGCCTTCCTGCCCAAGATTTCGCGCGCCCTGCGCAACGAGGAACTGCTGCTGCCGACGGTCGCGACATGGTGGTGCGGGCAGGAGACGGAGCGTGAACATGTGCTCGCCAATATCGATAGCATGGTGATCGGCCCGGCGCTGTCGACGCGGCTTGCCTTCGAGGACGACGGCTCGACCAAGCTCGGGTCAGCGCTGTCGGTCGAGGAACGGGCCGAGCTCGTCGCCAGGATCGAACGGGACGGCGGCGACTTCGTCGGCCAGGAAGCGGTGACGCTGTCGACCACGCCTGTCTATGTCGGCGGCTGGCTGGAGCCGCGGCCGGCAAGCCTGCGCGTCTATCTGGCGCGGACGCCGGAAGGCTGGACGGTGATGCCGGGCGGTTTTGCCCGTGTCGGCTTTTCGCTCGACCCGACGGCCATTGCCATGCAGCGCGGCGGCCAGGCGGCGGATGTCTGGGTGGTCAGCGACAGGCCGGTCGAGCGCGAGACGCTGCTGCCGCAGGAGCACGACAGCTTCACCCGAACCCTGCCGGGCAGTCTGCCCAGCCGCGCGGCTGAGAACCTGACATGGCTCGGCCGCTATATCGAGCGATCGGAAGACACGGTGCGCATCCTGCGCGCCTACCATGTGCGGCTGGCCGAGACATCCGATCCCGAGATGCCGCTGCTCGCCGATATCAGCGACTATCTCGCGCCGTTCGGCATCGACGTCGAAACGGCAATCCCATTGGGGCTCATCGGCACGCTGGACAGCGCCGTTTACAGCGCCGGGCAGATCCGCGACCGCTTCTCGCCCGATGGCTGGCTGGCATTGAAGGATCTGTCGAAGACCATCCATCAATTTGCCGCGACAGTGGCGCCGGGCGACGACGCGACAAGGGCAATGACGGTCATCCTGCGCAAGCTGGCCGGGTTTTCCGGCCTGCTGCACGAGAACATGTACCGCTTTGCCGGCTGGCGTTTCCTGGAAATCGGCCGCAGGCTCGAACGCGGCATCCAGATCGCCCGCACGCTCGCCCGGCTGACCGGAGCCCAGGCGCCGGAAGGCGCGCTCGACATGATGCTGGAGATCGGCGACAGCGTCATGACCCACCGTCGGCAGTATCCGGTGCAGGCGGGGCGGCGCACGGTGGTCGACCTTTTGGCGCTCGATCCGCTCAACCCGCGCTCAATCCTTTTCCAGCTCGAACGGCTGAAAGCCGAAATCGCGCTGCTGCCCGCTGTCGGCGCTGAAGGCCATATGTCGCCGGCGGCCAAGGAAATCCTGCAGCTCAACACGTCGATCGCCATCAAGGAGCCCTCGGACATGACGGCCAAGGCCCTCGGCGATCTCGCCAATGAAATCGGCGGGCTCTACAACAGCCTCGCCAAAGCCTATTTCGGGTAGAGACAGCATGCTCTACGACATCAGGCTTCACCTGCGTTACGACTATGATGCGGCGGCCGGCGGCGGCCGCCATCAGGTGCGCGTGCTGCCGCCGACCATCCCTGGCGTGCAGCGCGTCATTGCCGCTTCACTGTCTTTTGTGCCGGCGCCCAGCGAACGTTCCGACTTTTCCGACTTTTTCGGCAACAGTGTCACCTCGATCGCCTTTCGTGACGCGCATGATGCGCTCGACATCAGGATGAGCGCGCGTGTTTCAGTGTCGCGGCCCGAACCCGGGCTCGACGTATCGCCGGACATACGCCGGCTGAGGGAAGAACTCGGCGCAGTGCACTCGCTGGCGCCGGCTTCGCCGCATCACTTTCTGGCCGCCAGCGATCATGCCGGCATCGACGCGGCAATCACTGCCTATGCGAAAGGCAGTGCCGGCAGTTCGACAGTCGGCACGGCCATGGCTCTGTGCAACCGCATTCACCGCGATTTCACCTATGACGGCGAGGCGACCACCGTGCAGACGCGGGCCAGCGACGCCTTTGGCCTGAAGCGCGGCGTCTGCCAGGATTTTTCCCACATCATGATCGCCGGCCTGCGCGGCCTCGGTATTCCCGCGGGCTATGTCAGCGGGTTCCTGCGCACCATCCCGCCGCGCGGGAAGCCGCGGCTCGAAGGTGCCGACGCCATGCACGCCTGGGTCAAGGTGTGGTGCGGGCGCGATGCCGGCTGGCAGGAATTCGATCCGACCAATGGCATGCGGGCAAGCAACGACCATATCACGGTCGGCTACGGCCGCGATTACTCCGATGTGGCGCCGATCGTCGGCGTGCTGAAAACCACCGGCGGGCAGGTCGGCGAGCAAGCGGTCGACGTCATTCCGGTCGTGCTCGAAAAGGCGTGACGACGCACGTCTTCGTTGCACGGCGACGTCGATAGGCTGTTCTGGAACCAAGAGATCAAGAGGCGTTGGAACCCGCAGCCGGCAAGCGGCTTATCTACGGAAATTCCGTGGAGAGGACATGCTGGACAAATCCGGGTCGTCGTCTGGCCAATCGGCTGTGAGGAAAGCTGCACCAAAAAACGCGGTGCCGCACAACGGAGCGCTGGAGAACGGCGCGCAAGCCTCGGCCGTTCGGGCCTCGCTCAACTATGTCACCGACACTGAACCCGGTATTCGCCGGCTGCGTTCGGGCAAGGGGTTCTCGTACAAAGGACCCGACGGGCGGATTGTCGACGGGGAGGCGCTGGCACGCATCAAGGCGCTCGCCATTCCACCGGCCTGGACGGATGTGTGGATCTCGCCGGATGCCGACGGTCACATCCAGGCGACCGGTCGGGACCAGCGCGGCCGCAAACAATACCGCTATCACCCGCACTGGGCGGAGGAGCGTGACGGCGTCAAATATTCGAGCCTGATCGCCTTCGCCGAAAGCCTGCCCGAACTGCGGCGGCAGATCGACGTCGATTTGCGCCGTCACGGCCTGCCGCTGGAACGCGTCGTTGCGGCTATCGTCTGGCTGCTCGACAACACGATGATCCGTGTCGGCAATGCCGCCTATGCCCGCGACAACAAGAGTTTTGGGCTGACCACGCTGCGTGACCGCCATGTCGACATCAAGGGCTCGAGCCTGCGTTTTGCCTTCATCGGTAAATCCGGCAAGGAATGGAGATTGAAGCTTGTCGATCGCCGGATTGCCAAGGTCGTGCGTGGAGCGCAGGACCTGCCGGGCCAAAAACTGTTCCAGTATCTCGACGAGGACGGAAACAGGCATCCGGTGCGCTCAGACGACGTCAACCGCTATATCAGGGAGAACGCCGGAGCGGAGTTCAGCTCCAAGCACTTCAGAACCTGGGGTGGCACCATCCATGCGGCGTCGCTGTTTGCGCAAACCGAACGTCCGGAAAGCCAGGCGCAGCAAAAGCGGGTGATGAACAATGTCATCGACAAGGTTGCCGAGCGGCTCGGCAATACGCGCGCGGTTTGTCGCCAATGCTACATCCATCCGGAAGTGTTCCGCGCCTGGCCCGAAGGACGGCTGCTGGACGAAATGGCGGATGCCAACCAAGGCAAGCGCTCGATCGCCGGGCTCGACGACGAGGAGGCCTTGGTCTTGAGATGGCTGAAGGCGAGAGAGGGCTGACGCCGGACGGAGCGTATTTTTTTGTCGACGCCATGTCGGCATCGGTCCTAGTGTTTCGTCCTTTGACAGAGAAAAGGACGACCCATGCTCTACGCGATCCTCTGCTATGCCTCCGAAGACGTCGTCTGCTCCTGGAGCAAGGAGCAGGACGACGCCGTCATGGAAAAACTTCTGGGTGTGCAGGAAAAATATGCCCAGGCGGGCCGGCTTGGCCCGGTGGCGCGGCTCTTGCCGACGACCGCGGCGACGACGCTGAGGAAGGTCAAGGGCGAATCGATCGTCATCGACGGCCCGTTTGCCGAAACCAAGGAACAGTTCCTCGGCTTTTACACGCTCGAATGCGCCGACCTCGATGAGGCCGTCGACTTCGCGCGCGAGCTTTCCGAGGTCAACCCGAGCGGCGGCTCCTACGAAATCCGGCCGGTCTCGCTCTTCAATCCCGCCAAGGTTTCCGCATGACCGAACTCGCCTGGATCAGCACGGCAATCAGCACCGCTCGCCCGCAGGCGATGGGGGCATTGCTGCGCTACTTCCGCGACCTCGACGCGGCGGAGGAAGCATTCCAGGACGCCTGCCTGAGGGCACTGAACAACTGGCCGAAAAACGGTCCGCCGCGCGATCCGGCAGCCTGGCTGATCTTCGTCGGCCGCAACAGCGGCATCGATGCGGTGCGCAAGCGCGCCAAGCAGGCGCCGCTGCCGGAGGAGGACCAGATCTCCGATCTGGAGGATGCCGAGAGCGACGTCGCCGAGCGGCTGGACGGGGCGCATTACCGCGACGATATTTTGCGGCTGCTGTTTATCTGCTGCCATCCCGACCTGCCGGCCACACAGCAGATCGCGGTGGCGTTACGCATCGTCTCCGGCCTGACGGTCAAGCAGATCGCCCGCGCCTTCCTCGTCGGTGAAAGCGCCATGGAGCAGCGTATCACACGCGCCAAGGCGCGTATCGCCGACGCCGGGGTGCCGTTCGAGACGCCGGGAGCGGTCGAGCGCTCCGAACGGCTCGCCGCCGTCGCCGCCATGGTCTACCTGATCTTCAACGAAGGCTATTCCAGCAACAGCGGCGAGGCTTCGGCGCGTGCGCCGCTTTGCGAAGAGGCGATCCGGCTGGCCCGGCTGCTGCTCAGGCTGTTCCAGACCGAGCCGGAGATCATGGGGCTGACGGCGCTGTTGCTGCTGCAGCATGCACGCTCGCCGGCTCGCTTCGACGAGAACGGCGAGATCGTGCTGCTCGAAGACCAGGACCGCAGCCTGTGGAGCCGCAAGATGATCGATGAAGGCCTGGCGCTGGTCGATAAGGCGTTGCGCCATCGCAAGCCCGGTCCCTACCAGGTGCAAGCGGCGATCGCCGCACTGCATGCGCGGGCGGAAAAGCCCGAGGACACGGACTGGAACGAGATCGACCTGCTCTACGGCCTGCTCGAGCAGATGCAGCCGTCGCCGGTGGTGACGCTCAACCGCGCCGTCGCGGTCTCCAAGGTGCGTGGACCGGAAGCCGCACTCGCCATGATCGAGCCGCTGGAGGGAAGGCTTTCCGGCTATTTCCATTTCTTCGGCCTCAAGGGCGGACTGCTGATGCAGCTTGGCCGCGGCGAGGAGGCGCGCGTCGCTTTCGACCGCGCCATCGCGCTTGCCAATACGGCCGCCGAGGCAGCGCATATCCGCATGCATATCGACCGGCTGATGAAAGAAAGCGCCGTGCGGGAAACCGCCAAGACGGCACACTGATTCGCTCTATCTGGCTGGTTCAACAGTCGGACGCCGGCTTGGACCATGCCGGGGTGGCGATTTCTCCCTGAAACGCGTAATGCCACGCCATGACAGCGCCTGGTGTGCCGACCGGCAGGGAGTGGGTTTGGCGCAAGGCTTGGACCGACGCCATATGAGCGACGGAATCTGAAAGGGATGAAAATGACGATTGCGAAGGAAACGGCCGGGCTTCTGGCGAAACTGGGCGTTGCCGAGCGCGCGCTTACGGGCGGCGATCTTATCGTGCGCAGCCCGGTGACCGGCGAGCAGATCGCCGCGCTGAAGACCATCTCGCCGGCCGATGCGGCAACGACCATCGACAATGCCCACAGAGCTTTCCTGGCGTGGCGGCAGGTGCCAGCTCCCAAGCGTGGCGAACTGGTGCGGCTGCTCGGCGAGGAATTGCGCACACACAAGGCCGAGCTTGGCCGGTTGGTATCGATCGAAGTCGGCAAGATCCCATCCGAAGGTCTTGGCGAAGTGCAGGAGATGATCGACATCTGCGATTTCGCCGTCGGTCTTTCCCGGCAATTGTACGGCCTGACCATCGCCACCGAGCGTCCCGGCCATCGCATGATGGAGACCTGGCATCCGCTCGGCGTCGTAGGCGTCATCTCGGCCTTCAACTTTCCGGTCGCGGTGTGGTCGTGGAACGCAGCACTTGCGCTGGTCTGCGGCGACGCGGTGGTGTGGAAGCCGTCGGAGAAGACACCGCTGACGGCGCTCGCCTGTGAGGCGATTTTTGCACGCGCGGTAAAGCGTTTCGGTGCTGACGCGCCGCAGGGACTGGCGCCCGTGCTGATCGGCGATCGCGCCGTCGGCGAGATCCTGGTCGATCATCCCAGGGTGCCGCTGGTCTCGGCCACCGGCTCGACGCGCATGGGCAGGGATGTCGGCCCACGGCTGGCGAAGCGCTTTGCTCGTGCCGTGCTGGAGCTCGGCGGCAACAATGCCGGCATCGTCTGCCCGACGGCCGATCTGGACATGGCGCTCCGCGCTATCGCCTTCGGCGCCATGGGCACGGCCGGCCAGCGCTGCACGACGCTCAGGCGCCTGTTCGTGCATGAGAGCGTCTATGACCAGCTCGTTCCGCGCCTGAAGAAGGCTTATGAGAGCGTCTCGGTCGGCAATCCGCTGGAGACAAGCGCTCTGGTTGGCCCGCTGATCGACAAGGCTGCCTACGAGAATATGCAGAAGGCGCTGGAGGAGGCGGCTTCGCATGGCGGTAAGATAACCGGCGGAATGCGGGTCGAGAACGGTCACCCCGACGCCTACTATGTGCGTCCGGCGCTGGTCGAAATGCCGCGGCAGGTTTCGCCGGTGACGGAGGAAACCTTCGCGCCCATCCTCTATGTGATGAAATATTCGGACTTCGACACCGTGCTAGAAGAACACAATGCGGTGGGAGCGGGGCTGTCATCCTCGATCTTTACCCGCGACCTGCAGGAATCCGAGCGCTTTCTTAGCGTCGACGGATCGGACTGCGGTATCGCCAACGTCAATATAGGCACGTCAGGGGCCGAGATCGGCGGTGCCTTCGGTGGCGAGAAGGAAACCGGCGGCGGCCGCGAGAGCGGCTCCGATGCCTGGAAGGCCTATATGCGGCGCGCCACCAATACGGTGAATTATTCCAAGGCGCTGCCGCTTGCGCAGGGCGTGTCGTTCGACATCGATTGAAATGCCGGACCTCCGTCGCGGCGGCGCCAAGGCTGCCACGACGGCGGTCGGCTCGCGGTTCAGCTGGCTTGCGAAGTTACAACACAGTTATCGAAGGCTGCATCGATGATGGCGAGCTTGACCGCCTGGGCGGTCATGTATTCCTGATAGAACTCGCTCGACACCCACATGACCGAGTGACCGCGCTGGCCCAACCAGCCGACGCTGCCGAGTTCTTCGGCATCGCCCAATTTGCGTGACAGGTGGGTCCGGGAAAGCTTGAGCCAGTTCGCGAAATCTCCGATTGAGACGACACCGGTCGGGATTCGGTCCAGGTCGGCATGATCGGGGTCGACGCCGGACATCAGCCAATCCATGACGATGCCGCCATTGTCGAGCCAGGTGAACAAGGAAAAGGTCTGTCTCGGCTCCCGCACGGCATGCGACGAAATCAGGCCGTCGGCCACCAGCGGCTGCAGTTTGGCGAGCATGTCCGGTTGTGCGACGAATGCAGCCAGTCGAAATCCGCTGTCCAGGCTGTCCAGGCTGTCCAGCGTTCTGAGATGAGCCATGACCCAGCCGGCAACCGTCTCCAGAGTGCCCGCGGTCGGCTCAAAGGGGCGGATGCGCCCATATTTGATCGGCAGATGCGGGATGAAGCCGTAATGCAGCATCTCCTTCAGGAAGGCGTCGGCGGTGTTGCGGCTGGCCACCGAATGCCGGCAGATGTCGTCCATGAACCGTGCGGACGTAAGTCCCTTGCGATGATCGTCCGGCTCTCGATTGAAATACAAGGCAAGGCCGATATGGGCCATCAGCCAACGTTGTTGGGTGGCGAATACGGAGGCCAGCCGCGGGTTCGCTTCATAGGTCTGGAGAAGCGTCCGCGACTGAGCCTGGACATGGCGACGCAGCGCCGGATGGCGGGCAATGTCTTCAGAAACCAGCGCCATCCCCGCCGAGCCCAACCAAATTTGCAACTGGAAATGCGATCACAATTTCAGCCTTCGCGGGTCGTGTCCAGAGCCGGCGCATCAGGATACGAGCCGAATCCCGCCGGCTGGTAGCTGAATTCCGCCACTTGATCGCCGAAGCTGATCTCGCGAGGCGCTGATCTCGCTGCAGAAGGCTAGCCTGCTCGAACCTGCCAATGATGGCCTCGCCCCGTCCAGCCCGTGCTCCCGCCGATGGCGACGCGGAACCAACATAAGCTTTGCTCGTTGAAGAACGCTGATTTGGACTGAGACTGTGAGGAACTACAAAATGGAGAATGGCCTTTTCGCCACGCCGCCTGCAGCGTTCCGGAAAACAGAGTCGGTTTGGCTACGGGCGCTGAAAGGGCTGTTGCGCCGGGTGCGCAGCGCCTCCGACAGCTCCGGAACCATGTTGAAGCCAATCCTTTCCGGACCTGAGGATGATAGCGGGCCTACTCCGCCTCGACGGGCTTGAGGCTGATTGCACTGCGATCCTGACGCCAAAATAACCGGTCGCATGTCTTTTCATCACTGCCGCGACGGCGACAGCCATGACCGCTTCGAAGGCCTGCGACGGCGATGTGTTCGCCTGATGCAGCGGCGGGAGCGGCAGTGCCGCGTAACGGCGGGAACCATCGGGCGTGCTTGGCTATTAGATACAGGCGGCTGCTGGTCTGCCGGGCCAGGAGCCATAGCTATGATCATTAATCCCCCACCGGAAAGCGCCATCCCGGCATCCGTTCCGTCGGTCGATCCAAAAGCCGCCCCGACGCCTCGCAATGCCGAAGCGGAGGTCTTTTATATCGAGGCGATCCGCGAGCTTGTCACGACCGGCATCCCCTTTCTCGTCGCCGGCACCTATGCCGTAAGCGCCTATACCGGGATCACCCGCCTGACCAAGGATCTCGATATTTTCTGCAAGGCCGGCGACTGCCCGCGCATCCTCGCCCATTTCAAGCGGATCGGTTACGCCGTCGTGGTCGAGGACGACCGGTGGCTCGGCAAAGTGTTCAAGGGGACGCATTTTTTCGACGTCATTTTCGCCTCGATGAACGGCACAATGCCCGTCGACGACCTGTGGCTGGAGCACGCCCGTCAGGGCGAATTGCTGGGCAGCCAGGTGCGGATCATCGGCCCAACCGAGCTTATCTGGTCCAAAAGTTTCATCCAGGACCGCCGCCGCCACGATGGCGCCGACGTCGCGCACACCATCCTCAAGGCGCACGACCAGATCGATTGGCAAAGGCTGCTTTCCTACATGGAAGTCCATTGGGAAGTCTTGCTGATGCATCTCTTGAACTTCCGATGGATCTATCCGACGGAGCGAGACCGTGTGCCGGCGTGGCTGCTCGACGAATTGCTCGACCGGCTGGCCAAACAGCGCGAACTGCCGCCCTCCCGGATGCGGATCTGCCGCGGGCGCATGCTTTCACGAACCGACTATGAGATCGACGTCAAGGAATGGGGCTTTGCCGACGTCGGCGGTGAAGGAGAATATAGCGATGGCTGACGAACTCAAACCTGCTTCGGCAAAGGCGGAAAACGGCGGCACACTCAAGATTGCCGCCATCGGCGATCTGCATGTCGGCAAGGAGGACCAGGCGTCGTACCGCGATCTTTTCGGCGAGATGTCGCGCGAAGCCCAGGTTCTCGTGCTGACCGGCGACCTTACCAATCTCGGCAAGCCTCGGGAGGCCGAAATCCTTGCCGAGGAACTGCGTGCCTGCACGATCCCGGTCGTCGCCGTACTTGGCAACCACGACTATGAGTCAGGCGCCGTCGAGCAGGTCACGGACATTCTGCGCCAGGCGGGCGTTCATCTGCTCGATGGCGAGGCGACGGAGATTCACGAGGTCGGGTTCGTCGGGGTCAAGGGTTTCGTTGGCGGTTTTGGATCGCGCATGCTCGGCTCCTTCGGCGAACCGGCCATCAAGTCGATGGTGGCGGAAAGCGTGAACGAAGCGATGCGGCTTGAAAACGCGATGCGGCAGGTCCGCGCCAAACGCACGCTTGTCGTTCTTCACTACGCGCCTGTCGTCGAGACGGTCGAAGGCGAGCCGCTGGAGATCTTCCCGTTTCTCGGTTCGTCACGCCTGGCCGAAACAATAGACCGGTTCCAGGTCAGTGCGGTGGTGCATGGTCATGCGCATCGCGGCGCCTACGAGGGCCGCACACCGGGCGGGGCGTCGGTCTATAACGTTGCCATGCATGTCGCCAAGCCGACCGGCCGCCCCTACGCTGTGCTCGAAATCTAATAGGCTAGATGTTGAACGCCCGCTTCGGCGGAATATCGTTTTCATCCGGATTGGGAATGGGGTCCTCGTCGGGGAGCCTGTCGGGGTCCGGCTCACGCACGGGCTTGGGATCGGGGATGGGAGGCGGCGGCACCGGGGTCGGCATTGGCTCGGGTGTGGGAATAGTGGCCATCGTGATCATCTCCTCTTGGCGCAGAACAACGCAATGGGTCAGCTGGTTCCCGGCTTGCCCGTTTTTGGAACTACACCGTCGCGCCTGCGGGTCAGCCCATCTCCGGATTCGGCTGGCTGCCGCCTGACTTGCTTGACCGCAGCAGCAGCGCCAGCGGAACGAGCAGGGCGGTTGCCACCGCGCAGTAGCGGAAGACATCGACATAGGCGAGCAGCGTGGCCTGGCGAGCGATCAACTGACCAAGCCAGGCGATCGCCTGCTGCTTCGCCTCGACCATTGGCGAACCCTGGGCGACGAAATGCTCGGTCGCCTGCCGAAGCACCTGCTGATAGGCGGGCGACGACTGCACGGTGTGGCCGACCAGATTCGATTGATGGATCTGGGAGCTTTGCGCAATGACGGTGTTGGACAGCGAGACGCCGATGCTGCCGCCGATATTGCGTGCAACGTTGATCAGCGCAGATGCCTGGTTGGTCTTCTGCGGGGGCAGGCCGACATAGGCCGCGGTCGAGATGGGAATGAACAGGAACGGCAGCCCGACCATCAGGAAAACACGGGCAAAGGCAAAGAAGCGGAAGCTGGCGTCCGGAGTAAGCGAGGTCATATGCCAAAGGGCCACTGCGACCACCGACATGCCCATCATGATCAGATATCTGGGCTGCACGATGCTGCCTACAAATCCGGACACCGGCATCAAGATCAGCATGGCGATGCCGCCCGGCATCATCGAAAGGCCCGAGAGCGTCGCGGTGTAGGCAAATGTCGTCTGCTGCAGCTGAGGCACGATCTGGGTGGTGCTGAACAGGATAGCACCGACCGCCATCATGACCAGGAACGCCGTGCCGAACTGGCGCGTGAATAATAGGCGCATGTCGACGACCGGATCGCTGCGACTGAGTTCCCATGGGACAAGCAGCAGGAACGCGATCGCGGAAATCACTGCGAAAGTGGTGATGAAATCCGAGGCGAACCAATCGTAGCGCTGGCCCCGGTCGAGAAAAATCTCCAGGCACCCCAATGCCGTCGCTACCAGGACGAACCCGATCCCGTCGATCTTCAGGCCGCCTCTCAGCCGTTCCTTGCGTTCGCGTTCGAGTACGTCCGGTTCGACCAACAGCCATTGCACCAGGGCCAGCGACAGGATGCCGAACGGCACGTTGATGAAGAAGATCCAGTGCCAGGAGAAATGGTCGGTCAGCCAGCCGCCGATCGTCGGCCCGACCGTCGGTGCGACGATGACGGCAATGCCGTAAAGCGCGAAGGCCTGCGAGCGCTTTTCTGGCGGAAAGGTATCGGCAAGGATCGATTGCTCGCTTGGCGCCATGCCGCCGCCGCCGAGTCCCTGAAGGACCCTGAACAGGATGAGCAGTTCCAGGTTGGGCGCCAGTCCGCACAGCAGCGACGCGACGGTAAAGGTCGCAACGCAGAGCATGTAGTAGCGCTTGCGGCCGATGACGCTTGCCAGCCAGCCGCTGACCGGGATGATCACCGAGTTGGCAACGAGATAGGTGGTAATCACCCAGGTGCTTTCGTCCATTCCGGCCGCCAGGCTGCCGGCGATGTTGCGCAGGGCGACATTGGCGATCGAGGTGTCGAGCACCAGCATGAAAGTGGCGATGGAGACGACGACGGCGATAAGCCAGGGATTGTGCGTCCCGGCGGCGGATCGGCTTTCACCCTGATTTCTGGCGGTTTCGCCGCTCATCGCACCTTGACCGTCGGCACCACCGACAGGCCCGGCCCGAGAAGCACATCCGGCGGCTTGTCGAAGACGATCTTGACCGGCACGCGCTGTACCACCTTGACGAAATTGCCGGTGGCATTTTCGGCCGGCAGGAGGCTGAAGGCGGTGCCGCTGCCGGCCTGAATACTGTCGACGCGACCATGGAAGGACTTGTCCGGGTAGGCGTCGATGTCGATGTCGACCGGCTGTCCCTGCCGCATCAGATCGAGCTGCGTCTCCTTGAAATTGGCCTTCACCCAGACCTCGTCGGGAACGAACATCATCAATACCTGGCCGGGTTGGGCGTAGGTGCCCTTAGCGGCGGAAATGCTCGTTGCGCGCCCGGCTGCGGGTGCTGTGATAGTCGTGCGCGACAGCGTCGTGCGGGCTTGCTCCTGGCTGGCCTTTGTCTGCTCGAGCCGCGCCTCAGCGCTCCTGGCCTGTGCCTGCAAGACCGAAACCTGGCTTTTTGCGGAGGCGACATTGGCCTCGGCGCTGTCCAGCGCGGCCTGGTCCTGACGCAACGTCGATGCCGCCTGCTGCGCCTGCTGCTGCGTTGCTGTGCCCCTGGCCAGGAGTTCGCGATTGCGTTGATCCTCGGCCTTGGCGAAATCCAGCGCTGCCTTGGCCTGTGCAACCTGCCTCTGGGCAGCGTTTACCTTTGCTTTTTGAGCCTCGATCTGCGCGGCGACATTGACGATTTCGGCCTCGGCCGCGGCGACGCCGGCGTCGGCCTGCTTCAGGTTTGCCTGATAGTCGCTGTCGTCGATACGCAGGAGGACATCGCCCGCCTGTACGTGCTGATTGTCGGTAACCGCCAGCTCGGTAATGCGGCCGGCTATTTGCGCACCGATCGTCACTATGCGCGCATCTATGAAGGCGTCGTCGGTCGATTCGTACTGGCGAGCGTTCAGCCACCAGATCGCGATGCCTGCCACGACGAGCAACAGCGCAAGCGCGATGGCTGCGGCCGCATAGGGATGGCGCCTGAGAAAGCCGAGCAGACCGGCCTTTCGTTGCGAGGCATTCCCGTCGGGTTTTTCCTGCCGGGGCTCTGCCGATCGCTCACGAGATTCTCGAACAGGGGCCGGTTGCTCCCGGGTTTCATTTACAGGCTCGACGTCTTGCTCGACGCGTTGAGGCTTCGTGTCCAACGGAATTGCTTTCAAGATTGATATTGCAGCCGCCGAAGCGGACGCAAAGCCAAACGGCAAGCTTCCGCAAAAGTTCCTGTCCGGAAACGGGTTCGGTTAACGGGTCGACATCGAACACAGGCGGGGGCGCGTCGGAATTCGAGCGCCGCTTCACCGGGCAGGTGATCCGTACGCCTCATGTTGCGGCGGTCCGGCCTTGTCAGCGCTCCATGGCGCGATAATTGCTCATATAGGCGTGGGCGAATTCACCTGTCGACAGGAGCCGACCATGAAACATCAAACACTCGACCAACTGCAGGCCGTCGCGGAAGTTGAGTCCTTCGCGGCGTATCCGGCGATGACTCGAACCCAGCGGATTGAACGTTGGGCGGAACTTCTCGAACAAAACCCGACGCGATGCCTTGGGGCGCTTCCAGGCACCGAATATATGAACAGGGAAGCGCGCGACAGATCGCGTGGCGCTGGGACGCCGCTCACTGTCGCCTTCGAGGATCCGGTTCTGCGTGCCATGGGCCTCAGCGATGATACCTATGGTGAGGCAAAGCGCTTCTTCGAACTGAGCGACCGGCAGTTGCACCAAATCGTCTGCCATTGCCATGTCGGCGCTACGATGCAAGCGAGATGGGCCGCTGCCAGGGTGCGCGGGATAGTTCGCGGCAACAGATTTGTTGCCTGGATGAAGGGCTTGATCGTGCATTGAGGCGGTACGAGGAACGGCGGAACACGCGTTCTTTCCGCGCCGTGGAGAGCGCTTCCGAACTTGGAAGGGCTCGTGCGCCGTCGGGCCGCGCAGATTGTGAAACTCCTTGACGCTTGGCTGCGCCTTGTCGCGGCCATGCGTCCGTCTTTGATGTGAGAATTTGAGCTGGCCCGCCACAGGTGAGAGCCTTCGTCTGACCGGTGGTCGAGCGCCGTCCAGGCCTGCCTGCGCGGCTACTAACGACGAATGATCCTGCGATCGGGGAAGATCCTGCGACCTGGCTAAACTAGCGATCGATTTCTCCGAACACGATGTCGAGCGAGCCGATGATCGCGGCAACATCGGCGATCATATGGCCTCGGGACAGGAAATCCATCGCTTGCAGGTGGGCGAAGGAAGGTGCGCGGATCTTGCATCGGTAGGGAACGTTGCCCCCGTCCGACACGAGGTAGACGCCGAATTCACCCTTCGGCGCCTCGACGGCGGCATAGACTTCACCGCTCGGCACGCGAATGCCTTCGGTATAAAGTTTGAAGTGGTGGATCGTCGCTTCCATCGAGCGCTTCATCGTGGCACGCGGCGGCGGCGTGATCTTGTGGCTCGGAATCGCGACCGGTCCCTGGCCTTCTGGTGAGCGCAACTTTTCCAGACATTGCCGCATGATCCGGACCGACTGGCGCATTTCCTCCATGCGGACGAGATAGCGGTCGTAGCAGTCGCCATGCTTGCCGACTGGGATATCGAAATCCATCTCCGAATAGCATTCGTATGGCTGCGCCTTGCGCAGGTCCCAGGACGCGCCCGATCCGCGCACCATCACGCCGGAAAAGCCCCAGGCCCAGGCATCATCGAGGCCGATCACCCCGACATCGACATTGCGCTGCTTGAAGATGCGGTTCTCGGTCAACAGCTCTTCGAGATTGTCGCAGACCTTGAGGAACGGATCACAGAACTTCCAGATGTCGTCTAGGAGTTCCGGCGGCAGATCCTGATGCACGCCGCCGACCCTGAAATAATTCGCGTGCATGCGGGCGCCGGACGCGCGCTCATAAAAGACCATCAGCTTCTCGCGCTCGGCGAAACCCCAGAGCGGCGGCGTCAGCGCGCCGATGTCCATGGCTTGCGTGGTGACGTTGAGGAGGTGCGATAACAGCCGGCCTATTTCGCAGAAAAGCACGCGGATGAGCTGTCCGCGTTTCGGAACCGATATTTCGAGGAGCTTCTCGGCGGCGAGACAGAATGCATGCTCCTGGTTCATCGGCGCGACGTAGTCGAGCCGGTCGAAATAGGGCAAGGCCTGCAGGTAGTTCTTGTACTCGATGAGCTTTTCGGTGCCGCGATGCAGCAGGCCGATATGGGGATCGGCGCGTTCCACGATCTCGCCGTCGAGTTCGAGCACCAGCCGCAGGACGCCGTGAGCGGAGGGATGTTGTGGCCCGAAATTGATGGTGAAGTTGCGAACTGCAGCCTCGGCCATGACAGTCCTCCGCGATCAAGCGGGCTTTGGTTCCGTGCCGGAGCCGGCTTGTCCGCTTTCAGCCGCTCACGTCGTCGTCTGGATGATCAGCGTCAGGGTGCCGTCGCCGTCGATATTAGCTGCGACGACCTGCGTGGAATTAAGCCCGTTCGCCGCCAACGCCGATGCCGCCTGCGGCGATGCGTCGATCGAACTTTGCAGGATGCGCAAATCCTCGGCGCTGGTCTGGGTGACGACGGCCTCCGCCTGTGCCTTGATTTCAGGAGGCAGATCCTCCATCGCCACGATTGTCACAGCGGTGAAATTCTGGGCGGAGAAGGCTTGGTCAGGTGTAGCCTGGTCGGGAGTGGTCCCTTCGGGCGTGGCTTGCTCTGGCAGGGTTTGCGGGGCCGTCGGCGGGACAGGGGCAAGCTCTGGTGCCACGGATTGCGCATAGACCGGCGAGGCAAGGGCCAGCGCCGAAAGTGTGGCAATTGTCGTCGATAGGCGCATGGCCGTTCCTTCCGTTTGCTCAGCGGACGATCAATTCGGTGACGACAAAACCATCGTGTCGAAATATGGTTCCGTGACGAGGTGATGTCTTGCCGAAAGCCGTGATTGTCGCGGAAAGCAGGGCGCGAAATCCGGCGTTGCCTGTCTCAGGCAGCGGTGTGGCTGCGATCGGGCTGCGGCCAGCGCTGCAACGCCTCACGGCCCTGAGCGGTCAGTTCGTAGATCCCGCGATCGGTGCGCGCGAACCAGCGATACACATTGTGCAGCAGAATCTTGGGCGCGTTCGGCAGCTTGGGCTTCAAGTCACGCGGCCGCTTTGGGCCGTCGGCGAGTGCTGCGGCGCATGCCAGTGCCTGCTGGCGATAGGCGGTCATGATCGGCGCACGCGAGCCGCCGCCGGCGACAGGATCTCCCTGCCGACGCCGATGTTCGTCGATCAGCTTCGAGCGGCGCCGGGGGTCCCGACGCGGAGCCAATGCCGTCGGGCTGAGCAGCACCTGAACCTCGCCGTTCGGTCGCACGCCAAGCAGGCCAAAGCCGAGCCGACGGCAGAGATTGCGGTATCTCACATCGCTCTCACGGCCCTTGCCACGGGCCGACATGCATGCCGCTAGCCAGACCTCGTCGCTCGCCGCCATACGGTCGACGCCCTGGAGCACCAGTTCGAGGTTGAACTTCAGCTTCAGCTCGCAGATGACGACGATCGGCGGAGAGTCGGCACTCAGCGCCAGCAGATCGCAGCCGCCGATCTCGCCCTTGACCATAAATCCCAGGCCTTCCAGGAAGGTCTTGACCGGGCTGTAGAGTGAAGTTTCGAGCATGGGCCTTTGTCGGCTGCGAATCATCCCGCCGATCGGCGGTTCAGCGCGATGATCGCTCCTTGCCGTTGAACAGGAGGTAAACGACGGTCGAGCAAGTGGTCAGAGCCGTGCCATGGCCGCTTGCCAATTTGGTATGCTGGTATAATGTGTACCTAAGGTAGCATGCTCCGCGTAGCTGCGCTGTGCTGGACATCCGGGCGCGCGAGACATCGTCCATGGCATCGTCATTTGAGCGGCGGCTCCCCTGCGTTCTCTAATCCGCCAACCGGCGGCAATGTGCATACAAGTCAATGGGATGACGATCGGCAGGGCCATCGTTGGAATTCAGGAGTAACGGACACATGACAACGATTGCGCTGTTTGGTGCGGGCGGCAAAATGGGTTACCGTCTGTCGACCAATTTTCGCGGATCTCCCTATACGATACGCCATGTCGAGGTCAGCGACGCCGGCCGCGAGCGGCTTAAGTCGGGCCTCGGCATCGATGCCGTCAGCGCCGATGAGGCGCTTGATGGCGCCGATGTGGTGATCCTGGCGGTGCCGGACACGCATATCGGCAAGGTCGCGGCGAACATCGAGAGCAAGCTTGCATCAGGCACGATGGTCGTCGTGCTCGACGCCGCGGCACCTTTCGCCGGGCATTTGCCGAAGCGGCCGGACCTGACGTATTTCGTCACCCACCCGTGCCATCCGCCGATCTTCAACGACGAGACCGACATGGCGGCGAAGAAGGACTATTTCGGCGGCGTCAAGGCCAAGCAACACATGGTCAGCGCCTTGATGCAGGGACCCGAGGAGGATTTCGCCAAGGGTGAGGCGATCGCCAAGATCATCTGGGCCCCGGTCATGCGCTCGCATCGCGTCACCGTCGATCAGATGGCGCTGCTCGAGCCCGGCCTTTCGGAAACGGTATGCGCTTCGCTGCTCGTCGTCATGAAGGAGGCCGTTGACGAGGTGGTGGCGCGCGGGGTCGACAAGCAGGCGGCGCTCGACTTCCTGCTTGGTCATATGAACGTGCTTGGCGCCGTCATCTTCGGCGAGACCAAAGGCGTGTTCTCCGACGCCTGCAACAAGGCGATAGAGTTCGGCAAGCCGGTGCTGATGCGCGACGACTGGAAGCGGGTGTTCGAGCCGGAGGAGATTGCCGCGAGCATTCAGCGCATCACTTGAGGGCAGCGACGCGTTCTCCGGAACATGTCACCTGAAATTGTCATTGACTCATTATACCAGTTGGCTTAGCTGTTCGATGGATCGGACCGTCAAGCTTCGCAGCAGGAGTCAGGCGCTGGATGAGTGGAGGATAGGGGGAGCGATCCGTCGAAGTGAAGCCGGCCAAGGGCTTGTGAATATGACGCGACCCGCCGCCTACGACTAACCAAATCGAATGCATATAGCCTTGGGGACAAGGCACAGATTTTCAACGGGAGGAATACATGAAACTGACACGCAGAATGACGCTTGCGGCTTTTGCCGGCTTGCTGGCGCTTGGCACCGCCGCACCCGCCTACGCGGCGGATCTGATCGCCATCATCACGCCCTCGCACGACAATCCGTTCTTCAAGGCGGAAGCTGTCGGCGCGGAGGCCAAGGCCAAGGAACTCGGTTACGAGGCGTTGGTGCTCGTCCATGACGACGACGCCAACAAGCAGTCCGAATTGATCGACACGGCGATTGGCCGCGGCGCCAAGGCGATCATCCTCGACAATGCCGGCGCCGACGCCACCGTCGCCGCGGTGCAGAAGGCCAAGGACGCGGGCGTTCCTTCCTTCCTGATCGATCGCGAGATCAATGCCACCGGCGTTGCCGTCGCGCAGATCGTCTCCAACAATTATCAGGGCGCCCAGCTCGGCGCGCAGGAATTCGTCAAGCTGATGGGCGAGAAGGGTAATTTCGTCGAGCTCGTCGGCAAGGAATCCGACACCAATGCCGGCATCCGCTCCAAGGGTTACCACGACGTCATCGACGACTATCCGGACCTGAAGATGGTGGCGCAGCAGTCGGCCAATTGGAGCCAGACCGAGGCCTATTCAAAGATGGAATCGATCCTCCAGGCCAATCCCGATATCAAGGGCGTGATCTCCGGCAACGACACGATGGCGATGGGCGCTCATGCGGCACTTGCCGCTGCCGGCCGCAAGGACGTCATCGTCGTCGGCTTCGACGGGTCGAACGACGTGCGCGACTCGATCACCTCCGGCGGCATCAAGGCGACAGTCCTGCAGCCGGCCTTCGCGCAGGCGCAGATGGCGGTCGAGCAGGCCAACGACTTCATCAAGAGCAAGAAGTCTCCGGCCGAGGAAAAGCAGTTGATGGATTGCGTCCTGGTCAATGGCGACAATGCCGCCAAGCTGGAGACGTTCGCGCTCACCAACTGAGCCGGCGTTACATCAAGCAGCAAGGGACGAGCCTCCGGTTCGTCCCTTGCTTCCATTTCGCCCTTGCCTCCATTTCTCTGGGTGCTCCTGACCGCCATGCCGAACGAGCCGACATGTTCAACACGCTGACCCGGCCGATCCTTGTCGCGTTGTTCCTCGCAGCAATAGGCAGCCTGACCGCCTGCAAGATCCTGCCGACGCCGTCGGCGGAAAACGGCGGCACTGGCTCCGCATTCGATCCCGACAAGATGGTCGCGGACATCTGGGCGGCGAAAGTCATACCCTATCTGCAGCAGAAGGCCGGGCCGTTTGCCGAGGTTCACACCTTGGCCAAGACCGATCCCGCCGCTGCCGGCGCCAAATACGGCAACCCGAAGAAGCAGGCGAATTCGCCATGGACCTTCGCCGTTCGGCTCGAGGGCAAGGTCGTGGCAGCCAATACACAGTCACGCGCGGCGACGATGGACGTCGATGCCGACGGCGACGGCAAGGCGGACGCGCGGGTGCAGATCGGACCCGCAATGCGCGGAACCGCGCTACGCGACAGCCTCGACTTCATCCAGTTCAACGATTTCACCAACCAGATCGACTTCGCCCAGTTCGGCAAGGCTTTCAATGCCTATGCCGACAAGACCGTGCTTTCCAAGCTGCCGCGCGAGGCACTCGAGGGCCGCAGCGTCGAGGTACTTGGCGCCTATACGCCGGGCAGTGGCCAGGACCTGCCGCTGGTGACGCCGGCGGAGGCAAAGATCGGGCCGAAGTCATGAGCGGCGATCAAGATGTCATCCTGAAGCTGGAGGACGTCTCGAAAGTCTATTCGGGCACCGTCGCGGTCAAGCGGGCGAATTTCGAGGTGCGCAAAGGCGCGGTCAACGTGCTGGTCGGCGAAAACGGAGCCGGCAAATCGACGCTGATGAAGATCATCGCCGGCGTCGAGCAACCGACGCTCGGGCGCATCCTGCTGGACGGCGAGGAGGTTTCATTCTCGTCTTCCGGGGATGCCGTGAGCCACGGCATCGGCATGGTTTTCCAGGAGCTGAATCTGTTCGGCAATCTGACTGTCGCCGAAAATATTTTCGCCACCCGCGAGATCACCAACCGCTTCCGCAAGATCGACCGCAAGGAGCAGGAGCGCCGCGCGGCGGAGTTCCTTGAACGCCTGGAAGCCGGCATCCGGCCCGACATGCTGGTCGAGGATCTGCGCATCGGCCAGCAGCAGTTGGTCGAGATCGCCAAGGCGGTTTCGCTCGATGCGCGCATCCTGATCATGGATGAACCGACCTCGGCGCTCAGCGCGGCGGAAGTCGAGATCCTGTTCAAGGTGATTGCCGACCTCAAGGCACGCGGCGTGGCAATCGTCTACATCTCGCACCGGCTCGAGGAGCTGATCCGCATCGGCGACACCATCACGGTGCTGCGCGACGGGCGCATCACCGGCCAGGCGGAGATGAAAGACGTCGACACCCAGTGGATCGTGCGGCAGATGATCGGCTCGGATGCCAAGGACTTCGCCAAGGCCGACGGCCATGTGCCGGGCGAGGAAATATTCCGCGCCGAGGACATCTGCCTGCCGCGCGTCACCGGCGGGCTTGCGGTCGATCACGTCTCGCTGTCGCTGCGCGCCGGCGAAATTCTCGGCATCTATGGCCTGATGGGCGCCGGACGCAGCGAGCTGTTCGACTGCATCATGGGCCGCCATGGCCATTCGACGGGCACGATATTCATTGCCGGCAAAAAAGTGCACGAGCGCGACACGACGCGGCGCATCCGGCGCGGCCTGGCGCTGATCCCCGAAGACCGCCAGCGCGAAGGGCTGGTGTCGATCCTCTCCGTCGCCAGCAATCTGACGCTGGCCAGCCTGTCGCGGTTCGTGCGCCTGTTCCACATTCGTGGTGCCGCCGAACGACAGGCGGTGACCCAGACGGTGCGCGAACTGGCGATCAAGGTCGCCGATCCGGCGCAGGAAGTCTCGTCGCTGTCAGGCGGCAACCAGCAGAAGGTGGTGATCGGCAAGGCGCTGCTCACCGGGCCGAAGGTGCTGTTGATGGACGAGCCCAGCCGCGGCATCGACGTCGGCGCCAAGGCCGACGTGTTCCGCACCATGCGCAAGCTGTCGCGCGACGGCCTGGGGATTCTGTTTGCCACCTCCGATCTCGACGAAGTGATGGCGTTGTCCGACCGCATCGCGGTGATGAGCAATGGAAAACTGACCGGCATGTTCGACCGCGCCGAGGCGACGGAGGCCGCACTCGTCGCTGCCTCCGCCTTCGGCCACGGACCGGTCCCGCACGGAGAGCAAGACGCATGACTGACATCCCAGCCAAGGCGGCGGTCAACTCCATGTCGGGCGGCTCGGTCCTGCTGACGCTGATGAAGGCGAGGACGTTCATCGCGCTGATCGCCGTGCTGTTATTCTTCTCGATAGCCGCCCCCAATTTCCTATCGGCCGCCAATCTTATCCTGATGTCGAAGCATGTGGCGCTGAACGCATTCCTCGCAATGGGCATGACCTTCGTCATCATCACCGGCGGCATCGACCTGTCGGTCGGCTCGATCGTCGGCCTGTGCGGCATGGTGGCCGGCTATCTCGTGCTCAACGGCATCGACCTGCAGGTCGGCTACACCATCTATTTCAACGTCTTCGAGATCGCGCTGATCACGCTTGCCGTCGGCATATTGATCGGCGCCGTCAACGGCTTGCTGATCACCAGGCTCAACGTTGCGCCGTTCATTGCCACGCTCGGCGTGCTCTACGTCGCACGCGGCCTGGCGCTGCTGTCGTCGGACGGCCGTACTTTCCCTAATCTCGTCGGCAAGCCGGAGCTCGGCACCACCGGATTCGGCTTTCTCGGCGCCGGCCGGTTGCTCGGCCTGCCGATTGCGCTCTGGATTTTGCTCGTCGTTGCGCTAGGGGCGGCCTATCTCGCCAAGTACACCCCGCTCGGCCGCCACATCTTCGCGGTTGGTGGCAATGAACGGGCGGCGCGGATTTCGGGTGTCCGCGTCAATATGGTGAAGATGTTCGTCTACATGTTCTCCGGCTTCTGCGCGGCGATCGTCGGGCTGATCATCTCGTCGGAGCTGATGGCGTCGCATCCGGCGACCGGAGAGAGCTTCGAGCTCAACGCCATTGCCGCGGCGGTGCTCGGCGGCACCTCGATGTCGGGCGGTCGCGGCACGATCGGCGGCACCATTGTCGGCGCCTTCGTAATCGGCATCCTTTCGGACGGGCTGGTGATGATGGGAGTGAGTTCGTTCTGGCAGATGGTGATCAAGGGCCTCGTCATCATCGTCGCCGTCGTCGTCGACCAGGCACAGCGCCGGCTGCAGAGCCGTGTCACGCTGATGCAGATGGCAAAGGCCGGCTGACATGGCGGAACTGCGTGGAGCGCTGATCGGCTGCGGCTTCTTTGCCATCAACCAGATGCATGCCTGGCGCGATATAGAGGGCGCCTCGATCACCGCCATCTGCGACCGCGATCCGGACCGGCTACGGATCATTGGCGACCAGTTCGGGGTCGCACGGCGCTATACCGACGCGGCAGCGCTGTTTGCCGGCGAAAGGCTGGATTTCGTCGACATCGCCACCACGGCACCAAGCCACAGAATGCTCGTGGAGATGGCGGCGCAGCACGGCGTTCCGGCAATCTGCCAAAAACCGTTTGCGCCGACGCTTGCCGACGCCAAGGCGATGGTAAAGGCCTGTGCTGACGCCGGCGTGCCGCTGATGGTGCATGAGAATTTTCGCTGGCAGTCGCCGATCCAGGCGGTGCGTACCGTGCTCGACAGCGGCGAAATCGGCACCCCCTTTTTCGGACGGATCTCGTTCCGCTCTGCCTATGACGTGTTTTCCGGCCAGCCTTATCTGGCGACGGGAAAGCGCTTCATCATCGAGGATCTGGGTATCCACATCCTCGACATAGCCCGCTTCCTGCTGGGCGACGTCTCGACCGTCACTGCGCGAACGGCGCGCATCAATCCCGGCATTGCCGGGGAGGACGTTGCGACGATGCTGATGGACCACACGGGCGGAGCCACTTCCGTGGTCGACTGCAGCTACGCCAGCAGGCTCGCGACAGAGCCGTTCCCCGAGACGCTGATCGAGATCGACGGCAGCGACGGCACGATCCGGCTGGCGCAGGGCTACCGCCTCACCGTCACCGGCAGGAGCGGGACAGCTGTGAGCGACGTCTCGCCGCCGCTGCTGGCCTGGGCATCACGGCCGTGGCACAACATCCAGGAAAGCGTCGTCGCCATTCAAAAGCATTGGGTCGACTGCCTGACCAAGGGAACCGAGCCCGCGACCTCGGGCGCGGACAACCTCAAGACACTAGCGCTGGTCGAGGCTGCGTACGCTGGCGCCGCAAGCCGGGAGCCGGTGCAACTCGACGCCTTGCTGAAATGACAGCCGACGCCTTCCTCCTCTACGGCACACGTGCCGTTGAAGCCGAACCGGTCAGGCTGCGCGCCGGCGCGCTGACGGCGGACTTCGTCAACGGCAATCTGCGCACCATCCGGCATGGCGGCACCGAGGTTCTGCGCGCCGTCGCCTTCATCGTCAGGGATCGCGACTGGGGCACCTACGAGCCGGCGCTCACCGATTTAATCATCGACCAGGGCGATGACGCTTTCTTCGTCAGCTATTCGGCAGGTTGCTTCGGACCAGAGGGAAGCCGGCTCGACTTCCGTGCGACCATCAAGGGCTCGGCCGATGGCCAGCTGATCTTCGACGTGAGCGCTCTTCCCGACAACGATTTCGAGACCAATCGCTGCGGCTTCTGCATCCTGCATCCAATTGCCGGGCTGGCCGGCAGCCCGGTCACGGTCGAGCATACCGATGGCAGCGTGGTCGCGACGCGGCTTCCGGAGCTGATCGATCCCTGGCAGCCTTTCAAGGATCTGCGGGCGATCACCTATGAGGTCCGGCCGGGCGTCACCGCCGAATGCCGGATGCAAGGCGACATTTTCGAGATGGAGGACCAGCGCAACTGGTCGGATGCCTCCTACAAGACCTATGTCCGGCCGCTCGCGCTGCCATGGCCCTATGTGCTGCCTGCCGGCAAGACCTTCCGCCAGACCACTAGTTTGCGGATAGAGGGTCGCGGGAAAGTGCCGGCCGCTGCGGCAATCGCGGAACCAATTCGCGTCACGCTCGGCCAAGCCGGACCGGCGCTGCCGGATGTTGGCGTGATCATCTACCCGGATGAGGTCGAGGCGGCGCTGGGCAAGCTGCCGATGCTGTGCGAGCTTGGTCCGCAGCAATTGATGTTCCACTACGACCCGACGCGTGGCCATGGGCTCGACGCCTTGCGATCCTACGCCCGGCTCGCCGCCGCCTATCCGGTCCGGACAACGCTCGAATGTGTCATTGCCGGCGACGGCGATCTCGACGCCGAGCTTTCAGGCGTCGCCGACAGGGTGCGCCAGGCCGGGCTCAAGCTTTCGGCCATTGCCGTCTCGCCCTCGGTCGACCGGCAGTCGACGCCACCGGGCAGCGCGTGGCCGCACTGCCCGCCGCTCGAAGACGTCTACGCCGCGGCGCGGCGCTCCTTTCCCGACAGCCGCCTCGGCGGCGGCATGTTCAGCTATTTCACCGAACTCAATCGCAAGCGTGTGCCGGCCGACCCGCTCGATTTCGTCACGCATTGCACCTGCCCGATCGTGCACGCCGCCGACGATCTCAGCGTCATGCAATCGCTGGAAGCATTGCCTTTCATCACGGCGTCAGTACGAACGATCTTCGGAACAATACCTTATCGGGTCGGGCCGTCGACCATTGCCATGCGCCAGAACCCTTATGGCGGCGCGACCAAGGCTAATCCTGACAGTCAGCGCATTGCCATGGCCGACCGCGACCCTCGCCATGCCGGGCTGTTCGGGGCCGCATGGACGATCGGCTATGCGGCGCGCGTCGCGCCGGCCGGGCTCGAAATGCTGACGCTCTGCAGCTTCACCGGACCACTCGGCGTGCTGGCCTCGTCGGGCGAACCTGTCAAAGAAGGTACACCCCGGCCGATTTTCCACGCGGTGAAAGGACTTTGCGATCTGGCCGGCCATGCGCATGTGGCGGCGACAACGACCGATGAGACGCGGGTGCTGGCACTGGCCGGCCACTCCCAGACAGGCAAGATCATCGTCTGGCTGGCGAACCTTACTCCGGACGACCTTCCAGTCGATGTTTCCGGGCTCGGTTCCGATCAGGGTTTTCTGAATATCTGGGATGGACGAACGTCACGCCAGATTCAGCGCGACGCGTCGGGCCGAGACCGTCTTGTCATGACGCCCTACGCAATCGTCCGGATTGGCTGAAGTCACGCCGGGGTTCATGAATCGCCGCAGTTCCGCAGCGGTTGCCCGTAGCCGCAGCACTTCCGCTGCCGACTTGTCACCGGACTTGCTTTCGAAACTCGCCTGGTGCCATTCCAGTTGTCTTGGAAAAAAGACGGCTGAACGAAGCGACGTCCTGATATCCCACCCGATAGCAGATTTCTGAGACGCTCAGTTTCGTTTCCTCAAGCATGGACCTTGCCAACTCCAGCCGCCTTTCCTGGATCCATTTTCCCGGCGTTGTCTGGAGCTCGTCGAAAAACCTGCGAGACAGGGTTCGCGAAGACATTGCCAATTCGGTTGCAAGAAATTTCAAATCGATTTCTGACATCTTGTCTTTCGAGAGCTCGCGCAGCTTGTTCTCGAATGGGCTGGCGTCGTTCGAAATTTTGTCGAGAGGAAATTCGTAGGGACTCTGGAATTTGCGCGGCGGAGGAAGAACCAGAAGTTTTCGAATGATCCGTTCTTCCTTCTCGAAGCCCAGATCGATCAGCAAAGCCCTGGCGAGTTCGAGTCCGGAAAACCCGCCTCCACATGTGTAAAGGCGGTCCTGGCGAATGAGCAGGCGGGAAGCGTCCCATCGCACTTGCGGAAACCGGCGGCTTGCCTCGTTCTTCAGCCACCAGGATATCGTTGCGCGCTTGCCGTCCAACAATCCCGAAGTGGCGAGCAGATAACACGCGCCGCAATGTGCTGCGATGATTGCGTCCTGCTGCTGCGCGAGCGCGATCAGCGGTTTTGAATGCTCACTCTCCTCGTCGAGCGAGCGCAGAAGCTCCGGAATCTCGACACCCGGCATGGCAATGAGAATCAGGACATCCATTTTCCGGGATGGTTGAGCCTTTGTCGGGAAGGAAATTCCGGTGCTCGATGCCGACGGCGCGCTCCTTGAAACGAACTCACAGGAGAGAACCTGCGAACGGCAGACGTCATTCACAAGCTGAAACATTTCCACGAGCGTCGAGACGACGGCCGAATAGAAATTCGACGGCAGCCAGATCACAACGTGGAGGCCCCTGTCAGCCATTGCGGTACTCCAGTATCGTTCTCGGATGGCAAGCCTAGCATAGTCTTTGCAAGAATTGCCAATCCCAGAACAAGCGCGGCGCCTCCAGGAGGGCCTATGCGGGCTTGCTGACGAAAGCGGGCCGCGGAAATCCATGGCTGGGAAGATGCAAATGCTGAAATCGTTGAATGAAAACACGCGGCACATACATCGGATTCAGACGCAACAGAAAACTGCGTCGGTCCGGGCTCAGGCTGATCTGTGGTCAGTCAGTAGGCCGAGAGCAAGGTGCCGGCCGCTGCGGTCGGGACCTTGCTCTTGATTTTCAGCTGCCGGAGTTCATCACGTAAAGCGCACGCGAGCGTTCGAGGTGCTTGATCATCGCCTTCTCGGCGCCATCCGCATCCTTGGCCTCGATGCGTCCGATGATCTCTTCGTGCTCGGTCAGCGTGAACTTTTCCTTGCCAGTCCAGATCAGCATTTCGGTGTGGTATTCCTTTAGCCAGCCAAGCATTGCCTCGCTGACGGCGACATAGATCGGATTGCCGGATATTGCCGCGATCTGGGTGTGGAATTTCATGTCGGCGGATATAAAGGCTTCCGAGTCGCCACGATGGCTGCGCTGCTCGGCAACCGTTGCCCGCAACCGCTGCACGTCCTCGGCGGTTGCCTTCTCCGCGGCTTCCCTGACCATGCCGCGCTCGAAGAAGATACGCGCGTTCTTGAGGTGCTCCAGCGTGTCCTTCGACGACGACAGGATGATCTTGGCGGCACCGTCGACCTGTTTGATGATCGACTTGGCGGTCAGCTGCAGCACTTTCGCCCGCTCGCCATGCGAGATCGCGACAAGGCCCATATTGCTCAACGCCTGCATTGCCTCGCGGATCGCCGGCCTGCCGACCTCGAAGCGCTCCATCAATTCGCGCTCCGACGGCATGTCGTCACCCGGCAGCAATTCGCCGCTGGTGATCAGGCGCTTCAGTCTCAAGAATACTTCGTCGGAAAGCTTGCGCCGGACGATCGGCTCCGAACGGTTCATCGTCGCGAATCACTCCTTTGACCGGCCCCTATCTAGCATTTCCGCCGTGAATTCCGGAACGCCTGCTGCCGGCTCGCCCTTACCGCCAAGCCGGATAGGGCTTGCAAAGCTTATGTACTCATTATACCAGATTTCAAGGGCCAAGGAACCTTTTTCGAACCACCCGGCAGGCCGCGCGAATATGATTGTTCTCACCTATCGCATCGAAACGCCGGGCAATATCGAGGCGCTGGCGGCCAAGATCGCAAGCGACCAGTCGACCGGAACCTTCGTCGCGCTGGCCGGCGAGACCGAAGAGCTCAAGGCCAGGGTCGCAGCGCGAGTCCTGGCGATACGGCATCTGCCGGATGCGGATCGGCCGTCCCTTCCCGAAACCGGTCCCGAAGCGCGCAACGGCCCGGTCAAGCGCGCCGACGTCGACATCGCCTTTCCGCTGGACGCCATCGGCACCGACCTGTCGGCGCTGATGACCATCGTCATCGGCGGCACCTTTTCGATCAAGGGCCTGTCCGGCATTCGTGTCGTCGACATGAGGCTACCCGAGGAGTACCGGGGCGCGCATCCGGGCCCGCAATTCGGCGTCACGGGCAGCCGCAGGCTGACCGGTGTCGTGGATCGTCCGATCATCGGGACCATCGTCAAGCCGGCGCTGGGACTCCGCCCGTACGAGACGGCCGCAATGGTGCAAGAGCTGATTGCGGCCGGCGTCGACTTCATCAAGGACGACGAGAAGCTGATGAGCCCGGCCTATTCGCCGCTGTCGGAGCGGGTGAGGGCAATCATGCCGCTGATCCTCGACCACGAGCAGAAGACCGGTAAGAAGGTCATGTATGCCTTCGGCATTTCACATGCCGATCCCGACGAGATGATGCGAAACCACGATCTGGTGGCAAAGGCCGGCGGCAATTGCGCGGTGGTCAATATCAATTCGATCGGTTTCGGCGGCATGGCTTACCTTCGAAAACGCTCCAGCCTTGTGCTCCATGCCCACCGCAATGGCTGGGACATTCTCACCCGTCATCCCGGCCTTGGCATGGATTTCAAGGTCTGGCAGCAGTTCTGGCGCCTGCTCGGCGTCGACCAGTTCCAGATCAACGGCATCGCCTCAAAATACTGGGAACCCGACTGGTCCTTCGTCGAATCCTTCAAGGCGGTGACCACGCCGATCTTTTCGCCGGCCGATTGCGCATTGCCGGTCGCCGGCTCCGGCCAGTGGGGCGGGCAGGCGCCTGAAACCTTCCAGCGAACCGGCCGGACGGTCGATCTTCTCTATCTCTGCGGCGGTGGCATCGTCAGCCACCCGGACGGGCCGGGCGCCGGCGTGCGGGCCGTGCAGCAGGCCTGGCAGGCGGCGGTCCAGGACATTTCGTTGGCGGATTATGCCTTGAGCCATGTCGAGCTGGCGCGGTCGATCGAGAAGTTCGGCGGCGGCGAGGCGGCCTGACGCCATGCAAAACCTGCTTCTGAGTTACTATGGCGACGACCTGACCGGCTCGACCGACGTTATGGAGGCGCTCGAGCTCGGCGGCGTGCCGACCGTCCTGTTCATGCGCCAGCCGGACGAGGCGCTGCTTTCGCAATTTGCGCATTGCCGCGCCCTTGGGCTGGCCGGCACCAGCCGCAGCGAGACGCCGCAGTGGATGGACACGCATCTGCGAGATGCCTTCGCCTGGCTGAAGACCGTCAACGCCGAGATCTGCCACTACAAGGTCTGCTCGACCTTCGATTCCAGCCCGGCAATCGGCAGCATCGGCCGGGCGATCGAAATCGGCCGCTCGGTTTTCCGGCAAGAGGGCGTGCCGCTGGTGGTCGGCGCGCCGCAGCTGAAGCGCTACACCGCCTTCGGTCATCTGTTCGCGGCCTATCGCGAAAAATATTTCCGCATCGACCGCCATCCCGTGATGAGCCGCCATCCGACCACGCCGATGGACGAATCCGACCTGCTGATCCATCTGTCGCGCCAGACCAGCCTCGCCTCGGGCCTGGTCGACCTGGCGACGCTGCAGTCTGCGTCGCGGTCGAAAGCATTCGACCGGCTTGTGGAGAATGGCTCAGGTATTGTGCTTGTCGATGTCGATAGCCTGGAAACCCAGGCACTTGCCGGCAAGGAGATTTGGCGCGCTCGCAAGCCGGGCGGTTATTTCGTCGTCGGCTCTTCAGGCATCGAATATGCCTTGCTGGTCGAATGGGCAGCGAACCGGATCGTGGATACCAAATCCGCCTTTTCGCCGCCGGGCGCTGCCGACAGGATCGCCGTGGTCTCGGGGAGCTGCTCGCCGACGACGGAACGACAGATCCGTTATGCTCTGGCCGACGGCTTCGACGGGATCGAGCTCGACCCAGTCGAACTGGTTTCTGAGGCTTCGAACGACGCGATTGCGCGCGCGGTGGCAACCGGCCGCTCCAGCCTACGGGCCGGGCGCAGCGTCATCCTCTACACCGCGCTCGGGCCTGCGGCCGACCGCGGTGCAGAAATCGATCTCCGGGAAGGCGCCCGCCATAAGCTCGGCCACGGCCTTGGCGAGGTTCTCCGCGAACTGACGCTTCAAGAGAAGCTACTGCGCGTGGTCATCGCCGGCGGCGACACGTCGAGCCATGCACTTGCCCAGATGGGCGTCGACGCGCTGACTGTGCGAATGCCGCTGCCGGCATCGCCGGGCTCGCCACTTTGTGTGGCGCATTCAAGCATTAAGGCGATCGATGGGCTGGAAATTGCCCTCAAGGGCGGGCAGGTCGGAACCGACCGCTATTTCTCCACTATTCGCGATGGGGTCGGCGGTTGATAGCGGGGAAAGTCAGGTCAAATCGGTGATGCTCGATCGGGATCGAGGATACTAGCCGGCAAACCAGAAATCTCAGGCGTTCAGATCAGCGGCAATGCCACTCATCCCGCTATCTGCCCATTGTCCTGCCTGGATGATACTGACGGGCGTAGGCGACACAGGCGTCTACCGTGCTGACACAGAGCGCATCGCGGTTGTTCGGCAGGTTGTTGTCGCCGGCGTAGGCAACCTCGGCAACATGACCGTCAACCATTCGAATTTGCGTGTTGCAATAGCCGCCGGGGGCGACGTTGACGGAACCCCCCAGCGCCGGGACGGGGCCAATGGCCACGGTCGGAACGACAATGTTGAGATTGCCGCGTTGAACGACGCGCTGATAGGTCCAGATCTGGCCGGATTTGCCGACATCGGCAGTGGCGGTAGGAAAGCCGGCGCACATTCGAACGTCCGCCTCGCTAAGGCCGACCATCTCCCTGCGGGCTGCCGCCGCCGTGGCGTCTTCCTTCGCAGTGCTCGACGTGTCGTCGGGCATGACGCAGGAAGACAGGATGGTGGCGCTTGCCGATAGAAGGAGAAGGGCAAGCTTTCGGGTGTGGAAAGATGTCATACCAACTTCGGATTGCACGGGAGCCCCGAATGCCAACCTAGGAAGTGGGCCAATCGAGTCAACCGGCAGAAAATTCACGAAGTCGTTGGTCCGCCATTCCGCCGCACGCATCTGCTGGAAGAGGTTAGGCTGCCGCCGTGACCCTCGCGCCCTATCTTCCGCCTGGGCATTGGATTTCCAAATTCGACCCCTTCTTGTCAGATGTACTGGCGCACGGTGCTGTGACTTTGGTTCGGCCGACGGTGTGCTAGTTTCCAGCCAATTGCTCCGGAGACGTCATGCCTATCAAGCTGCAAGAAATCGCCCTCGCTCTTCTGCTGTTGGTTGCCGGAACTGGGTTCGGTCATGCGGAGACGGCCCAGCGGCCGCCGCCCACAGGCGGGGTTCTCTCGCTCCTGCCACCGCCGCAGACTTCCGATCATTCGATCGTCATTGCCGGACGCACGCTCGATTACGAGGCCAAGGCCGGTACGCTGTCATTGCCGTCCGGCAAAGGCGATATCACCGCCGAGATTTTCTATGTCGCCTATGCTCTGCACGCAGGGAAAGAAACGGGACCGGATCCGCGTCGCCCGATCACCTTCGTGTTCAATGGCGGTCCGGGAGCAGCTTCCGCCTATCTCCATCTCGGCGCGCTCGGTCCGCGGGTTCTGGCGACAGCGGCCGATGGAAGTTTCCTGCCGTCGCCGCAGAGGCTGTTCGATAACCCCGACACCTGGCTCGACATGACCGACCTGGTCTTTGTGGACCCTGTCGGAACCGGTTACAGCCGTGAAGCGCCCGGCACGGAAGCACACAGCTTCTGGGGCGTCAGCCAGGACGCCGCGTCGATAGGCGCGTTTATCCGACTCTATCTGGCGCAGACGAACCGTACGGCATCGCCTGTCTTCCTGGCTGGCGAAAGCTATGGCGGCTTTCGAGCAGCATTGCTCGCCAGGAAGCTTCAGGAAGACATCGGCATCAGCCCGAGTGGTGTCGTGCTGATTTCGCCGGCGCTCGAATTCACGCTGGTGCGCCCGGACGAGTTCCAGCCGCTCCACTGGGCGCTGGAACTGCCGTCGCTGGCGGCAGTGCGCCTACACAGCGAAGGCGTTTCCGGCCCGGCCCTGCAGGAGCGGCTGGCGGAAGTCGAACGCTATGCGCTCGGCGATTATCTGGCCGCGCTGGCCGGTGGGCTGGAGCAGGGTGGACGCCTGGCGAGCCAGCGTGTCGCCGCAATCACCGGTCTGCCGCTCGATCTCGTCCAGCGGCACTTTGCACGCATTCCCATAGGGCTGTTCGCCAAGGAGTTTGCACGGGCAAAGGGCAATGTTCTCAGCGCCTATGACGGCAACATCGCGACAGCGGACGTGGCGCCAGAGAGCCTGGGAGTCGAGGGTCCCGATCCGGTGCTCGACCGAAGCGTGCCGGCGCTCACCTCCGCTTTCGTCGGCTATGTGCGTGATGAATTGAACTTCCGCACGGATATCAGCTATCGGCTTCTCAACCGTGAAGTCAGCGGCAATTGGGACTATGGGACGAGCGCGACGCGTCAGGGCTATGCGGGTGTCATGGACGACCTTCAACAGGCGCGCGTGCTAAACCCCAGCCTCGGCGTGCTGATCGTCAACGGCTACAGCGACCTGGTGACGCCGTACATGGGCTCGCGCTACCTGCTTGGTCAAATTCCTTCGCTTGCCGGCGCAAAGCCCATTCGCACCGAGGTGCTGGAGGGCGGGCACATGATGTATCTGAGGCCGGATGGACGGGCGGCACTGAAGCAGGCCGCGTCCGAGCTTTACCGAACGACGCAATGAGACGGTTTGCCCAAAAAAGCGCCGGATACGCTGTTCGCCCTCTCATCAGGCCCTAGTTCCATCGCGATTGATCGGTTACACACCTAGGATGGCGTCTTTCAGCGACGTTCGACAACGGATTAGCCGGCTCTCCAGAATCGCGCCACTGGTGCGGCGTGCTGCCGAGCAGGCCATTCGGAACACCAAGCCACACAGGCTGACAAGCCTTGTTGACCGTTGGAATGCGCTGTCGCTGGCAACGCAGTTCCTGCTCGCGGGCGGTCTATTTTCCCTGTCAGCCATGGTGGTGGTCGGGATTTCCGTCACGAACCATATAGAAACCGTGGTCACGCAGAATTCGGCTTCCGCGACGGCTCTTTACGTGGACAGCGTTATCGCGCCGCTGCTTCCGGATATGCGCAAGAGCGAAGTGCTCGACGAGAGCGTCGCCCATGCGCTCGATGAAACGCTGGGACAAGGGGCACTCGGCACAAGGCTCGAATCCTTCAAGCTCTGGCGTCGCGACGGAACCATCCTGTATTCGACCGACAAGACATTGATCGGCAAGCGCTTTGAACCCAGCGACAATCTCCGGGCGGCATTCGCAGGCCAAATGGTCTCGGAGTTCGACAAGCTCGACGATCCGGACAGCGAGGCCGAAAGGGCCAGCGGCTTGCATCTTCTCGAGATCTACAATCCGGTGCTGCAGCCATGGTCGGGGGAAGTGGTGGCCGTTTCAGAATTCTACGAGGTCGCCACTGATTTTGAAAGAAACCTGCATCAGGCACTCATTCGAACCTGGCTGGACGTTGCCGCCGTCACAGCGGCCTTCTTTCTCGGGCTGTCGGCAATCGTGTTCCGTGGCAGCCGCATGATCAGTTCGCAGAGCCGCTCGTTGAAGCAGCGCATTGCCGAGCTTTCCGATCTGCTTGCGCAAAACAGACTGTTGAGGCTGCGGGTGCAGCGTGCCTCGCAGCGTGCCACCGCACTTAACGAACGCTATCTCAGGCGCATCGGTGCGGACTTGCACGATGGCCCGGCGCAATTGGTTGCTCTCGCGGCGCTGGGGATCGACAGCCCCGTCATTGCCGATCCCGCTACGCCGCAATCGAAGCGTGCACAGGAATTGCTGGCCATCAAAGCACATCTGGACGATGCCATGCGCGAGATCAGGAGCATCAGCAAGGGCCTTGTCCTGCCGCATATCGAGCATGCCGAACTGGGTGAAATTCTCCAGCTTGCCGTACGGGCGCACGAAGAACGAACCGGCGTCAAAGTGACACTATCGATGACCGGCGGCCATGCGCCGTTGTCGCCGGCGGCCAAGATCTGCATCTTCCGCTTCGTCCAGGAGGCGCTGAACAATGGATTCCGTCATGCCGGAGGTGAAGGTCAGTCGGTCGAGAAACATTTCGACGGCGAGCGCGTTTGTATCGAAGTGGCCGACGCCGGCGCCGGCTTTGACCCGCAAATCGTGCGTCCCGAGAGGCTGGGACTCGTAGGGCTGCGCGAGCGTGTGGAAAGCCTCGGGGGCCAGTTTACCGTGACTTCCTCACAGAGTGGCACAGTCGTAAGAATGGCCCTCAACATCGTTGAAATGGGGCAGACATGACAGTAGCCATCAAGCTCGCCATCGTCGACGACCACCCGCTGTTCAGGGAAGGCGTTGTGCGCACGCTCGATCAGATCGGCGGGTTCGAGATCGTCGGTGAAGGAAGCAGCAGAGACGATGCCCTGCGGATAATCGAAGACCAGCGGCCCGACATTCTGCTGATGGACATCTCGGTTCCTGGAGGTGGCCTTGGCGTGATCGGACCGGCCCTTGAGCGGCATCCGGCACTGAAAATTGTGATGCTGACCGTTTCGGAAGAAAACCAGCACGTGATGACCGCGTTGCAGAGCGGGGCCAGGGGCTATGTTCTGAAGGGGGTCGGGTCGAGGACGTTGGCTGCGATCCTGCGCACGGTAGCGTCGGGCGAACGATATGTCTGTCCACAATTGTCGGCGCGCCTGTTGGCCGATCTGTCAGCTCAATCAAAAGAGCCGGCGAAAGCTGACGGACTTGCCGACCTCACCAGCCGTGAAAGGGAGATCCTGACGCTGGTTGCCGCGGGACTGAGCAACAAACGGATCGGGCTTCGGCTGAACCTGCATGAAAAGACGATAAAGCACCACATGACGCGAATCCTGGCCAAGCTCAACGTCAGCAACAGGACCGAAGCCGCCATGACCTTGCGCGATGCGACTGAGCACCGGCATCCGCCTGTTCGCGATCATGCTTGAGCCGAAATTGCCGCACGGCGCGGCCATGTGAACTGGCCCTCAGTCGATCATTTCAAGCAACCTGTCCCGATCGGAACGCGTCGCCAGGCGCCGAATGATGGTGCGGCCCTTGGCGTCCCGCATTTCGTATTGGCCCCTGTCGATGCGTTCGCTGAGTCCATTCGAATGCACCACGCCAATGCTCGGGCCGCTCACCTCGACCCGGTCTCCTGTGGATGCGTTGACAAAGAGTTTTGGCTTGCTATCGGGGTTTACCGCAGGGGCGGGATCAGGGGGATTGTCGTCCTGCGACTTTGCTTTGCCCTTGCCGGCACCAGCATTCGAGTTCGAATTGCCGGAGTTTCCACCCGAATTGCCCGAATTGCCGTTCCCATTCCCGTTCCCGCCATTGCCGTTGCCGTTCCCGCCATCTTTGGCCCAGACAGCCTGCGGGCCGAGTGGCTGCGATGATCCATCGAACAAGACGCGATAGGGGCTTACGACGAGAATGAAGGTCAAGGCGACTACAGAAATGCCGACACGACGTCCTCGTGAAGATCCGGTCCTTCGTTTCCGGGTCGTCATCAATGAACTTGTCAGTCGCATGTCGGAACTCCCCTTAATCATACGGCTCTGTCGTACTGCCTCCTGTTCGAAATTCGTGTGATGCTTAAAACAATGGTTTGCGTCCGGAACGTCAAGACCCACCAGTCCCACGATGGTAACTGGTGGGTCTCGCTAGCGCAGGAAGGGACTATTTACTGCGCAAGTCTTTTGCCTTCCTTTGGTTGCGTCTCTCCGCGGTAGCGCCGACTTCCACCGTCAGCCAACAATAAATCCAATGGCCGCGACCCCGAAACACAGGCCAAATAACGGAAAAAGCAGCCAACGTGCCTGGTGAATGCTCGGGTCCATGGCGGCCTCCTGTAACAGTCGGCATCGCAACGGGGCTCCTCGGAACTCAGTTCCTGAAACTCTCGCATTTCGGGCTTTTGCGATAGCAGCCTCGGACCAAAGTTTGGCTGTGCGGGTCCTTGGTCGATAGGCTTACAGACTGAAGTCCCTATGCCAGGAGCCCGCCCTGCATTCGGCGACCTTTGTGTCCAACTGGCAGCTGCGATCCACCGCCCCTTCGAATGCTTTGCGTTTCTGGCTCTATGGCAGCAACGCCGTTGGTCTACTGCCGCATCGTTGAAACGCCACCAATGCAGACCCATATGCGAATTGCGTCGGATGTCTCCTCCCATTGCGTCCGGCGCGTTCCCCTCTGGAGGTTATAGACCTTCACACTTGGCCGGGCTTAACAACCCGGCCTTTTCTTTTGGCATTTGTATAATCGCCTGATGGCCCTAATTTGCGAGACATCGGTAAAATCGATTTGCAAATGCATTCAAGTGCCCATAGCCTGTCACCATGAGCACGATTTCCAAAGTTGCCACGCGAGCGGGCGTGTCGCGCACGACCGTGTCGCATGTCATCAACCATGCGGACCGGGTATCGAAATCGCTGCGTGAGCGCGTACAAGCGGCGATCGACGAACTCGGCTACACCCCGAACCCGCAGGCGCAGAGCCTGCGCACCGGCCGTACCAACATTATCGCGATGCTGATCCCGGACATCCGCAACCCGTTCTATCCGGAGCTGGTGAAAACGGCGCAGTCGACGCTCGAAGTGGTCGGCCTCGACATGCTGATCTTCAACACCGACGTGCCGGGCGGACATTCACAGGATCACGGCCGCGAGTATTTGCGCCAGATCGGGCGCAAGCGGGTCGACGGCGTCATCGTTGCCGACTTCGCGCTGCACGGCATGCACAGCGAACTGCTCAGCCTCGATCTGCCCGCCGTCTTCATCGGCCATCTGCCGAACCATGCTGTCGACAGCGTCCAGCTGGACGATTTCGGCGGCGGCTATCTGATGGGCGAGTATCTGGCGAAGAGGGGCCATCGCCGCATCGCCCATGTCACCGGGCCATCCTTTTTCAAGGAGGCGATGGCGCGTGCCGCCGGTTTCGAAAAAGGGCTCGCCGACAATGGCGTGCCAATCTCCGCCGATCTGCGGTTTGAGGGAAGCTATCTTGCCCCGTCAGGGCGGGAAGCGGTCACCTGGCTCAGGGAGAAGCACGGCGGACACCTGCCGTCGGCGATGTTCTTCGCCAATTATCTGATGGCCTCCGGTGCGCTGACCGAATTCTACGACCATGGGATCAATATCCCTCAGGATATCGCCATCGCAGTCTTCGATGACCTGCCTCAACTGGAATATGTCAGGCCGAAGCTGACCTGTGTCGGCAACAGTCCGACAATGCTTGCCAAGCGCGCCACGGAAATGCTGCTCGAACGGCTGGGTGGCAAAGTCGAGGGCGCGCCGCGCACCGAAGTGATCCCATGCGCGTTGAGCCCATTCGACAGCGCGTGACGCCAGATGCCGGCAAAGGGAACGGAGGTCCCTTCGCCAACGTTCGACCGAACAACATCCAAGGGAGGAATTGATGACTGACAAAACGACCCGCGACCGGCCATTGGCCAGCCTGAATCGCCGTCGGCTGATCCAGGGCGGCGCCACTTTCGCTGCCGCCGGCCTCACAGGCTTCCCGTTCATCAACAGGATGGCCGTGCGCGCTCAGGAAGCGCCGCTGAAATTCTGGCAGTTCTATGCGCCTGGCGGAGACGTGAAGCCGCAGGTCCAGTGGTTCGAGAAGCTGGTGGCCGACTGGAACGACGGCCACGACCAGAAGGTCGAGCTCGAATATGTCGTCAACAGCGAGTACATCTCCGGTTCCAAGCTGGCAACGGCCTTCGCGTCGGGCGAGGGTCCTGACATCTTCCTCATCAGCCCCGGCGATTTCCTGCGTTATTACAATGGCGGCGTGCTTGCCGACCTGACGCCGCATATCGAGGATGCCGCCCAAGCCGATTTCCCGGAAAGCGTCATCGCCAACCGCATGGTGGACGGCAAGATCTACGGTGTGCCGATGGAAGTCGAGCCGATGGCCTTCTACTATTCGGTCAAAGCCTTCGAGGATGCAAAGCTCAACGAGAACGACGTACCGAAGACCTGGGACGAGCTGTTGGCGGTCGCCAAAAAGCTGACGACGCCCAGCCGCTACGGCGTGCTGTTCGAAACGACTCCCGGCTATTACCAGAACTTCACCTGGTATCCGTTCCTGTGGCAGGGCGGCGGCGAATTCCAGGGCAAGGACGGCAAGAGCGCCTTCGATTCGCCGGCCACCGTCCAGGCGCTGAAACTCTGGCAGGATGCCATCAATACCGGCGTGGCGCCGCGTCAAGTGGTCGGCGGTGGTTTCGACATAGTCGCCAATCTCGGGGCAGGGCTGTGCGCCATGCAGAACTGCGGCATCTGGGGCATTTCGGCGATGGACAACAACGCCAAGGATGTGCCCTACGGCATCTTCAAATTGCCGACGCCGGCCAATGGCAAATACGTCACTGTCGGCGGCGGCTGGGCCTTCGTCGCCAATGCCGGGGGCAAGAACCCGGATGCCTCCGCCCAGTTCTGCGCCTGGGCGCTGGCCTCGATGGACCAGGCCTCGATCGACCGTGTCGTCAACTGGTGCACGGTCGCCAAGAGCGACATGCCGCCGCGCAACAGCGCGCTGAAGGCCGGCGCCGATGTCTTCAGCACGGGCAAGTTCGGCACCTTCGCCAAGGAGATCCACCCGGGAACGCGTGCCGAGCCGCGGGTTCCGCCGGAGGCGTACAAGATCATCTCCGACGCCATCCAGTCGGCACAGCTTGGCGGGGTTGATGCCCAGCAGGCGGCGACGACGGCCAGTCAGCAACTCGATGCGTTCCTCGCTTCCTATTCCGGCGCGCCGATCCTTTAGGCCCTTTCCAGCATGGATCAGATGAAACCGCCAGCCGCGGGCGCGAATTCCGCCCGCGGCCTCACCGCCAAGCAAAGGGAGCGTTGCGCCGCATGGCTGTTCGTCCTGCCCGATGCGCTTGGCCTGCTGGTGTTCGTCGGCGTACCGATGCTGCTGTCGCTCGTAGTCGGGTTCTTCGAGGTCAACGGCTTCGGCGGCTACAGGTTCGTCGGGTTCGGCAATTACAGGCGCATGTGGGGCGACCCGCTGTTCTGGTCGTCCGTGAAGGTGACGGTAGCCTATGCCGTCATGCTGGTGCCGGCGCTCTACGTCGCCGGACTGGGACTGGCGCTTCTGGTGCAGAAGACCAACCGCTTCAACGCGGTCATGCGCTCGATGTTCTTTGCGCCGCAGATGGTCAGCCTGGTCGTGGTGGCGCTCGTGTGGCAGCTCATGCTGGTCGAAAAGGTCGGCATCGTCAGCCGGCTGGCGCCGCTCGTCGGTCTCGGCGGAATTTCGCTGCTCGGCGATCCAAATCTGGCGCTGTTCACGCTGGTGCTGGTCAGCGTCTGGTTCCTGATGGGTTTCTACATGCTGATCTTCCTCGGCGGGCTCCAGGACATCCCGGCAGAGTACTACGAAGCCGCAAAGATCGACGGTGCCGGGCCGGTGACAAGCTTCTGGTACATTACTTTGCCCTTGCTCAAGCCGACCAGCTTCTTCGTCCTCCTGGTCTCGCTCGTCGCGGCTGTCGCCGGCGGCCAGGTCTTCGACCTGATCTATGTGATGACCAAAGGCGGGCCGGTCAATTCGACCTCGGTGCTGATCATCTACATCTACAAGCAGGCGTTCCAGTTCGGCGCCTTCGGCTATGCATCGGCAATGGCATCGCTGCTGGTGCTGGCGCTGATGCTGGTCACGGTCTTCTTCTTCGTGCTGACGCGCGGCGGACGTTTCGAGCATGACTGACGGCCGAACTCATTCCGGCCGTTCGCAGATACGAGCGGCGAGGCTTGCCTGGATGCTGGCGACCGCAGCGCTTGGCCTGATGACGGTGTTCCCGCTTGTCTGGATGCTGGTCATCTCGCTCAAGCCGGCGAGCGACGTCTTCACGCCGAGCCTCATTCCGGAACGGCCGACGCTCGGCAATTTCCTCTATGTGCTGACCGAGGTGCCGTTCCTGCGCTATCTCTTCAATTCGTTCTTTGTGTCGGCCACAGTAACCGTCGCTGCGCTGTTCTTCCATTCGATGGCCGGCTATTCGCTCGCACGGCTGCGTTTTCCGGGCCGCGACATTCTGTTCCTCGCCATGTTCTCGACCTTCCTGGTGTCGCTGCCAGTAATCATCGTGCCGCTGTTCATTTTGACGCGGACGCTGCACATGTTGGACAGCTATGCCGGGCTGATCATTCCGGCGATCTTCAACGCGTTCGGCATCTTTCTGCTCAGGCAATACTACCTGTCGCTGCCCAGGGAACTGGAAGAAGCCGCGATCATGGACGGCGCCGGCTACTGGCGCATCTATTGGAGCATCATCCTGCCGCTCAGCCGGCCGATCCTGTCGGCACTGGCGATCCTGTTCTTCCTCGCCAACTGGAACGCTTTCCTGTGGCCGTTGACGATCACATCGGACCTCAACCTCTGGGTGGTGCAGGTAGCCATTGCGAACTTCAAGAGCCAGTACGCCGCCGCCTGGAATTATGTCATGGCCGCCTCGACCATCGTCGCCGTGCCGATGCTGGTCCTCTTCGTGATCTTCCAGCGCCAGATCATGGAATCCATCAAGACAAGCGGCCTGAAATAACCGCTGAAGCAAGAGGAGAAACACATGGATAATGCCGGCCTGTCGCCGCTTCGCGGGCTCGCCAAATTGCGCGACGCCAAAACCCGCCGGTTCTCAAGCTACGACCGCACCGGCGGCAATGACGACCGGCTGCACATTGAACCCGGCCAGACGGTGGTGATTGCCGAGCATGACGGTGCCGGCATCGTCACGCATATCTGGGCGACGCTCGCCTGCGAGAGCGAGGCGTTCCTGCGCAAGATCGTACTGCGCGCCTATTGGGATGGTGAGGCACATCCGAGCATCGAAACGCCGATCGGCGATTTCTTCGGCATGGGCCATGCCCGCACCCGCAATTTTGCCAGCCTGCCGGTGCAGGCAAGTCCAGAGGATGGCAAGGCCTTCAACTGCTACTTTCCGATGCCGTTTGCCAGCCACATGCGCTTCACCGTCACCAATGAGGCTGAGGACGACCTGCTTTTCTATTACTATGTCGATCTCGAACTGCATGAGGAACTCGAGGAAGGCCTGGGCCGCTTCCACGCCCAATACAGGCAGCAGCGACCTGACGGCATAGACGAGACGGGGCTGGCCAACGAGCAGGTCCTGTTTGGCGGGGAAAACACCGACGGGAACGGCAACTACACCATCCTGGAGGCGGAAGGTCATGGCCACTATGTCGGCGTACTCTATTCCGTCTATTCGCGGCGGCGTTCCGCACTATGGGACTGGTATGGCGAGGGCGACGACATGATCTTCGTCGATGGCGAGCCGGGCATTTCCGTGCCGGATACAGTGCGCAAGCCCGATCCGCGCATCGGACCGAAGGCCGAACTGATCGACGATCGCGGCGAGACCGGCCCCGGCGCCAACGATGCCTGGCCGCCGACGCTGCACGGCACCGGCACGGAAGATTATTTCAATACGGCATGGTGCCCGACACGGGACTACAGCGCGCCCTATCACGGCATCATCGCCGCCGGCGGGCCGAACTGGACCGAGCCGGTTACGCTCTATCGCTGGCACATAGAGGACCCGGTCATCTTCCACAAACGCATCCGGGTGACCATCGAGCACGGTCACGCCAATCGCCGCTCGGACGACATTTCGTCGGTCGCCTTCTGGTATCAGGCCGAACCGCACAAACCGTTCGAAGCGCTTGTCGATGTCGAGGACCGCACCCCCACCTATCGCGCGCCTTATCACAATTGGAATGCCGCCTTCGACGAGAAGAGGCGTTAGGCCGGGATGCGTTCGAATTGAACCGTGCATCCCGCGCTATCTGTGTCGGGGCACGACCCTGCCGCAGCGTGCCGTCTCAGCTGCGAGGTGGAAGTTGCTGGACAGACCAGGTGTTGCCGTCGGGATCCTCAAAGAAGACAAATCTGCCCCAGGGAAAATCCTTGATATCGCTGACCTCGATACCTTGAGCGGCCAGGTACCGGTGAGCCTCATCGATATCGGGCACGACGAGTTGCAGGCCCCTTATGGATCCCGGGGGGCTGTCGACGAGGCCCTTGCCCATGGCAATCGAACAGGCCGAACCGGGCGGCGTCAATTGCACGAAACGTATCTCGTCGCTTACGGTGTGGTCGTGATCGAGATGAAAGCCGACCTTCCCAACATAAAAGGCAATTGCTCTATCGACGTCCGATACGGGGACCGGGACCAGCTCCAGCTTCCAATCCATGACAGCCCTTTCGCAGCTTGATCGCCAAGTGGTGCCGAACACCGTGGGCGCCATCCCGCCATCTTCCCAATGCCATTGTCGGCGCGGGCCGCTCAGTCAGTCAAGAGATACCCGGGCTCGGGCAACGTGAGGACTGGTCTCATTGCTGAGACGGCGTTCGGAACCGATGAGCACAAGCTCAGTTAGGCGGAGGACAACCACCTTTCGGATCAGCAAGGCCGACTTTTATGATCGGAACGCAGGCGCCGAATACAACTGTGGGAAGGTTGAACGGGCGTCGTTGACGCGCGAAGGGATTGCTTGGAAGCGACGCTCGCCGAAGCTGGCGAGATCGTCGGACGGCGAAGTCGAAGCGCAATTATGCCGTGAATGCCTACGATTCGGCCTGCCTTCTCCTTGCCGCGATCAAAGACGCCAGCACTGTATCCAAGGGGACATCCGAGCCGGCGCGACGTTCTGGCGGCGGTGCACAATATCCGTTTCAAGGGAATCGCTTATCGCGAGCCCGTTCGGTGGGATGAAAAGGGTGACAATCTGGCCGCTGTGACTGCACTCAACGGGGTGGAAAACGGCCGCTTCCGACAGATCGCCGAAATCCAGCAGATGCAGAGTGTCGAGCAGACCTGACGCCGACAGGCTCTCCGACCGAACCGGTTTCCGCCGCTTTGCCAGGACGATTTTCACAGGACCACGAAACAATAATCTCCGGTCGCCGTTTCGCCCGCAGAACCTTTCGAGGAGGCGACGATGAGCGCAACCGGCTTGGACGTTTTCGACAAAACGCTGCAAATAACAAACATCTGGCTTGACGAGATCATGGCGGATCTTGGTCCGGATCGACACGTCGCCTGGCATACATTGGGCGCCGTTCTGCGAACCCTTCGCGACAGGCTGCAGATCGGACTGGCGGCCAAATTGGGAGCGGAACTGCCGCTGCTCGTGCGCGGCGCCTACTATGATCGCTATCGGCCCGCCGACATGCCCGACAAGACACGCTCGCTCGAGAAATTCCTGCAACACATCGCCGATGAATTGAAATCGACCCGTCCTGTCGATCCCGAGGATGCGGCACGCTCTGTGCTGCGTGTGCTTGCACGGCATATCGACCTTGGCCAGTCGGCAAAGGTGCGGGATGCGCTGCCAAAGGAAATCCAGGTCCTCTGGCCTGAAAGCGTGGGCGTCAAATAGCGGCGATCCTGCTCATGCGGACGCGCGACGGACCAACTGCCACGAAACGCTGAAAAGGGTAGGTATTGCGCCCGGTGTTGCCGAGATCAATGAGATCAGATGATCGGCAAGATGGTCGTAGTGGGCAGTTTCGGGGCCGATTGTCGTCAATGCCGGATGACTGAATTCGCCCTCGTCGATATTGCCGCAGCCGATGACTGCAATGTCGCCGGGCACGGAGAGGCCGGCCTCCTCGAATGCGTGCAGGGCGGTCACGGCGGCAAGATCGGATTCGACGAAAAGCGCGGTCGGCCGATCCGCGCGGGCGGCCAGCGCCGTAGCATTGGCAAACGCAGCCTTGCGCGCCTCTGCACCGCCGATCACCAGGTCGTCTCGCAGCGGAAGGCCGCGTGCTTGCAGGAAGCTGCGATAGGCGGCGAGACGGCTCCCGTCCACCGCTTGCTCATGCACCATATAGGCGATGCAGCGATGGCCGGCTCGGTAGAGGTAGTCGAGTGCCTCGAAGACGGCCCTGCCGGTATGCTGGCGCACAACCGAGAAGCCTGCCGGCTCGATGGTCGGATGGAAGATCACCGCTGGCCGGCCCGCGGCCGCCAAGCGCGCGGCCAAGAGCATCACCTCGGGCTCGGAGAGATGCTGCCAGTCGGCGATAATGCCGTCTGCCAGCCCGCTCTCGATTTCCCTCACGATCCGGTCGGTTCGTTCGAACGTGTCTCCCGCGGTGATAATTGTCGAAAATCCCCTCAGCGCCGCTCCAGATTGGATATCCTGCGCGATCCGGTCGCTGAACGGCACGCCGAGACGAGGCAGTACAAGGCAGATTCGCTCGGCCTGCTGGCGGCGCAGCTGCCGCGCGGTGCGGTTTTGCACATAGTTGAGCTCAGCGACGGCCTCGAGGATGCGCTGCCGCGCATCCTTGCCGACGAACTTCAGGCGCGTGCTGTCGCCGCTGAGCAGGTAGGACACGGCAGCGGTCGATACATTGGCGCGCCGGGCGACATCGGCCATGGTCGGCGCCTTTCTGCGATCGGGACTTCTCTCGTGCATTGTTGGATCCGCTGCGCGACGTGACATGATCAGCTGTCGCTCAGCCGGATTTCATTCCAGCTTCCATGCCCGGCGGCAAGGATCTCGGGCCTTGCCTCGCCGGCCTCCTCCATCAGGGCAACGATGCGGCCTCGCAGCCATGCACGCGTCTCTGCGTTATCGGGCGAAGCTATGAGATTGGTTAGTTCGTTTGGATCGGCATCGAGGTCGTAGAGCCTCGCCTCGACATAGAAATCGCTGCCGGAATCCCGCCAGCCGTCTTTTCCCGGTGCCTCGACCTCATATTTCCACCGTCTGGTGCGCAAGGCGCGGCCGACATGGTGCTCGCTGATTTGAATGAATATCTCGTCGCGCGGCGGCCGTTCGCCCTGCAGTGCGTCGAGCAGCGAGACGCCCTGCATCGAATTGGGCACTTTCAGGCCGGCCGCGGCGAGCAGGGTCGGCGCGAGATCGACGAGGCTGACCAGGCCTTCATATGTGCCGATGCGCTGGAAGCCGGGGCCGTGGAATAGCGTCGGCACGCGGATCGACGCCTCATGACAGGAACGCTTGTATTCGTTGTTGCGAGTCTTGAAGTGACATCCGTGGTCGGAGGTGAAGAGGATGATCGTGTCGTCAAGCCGGCCAAGGCTGTAGAGCGCCTCGATCAGCCGTCCAAACGCCTCGTCGAGGCGTGCGACCATGCCCAGATAGCCGGGGAAATGTTCCGCTGTCGTGCCGCCAAGTGCGGCGAGATCGCCGGGAATGGCGAGCTTCTTGCGGATCCTGTCCTCGTATCCGAGCGGGGCAGGGTAGTTGTCCGTCTGGTTCTGGTGATGCGGCTCGAGGAAGGACAGGAATAGAAAGAACGGCTCGTCTTCCCTCGATGCGACATAGCGGATTGCAGCGTCGGTTAGGGCATCGACGCGGTATCCCGGCAGCTTCACCGCCTTGCCGTCATTGTCGTGGACGACGGTGTCGAAGGGGCCGGAAGTGAACTCCAGGATGTTGGAGGCCAGCCAGTAGCGATAGCCGCCGCGTTGTTCCTGGGTGACCGGCTCGGCGGACCCCAGGTGCCACTTGCCGATGTAGGCGGTGTCATAACCTGCCGCGGTGAAATGATGCGCGAGCGTGCGCTCGCTCTTCGGCAGTGGGATGTCGTTGCGGTAGCAGCCGGTGATGGTCGGGTACCGCCCCGTCTGGAATACGGAGCGGGCGGGTCCGCAAACGGGCTGGCAGGTAAACGAATTCGCCACGAACGTGCCGGTCCCGGCGAGGCGGTCGAAATTTGGCGTAAGCTCGAGCGGATTGCCATGGACGCCAACGGTGTCCCAACGCTGCTGGTCGGTGAAGAAGACGATTACGTTCGGTCGGCGGGACGTCATAGGGTGCAATGGCTCCGAATGGTCATTTCATGCCTGCCAGCATCACGCTGCGGACGAAGTAGCGCTGCGTGAAGAGGAACAGCAGCAGGCTCGGGATGAAGAGAATGATCCCGCCCGTCGCCGTCAGGTTCCACTGGGTGAAGAATTCCTGGTTGAAAAGCGTCAGTCCCGTCGTGATCGGCCGCATTTCGGTGGTGTTGACGGCGACCAGCGGCCAGAGGAATTCGTTCCACTGGAACACGAAGGTGAGGAGGGCCAGCGTCGCCAGTGCCGGACGGACCTGCGGCAGCACGATGCGCCAGTAAAGGCCGAGTTCCGAGCAGCCGTCCATCCGTGCAGCGTCAAGCAACTCGTCGGGAATCGGACGGATGAACTGCCGCATCAGGAAGATTCCATAGGCGCTCATGGCGAATGGAAGGATAAGGCCCTGATAGGTGTTGAGCCATCCCATCCGCGCGGTGAGCACATAGAGCGGGATCATGCGGATGAAGAATGGGATCATCAGCGTAGACAGCACCGCGACAAACATGACGCGCTTACCGGCGAATTCCATCTTCGCGAAGACGTAGCCGATCAACGGATCGAAGATCAGATGGAGGAAGGTAATCCCGCCGGCGATGATGAAGCTGTTGAGCGTGAAACGCGCGAACGGCGCCTTCTGCCAGATGTCGATGTAATTCGTGAATTGCCACGTCTCGGGGATCAGAATCGGAATGCCGCTGAAGACGTCGGCATCGCTCTGCAGCGACAGCGAAAGCATGTAGAGGAACGGAAAGATCGACAGCGCCACGCAGAAGAGCAGCAGTAGGTAGGACGGGAGCGTTTTTGCCAATGTCATGCCAACCTCAATAGGTGGTTTCGCGGTTGAGCAGGCGGAACTGAACGAAGGTGATGGCCAGGATCAGCAGGAACATCAGGAAAGACAGCGCCGAGGCGTAGCCGATGTTGAGCTCGAAGAAGGCTGCCTCGAACACGTGCAGGCTGAAGAACCGCGTCGCGTCGGCCGGTCCGCCCTTGGTTATCAGGTAGGCCGGCGCCAGCTCCTGCAGTTGGCTGATCGTGCTGACGACCGCGATGAACAGCGTGGTCGGCGTCAACAACGGCCAGGTCAGATAGCGGAATTGCTGCGTCGGCGTGGCGCCGTCGATGGATGCGGCATCATAGAAGTCGGACGGGATCGACTGCAACGCGGAGAGGTAGATCAGCATGGCATAGCCGACATCCTTCCAGACCGTGATGGCGATGAGGGTCGGCAGCGCGGTGGAGGTGTCGCCGAGCCAATTCTGGGTCGGCAGCCCAAGCTCGGCAAGGAAGCTGTTCAAGATGCCAGTGTAGGGATCGAGAATTGCCTGCCACATCAACGCGACGATCACGAAGGAGGTGATGTAGGGAAAGAAGATGATTGCGCGGATCAGAGTGCGCCCCGGGATCGGCCGGTTGAGCACGACCGCCAGTCCGAGGCCAATGGCGATACTGGCCGCGGTGACGCCTATCGCGAAGGCCAGCGTCACGAAGAGCGACTGCCGAACGCGCGCGTCGCCGAGGGCAGCAACGTAGTTGTCCAGTCCGGCGAATCGGCTCTCGCCGATCAGCGGCTGGCCGCTGTACAGGCTCGCCCAAAACTCCAGTCCAATCGGATAGAAGAAATAGACCGAAAAATAGAGGATTGCTGGCGACAGCAGCAGGTAAGCGAGAAGCGTTTGCCGGGTGCGCCGGCTGAAGCGGGCAGCTCGCCGGGTCGGCATCGCGCCGACGCGAATGTCCGTATCGGCCGTATCGGTGCTGCCGCTGATAAACATCGGCCTAGTTGTTGGCCAAGATGACGTTGGCCTCGGCCGCGAATTTCGGCATGATCTCGGCTGCTGGCTTCTGATTGTAGATGATATCCTCGAGCGCGCTTTGCAGGAGCTTCTCGATTCGCGCGTGCTTGCCGGTGAGGCGCAGCTCGGCGGTGACGTCTTGCGCGTAAGGCAGGCATTTGCTGAAGCTGCCGATGACCGGATCGGCCTGAACCTCGGCGTTTTTGGCCCAGGATTTGCGCGGCATCGTCATGCCCGCTTCCTTGGTAGCCGCCAGTTCCGTGTCGAGCGCGACGAGCCGCTTCAACAACTCCCAGGCCTCCTTCGGGTGCTTGGCGTCCTTAGGGATCATCACGCTGACGCCGCCCGCGAACGTCGCCTGCACCTTGTGCTTGAGTGATGGCGCAACCGCCCAGTTGAGCTTCGGGTTGCCCGAGCGGATCGGCTTCACGTCCCACGGACCGGTTATGATCATGGCGACCCGGTTGGCCGTGAACAGCTTTTGCGGACCCTCATAGTCAGCACCCGCCGCCGGCTTGGTCGCTGCTTTTTCCTTGTGGATCAGGTCGGCGAGGAACTGGATCGCTTCGATCGCCTCTGGACTGTCGAGATTGACCTTGTTTGTCTTGGGATCGTAGTAGGTCACGCCGTTCTGCAGCAGCCACGACGAGTAATATCCGATGCTCGGGTTGGGAGCGAAGCCGAAGCGGGCGCCGGTCGTCGTCGCCTTGGCAACCTTCAGGAACTCCTCCCAGGTCGCAGGCGGCGCGTCGAAGCCCGCCTGCTTCAGCATATCGACGTTGTAGACGAGGGTGGCGCAGGTGAGGTGGATCTGGACGCCATAGTACTGGTCGCCGAGCTTGTTACGCTCGACGGAATAGGCTTGCCAGTCGTCGGGATAGCCGATCGTCTTGCCGTCTTGTTGGATGAAGTCGTTCAGCGGCCGCAGCAGATTCCGCTGGCCGAATTCCTGCACCCAGCCGCCGGGTTCGGCGACGAGATCGGGCGGGCTCTTCGCAGCAAAATCCGCCACCAGCTTGGTGCGCATATCCGGCCACTGGAATTTCTCCCACTGCACCGACCATCCGGGATGATCGGCCTCGAACTTTGCTATTGCATCGGCATAAGCTTGATAGGCGTGGCCGGCGTTCCAATAGAGCGTCAAGGTCTCGGCATGGGCCGCAGTCGCGGTCGTCAGGGCCACGCCCAAAACCATGCCGTGCAGGAATCCGACTGACTTGTAGCGGCTCATCTTGGTCTCCTCCTTGGTTTGCCAACCGCCTTCCTCACCATGGATGGCGTCATATTATTCGATTAATATACCCGCTGTACCGCAGTTTTTGTCAAGCTCCGACTGTAATGCAGTGCATAGTTCTGGCCGAACTCGGGCGGAGCTATCTACAGCGCGCGATGGCGAAGTTGCTTCCGGTACCCGGTATGGACGATCGCGGCCTAACCTGGAAAGATCGTGAAACCGCCATCGACGCGGATTACCTGCCCGTTGATGAAGCGCGCGCGCGGACCGGCGAGGAAGGCAACCGCGTCGGCGATCTCTTCAGGCTCCGCATACCGGTTCAGCGATTTCTTGCTCGAATCCATGCGCTGCGGATCGACCACGCGGCTCGCCTGGAACCGTGCCGTCTTGGTGGCGCCGGGGCTCACCGCATTGACGCGTACGCCATCGTCGATCAGTTCCTTGGCGAGGCAGCGCGTATAATGGACGACAGCCGCCTTGAGCGTCGAGTAGACCACCTCGGGCGAGCATCCGATATGCGCTGCCGCCGAGGCGATGTTGATCACCGAGCCTGAGCCACGCTTGACCATCGGCGGAACGAACGCCTGGCAGACCAGCATCGTGCCGATGAGGTTGTTCTCGGTTAGAACCTTGATGTCTTCGTAGTCGATGTCCAGTGCGTTGTTGGGATTGGGCTTTACGCCCTTGGCGCCGATGTCGCCGCCGGCGCAGTTTACCAAGACGTGCACGTCGCCGAGCTCCGCCTCGATCTTCCTCTTCATTTCCGCGACAGCTTGCTTGTCGCCGATGTTGCCGGTGACCGCGGTGATACGCGTCCCATGCTTCTCCAAGCCCCTGGCAGAGTCGCCGAGGTCCGCGAATTCGCCATATTGAGATGGCCGGGCCCAATCGAGGTCGTGGACCGCGACGTTTGCGCCAAGTTCGGCCAAGCGGTCGGCCATCACGCGGCCGAGGCCGCGTCCCGAGCCGGTGACGAAGGCGGTCAGGCCGCTGAGTTCTCGGGCAGTCATGCTGATTTCTCCATTGCAATGAAATCGAATTTCATCATGTTGGCGGCGCTGCGCCGGATCATGTCGAGCTCGTACGAAACGAGCGCACCGTCATCATCGCGCTCCCATGGCGTGCGGTAGTCGGCGTCGTCCGCAAGGCGGTTCAGGCGCGCAGCACTCAGGCAGGCCGCGAATTCGCGGGCGGTCTTCGGCGCATATCCGTTCCACCAGTCGTCGGTGAGACAGCGAACGTGACGGGCCTCCAGCGCGCCGGGCTCAAGCACCGCCGTCAGCGTGTCGTGGTGCTCGCCAAGGATGGCTGCCAGTTCGGCGAAAGGCACGGCGCCGTCGCCGATCGCGCAGCGGACCAGACGGTAGCCCTCATCCGTGAACTGGACGCGATAGTCCTTGAGGTGAACGTGGCGGACATGGGGCGCGATCCGGCGCGTGAAGGCAAGCGGCGCCTCGCCGACAGGAAAGGTGTTGCCGGTGTCGTAGGTGATGCCGACACCCGGTCCGCCAAGTTCGCAGAACGCAACCAGTTCGTCGCTGCCGAAGTCCTGATGGTTCTCGATGCCGAGCACGCGTCCCTCGGCCGCCGCACGCGGCCCCCATTCCGTCAAGGCAGCGCGAATCGTTGCGTTGAACTCGCTCCATTTCGGACCCCACGCATTGCGGTCGCCGCACAGGACAGGCGTCAGTGCGATACGGATCGTCGTCGCCTCGAGCAGGCGCGCAGCCCGGAAGGCGGTGTCCAGCGGACCTGCCACCACCAGTCCGCCGCTCACCACCGGGACGATGTCCAGCGCGGCAAGACGCCTGCGCAGCGCGACGATTTCGGCGTCAGTCAAGTCGGTCAACCAGGGTTCGTAGATCTCGAGCGTGCGTGCGCCCAGTTCCTGCCCCAGCGTGATGAAGCCTTCCAGCCCCACGCCGTCCGGATTGTGCCGCGGCGTGCCGCGGCCCTGCAGGCCGAGATAGTAGGTCAGTCCGTAGGGGTTGAGGCCGAGACGAAGCATCAGCTTGGCGATTCCAATGGAGAGCGGAGAGGCGTCACTAGCGCAGACCGGCATCGACGGTTATGGACTGTTTGGTGATCATGCGGCTGTCGTCGGCCGCCAGGAAGAGCACGGTGCGTGCAATCTCCTCGCCCAGCAGGACGCGGCGGATCAATTGCCGCCGCACCGTCTGGTCGACTGCCTCCTGCGTCTTGAACCACAGCTCGCGCTGCCGCTCGGTCATGACGGCGCCGGGTTCGATCGCATTGACGCGGATGTTATCCGGTCCGAACGACCGCGCCAACGCACGCGTCAGCGCCACCACGGCCCCCTTGGCGGTGGCATAGGCCACCATCTGGTCCGCTCCGAACCGCCAGGCAATGGAGGAGAAGTTTATGATCGAGCCGAAGCCGAGTTCCTTCATATGCGGATGCACTGCCTGCGCGGCGAAGAAGTGATGCCTCAGATTGACATCGAAGCTGCGGTCCCAATAGTCGGCCGTTATCGCGTCGAGGGGATGGCGCTGATCATTGGCTGCGTTATTCACCAGGACGGCGATCGGACCAAGCCGCGCGCGTACGCGTGCTACCGACGCCTTTAGCGCATCGACGTCGGTCACATCGCAATGGAGATATAACGGAGCCTGCCCGGCGGCACCAGCGAGCTCGCGCACCAACGCCTCCGCTGGTTCGTCCTGCACATCGAGAAAGGCTATCCGGGCGCCGTTCGCCACGAAGGCGCGGACCATATCGGCGCCAATACCGGAGGCGCCGCCGGAGATCAGCACGACCCGATCGGTCAAGCTTGGATAAGTCGCGAATTGTACGGACATCAAACTACAGAAGCGCCTTGGTTGTTGGATCGAACAGACAGGCGCGCGACATGTCGATGCCGAGCGTTATCGTCTCGCCCATGACGGGAGCGTCATCCGGCTCGAAACGGCCGGTGATCTCCAGGTCACCCAGCCTGAGCACGGCAAGCGTCTCGGCCCCGGTAGGCTCGACCAATTCGACCGGCGCCTGCATGGACGCTACAGCAGGTTTGCGCGACTTCAGATCGGTCGTGAAACGGTAGATGTGTTCCGGCCGGATACCGAGCACGACGTCCTTTGGCGCGCCGGCGGGCATCGGCGCGGCAAGGGCAAGGCTGACGTCGCTGCCGTCAGCGGCGCGTACCGAGATGCTGGTCGAGCCCGTAAGCCGGGCGGGAATGAAATTCATCGCCGGCGATCCCATGAAACCGGCAACGAACATGTTGGTCGGCCGGTCGTAGATCCGTTTCGGCGTGTCGAACTGCTGTACCGAGCCCTGGTTCATCACCGCAATGCGGGATGCAAGCGTCATCGCCTCGACCTGATCATGGGTGACATACACCGTGGTCTTGCCGACGCGATGGTGAAGCTTCTTGATTTCGGTACGCATGTCGACGCGCAGCTTGGCGTCGAGGTTGGACAAGGGCTCGTCGAACAGAAACAGCTTCGGGTCGCGCACGAGGGCACGCCCCATCGCAACGCGCTGCCGCTGGCCTCCCGAGAGCTGGCCGGGCTTGCGTTTAAGCAGCTGTTCGATCTGCAGGAGTGCGGTAACCCGCTTGACAGCTTCCGCCTGCGCCGCTTTTGGCACGCCGCGGCTCTCCATGCCGAAGGTGATGTTCTGGCGCACCGTCATGGTGGGATAGAGAGCGTATGACTGGAACACCATCGCAATATCGCGGTCCTTGGGTTGCACCGAGTTCACCAGCCGGTCGCCGATCCATATCTCGCCCGACGTGACGGTTTCCAGTCCGGCGATCATGGCGAGCAAGGTTGACTTGCCGCAACCCGACGGGCCGACAAGGGCGACGAATTCTCCGGTCTTAGCCTCGAGATCGATGCCGGCAAGAATCTCGAGCGAGCCGTAGCTCTTGTGAAGGTTGCGGATCATCAACGCGGACATGGGCGACGCCTCATTTTATGGCGCCCTGGGTGAGGCCGCGCACGAAGTATTTTCCACCAAACAGATAGATCAGCAGCGGAGGCAACGCGCCGATCAGCACGGCTGCGCTCATCACATCGTAAGCACGCGCGGTCGTGCCGCCGGCCGTGAGCGCGACCAGTGCCGCTGTGATCGGCTGCTGCTGGCCCGATGTGAAGACGACGCCGAACAGATACTCGTTCCAGATGCCGGTGAACTGCCAGATGACGGTGACGATCAGGATGGGCGGCGACAGGGGCAGGATGATCTTGCGGAAGATCCGCCAGAACCCGGCGCCGTCGATGCGTGCCGCCTTGATCAGGTCGTCCGGTATGCTGACGTAGAAATTGCGGCAGAACAGGGTGGTGAACGAGATGCCCTGGACGACGTGGATCAACACCAGCCCGTATGTGGAATTGGTCAGGCCGAGCTTGCCGAGCAGGAACGCCCACGGCATCAACGAAATCTGGCCGGGCATGAATACGCCGAGCAGCATCAGATTGAAGATCAGTTCGGAGCCCCTGAAGCGCCATTTGGAGAGGATGTAGCCGTTCATGGCGCCGAGAATGGTCGAGATGATGGTGGCGGGGATCGTCATCGCCAGGGAGTTGAAGAAATTGCGCTTCATTCCCTCGCAGGTACCGCTGACGCAGTAGGATCCCCAGGCCTGCGCCCACGCATCGAACCGGAAGCTGCGCGGTACGGAGATGAGGCCGTTGCGGGCAATCTCCGACTGCTCGCGCAATGAGTTGAAGATCACCACCAGCAGCGGCACGAGATAGACGACCGCGAAAAGCGTCAGCACGGCATAGACAAGGAAGCGGCTCCAGAAATGCCGGCGCGTGGCAGCGGCTTCTTCCGGATCAAAACGGGCATTAGGGCCAATTTCAGCCATTGCGGCCCTCCGCCCGCCGGCGCCAGACGATCCACAAGGAGTACGGCACCAGCACCACCGCGACCGCCGCGAGCATCATCATCGCCGCGGCGGCACCCTCACCGATTTGGCCGCGCTGGAACATCAGGTCGTAGACATAGATGGCTGGGAAGGTGGTGGACACACCTGGCCCGCCCCGCGTCAACGCCGCCACCAGGTCGAAGGTCTTGATGGCGAATTGTATCTGAATGACCGCCACCGCCAGGAATATCGGGGCGATGGTTGGCAGGATGACCCTCCGATAGGTCCGGAAAACCGACGCGCCGTCGATTTGCGCGGCCTTGACGAGATCCGGATCGACCGACCGCAGACCGGCCAGGAAAAGTGCCATTGCGAAGCCGGACGACTGCCAGATACCGGTTATGATCACCGCATAGATCGCAGTGTTGCGGTTGGCCGTCAGGGCGAAGCTGAAGTCGGTCCAGCCAAGCCCGCGAACGAAGGCCTGGATACCATCGACAGGATTATAGAGCCAACTCCACACCGTACCGGTGACGATGAAGGACACCGCCAACGGATAGAGGAAGATGGTGCGCCAAACCGCCTCGCCGCGGACGCGCTGGTCGATCGCGATCGCGAGCAGCAGGCCAACGGCCATCGAGCCAACGATATAGAAGCCGCTGAACAGGAAGAGATTGGTATAGGCGATGTTCCAGCGCCGGTTTGCCCAGAGCGAAGCGTAATTGTCCAGGCCGACGAACCCATAGGTCGGCAACAGCGACGAATTGGACAGCGAGATGTAGAGCGTCCAGAGCGTGAAGACGAAAACATAGATGAAACTCGCCGCTATCGACGGCGCCAGCACCAGAATGGGCACCATCGTGCCCAGGCGCTCGCGCCACGGACGGGCCGCGGCAGCTGCGGCTGGTACAATCAGATCATGGGTGGACATCGGGCTGCTCCGGCGAGGTCTGGCCGGGAGCTTCGCCCCCGGCCATCATCGGCAGCGTCACTTCTGCGCTTCGGCCGCATCCGCCATCGCATTGGCCGCGTCCTGCGCACTCATATCCGGCGTTGCTACAAACTCCGTGATGCTATCCATTATTGCGCCGCGGACCTTTTGCGGAACCGTCATGTTGTGCGCCATCGAACGCACGAGCGTGCCGGCGGCGATCGAGGCTTGCAAATCCTTTTGCGAGAGTTGCTGGCAGGGATTGAAGCCGTTCGAAAGATCGACATCGAGGCGCGCCGGAATGGACCCTTTGGTCTGATTGAAAATGGTCTGGAATTCGGGCGACAGGATGATGCTGGCAAGCAGCTTCTGTCCCTCGATATAGTCCGGGTCCTTCTGCTTGAAGAACACGACCGAATCTGAATTCAGGATGAAGCCCGGCTTGCCCCAATCGGTCGGCGCCTGGGCGCAGACATAGTCGGTGCCCTCCTTGAAGCCGCCGGCCGTCAGCAGGCCGATCGTCCAGTCGCCCATGATGTGAAAGGCGGCCTCGCCGCGGCCGACCAGATGCGACATGGTATCCCAGTCACGCCCGTTCATGCCGGGGTCCATGTACTTCGAGGTCATGGTGCGGAACTGCTCGAAGGCCTTGACCATGCCGTCGCTGCGCATGGCGTCGACGTCGCCCTCGACGAAGGCTTTCTTGTAGAGATCGAGGTCCTGACCGTACACGACCACTTCGAAGACGGTCGAGTCGGTCCAGTCGGCGGTCGAGTGCGAAATGCAGATCTTGCCGCTGGCCACGATCTTGTCGCAGGCGGCATTGAATTCCGCCCATGTCTTCGGCATCTCGGTGACGCCCGCGTCCTTCATGACCTTCGGCGATGCCCACAGCCAGTTGATGCGGTGGATGTTCATCGGCGCGGCCACCCAATTCCCGGTCGGCTTCATCACCGGCAGCAATTCGGGAGCGACGACCTTCTCCCAATTTTCCGCTTTCGCCAGGTCGTCGAGATTGGCTGTCATGCCCGTCTCGTTCCATTCGGCGATCTCGGGGCCCTTTAGCTGCACAGCGGGAGGGGCGTTGCCGGCGATCACATCGGCACGCAGTTTGGCCAGGGTATTGGCCGTATGGCCCGCGATGGAGGTCTGCTGCCAGGTGCCACCCTTGGCGGTAAACATCTCGCCGAGCTTGGCGATAGCCTGGGCGTCCGATCCGGTGGCCCATTGATGCAAGAGGTTGGTCTTCGGCTCCGCGAGGGCTGTTCCGGTAATCAAGGTGAAGGCGGTAGCGGCCGCAAAGGCCGTCCTCAGGTATTTCATCGTTTCACTCCCCTATATGATGCACGGTTCGTATCGACCGCTTGTGGCCCGCGATTTGAGGTCGTGGCCGGCGAGATGCAGTAATCTCCGTTCTTTCCAAGATGACATATCTGGGCTATCAGTCAACGTGCTTTGTGCCCATCATGAACAAACCTTCGCTTAGAAATTGGCTAATCGACAGGCCGTCCGCGTCGCCGGAGAGCCTGATCGTCCGATGTCTGCGCGAGCGCGGCGTGCTGTCTGCGTCGCAAATTACCCGCATTACCGGTTTGGCGCGGTCGACGGTTTCAACCGCGCTCAATGGCTTGAGAAAGTCGGGGATGGTAATCGAATCCCCGGCCCATCATGACGCGGCGAGGGGTATTGGCAGGCCTGCCACGACATTGATGCTCAATCCCGCTGCGGGCACCTGCGTCGGCATCCATCTGGGCCTCGACGAGATGCGGTGTGTCGTCGCTGACGTCTCGCATTCTTTCGTTGCCGAACAAACCATCCCCATGGGTCTGGACTACCAGCCGCAACAAGCGGCCCAGCTCGCCAAGTCAGTAATTGCCCGATGCTATGAAGAGAACGGTCTGCCGATGGCGGGGCTCCTGGGGGTTGGGGTCTCCGTCTCGGGCCCAGTCAGCCGCGAAGGAGTGGTGCTGCGCGCGAGTATCGTTCCGACCTGGGCCGGGGTCAACATCCGCGATGTGTTCGGGCCGGTCCTCGAACAGCCGATCTTCGCCGACAATGAGAGCAACTGCTCGGCCATTGCGGAGCTGATGTGGGGTGCGGCCGTCGGCCAGGACGACTTCGTGCTGTTCAAGGTCGATCTGGGCGTCGGCGGGGCCATTGTCCAGCACGGTCGGCTGGTGAGCGGCATCGCCGGCGGCGCCGGCGAATTCGGGCACATCAGCATCGATCCCGGCGGCGACCTTTGCCGGTGCGGCAATCGAGGATGCCTGGAGCTCTATGCCAGCTTTGCCCGACCGCTCGAGCAGATTTCGCGCATCGTGCGGCGGCCGGTCACGATGGACGACGTGATCATGATGGCCGAGCAGGGCGACGTGAGGGCGCTGCGGATGATCGAGGACACCGCCGAGTTCGCCGGCCGTGGCCTTGGCCTGATCGGTTCGGTTCTCAATCCGCCGCTCATCATCATCGGCGGCCGCATGGCCTTGGCGGGCGACATTCTCCTGGCGCCACTGATCGCATCATATGAACGCCACACGCTCATCAAGTCCCGCGATGTGGCGCCTGCGCTGCGCACGCGGATAATCGTTGGCAAGCACACGGAGAACGACGCATTGCTCGGCGCGGTCGGCCTCGTGCTGCGTCACAACAGCCGACTTCAGTGACCCGGCTTGCTTCGGGTGGCGCTCTGATTTTGCGAGCTGCTCGCCGAAGCAGCGGAACTGATGTTTGCCTACGCGACACGCACCGTGCGCTGTCTCGGCTTGATCGCGGTGGCGAGCAGCAGGCCGGCGATGATGAAGGCGGCGCCGGCGAGATCGTAGTCGTGCAAGCTTTCGCCAAGGACCAGATAAGCGAGAACGGCGACGAAGGCGGTCTGGAGATAGAGCAGCATGCTGGCGCGCCCCGCACCAAGCGTCTCGACGCTACGGTTGTAGAGATAGTACATCAGAGCGCCGCCGGGGCCGGCAACATAGGCGAGAGCCAGAAGGCCGTTCGCATGCAGCGCCGAACGATCCCCGGAAAACAGTTCCCAGAGATAGAAGGGCAGTGCGGCCAGCGCGCCGGCTCCCAGCAGCAGGACCACCATCGGCAGAAGCTCGATAGCGAATTTGGCGCGACGCAGCAGCACGGTGTAGAGGCCCCAACAAAACGCGCTGCCGACGATCCACAACTCGCCGGAATTGAACTGCAGCTGCATCAGCGCGGCAAGGTCGCCGCGCGCCACGATCACCACCATCCCGGCCAGAGCGACCAGCGCTCCAAGCGCTTTCCAGACACCGAGGGGCTCGCCGAGCACGAAGCGGGCAAGCACCATGGTCATGATCGGCGACAGCGCCATGATGATGCCGGCGGTTGTCGCGTTGGTGTAGTTGAGGCCTGTGTAGATCATGCCCTGACACAAGGTTAGCCCGATAGTGCCGATGACCAGCACCTCGATCACCCGGGATTGGATCAGCACGAGCATTGCCCCGTGATGACGATGGACGATCGGCAGCAGGATCGCGCACGCGAGCGTCAGCCGCCAGAAGCAGAGCGCCCAAGGCGGCATCTCGGGGGCAACCCACTTGGCGGCGATATAGACGCCGGCCGACAGGAGCCAGCAGAGCGTCGCGAGGGAATAGGCGAGCGGAAGTGATGCGCCGGGTGTCGCCTTCGCTACACTTGGATGTGCTATCGGCAGCGATTGGATATCCGTCTCCTCCCACCGCAGGCTTTAGCAGATTGGCAGCGTCTTGCTAAGCAGCAACAACAGCTGTTTCACCAGCTGGCGCAATCGGTGGGTCATTGTGGGTCCCGCCGTTCACGGTCTCCTTCCATTCGAACGCATGTTGGCCCATGAGCAACTCGATACCGAAAAGCGCAAGCCGTATCGATTTCGCGCGACACGAATGTGAGATTCATATCGCGCGACAGATATTCGCGCGGTTGCCACAATCTTCTCGCGCCATATTTCTACCGAGAGCAGATCTGTCGCGAATTCCTGGTTCCTAGGATCACGAGCGCCGCTGTTTCGAAGCAATTGGAAGAATAAGCCACTGACTTCCGTTTACACAAAGAGCGCGACACAGATCCATGCGGAGGACGTCCGATGCATGCCGGCTTCCGAGGAAGCGTACTCGTAGCGGTGTTGGGCACCGTCATGGCAAGCTGCGCTGGCATTCCGGCGCAAAAAACCAGGGCAATAACCGGCTATGGCCCCAACCCCACTTTACCGAAACCAAGACCGACGCTGATCCCGACTGTTAACATCGCCGAGGCGAAAGGCTGGCAGAAAGAAGGTATGCCGACCCCGGCGAAGGGGCTGACGGTGAACGCCTTCGCTACAGGCCTCGACCATCCGCGCTGGCTACATGTGCTTCCGAACGGCGACGTGCTGGTTGCTGAAACCAATGCCCCTGCCAAGCATGATGAAGGCTTCAGTCTTAGAAAGGTCTTCATGGACCTGGCTATGAAGCGGGCTGGCGCCGCGACCAAAAGCGCCAACCGCATCACGCTCCTGCGCGACACCGATGGCGACGGCATTGCGGATGTGCGCACGACGTTCGCGGAAGGCCTCAATTCGCCCTTCGGCATGACGCTGTCCAAAGGCAAACTCTTTGTCGCGAATACCGACGCGCTCGTCGCTTTCCCCTACTCCAATGGCCAGACCCGAGTCAGCACGTCGCCGGAAAAGATCATCGACTTGCCGGCCGGGGACCTCAACCATCATTGGACCAAGGACGTGATCGCAACTCCGGATGGACGCAAGCTCTATGTCACCGTTGGTTCCAACAGCAACGTTGGAGAAAACGGCATAGCCGCGGAGAAGAACCGCGCCGCTGTCCTTGAAGTGGATCGGTCTACCCGCCGCACTCGGGTCTTCGCCTCGGGCCTGCGCAACCCGAACGGGCTCTCCTGGAATCCTGAGACTGGCCAGCTTTGGGTCGCCGTGAACGAGCGTGACGAGATCGGCGACGACCTTGTGCCGGATTATATGACCTCGGTTCGTGACGGCGCTTTCTACGGTTGGCCCTACAGCTACTACGGACAGAACGTCGACGAACGTGCCAAGCCGCAGCGCCCCGATCTCGTGGCGGCAGCGATCAAGCCCGATTACGCCCTGGGCTCTCATACCGCCTCGCTGGGACTGACCTTCTCCAAAGGCGCGCGGCTCGGTCCGGCCTACGGCAACGGCGCCTTCGTCGGCCAGCACGGCTCGTGGAATAGAAGCGTGCATAGCGGCTACAAGGTCATCTTCGTGCCGTTCCATGGTGGCAAACCGAGCGGTCCTCCGGAAGATGTGCTCACTGGCTTCATCGGGCGTAATGACGAGGCGATGGGCAGGCCGGTCGGCGTCGCTATCGATCAGACTGGCGCACTGCTCGTCGCCGACGACGTCGGTAATGTCATCTGGCGGGTCCGCCGGGCGAATGGCCGTTGAGCGCAGGTGGCCTTTCTGATTCCGATCTCACCAGCCTTCGGCTACATTCGGCGGAGGCGGATATCCTAAACAATTAGCTAGCAGCACGCCCGAAGATAGTCGTGTCAAACATGCTTGCGCCCGCCTGCCTCGCGGAACCAGCTGTCAGGATAGGGATACCACCAGCCCTGAATCTCCGGTCTGTGGTCGATGATGACCATCTTCGAGCGGCGGAATGCATCCAGACCCTGGCGGCCGAGCTCGCGGCCGAGGCCCGAAGCCTTCCAGCCCCCGAACGGCAACGCGTCATTGTCTATCAGCGGATTGTTGACCCAGACCATGCCGGCCTCGAGCCGCTCCGCGGCCTCATGCGCTTCGGCTAGATCGGTGGTGAAGACCGAGGCGCCGAGACCGAAGGGGCTGTCGTTGGCAAGCTCTATCGCCTGGTTGAAATCCTTGACCCGGCAGATTGCGGCGACCGGCCCGAAACACTCTTCGCGCACGATTGCCATATCGGCGGTGATGCCGGTCAGGATGGTCGGCTCGTAGAACCAGCCTACATTATGTGCCGGCGGAATGCGTCCGCCGGTGATCGCTTTGGCACCGCTGCGGATTGCATCGTCGACCAGCCGGATGACCTTCGCACGCGCGGCCTCGCTGACCAGCGGTCCGATCTCGGTTTTGTCGAGGCCGTTGCCGATACGCAGCGCGCGCGTTTTCTCGGCAAACAGATCGACGAAGCGGTCGTGAACGGCATCAACCACGAAGAACCGTTCGGCCGAAGTGCAGACCTGGCCAGTGAGATGGAAGGCAGCCGTGACGCTGCCGGCAGCCGCCACGTCCAGTGGGGCGTGTTGGCTGATGATCAGGGGATCGCTGCCGCCGGCCTCGATAACGCAAGGCTTCATGCGCTCTGCACATGCGACGGCGACAGCCTTGCCGGCGGCGACCGAACCGGTGAAAGCAACCGCATGCGTGCGGTCCGAGGCGATCAGCGCCTGCGCCGTTGCTGCTCCGCCTGGCATGCAGGAAACCAGGCCCTTCGGCAGGGAGCGGAACACGGTCATGTAATCCAGCGTCGACAATGTTGTCGCTTCGGCGGGCTTGATCACGCAGGCATTGCCGGCGGCAAGCGAGGCGGCGACGGTCCAGCACATCAACAGGATCGGAAAATTGTAAGGCATGATGTGCACCGACGTGCCGTAGGGCTCGTAGCGGGCATACTGGAACGAACCGGCCTGCGTCGTGCCGGCGATCTTGCCGGCGTCGTCACGCGCCATTTCGGCGTAATAGCGGAAGATCGGCGCGCAATTGGCGATCTCGCCGATCGCCTCCGGATAGGGTTTGCCCATCTCGCGCACCATCAGCTCGGCGCAGTGCGTGAAGTCGGCCGCCTCGATGGCGTTGGCGACGGCGTGCAGATGCCGGGCACGGCTCTTGGCGTCGAGCTTTTTCCAGGCCGTTTGCGCCTTGGTCGCTGCGGTGAGCACGGCGTCGATCTCGCCGTCGCTGGCTGCGGTGATCGCGCCGACGGTTTCGAGCGTCGCCGGATCGATCACCGGTTTTGCCGCACCGGTCATTGGCCGATAATCCGGATTGACGAAGAAGGTCGGCCGGTCAGGTGAAAAGTCCATTCTGTCCTCCCGTGTGCACGGAACCTTTTTGAGAATTCACCCTGCCGAGACAGGCGGCGTGGTTTTCGAGAACCGAAGCGGAGCGGAGATTAAAGTCCATGAGCATCGGAAGCGGAGAAAACGGCGTCAGGTGTCCGGTAGGGTAGAATTATCGTGAAGGTTCAGCGGATCATGTAGACTTTCTTGATGGTCTCGTGGACGGTGCAGACGCCTTTCCAGTCCTGCGGAAAGAACGCTGCGGTGTCCGGTTCGATCTCGATCACCTCGCCGGATTCGTGGACATAGGTGCAGCGTCCCTCGAGGAAATGGCAGAACTCATCGCGGGTGACGTGGCAGTGCCATTTGCCCGGCGTGCAGACCCACAGTCCGCATTCGGAGCGGCCCTCCGGCCCCTTGTGCAGCAGCTTGCCGGAACTGCGGGATTCGCCGTCGATCAGGGTGGGGATGACGCCCCAGTCGACCAGGTCGGTGAGGGCGAGCGGCGATTTCATGATCGGTGTCGGCATGCCGGGAGCTCCAGTGGCCGGCTTTAGGCCAGCATGTAAACGTTGCGGATGGTCTCGTGGACGGTGCATTCGCCGGTCCAACCGGCCGGGAACATGACAACCGTGGCGGCGGATACCTCGATCACCTCGCCGTCGACCGATCTGTAGGTCGCACGGCCGGCAACGAAATGGCACAATTCGTCGCGCGGAATCGCCAGCCGCCAGCGACCGGGCGTGCAGACCCAGATGCCGGATTCCGGCTGGTTGTTCGGCCCTTTGTGCACCAGCCTGCCCGTGGAGTGCGAAGCGCCTTCCAGCGCGTCGGGCTGGGTGCCCCAGTCGACGAGGTCGGTGCGGGTCGACGCTTGGTGGAGGTGTGGGGCAGAGATCACAGCAATTTCTCCAGCAAAGCAGCCGCTTTCTCCGGGCCGTTCTGCGACTGCATCTGTGCCGACGTCTTGGCCAGCTTGGCCTTGATTGCCGGGTCGGTCAGGCAGGTTTCGATCCTGGCGATGAGCTCGGCGTCGCTCCAGTCGTAGCGCGGCATGCCGAAGCCGTGGCCGGTTTCCTCGACCCGCGTGGCATTGTCGTGCCCGTCCCAGACGTAGGGCATGATGATCGCCGGCTTGCCGAAATACAGGCACTCGGTGAACGAGTTGTTGCCGCCATGATGGATCACCGCATCGACCTGCGGGATGACCGATGGCTGCGGGAACCAGCTCTCGACGATGACGTTTTCGGGCACTTGCGCGTACTGCTCCTTATAGCCGCCGACATTGACCAGCGCCCGGTAGCCCGTCTTGCCCAACATTGCGACGATGCGCTTCAGCAGATCGACATCGCCGGCGCCAAGGCTGCCGAAGGAAACATAGAGCAGCGGCCCGTCATTATTCTTCGCAAAAACCGGCACGGTGTAGGGCTTCTCCTGCCGCACGCAGCCTTCCAGATATTGGAATTTTGCCGGGTCAAGCGGATAGCGGCGCTTGAACTTCGCCGCCTCGGGATAGAGCAGCAGATTGAGGTACGGCGAGGCCTCGAAAAACTGGCCGATCGGATACGGCGCTTCGTTGTTCGCTTTCAAAAACGCATTGAAGTCGTCATGGATCGGCTTGATGACGGCGTTGAAACGGTCGCGGTAACGCCGATGGCAGGCGTGGTCGTTCTCGCCGCAGCCGGACAGATGTGGCGGGATGTCCTCGTCCTCGATCTCGTTTTCCGAGCAGGAGATGACGCGCACCCAGGGCTTGCCATACTGCTTGATCGCCGGGAACAGGATGACGTTGTCGACGCAGATGACGTCAGGCTTGATCGTCGCAAGCACGCCAGGCAGATCCTTCTCAGCCCATTTGGCGCTATCGACGATCGCCGTCCAGCAATCCTTCACGTAATTGTCGACCTGGTCGTAGGGCGATTTGCGGAAGTTCGGGATGTGGCCATTGATGAAGTCTTCCCAGAACTTGGCCATCTGTTCCGGCGGCATCGGCTCGGACAGGTTCACCGGATGAGCCTCGAAGCCGTAGCCCTTGTAGACGTCGACGAAACCGGGGTCCGACAGGAACACCGCTCTGTGGCCGCGCGCCTCGATCGCCTGGGCTATGCCGACGGAATTGAGCGCGGGGCCATAGGCGGCCTCCGGAAAGAACGCGATCGTCTTCTGCGCCATGAGAGGTTCTCCTTCGATCAATCCGCGAAAATTCTGACGTCAGCCGCATCCCAGCCGAGCTCGACTGTATCGCCCGACGAGACCGGGCGGCGGTCGGCGGCGTCGGCGGTGACGCGCACCAGGAACGGCTTTGGCGACAGGGCGGTGCGGACGTGCAGCTGCAGATCGAGTCCCTGATAGGCCAGCGCCTCGACCGCGCCGAAGATACGGTTGGCCGTTTCTGCCGACGGGAACAGCCGGATGCGTTCGGGCCGCACTGAAGCTACCGCCGCAGCGCCGGGCGAAATTGTTGCGGGAACATCGCCGGCGATCCGCATGCCGTTGCTTGCCAGCACGCCATCGCCGGCGGCTTTGCCCGGTACGAAATTCATGACGCCGATGAAGTCGGCGACGAAACGGTCCCCCGGATGCTCGTAGACCGCATGGGGTGTATCGCATTGCAGCAGCTTGCCGTCCCTGAGCACTGCCATACGGTCGGCCATGACGAGCGATTCCTCCTGATCATGGGTGACGATGACGAAGGTGATGCCGACCTCGTGCTGCAGCCGCTTCAGCTCGAGTTGCATGGCCCCGCGCAATTTCTTGTCGAGCGCACCGAGAGGCTCGTCGAGCAGAAGCAGCCGTGGTCGCTTGGCCAGCGCTCGGGCAAGCGCGACGCGCTGCTTCTGGCCGCCGGACAATTGCTCCGGCTTGCGGTCGGCGAAGGCAACGAGTTCGGTCGTCGCCAAAATGGCGTCGACACGGGAGCGGATTTCCTTTGCAGGCAAGCGTTCCATTTCGAGGCCGTAGGAAACATTGGCCCTGACGCTCATATGCGGAAACAGCGCATAGGACTGGAACATCAGATTGACTGGCCGCTTATTGGGCGGGGTCCTGGCGATGTCGCGGCCGTCGAGCAGGATGCGCCCGTGATTGGGCGTCTCAAAGCCGGCCAGCATGCGCAGCAGCGTTGTCTTGCCGCAGCCCGAAGGTCCAAGCAAAGCGAAGAACTCGTTCTCGCGGATATCCAGCGAAACGCCGTCGACCGCCGTCACCCGGCCGAACTTCTTCGACACGTTGTCGATCGCCAGCAGCGTGCGGGGCTCGTTCATTGGCCGATCACCCCACGGTTGAGCCGCTGCGACAGGGTCAGCGCGGTGATTGAGACCGCCATGACGATAGTCGCCAAGGCATTGATCTCCGGCGTGATGCCGAAGCGAATCATCGAATAGATCTGCATCGGCAGCGTGGTCGAGGCGCGGCCGGCGCCGGCGGTGAAGAAGGCGATGATGAATTCGTCGACCGAAAGGGTGAAGGCGAGCAGCGCGCCGGCGACGACGGCAGGCAGGATCACCGGCAACATCACCCGCCGAAATGTCGTGAGCGCGGAAGCACCGAGATCGGCAGAGGCCTCGACGATCGACCAGTCGAAGCTTTTCAGCCGCGCGCGCACCACGGAGCAGACGAAGGCGAGATTGAAGACGACATGGGCGAGGATGATGGTGTGCAGGCCCAAGGTGAGATCAAGCATCGAGAAGAAGCTGAGCAGCGCGATCGCCAGCACGATGTCGGGAATGATCATCGGCGCAAAGATCAGCGCCTCGAGACCTTTGCCGTATTGCCGGCGTATTTCGACGCCGATCGCCAGCAGCGTGCCGAGCAGCGTGGCGATGGCGGTCGAGACAAGCGCCACGATCAATGTGTTGAGCGCGGCAGAAAGGATTGCGGCGTTTCCGATTAGCGAGACATACCATTTCAGCGAAAAGCCCGACCAGACGGTCGGCAGCCCGCCTTGGTTGAACGACAGCGCCACCAGCACGGCGATCGGGATGTAGAGGAAGGCCAGGACCAGTGAAAGCACGAGCCAGAGCGCGCGCCTCGTGGCGAGGGAGCGCTCACCCATCGGCGCCTCCTCTCGCTTCGGCGGCACGGCCCGAGGCGCGATCAGCAGCCAAGGCCTGCGCCGTCAGCACCAGCAGCATGATGGCGATCAGCACCATTGCCAGTGCCGCACCGAAGGGCCAGTCATTGGCGGTCAGGAACTGCTCGTAGACGACATTGCCGATCATCTGGAAGCGCCCACCGCCGAGCAGAGCAGGGGTCACGAAATTGCCGATCGACAGCACGAAGACGAAAACAGCACCGGCGGCGATACCCGGCACGGTCACTGGCAGGATGACCCGGCGAAATGTGGTCACGGCCGACGCGCCGAGATCGCGCGAGGCCTCTGCGAGCTCCGGATTGAGCCGCGACAGCGGCGCGTAGCAGGCCAGGATGACGAAGGGCAGATAGTTGTAGACCAGACCGGCGATGACGGCGCCTTCGGTATAAAGCATCGACGGCGGCTCGCCGGTGTAGCCGAACCAGCGCAGCAGTTGTGTGATCAGCCCTTCGCGGTTGAGCAGCACGATCCAGGCATAGGTACGGATCAGGTAGTTGGACCAGAAGGGCAAGACGGCAAAGAACAGAAACACCGGCTGCAGTTGCCGGGGTGCTGCCGCGATCGCATAGGCGGCGGCATAACCGATCACCACCGCGACCAGGGTTGCCGTGCCGGCAATGCGCGCCGAATTGAGGAAGATGCCGGCATAGAGCGGGTCGAACACCAGCCCGAAATTCTCCAGCGTGAAAGTGTAATCGATGCCGCCATAGATGCCGCGCCGAAAGAAGGCGAGCGCCAGCACCAGCGCGCATGGCACGACCATCAAGGCGGTGAGCCAGGCCAGCGCCGGCGTCATCAGCAAGAATGAGCGAAGTCTTGTTTGGGACAAGATTGCGGTACCGCATTCAACGGTCGGCGGCGAAAACCCCGCCGTCGACCGGGATTTCTGATTTTGATGTCGGTTATTGCGCGGCCTTGATTTCGCTGACGATCTTCGAGTAGTCGCGTTGGGCATCGCCGACATCGCGCAACTGCTCGAACTTGACCAACTCTGCCACCGGCATGCTCATATTGGGAAATTTGGCGAGAAAATCCGCCGGCAGGCTTTCCATAGCCGGCTTGTTCGGTACCTTGTAGTCGATGTTCTGGGCCGCCCAGGCGTGGTTCTTGGCGTCCAGCATGAAGTTGATGAACTGGAAGGCGGCGTCCTTGTTGGCCGATGCCTTCATCACCACCATCGTATCGACCCAGAGATCCGAGCCTTCTTTCGGTATGGTGTATTTAATTTGTGGATTCTCGGCGATCCCGTAATTGCACCAGCCATCCCAGGCCTGAACCATCAGCGCCTCGCCCGAGACCAGCTTTGAATAAAAGGTCGTGTCGTCATAGGCCAGCAAGGTCTTCTTGGCCGAGATCAGCAGGTCCTTGACTTCGCCGAGCTTTGCCGGATCGGTCTCGTTCACCGAATAGCCCTTGGCGAGTTGGCCGGCGGCAAGCAGCCAGCGGTCGGTCGCCAGCATCGTCGTCTTGCCCTTGAGCGCATCGGACGGGGCGAGAAGGTCGTTCCAGCTCACCGGCTCCGCCTTCACCAGATCCGAACGGTAGCAAAGGCCGGTGGTGCCCCAAGTGTAGGGCACGGAAAAATTGTTGCCGGCGTCGTGCGGCAGCTTCGCCGCCTCGGGATAGAGATTGGCGAGGTTAGGGATCTTGGCATGGTCGATCGCCTCGATCAGGCCGAGCTTGTTCAGCACTTCGGCAAAGGGCGAGGAGACGAAGACCACGTCATAGCCCTTGCCGCCGGACGCGACGAGCTTGCCCATGATCTCCTCGTTAGTGGCGTGAACCACGACTTCACCGGAGACACCGGTCGCCGCCTTGAAAGCTTTCATGGCATCCGGCGCCATGTAGCCGTCCCAGTTGGAGATAACGAGGTCGGAGGCAGCCGCCGGCGCTGACAGCGCCAGGCCAAGGCCAAGTGCGATCAAGGATTTTCTTAACGGACGGTGCCGCAGGGTGGTGGTGGTCATGACAGACTCCCATTCTGGTTGATCATCGAACTTAGTCGTCGGACCAGCGCTTGCAGCCGTAGCCGCTTTGATCCTGTTCCCTATTGCCGATTGATCTCACAGTACTATTGCAGAAAAAAGTACGTCAATCCATAATTTGTCAAACTAACGGTGAATCCCGGCCGATCGCATCCGCAAGGGCAATCGGCCAAACCTCAGCCGCCAAATCCTTCACGAGAATTGCCATGCAAGTTGCAGCTCGACGTCCCCGCACCAACCATCTCGACCTTGCACAGCGCATTCTCGATGTGGCCCGGAAACGCGGCTTTGAACCCGGCGCTCATCTCCCGGAGCAGCAGATCGCTTCGCTCTGCAACGTATCCCGAACTCCGGTGCGGGCCGCGCTGCGTCTGCTCACTGAAAAAGGCGTGGTTCAATGGGAGGCTGAGTCCGGCTATCGCTTGGCGGTAGACCTCACGAGCCAGGCGACCGTCGCCGCCGACCTGCCGAGCGCCGAGGAGGATGAACTTGCCGACATGATCCTGCGAGACCGCTCGGCGCGCCGGCTGGACCAGACGGTCACCGTCGGAGCGCTGATGCGACGGTATAATGCCGAGCGCAGGACGGTACTAAAATCGCTGAAGAAACTGGCCGAGGAAAATCTTCTGGACCGCGCGCCGGGGCAGTCCTGGCTTTTCAGGAGAGCGCCGGACGATCTTGGCGCACAAGGGGAGAGCTATGAATTCCGGCTGTTGCTGGAACCCGCCGCCCTTCGGGCGCCTGGGTTCCGACTGGATGGGACGCGCGCGGCAGCCTTGCGACAGGGTATGGAAATGCTGCTGGCTCTTCCCGACGCGGCATTCGATTCCAGAGAGTTCCAACGGCTGGACATCGATTTTCACGGGATGATCGCCGGTGGCTCCGCCAACCGCTTCGTCGCCGAGGCGTTGGCCGATCATCTCCGGCTGCGCCGGCTGCCGGGAACGTATGCCGGCGTCAATGTCTTCCGGCTGAAGCAATCATTGCGCGAGCATCTGACCATACTCGACCATCTGGAGAGCCAGCAGTACGAGGTTGCAGCCGATCTGCTTCGGGTCCATCTGCGGCTTTCACGCAGCCAGCGACCGCAGGCGGCTAGTCGCGGGGCGCCCGCGCTGTTCGGCATGATCAGCCGGCCGGAATAACGAGGATCATGCGCAAAGGCAGCCCGACCATCGCACTGTTTCCGGAAGCGAGCTTCGGCGCTGCGCTGAATTGCGTTGGCATAGCGCAGGCCCTGCGCGCTCGTGGCGCCCGCCCGGTGTTCATCTGCCATGCCGGCTTTTCTGGCGTGTTCGCCGACTATGGGTTTCAGGAATACCAGTTGCCGACTGACGACCCGTTGACCGACAGCGAACGCCAGAGCTACTGGCAGGCCTTCGTGCGCCGTCATCTGCCGCATTTCAGGCTGAGCCCCATCGATCAGCTCGAAACCTACGTTGCCCCGACCTGGCAAGCAATTGTAGACACTGCGGTCAACGCCGAGGCGCCACTGCGCCAATTGCTGGCGCGGCTGAAGCCGGACGCCGTGGTGCTCGACAACGTCGTCATGTTCCCGGCATTGGCGACCGCCGGCTGCCCGTGGGTGCGCGTCGTCTCCTGCGCCGAAACTGAGCTTCCCGATGCCAATGTGCCACCCTATCTGTCCGGTCTCGCCGCCGACGACCCGAGCCGCGCGGCGTTCGAGGCGCGCTACCTGGCAGCGGTCGCTCCGGCCCATGACCGCTTCAATCGGCTTCGGACCGACGCCGGTCTTGCGCCCTTGCCGACGGGTCTTTTTCTGGAACCTTCGCCCGCCCTCAATCTGCTGCTGACCCCAACGATTGTGCGAAGGCAGCGCGCCGAGCCGCTCGACCCTGCCAGCTTCGTCTATCTCGAAGGCTGCGTTCGCTCGGAAGGGCCTTTCGACGTGCCGGTTTTTCCGCGCGATGGCGGACCGCTGGTTTATGTCAGTTTCGGTAGTCTTGGCGCCATGGATATCGGCCTGATCCAGCGGATGCTCGCCGTTTTCGACAGGCTGCCGGCCCGCTTCATTGTCAATGCCGGAGGTCTGCGCGACAGCTATCGCGCCGTTCCGGACAATGTCTATCTCGATGCCTGGTTTCCACAGCCTTCGGTCGTGGCGAAATGCGACCTCTTCATTCATCATGGTGGCAACAACAGCTTTTGCGAAGCACTACGTTTCGGTGTGCCGTCGCTGGTCATGCCATATTGCTGGGACGGGCATGACAATGCGCAACGTGCCGAGGAAACCGGCGTCGGGCGCCACATCAGCCGCGATGGCTGGACGGAAGACGAATTGGCGCGAAGCGTTCTTGGCCTGATGGCCGATGCCGCAATGCGCGCACGCCTCCGGGAGAATGCAGTGCATATGGCGCTGACACCCGGAACGGACGTGGCTGCCGAAGCCATTCTCGCTCTCGCAAGGATCCGACCTGATGCTTGACACCACAACAACGGATGCCTCGACCATGAACGGCACCAACGACCCGAAAGACTGGTTGGCCGCTCACGCTGTCAGCGAGGTCGAGTGCCTGGTGCCCGACATGAACGGCGTGCTGCGCGGCAAGGCCCTGCCAGCGGCCAAGTTCCTCAAGGCGATCGAGGACCGAGCACTCTATCTGCCGAGCAGCGCGTTCCTGGTCAGCATCGACGGCCGCTATTCCGGTTCCGTCGACGAGGGGTTCGCCTACCAGGACCCCGACATGCGGATGGTGCCGGACGTCGCAACACTCTGTCTGGCGCCCGGTGGCGGGCCAGGCAAGGCCTATGTCTTCGCCGATGCGTTCCACATGGACGACCGGCCGTGGATGGCTTCGCCGCGGCACGTGTTGCGGGCCGTGCTCGATCTATATCGCCAGCGCGGCTGGCGGGCGGTGGTGGCGCCGGAGCTTGAATTTTATCTCACCGCGCCCAATCCCGATCCCGACAGACCGGTGATGGCGCCGGTCGGGCGCAATGGCCGCTCCGAAAGCGTGCAGCATCCCTATGACATGGCGGCACTGGAGCAATTCGAGCCGGTGATCCGGCGCCTCTATGACTATGCTGCGGCAGCCGGACTGCCGCTCGACACGCTCATCCATGAATCGGGCACGGCCCAACTGGAGATCAATTTCCTGCATGGCGACGCGCTGCCGCTGGCAGACAAGGTGTTGCTGTTCAAGCGAATGACGCGCCAGGCCGCGCAGGAAGGTGGCATGCAGGCGACCTTCATGGCCAAACCGATAGCCGCACAAGCCGGCAGCTCAATGCATCTCCACATGTCTGTCGTCGACGAGGCGGGCAACACGCTGTTTGCCGGGCGCGACGGCGCCGACACCGAGATGTTCGGGCATTTCATCGGCGGCCTGCAGAAATACATTCCCGAGGTGATGCCGCTGTTTGCGCCGAACGTGAATTCGTTCCGCCGCATCCGGCCGAACCACAGTGCACCCGCCAACATCGAGTGGTCGCACGACAACCGCTCCTGCGGCCTGCGTGTGCCGGCCGGCGGGCCCACCGCGCGGCGCGTGGAAAATCGGCTGCCCGGCGCCGATGCCAATCCCTATCTGGCGATAGCCGGCTCGCTGCTTTGCGGTTATCTCGGCGTCGAGGAGAAGATCGCTCGTTCGACGGAAGCGTCGGGCAATGCCTATCGCAGCAGGAGCACGCTGCCCAAAACCATGGAAGAGGCGCTCGACCGCTTCGCTGCGTGCGATCCGCTTCGGGCGGTGCTCGGGGAGGATTTCTTCCAGACCTATTTGCGCGTCAAGAGCGTTGAGCTCGACCTGTTCCAGAGCGTCGTCACCTCTTGGGAACGCGACCATCTGCTGCTCAAGGTGTGATGATGGGCTTCAATTCTGGGGGCTTCAACTCCGGCCTGGATATCGGCAAATCCTACTATGTCGCGACGGCCAATCCGGCTCCGGACCATCCGGCGCTGCAGGGCGACGTCGACGCCGATCTGGTGGTGGTCGGCGGCGGTTGTACCGGCCTCTCCGCAGCCTTTCATGCAGCCGAACGCGGCCTGAAGGTGGTGCTGCTCGAAGGCGGCAAGATCGGCTGGGGGGCGTCGGGGCGCAATGGCGGCCAGATGATCCCCGGCCTGCGCAAGGGCGCCAAGGGGCTGGTCAAGCTATATGGGCCGGAACGGGGGAGGGCGCTGTTCGATCTCGCCTTCGAGGCGCGGGCCCTCGTGCTCGGTCTGATCGAGCGCCATGCCATCGATTGCGACCTCAGGCTCACCGGCCATCTGGCTGGTGCGGTCAACGGTTCCGACCTGCGCGACCTCGAAGAAGAGGCCGAGTGCCTTTCTACGGTGATGAACTTTCATGATGTCGAGATGCTGTCGGCAGCGCAGGCGCGCGGAATGGTGAACACACCTTATCACGGCGCGATGTACGAGAAGCTCGGTGGCCATATGCATCCGCTGAACTACACGCTCGGTCTTGCTCGCGCCGCGGCTGCGGCGGGCGTCACCATCCACGAGAATTCGGTGGCGCTGCGGCTGGAGCGGGAAGCTTCCCCCCGGGTTTCGACGGCCAAAGGCTCGGTCCGGGCCAGGCATGTCGTACTGGCCGGCGATGCGCTGCTCCACGGGCTTGAGCCGCGCGTCAACAGTCGCATTATGCCGGTCGGCAACTACATCATCGCCACCGAGCCGCTGGGCGACACGAGCGACGTCATCCCAAGCAATGTGGCCGTCTCCGACACGCGCTTCGTCGTCAATTACTACCGGCTGTCGGCGGATGGACGCCTGCTGTTCGGCGGCGGCGAGCGCTATACGCCGTCGCCGCCCGCCGACATTGCCGGCTTCGTGCGGCCGCACATGGAAAACACCTTTGCGCAATTGCGCGGCCGCCGCATCGATCACGCCTGGGGCGGGCTGGTCTCGGTGACGACATCGCGCCTGCCGCATGTCGGTCGCTATGGCGACGTCTATTTTGCGCATGGCTATTCGGGCAAGGGGGTGATCCTGTCGACGCTGTCGGGCAAGCTGCTCGCTGAGGCGATCACCGGTGATGCTTCGCGGCTCGATCTGTTTTCGACCCTAAGCCCGCTGCCGTTCCCCGGCGGCACGGCGCTGCGCGGCCCGCTCTATGTGCTCGGCATGCTTTGGTACGCAATGCGTGACCGCATCAAACATTGAGCGCAGGCATGCGTAATGAGGCTGAGCGCCGCCACCAAGCGATTAACGGCTGATTTCGCGGCGGCGTCCGACTTGATCGATGCTTGAATATCGTCCGCAGGCCATGGCCGCGAGTCGGTTCGTGCCCTGCTCCCGAAGCCTGAGCGCCGATAGAACTGCCTGTTATTTCCTCAGCTAATAGATCGATATGATTGCAGGATTGACAGTTTCATAGCCCAGGCGCGGCTCCGATTTGTCTTTCGAAATCGGGCTGGAGACAGTTCCGGTTGAACTGCAATCCAATTTTGTTTCCCTGTTTTTCTTGATCGTGCTGCCCGACAGGTCGGCACAGCACGACGTTACTGGTGTACTGACCACCCTCTTTTTCTCGTGTGCAACGGCGGCGGTGGATACGGCCATCACAATTGCCGCACAAATAATCGTCAATCTCATTGATTTCCCCCTTAGAGCACCGCAAAAATGTGGTCGACTGCCTTGAGACGCCGGCGAAGACGGTACTCGCGCTTAGCCGGCCCATGCAGCTTCCGACTGCACAAGATTGTAGCTACATTAGCTGCAGCGCAAGTAACCATTTCGGACTAGGGAACGGGTTCCCCTTCGATCGAAAGCGCTGGGCTGCCGGCGAAAAAAGCAGGCGTTTTAGCCGTCCTCGCCGCCGAGCGCCTTCCAATTTTGGGACAGAGGTTGGCTGATGCCCTTAAACTCCCGGCTACTCATCGGTTGGATCTATGCAGCGACAAGGCCAACCTCGGCAAAGCCTCTACATAGTCACCTTCGGGCAGTACCAGTCTTGGAATTCACGCCCTCAAGCAAGGCGAGCAGGCCTTTCAGAATTTCGATTGGCGGCGGCGGACAACCTGGAATGTGCAGATCGACGGGCAGGGCCTCGGACACTCCGCGCAGCACTGCATAGCTGCCGGAGAAACAGCCGCCATTGCCTGCGCAATCTCCCAGCGCGACCACCCATTTTGGGTTGGGTGTTGCGTCGTAGGTCCGCTTCAATGCCTCGCGCATGTTTTTTGTGACCGGCCCGGTGACGAGCAGTACATCGGCATGGCGCGGTGATGCGACGAACCGGATCCCAAAACGCTCGATGTCATAGAAGGCGTTGTTCAGCGCGTGCATCTCAAGTTCGCAGCCGTTGCAGGAACCGGCATCGACCGCCCGGATCGACAGGCTTCGCCCCAATCGTTTGTGAGCAGCCCCATCGAGCGCGCGTGCGAGTTCGTCGACTGCCGCGCTGCTTGCCAACGGCGGACGCTCGGTGAGAGGGGGGCGTATCAGGCTTTCAAAAAGAAGCTTGCGCATGACAGCGTGCCTTCAGAGATCATGGCCCGAATAAGAGCAGTTGAACGATTTGTTGCACAGCGGAAAGTCGGCAACGATGTTTCCTTCGATCGCCGCTTCAAGGAGCGGCCACTGAAACCATGACGGATCACGGAGGTGACAGCGCTCGACCAAGCCGCCCTTGCCAATGCGCAGCCAGGCCAGAATGTCGCCGCGAAAACCTTCGACGAGCGCCATGCCTTCATGCGATCGGTTTGTCTGCGCGAAATCGACGCGGATCGGTCCGTCTGGCAGTTGTCGCAGGACTTGTTCGATCAGGGACAGGCTCTGTTCGACCTCGTGGATACGAATCCATACACGGGCGTTCACATCGCCTTCCTGGAGGAGAGGTACATCGAAGGCGAGTTCGCCATAGGGTGGATAAGCGAGATTGCGTCGGGCATCGAAGTCCCGACCGGAGGCCCGGCCAACGTAGCCTCCGGCGCGATATTGACGAGCGAGTTCCACCTTCAGCCGGCCAGTTGCGACAGTCCGATCCTGCAGCGACGCCGTGTTGTCGTAGAGCTCGACCAGCGCGGGAAACCGCTGCCTGATCTCTGCGATCAGGGACCTGAGCGCTGTCGTGCCCTCATCGCTCAGGAAGCTTGCCACGCCTCCGGGCACGATGCAGTCGCGCATCAAACGGTGACCGAAGGCAGCATCGCTTGCCCGCAATACGCGCTCACGCAGCACCCCACAGTGGGCATGCATGAGCGCGAAGGCGGCATCATTGCAGATAGCGCCGATGTCGCCCAGATGATTGGCCAGGCGCTCCAACTCGGCCATGAGCGCTCGCAGCCAGACCGCGCGTGGGGGAACCTGGACACCCAGCGCCGCCTCGACCGCGCGGGCAAAAGCGAGGGAGTATGCCACGGTACTGTCGCCAGAGGTTCTGCCCGCCAATTTGGCTGCACGGTCGATGTCGGACCCCGCCATCAGGCCTTCTATACCCTTGTGCGCGTATCCGAGGCGCTGCTCCAGCCGGACGACCGTTTCACCGCTCGCCGTGAACCGGAAATGGCCCGGCTCGATGATGCCGGCATGCACGGGCCCGACTGGGATCTGATGCAGGCTCTCCCCCTCGGCAGGCAGGAAACTGTACGGGAAGGCAGTCGCAGCAGACGTCCGGACGCGGGTACTCAACGGATAGCTGACACCCCAGTGGCCATGATCAAGCCACCGTCTCATATCAGGCGCGCCTTGTGGCAGGAGCCCGAACAGGTCAGCAGCCGCACGTTCGAGCCGCAATGCGGGCGGATGCAGCCGGCCGACCGATGGGTAGCGGCCACTGGGGCATTCCAGGCTGACGACGCCGATGTCCCCGGCGCTTTCATCGAGAAGTGCCATGTGGACGGCGCCTGGCTCACCCCATAGGCCGAGCAAGCTCCAGTGGCCCTCGGCCAGTTGCTCGACGGCAAAGCCCCATTTTTTCGGAGTCACCACGGCGCGCGACCACGGGAAATGATTTTCGACACGTTGGCCAGCAAGGATGAGGTCGATCAGCGCGGGCATGCTCTTTCTCTCCTCTGCTCACCCCAGGATACTTGCGACGTGCTGGAACCATGTGACCAGCGGTGGCGGCAGATAGATGCCGGCGGCAAACACCAACGCCAAGTGGGAATACATCGGAATGTAGGACGCCTCGGCGGGTGCAGTGCTGCCGCGCGGTTCGCCGAAAGCGACGCCGGTCAGTCGAAGCAGCAGGGCGCCGAAAGCGAGCAGAATCCCGAAAACCAAGGGCATCGCCAAAAGAGGGTGTCTTGCAAATGTCGAACTCACGACCAGGAATTCGCTCATGAAGATACCGAGCGGAGGGAGGCCGGCAATGGCAACGACGCCGATGACGAGCGCCCAGCCAAGGGCAGGATGTGTTTCCGTCAGTCCCCGGATTTCGGCGATGTTCTGTGTCCCCTTGACCTGGGCAATGTGGCCGACCGTGAAAAAGATCGCCGACTTGGTCAGGCTGTGCATGACCATGTGCAGCAGCCCGGCAAAATTGGCGAGCGGGCCTCCTATGCCGAAGGCGAACACGATGATGCCCATGTGCTCGATCGAGGAGTACGCGAACAGGCGTTTGATGTCGCGGCGGCGGTAGAGCATGAAGGCCGCGAAGACAAGCGACGTCAGTCCCATCGTGATCATCAATGGCCCAGGTGCGATCGCTTCTGGGCTTGCCGCGAGCAATAGCTTGAAGCGCAGCACGGCATAGAGTGCGACGTTTAACAGCAAGCCCGACAGCACTGCGGAAATCGGCGTTGGACCCTCAGCATGCGCGTCTGGCAGCCAGGCATGTAAGGGCGCAAGGCCGACCTTCGTCCCGTAGCCGAGCAGCAGAAAGATGAAGGCGACATTGAGCAGAGCCGGATCGAAGCGCGCGGCGTGAGCGATGAGCACCGTCCAGACCATCGCATTCGTCCCCTCGCCAACAACCGGCTGTGCAGCCATGTAGACGAGGATGGTGCCGAACAGTGCGAGCGCGATGCCGACGCTGCCCAGAATGAAATATTTCCAGGCTGCCTCCAGCGCTTCGTGCGTGCGGTAGATGCCGACCATGAGCACGGTGGTCAGCGTGGCAAGCTCCACCGCCACCCACATCAAGCCAATATTGTTGGACACGAACGCCAGGTTCATGCCGAACATCATGACCTGGTACATTGCGTGATAAAACCGCAAGTTCGGGACTGTCAGCCGCCCGGTCTCCAGTTCGTGGGCAATGTAGGAAGCGCTGAAGACGCTGGTGGTGAAGCCGACGAATGTGTTGAGCACGATGAAGACGATATTGAGATCGTCGACGAGCAGATACTGCCCAGGCTGCGGGCGGTCGGTGACAAGAAGCGACAGTGCGGCGAGCAAGGTCAGCAAGCTCGCAGCGACATTGACGCCCGCCGATATCCGGTATTTCGGCAGCGCCGCCAGAAGTGCGGCCGCGAAGACCGGTATCAGCAAAATGGCGGCCACCGCATCAAGGGAAAACGCGGTCAACGGTGTTCTCCCCTGTAGTCGTCGAGCGCGCCGACATCCACCGAGTCGAACCTCTCGCGGATGCGGAACAGGAAGACTCCGATGACGATGAAGGCGATAAGGATCGAGAAGGCGACACTGATCTCGACGACCAGAGGCATGCCCTTGGCCCCCGTGGCGGCGAGGACCAGACCGTTCTCGAGCGACATGAATCCGACAACTTGGCTGACGGCGTTGCGGCGGGTGACCATCACCAGCAGCCCCAGCAAAATGATGGACAGCGCGAAAGCCAGGTCCTCGCGGGCGAGGGGATCAGCCTCGGGAGTGACGCGCAGCATCAGGACCATGGACAGGGTCACCAGGCCTATCCCCGCAAGCATCGTCGTACCGATGCCGACGGCGGTCTCGACGTCACGATGGATGCCGAGCCGCTGAATGATGCGATGAAGCCCGACAGGAATGACGATCGCCTTGAAGACGAGGGCGATTGCCGCCGTGACGTAGAGATGATGCGCGTCCTGAATGTATGCCTGCCAAGCTACGGACAGGGCCAGCACGATTGCATGAAGCGCAAAAACGTTGATCAGAGCAAAGAGGCGATCCTGATACAGCATCATGAAACTGACCAGCACCAGGCCGCCGGCGAGCAGGTGAGCGATGTCGAAGGTGAGGCCGTTCATCAGAGGCTCCGTGAGACGAACAGCAGGAGCGTGCCGAGCAGGGCCAGCATCAGCGCTGCCCCAAGGAAATCCGGGACGCGGAAGACGCGCATCTTGGCGATGGCAGTCTCAAACACCGCGAGGAGAACGCCACAGACGGCAAGCTTGCCGACATAGGCGACGACACCCGGAGCAAGGGATTCCAGTCCTGCACCGGCGCTCGCCAGTCCCCAAGGTAGGAAGACGCAGGAAATCAGCGACACATAGAGCAGAAGCTTGAGGAAGGCGGCAAACTCGATCATCGCCAGATGGCGACCGGAATATTCCAGCACCATCGCCTCATGAACCATGGTTAGTTCCAGATGGGTCGATGGGTTGTCCACGGGTATGCGGGCGTTTTCGGCGATCGCCACCATCACGAGGGCGATGAGCGACATCCCGAGCGACACCCGCAAGCCAACCTCCGGTGATCCCATGAAGGCGGCGACCGTTGAGAGTTGCGTAGCACCCGCGACGAGCGCCAGGCTGAACACGATGAGCAGCATGGCGGGTTCGGCCAGCGAAGCGATCATCACCTCGCGGCTCGAGCCGATGCCGCCGAAGCTCGTGCCGACGTCCATGCCTGCCAGCGCCAGGAAGAACCGGGCGCTTCCCAGCAGTGCGACAATGGCTATGAGATCGGCGGTCCAACTGAATGTGAGGCCGGCGGCGAATGTCGGGATGAGCGCCGCGCCGACCCAGGTGGTGGCAAAGATCAGATAGGGCGTCACGCGAAACAGCCAGGATGCGTTGTCCGCCAGAACGACTTCCTTGCGCATCAGCCGCAAGAGATCGCGGTAAGGTTGGATCAGGGAAGGACCCTGGCGGCGCAAGAGCCGTGCCTTCACCTTGCGCACGAATCCGGTCAGGAGCGGCGCCAGCAAAAGCACCAGCGCCATCTGTGCGCCTTGAACGGCCAACTCGAGAATCACGGCCATAGTGCGAGCACCAGGAGCAGGACAATGAGAAAGAGAAAGACGAGGGTCAGGTAGCGCCTGATCGTCAGGAACTGCAGATGGTTGAGGTGGTCGGTCGCAAAGTCGAGGGCCCGGCCGATAGGCAGGTACAGCGTCTCCCAGATCACATCGTGCATTTCGACATTCAGACGAGCCGGACCGGTCTCGCCAGGTGCCGGCATTTCGACGGTTTCCCTTGCACGGAATACGAACGTGCCGAAGACGCGGCGGATAGGCTGCGCGAAGCTGACGGCCGTGTACTGCGAGCTCGGGACCACATCCGGGAAGCCACAACCCCAGGCGGGACCCCGACGGAGTGCATGTGATGCAAAGCGATGGATCACATATGCCGCAGCGGATGCGGAAAAGGCGATGAACAGGAACACCAACAGGCCGTTGTAGGAACTGCGGCTCGCTGCAATCGGCACGATAGACAGCCAGGGCTGGGCCATCTGCACAGGCATTCGACTGCCGATCAGTGGCAGTGTCACCGATGAGAGGCCGTCTATCACAAGACCGGGCAGAATGCCGGCCAGGAGACAAAGGGCAGCGAGAATGAACATTGCCGCCAGCGAGTAGCGGTCGACCTCATACGCCAGTTCCACCGCGGCCGAGCGTGGCCGGCCGAGGAATGTAATCCCGAACGCCTTTACAAAGCAGGCCGCGGCCAGTGCCGCTGACAGCGCCAGCAGACCGCCAACGGCGGGCACCATGACCTTCAGTCCCCATTGTGGCAGATCGGGGCTCTGCAATATGGCCTGAAAGGCCAGCCATTCGGAGACGAAGCCGTTGAAGGGTGGAAGTGCCGAGATCGCGACGCAACCGACGAGAAAGGCAAAACTTGTAAAGGGCATGCGGTGGATGAGACCGCCCAGCTTCTCCATATCCCGCTCTCCGGTTGCCGTCAGCACGGCGCCTGCGCCGAAAAACAGCAGGCTCTTGAAAAAGGAGTGGTTGAGGACGTGGAACAGCGCGGCGGTGAGGGCCAGCGCTGCAGCCGATGGCATGGCGTTCGCCTTGAAAGCGAGCGCGAGACCAAGGCTTACGAAGATGACGCCGATGTTTTCAATGGTGCTATAGGCAAGTAGTCGCTTCAGGTCCTTTTCCATCAGCGCGTAGAGGATGCCGAGAACCGCCGTCAGGCCGCCAAGGAAAAGCACGGCAACGCCCGACCACCATGCCGGCTCACCGAGCAGATCGAAAATAACGCGTATGAAGCCATAGATTGCGACCTTGGTCATCACGCCGCTCATCAGAGCCGAGACGTGGCTTGGCGCGGCCGGATGGGCGAGTGGCAGCCAGACGTGCAGCGGGACGAGTCCGGCCTTGGAGCCGGCGCCCAGCAGCATGAGAACCAGGACGAAAGCAGCGGCGAACGGGGTGGGATCGCCGGCTCGCATCGCGTCGAATGTGTAGGTTCCATCGGATCCGGCGAGCAGGCCGAACGCAAGCAGCAGCGCGAGTGTGCCGAAGCTCGCCATCACGAGATAGATGTAGCCCGCCCGCGCATTGTCCTGCTTGCGATGGTGCGCCATGACGAGGGCCCAGGAGGCGAGCGACATGAATTCCCAGGAAAGCAGGAAAGTGAAGGCGTCGTCGGCCACCACGACAAGGTTCATTCCGGCTAGGAAAGCCGGGAAGAACGGCAGCACCCGATGCGGCGCAGACTCATGCCTGCCGTAGCCGAGGCCATAAAGACTGGCCATGGAGCCGCCGAAGTTGACGACGATGAGGAAGAAAGTCGACAGCGCATCCAAACGGAAATGAGCGCCAATCCATGGCAATCCAAGAGGCAACACCACAGTCGACGGGGTGACGGGATTGTCGGCGATGCGGCTCGCGAGAACCATGAGCACGGCCGCCGATATACCGAGCGTCAAGCCGTAGATCAGGCGTGTTCCCGAGTCGGATCTGCGGCTTTCCGCAATCGCAAGCACCGCAGTCCCCAGGAGCGCAGCGACGCCCCACAGGAGGACCGCGGCCCCCGAAATCACGCCACGCTCCTCACGGGGAGTTTGGCATCCGTATCGACTTCGCCAAGGATTTTGGCGGGGTCAAAATCCGCTTTCAGTCGCACGCCGCGCCCGCCGATTTGGCTGGAGGCGCCTTCAGCGATCAATTCCACGCCGGCGAGGTCAAGTGCCCCGATCAGCTTCATGAGAGAATCGACGTTACCCCGAATAATCGACTCGCTGGCTTCCATGCGTTGAATTGTCGGCACGGAAAGACCGGACAATTCGGCAAGCCTGCGCTGGTCGATGCCAAGGAGCGCCCTCGCGGCACGCAACTGTGGAGCAGTTATCACGGTCGCATCCCCCTTTTTGATCAGCTTTGAGATATTATCTCTACGTCTTGCAGCATATATTAAAATGCGGCGCATTCAATTAGTGATGCGTGACGCATCTGTCTTGAGGCTGTAGAAAACCGGGCGATACGCCCTGCCTCGAACCAAAGCCATGCGGCCATTCCCGTCACGGCCAGTCTTGTCGCCAGCCATCTCGGATTTGCGCGTGATGGGGCTGGCAATGGGCCCTTATCTCGGCCGGCCACTCGATTGGAGCCGCCGCGGGCGCGTCGGCTATCTCTTCGACCTCACTCTACGTTAAGAGTGGGTATGGCTGAGTTCGCTTGCTTTTGCCGTTGGGCCGGTCTCATCGTGTTCGTGCTTCAGGATCGGCCAAAACAGATAGCTGCCGAAATCCAGGAACAGCGCCTTCGCGAATGTGCTACCAAATCTGGCATGCGGCAAAGCTCTGCAGCGCTACTGCCAAAGCCGCCTCATGCGAACGGAGACGTCCTCCAGGACTGGCATGGAGGCCAGCACGAGGAGAATGGCCGCGAGAAACAACGTCGCCGCGAAGCCGACATGCTTGAAACCCACAGCGCCGACGACGCCGCCAGCAAAGAACAATGCTGGTCGTCACGCTCTCGCTTTATGCCATCCAGAACGCCCTGCTCAGCCGCAGCGGCGCCGGTCTGCGCTAGGAGGCCCGGATGTCCTCCCCGCGATCAACCACCACCAGCCGGCTTGGCCGCTTCGGCCTCGGGCTGACGGCCATGATGGTGCTGGCTTTCCTCATGGCGCCGCTGATCATCATCGTGCTGTTCTCGTTCAAGAGCAGCGGCGATTTCACCTTTCCCATCACCGGCTGGTCGCTGAAATGGTACCGCGAGTTCTTCTCGACGCAGACCTGGATGGATGCCCTGCGCAACAGCCTGGTTCTGGCTGTCTCGACGACACTTTTGGCGACGCCGCTAGGCACCATGGCCGCGCTCGGCCTCGCGGCGCCTAATCTGCCAGGTCGGCGCACGATCTCCGCCTTGCTGCTGGTGCCGATGATCGCGCCGGTGGTCATCGTCGGCGTCGGCATGTATTTCGTCTTCTCGATGGCCGGCCTGACCGCGACCCTTCCCGGCCTCATCCTCGGCCATACCTCGCTCGCCGTTCCCTTCGTCGTGGTGACCGTCTCGGCCGTTCTCACCGGTCTCGACAGGCGGCTGCTCTGGGCGGCCGCCAGCATGGGGGCGCCACCCTTCCTCACCTTCCGCAAAGTCACGCTTCCGGTCATTCTGCCGGGCATCGCGTCGGGCGCGCTGTTTGCCTTCGCCACCTCGCTCGACGAAGTCGTGGTGACGATGTTCCTCGCCGGTCCCGGACAACGCACCTTGCCGCGCGAGATGTTCACCATCGCGCGCGACACACTGACGCCGACCATCGCGGCTGCTGCCACAGTGCTGATCGCCGCCTCGATCGTTTTGCTGATTGCGTCCACAGCGCTCGGCCGCTCGAATCGATAGCGCCGGCCGTCCCGACAAGGAACCCCTCGGCTTCTGGCCACGGGTTTGTCGATCAAACGCATGTTGCCCAAAACTGCACAGCGGCTCGGGACAGCGGCTCGGATTGAAACAGGAGCGCAAAAGCGCGTCAGCGGATCGTGGTCTATCGCGTAATAAAGCCTTTCAGGAACGCGGCCAGCGATGGAAGTCGAGTTAATCCTGATCGTCCAGCAAAGCGATGGCATCGAACGGTTGTTCGCGCGGCACCCGGATTTCGGCGCCGATACTTTGAAGGCTGGCAAGGAGTGCCGACACCCTTTCGGGCTCTTCCGGTTCTGTTTCAGCACGCCGCCGGCAAGTCGGGTCAGCGGGCTATGGAGGAATTGCCGCTAGCGGGCAAAGGTGATGCGGATCGCTCCATAGGGTCCGAAATCGGCAGCGATAGTGTCACTGTGGCGACACTCCACGGGCCGGATGAACGAGCCCGACAGCACGACCTGTCCGGCGGATATCTGCATGCCGTACTGATGCAGCCGGTTGGCCAGCCAGGCGATGCCCTTCGCCGGATGATCGAGCACCCCGGCGCCGAGCCCGGTCTCTTCGACCTCGCCATTGCGCGACAGGATGGCGCCGATCCAGCGCAGGTCGGCCTCGCGCGGTCCGGCACGACGGCCGCCGACGACGACGCCGGCATTGGCGGCATTGTCGGAGATGGTGTCGAAGAAGGTCCGTATCCTGCCGCTCTCCTTGTTGACGCGCTCGATACGGGTGTCGAGGATCTCCAGCGCCGGCGTGATGTAGTCGGTGGCGTCGAGCACGTCGTCGATCGACACGTCCGGACCGGCCAGCGACGCCTTCATGACGAAGGCGATCTCGGCCTCGATGCGCGGCTGGATGAAGCGGCCGGCTGGAACAGTGCCGCCGTCATCGAAGAACATGTCGTCGAACAGCACACCGGAATCCGGAATGTCGATGGCGAGCGCCGACTGCATCGCCTTGGAGGTCAGGCCGATCTTCCAGCCTTTGATCGTCAGGCCCGAGGCCACTTTTCGTTTCACCAGCGCCGCCTGGACGAGATAGGCGTCATCCATCGTCGCCCCGGGGAAATCAAGGCTGAGCAGCCTGATCTGGCGACGGTCGCGCTCGGCCTCGAACAGCCTCGCGGCCGCGTCTTCGACCTGTTCCGGCGTCATCATCGGCCGGTCCCTTCGTCGACGACGCCGTTGCTGAGCAAGCCAATGCCGTCGGCCTCGACCTCGATCACGTCGCCCGGCTTCAGCCAGATTGGCGGGTCGAACCGGGCGCCAGCGCCGGTCGGCGTGCCGGTGACGATGACGTCGCCCGGCGCCAGCGTGGTGAAGGTCGAGATGTAGTTGATGATCTTGCGGAAGGAAAAGATCATGCGGCCGGTGCGGTCCTGCTGGCGAACCTCGCCATTGACGCGCGTGGTCAGCGCGATGTCAGCGATCTGTGCCTCGTCGGTGAACGGCACAAGCCAGGGGCCGATAGAGCCGGTCCGGTCGAAGTTCTTGCCCTGCGTGACGTTGAACTTGGCATGCCGCACCCAGTCGCGGATGGTCCCTTCGTTGCAGAGCGAAAGTGCTGCGATATGGCCCAGCGCATCCGCCTCGGCGATCCTGCGGCCGCCCTTGCCGATGACGATGACGATCTCGCCCTCATAATCGAGCTGCGGCGATTCCGACGGCCGCACCAGGGGCGTGCCATGGCCGACGAAGGAGCGCGGGAAGCGGATGAACAGCGACGGGTTCGAGGGTGCGGCCTGTCCGTCCTTGTACTCCTCGTTGCGGTCCGGATAGTTGACGCCGACGCAGATGATCTTTTCGGGCGAGGGGACGGGTATCTCGTAGGCGATGGCATCGAGCGGGAAATCGGCGGCGAAAGCGTCCGCCTCTTCCGCCAGCCGTCGCAGTGCGCCGGCCTCTATCACCTCGCGCAAACTCGGCCACTGTGCGTGTCGCGCCGACAGGTCGACGCCGCCCTTGTCGGTGATTGCGCCGTAGCGCGTTTTGCCGCCAACGGTGAAGGTGGCGAGACGTGCCGCGCTCATTTGTTTCCCCTGCAGTTAGCCGACGTCACGGCGCGACGATCGGCGAGGCCGCCAGATCGGACTTGCGCGGCTCGACGCCGGCAAAGGTGCTGCCTTCCTCGAACCAGCTCTTCGGCGCCGGTGCGCCCCACAGCGTCTGGCGCTGCGGGTCCTTGAGGTCCCATTTGATCGGCACTAGGTCGGGATCTACCGTCTGGTAGTCCGAGCAATAGATCTCGATGCGGTGATTGTCGGGATCACGGATATAGAGGAAGAAGGCGTTGGAGATGCCGTGCCGGCCGGGGCCGCGCTCGATGTTCGGCAGCCAGCCGGTGGTGGCCATCAGGTCGAGCAGATCGATGATGTTGAGCGGTGTCGGCACCCAGAAGGCGACGTGGTGCAGGCGTGGGCCAATGCCGTTGGTGAAGGCGATGTCGTGGACACCGCCCTTGCGGTGCGTCCATGCCGCCCAAAGTCTTCCGGTCGCGGCATCCTCCGTGTACTCGGTCACGCGGAAGCCGAGCTCGTTGTAGAACGCCACCGATTCGTCGACATTGGGCGAGAAGCAGTTGAAGTGGTCGATGCGCAGCGGCTTGACGCCCTTATACAGCGCATACTTCTGATGGATCGGCGGCAGCCGCTCCATTCTGGAATAGAATTCGAGCGGAATGCCGTGCGGGTCGCGGGTGCGGAAGGTACGCGACTGGTAGGGCCGCTCGACCCATTTCACAGGCAGACCCCTGGCTTTGAAGAAGTGCTCGGCCTTGTCGAGATCGTCGTCGGAAAACAGCTTGAAGCCGAGGTCGCGGGCTTCCGGCGCGGCACCTTTCCTGAGCACGATGCAATGGTGGCCGCGCTCTTCCATGGCGCGCAGATAGATGGCGTCCTTGGTCTCGTCGGTCACCTGCAGGCCGAGCGTGTCGACATAGAACGCGCGCGACTTACCGAGGTCCGTAACAGCCAGCTCGACGTGGCTGAGCCGCACGATGTTGAATGCCGGGTAGAGATTGGGTGTGGGCAAGGGCATCGTTGGGGTCTCCGGTCAGCCGCCGAGCTTCTGGATGGAATGCGGCGCCGTGGCGAACGCGATGTTCTTGGTTTCCATGTAGAAATCGAACGACCAGTCGCCGCCGTCGCGGCCGATGCCTGAGTTCTTGGCGCCGCCGAACGGCGTCGGCAGGTGGCGCACATTCTCCGAATTGACCCAGATCATGCCGGCGTCGAGCGCGTCGGTGAAGCGGAAGGCGCGGGTGACGTCCGAGGTCCAGAGATAGCCGGTCAGGCCGTATTGCGTGTCGTTGGCCACCGCCAGCGCCTCGGCCTCGTCCTTGAACGAGATGGCGGTCAGCACGGGTCCGAATATCTCTTCCTGGGCGATGCGCATCTTGTTGGTGGCGCCGACGAACAGCGTCGGGCTGACATAGCAGCCGCCGCCCGGACCGGCGAACTTGCCGCCGCCGGCGGCGACGACAGCGCCTTCCGACTTGCCGATCTCGATATAGGACAGCACCTTTTCCTCATGCGCCGGATGGATCAGTGGGCCAACCACGGTTTCGGGGTCGAGCGGATGGCCTATCCTGATGCGCTTGGCCTTCTCCGCCACCAGCGCGGTGAACTTGTCGTAGATGCTTTCCTCGACCAGCAGGCGTGAGGACGAGGTGCAGCGCTCGCCGTTCAGCGAATAGATCATGAAGACGGCAGCGTCGGCGGCCCGCTCCAGGTCGGCATCGGCAAAGACGATGACCGGGTTCTTGCCGCCGAGCTCGAAATGCACGCGCTTCAGCGTGTCGGCACCCTGCTTCATGATCATCGAGCCGGTGCGGCTTTCGCCGACGAAGCCGATCGCCTTGATGTCGGGGTGTTCGGTCAGCGCTCTGCCGGCGTCCTCGCCAAAGCCGTTGACGAGGTTCCACACGCCCTTCGGCAGGCCGGCCTCCTCGGCGATCTCGACCAATAGCCGTGCCGTCAGCGGCGAGAACTCGGCTGGCTTGTGGACGATCGTACAGCCGGCGGCGAGCGCCGGCGCGATCTTCCAGGTCGACAGCATGAAAGGTGTGTTCCACGGCGTGATCACGCCGACCGGGCCGACCGGCACGCGCGTCGTCATGTTGACCTGGTTCGGTGCGCGGATCGCGTGGCCGTCGCGGGCCTCCGGCGCGCGGTCGGCGTAGAAGCGGAAGTTCTCCGCGCCGCGCAGCGCTGCCTTGGCCATGAACTTCAATGACTGGCCGGTGTCCATGCATTCGACGAAAGCGATTTCCTCGGCCCGCGCGACGATGGCGTCGGCTATTTTGTGCAACTGCTTCTTGCGGGCGTCGCCTGATATCGCCGCCCAGTCGCGGAAGGCAGCCTTCGCCGCTTTGGCGGCGCGGTCGATGTCGGCGGCCTTGCCGCGTGCCACCTTGGCGATCGGCTTCAGGTCGATTGGCGACAGCGTCTCGTATGTCGAGCCGTCGGCGGCCGGCACGGCTTCGCCGCCGATCTGGTTGAGCACGCCAGCGCTTCTGAAGCGCTCGAGATAGGCCTCGGCCTTTCTCAGATTGTCGTCCAATGCCGCCATGATATGGGTTCCTGTCACTTGCCGCCCAGGCGCGGGTGGATGGCATTCTTCTTCCAGCTTAGTTCGGCATCGATCTCGCGGATCTCCAGCGACAGCGCGAAATGCGGCGTCGTGAACAGAGATGCGAGATGATCCGAAACAGTAGTGAAGATCGCCTCGCCGGTGCGTTTCTTTTCCTCGGCGCTGCGGCCCTTGCCGATGCGGAAGTTCATGTCGATGAACCCGTTCTCCGGGAGGCGATCGGCGATCGCGTATGCCTCGGCGCAGAAAGCGCGTACCCTCACCGCGCCATGTTCGAACAGGCCGGTTTCGAGGATGGTGCGAGCGACCAGCGTGCAAAGCGCGCTGATGTCGACCTTGGCGTCGAGATTCGCCGAATATTCGATCGCCATATGTGGCAAGGTTTCCTCCACCTTGTAATTAACATGTGAATTACATCTTGACGGCGGAATGTCAAGTGTCGTTCTCTATGCAGATACAGCTCCCGATGGTGGGATTGCCGCCCCCGGCGAAATCGCGGATATAGCTGCGTTCCGAGTCTCATTGTGTGGTGCGAGTCGTACCGGAATTGGAATTTTTTGGAGACCTGACCTTGCTACCGCCCAGCACCCGCCGCTCCCTGCCCATGGCTCTGCTTCGCGCCCGCGAAGTGATCATGGCGCATTTCCGGCCGATGCTTGCCCGCCACGACATCACTGAGCAGCAGTGGCGCGTGCTGCGTGTGCTTGCCGAAGCCGGGCCGCTCGAGGCAACCGAACTTGCCAATCGCGCCTCGATCCTTCCGCCCAGCCTGACCCGCATCATCAAGGCGATGGAGGAACGGCAGTTCATCACCCGCAACAAGGTCAAGGATGACGGTCGCCGGGCGCTGCTCGCAATCAGCCCGGCCGGGCTGGCGCTGATCGAGGATTTGTCGCCCGAGCGCATCGCCATCTACGATGCGATCGAGCAGCGCTACGGCGCCGAACAGCATGAGCACCTGCTCGACCTGCTCGAAAACCTGATCCAGTCGGAATCATCCGAAAACCAGACTTGACAGCCTCTACCCGCCAAAACTGCCGAGTGCACTCGGCTGCATGTAGTTGCGGCCGACATAGAGCAGCGCCGCCTCGTCGCTGCCGTGGCGGATGTCGACGACGCGGCCGAACATCACATTGTGCGTGCCAACCTTGTTCACGTCGCCGATCTCGCAATCGAAGCTGACGATGGCGTCGAGCAGCGCCGGCATGCCGGACGGCATGGTCTGCCATCTTGCCGCATTGTAGCGCTCGCTCATGTCGCGGATCGTGCCGGCGAACTTTGCCGCCAGATGGGTGTGTAACTGCGTCAGCACGTTGACGCAGAAACGCTGGTTGGCGAGGAACAGGCCGGTCTGCGCCGAGCGCTCGTTCATGCACACAAGCAGCGTCGGCGGATCGTCGGAAACGCTGCACATGGCGGTCGCAGTGAAGCCGCCGCGGCCGGCCGGACCATCAGTCGTGACGATGTTGACCGGCGCACAGACCCGCGCCATCGCCTCACGGAACTCCAGCCTTGCAACTTGTGGCTCCATGGCCGGGACCTCAGCTTGCGCCAGCCGGCAGCGGCGGCAGCCAGGTGTCGCCGGTCCAGCCCATTTCGTCGTAGTCGGCCATGCAGGTGTCGACCAGTTCCTCCATCGCCCTCAGGCGCCCGCCGCGCTCAGCGCCCTTCAGCACCTGCAGCCGCACCTCTTCCGGCGCACCGGCATAGTTGAGCTCATAGAGCGCGTGGCGGCCGCCGAACTCGGTGCCGGTCGCATCCCACAGCAGCTTCATGATCTTGATGCGTTCGACATGGCCCATGTCGTTGGAGCCGCGCACGTACTGGGCAAGGTACTTGTCGATCTCCGGATTGTCGAAATCCTTTGCCGAGGACGGCAGGTAGATCAGCCCCGAAGCGATGACTCGGCGCACCGTATCGATAACGCGCGGATAGGCCTCCGACATGAAAGTGCGATAGGCGAGCGCCGCCTCGAGATTGGGCAGCACGGCGCCGTTCGCCCATGGGATCGGTTTGTGCGCCATGGCGTTGGAAAAGCTCCAGAACATGTGGCGCAGCGCAATTACTTCGCCGAGCGCCGCCTGGTTGCCGCGGAAGGCATCCCCGCCCGTCGCGCGCAGCGCCTTCGCCAGCAGGCCTGCGAGGAAGTCGAGCTTGACGGCGAAGCGCGTGCAGCCCTGAAAACAATAGCCGTGCATGAAGCCCGACGCCGGGTGGAAGGAGAGGATCTTCTGCGCATCGCGCAGCACCAGCACGTCCTCCCAGGGGATGAAGACATTGTCCAGCACCAGGATCGCATCGTTCTCGTCGAAACGAGACGACAGCGGATAGTCGAAGGGATGGCCGACCGTGTTGGCCGTCTGCTCGTAAGAGACGCGGCAGAACATCTTTATCCCCGGCGCGTTCATAGGCACGATGAACATCACCGACAATGACGGGTCCTCGGTGACCGTCGCCGAGCTCTGCGCCAGGAAATTGTAATGGGTGAGCGCTGACGACGTCGCCACCACCTTGGCGCCGGACACCCAGATGCCGGCGTCGTTCTCCTTCGTGATGTGCACGAACACGTCCTTCACCTGCTCGGCCGGCTTGTGGCGGTCGATCGGCGGGTTGACGATGGCATGGTTCATGAACAGGGCCGCTTCCTGGGCGCGTTTGTGCCAGGCGAGTGCATTGTCCCTGAACGGGCCGTACCACTCGGCATTGGCGCCGAGCGTGTTCATAAGTGCTGCCTTGTAATCGGGCGTGCGCCCCATCCAGCCGTAGGACATGCGCGACCAGTCGGCGATGGCGGTCTGCTGTGCGGCGAGATCCGCGGCGGAATGGGCGACGCGGAAATATTTGTGCGTGTAGCCGCCAGAACCGGTGTCGGTCGGCGAGGTCAGCACCGCCTGCCGCGCCGGATCGTGCAAGGCATTGTAGAGGCGGGCCAGCGAGCGCGCCGAGTTGCGCATCGCCGGATGGGTGGTGACGTCGGCAATCCGCTCGCCATTGATATAGACCTCGCGCCCGTCGCGCAGGCTCTGCAAATATTCGGCACCGGTAAACGGCCGTTTCGTGTCGGCCCGGAAATCTTCCGATCGCATCATGATCCTCCTTTAACGCGTCAACTGTAGCAATCGTCGTGACAAAGGTTTATGGACGAAAGTATAGAACCACTTGGATTTTTTCGCCGTGATGAGCCAGACTGCCATTCCCGAATTCTTCGTCTACGGCGAACCGGCGCGTGCGCTCGACGTCGGATTCCTGCATGTCGAGACTGTTCTTGCGCGTGCCTCCGTGCATCGCGGCCAGGTTCTCGCGCACAAGCACCCGCAAATGGCGCAGATCACCTTCTGGACCGGCGGCAGCGGCATTTATCGGATCGAAGACGAGACCTGGAGTTTTTCGGCGCCGACGGTGAGCTTCATGCCGAGCGGCGTGGTCCACGGATTCAGCATCGAGACGGGCGCCGACGCCATCGTTGTCTCGGTCGCCGATGCTGCCCTTGCGGCGATCGCTGAGCAGTCCGCGCTGCCGCTCGACCAGCCGGTCTTCGTCACCGGACGCGGTGAAACGGCCCTCTGGGAAAGGTTGGGTGATACGGTTACGATGATCCAGGCGGAATATGCCGACAGGTTGCCCGGTATGGAGAAAATCCTGCCGCCGCTGATCGCCGTGGCATTGTCGGGCATCGCCCGCCTCGATGCGCAGTCGCATGCTGTCGCGGTGCCGGCGACGGTGGCGCTGGGCGGCCGGCTGCGGCGTCTGATCGACCGACACTTTCGCGACGACTGGCCGGTCGAGCGCTATGCCGCCGCGCTCGGCACCACGCGCCATCTGCTCGACAAGGCAGCGCGGCAGGTGCTCGGCGCGGGCGTACGCCAGGCGGTTGGTGAGCGGCGGCTGGTCGAGGCCAAGCGCCTGCTGCTGTTCACCGTGCGCCCGGTCGAGGACATCGCCTATGAGACCGGGTTCAACGACCCGGCTTATTTCTCGCGCTTCTTCCGCGCCGCCGTCGGCCTCTCGCCGGCGGCGTGGCGACGCCTGCGGCTCGGTCAGGACTGAGCGTCACCGTCGCTCAGGCGGCTGCCGTCAGTCCGGCGTCGAGAGCCTCGGCGATCTTTGCCACATCGGCGGACGAGATCACCAGCGGCGGCGACAGGATGATGGTGTTGCCGGAGACGCGCAGCATGACGCCGGCCTTGTAGGCGGCCTCTGCGGCGGCATTCATCGTCTTCTTGTCGGCCGGCTTCTTGGCGGCACGGTCGGAAACCAGTTCGAGCGCCGCCATCAGCCCTTGGTAGCGCACATCGCCAACCAAAGCGTGCTTCGCCTTCAGCGCCTCCAGCGCCTTGCCGAGCTCGACACCGCGCGCCGCCGCATTCTCGTTGACGGCAAGCCGCTTGGTCTCGGCGAGTGTGGCCAGCCCCGCCGCGCAGCCGACCGGATGGCCGGAATAGGTGTAGCCGTGCCCGATCGAGCCGAAGCTGGTCTTGTCGGCCTCGAAGACGTCGGCAACCTTGGCGCTGATCAGCGTGGCGCCGAGCGGGAAGTAGCCTGAGGTGATCGCCTTGGCGATGGTCATGAAATCCGGCTTCACTCCGGAGAGCCGCGAGCCCGACCAGGCGCCGGTGCGACCGAAGCCGGTCACCACCTCGTCGGCGATGAGCAGGATGTCGTGACGGTCGCAGATCGCCCGCACCATCGGCATGAAGCTCTCATGCGGAACGATCACACCGCCGGCGCCGAGCACTGGCTCCATGATGAAGGCGGCGATCGTGTCGGCGCCCTGGAAGGCGATCTCGTCTTCGATCGCCCGCGCGCAGAGTTTCGCCAGCTTCGCCGGATCGGTCTCGTCGAACGGATTGCGGTAGGTCCATGGCGCCGGTGTGTGGAAGACGCCGGGCAAAAGCGGCTCGTAGTTGCGCCGGAAATTGGCATTGCCGTTGACCGAGGCGCCGCCGAAATGCGTTCCGTGATAGCCCTTCTTCAGCGCCAGGAACTTCGTCCGGTCGCCCTGGCCCCTGATCTTCCAGTATTGCCGCGACAGCCGCAGTGCCGTCTCGACCGAGTCCGAGCCGCCGGAGGTGAAGAAGGTCCGTACCATGCCCTCGGGAGCGAACCAGTCGCACAGCTCATAGGCAAGCTCGATCGACGGTCCGGTCGAGGTGCCGCGAAAGCCGGAATAATAGGGCAGGGCGTCGAGTTGTGCTGCGATCGCCTTCTTGATCGGATCGCAGCTGTAGCCGAGGTTGACGTTCCACAGGCCCCCGACTGCATCGAGGACGGTGCGGCCTTCGGCATCGGTGACCGAGACGCCTTCGCCCTTCATGATGATCTTTGGCGGCGTCGCGCGCATCTCGGCCGGATGCGCCATCGGATGCCAGATCGGCTTGGCGTTGTTCTCGGTGAGGAAGTTGATGTCGCGCATCGGTGGGAACTCCGTTTCTTGAATTCTTAGGCCGCAACGCCGAAATGGCCGAGCGCCTCTGCATAGCCTTGCCCCGGTTGGGCGACGTCGAAATGCACGGCCAGCATGCCGGCGGCGACCGCGCCGTCGACGTTACGCTTCTGGTCGTCGACGAAGACGCAAGCCGCGGGCGGCAAGTGCAGTGCTTCGCTCACCATCGCATAAGCGCGCGGATCGGGTTTCAGGATGTGCGTGTAGGTGGCGTCGATGATGGTCTCGAACAGCGACAGCAGCGGCAGGCGCTCGCGAAAGCTGTTGCCGTAGAACAAGTCGAGCTCGTTGGAGAGGATGGCGAGCCGGATGCCAGCTTCATGCGCCGCACGGATCGCTCGTTCCGCCTCTGGCCGCACCACCGCTTGCGGGTCGGCGCCGCGCGCCCGCTGCACGAAAGTCGACATGTCGTCCCAGTCCTCGCCGACGAGACGGCCGACTTCACGCGTGCGCGTCTTCCAGTAGTCGCGCTCGCTGATCTCGTCGGCTTGCATGGAACGCCACAGCGGGTCGGATGCCGGATCGAACGGCCCGCGCCAGCCGAGCATGCCGGGCGTCAAGTCCAATGCGCGTTCGGTCAACGCGTGCGTTTCGAACAGCGTGCGGGTGACGACGCCGCCGAAATCAAGCACCAGCGCCTTTGGCGATGGCCCGCTCATGCAGCTTGAGTTCCTTCCGGCGCGCCCAGCGGCACAATGCCTTCGGCGACCCAGCGGTCGAAGATCTCCAGTGCCTTGGCGCTGAAGGCGGCGTCGTTGATGTGCCCTGATATCTCGTGCAACTCGGCATTGCCGGGCACGCTCGAGCGCATCTCCTCGACAAAGGCCGACAGCGCCTCCGGTTCGTGCAGCGGCTCGCCCTCCTGGTCCCATTGCTGGATGCCGCCTGCCGGCAGGATGAAGGCGGTCGGCCCGGTTGCGGCGGCGAGCTTCTCGCCGATGGCGCGCGCGATCTCCTTGCGGGTTTCGCCGTCTGATGTCACCGAGGCGAGCAGGCGGTTGTGCGCATGGTACGGCCGTTCGAAGAAACGGGCAGGCACTGCTTGCCAGGTCGGAAAATCCACCATGTCGACGGCGCCAGGTGCCACGATCTGAGGGATGCCTTGCCGACCAGCATTTTCCAGCCGGTCGGAGCCCGAATTCACCACCGAGCCGGTCAGCTGGTTGGCGAGTTCCTGAAGGCTGAAATCCATCACCGCGACGAAGCCGCGTTGCGCGGCGATCGCCTCAAGCGCCCGGCCGCCCATGCCGGTGGTGTGGAAGACGATGACTTCATAGCCGCGCTTCTCCAGCTCCGGCTTCAGCGTCACCATATAGTGCAGGCAGCTTTTTCCCAGCGAACTCATGCCTATCCTGGGCCGCGTCGCGTCCGGCTTAACGACGGCGCGCGCGGCACCCACCACCGCTCCGCAGGCCTGCGACAGCACCGCCTTGCAGGCACTGTTGAGGCCATAGAGACCGCCCGCCCACAGGATCATCATCAGGTCTGTGGCGATCCGTTCTGGTGGCAGCAGATGTGAATAGGCAATGGTCGAGATGACGAATTTCGGCACGCCGAGCGGCAGCGCCAGCGCGACGTCAAGCGCAAGGTCGGTGCCCATCGAGCCACCGAGCGCGATGAAACCGTGGATTTCGCCCTTGTCGCAGAGTGCGCGGGCAAGCCGCGAGGCGCCGAGCGCCATCAGCGTCATCGCCGAATTCTCGTCGCCGCTGGCGATGATCGCCTCGATGGTCGTGTCGGCAGCTTGAGCCACCGCATGCTTGTCATGCGCCGGCTGGTAGGGCGGATCGCCGAGCACGCTCACATCCATCATCACGGCGACACCGCCGACCGCCTCGATGCGCTCGCGCATGAAGAGCAATTCGTCGGCCTTGGTGTCACCGGTGCCTATAACCAGGATTCGGCGTGTCTCCTCCACAGTCAATCTCCTTGCAGGGGTATTTGTTGTCATGCTCGCTTGAGGCCCGGCTGGCCCTGCCGTCCGAAAAGCCGCTCGCTGATAACGCGCGCAGCCGCCGCCACACTGGCGCCATAGCGCTCGATCTCGCCCTTCTGGACCCGCACCTTAGGCGCCGCGACGGCGATGATGCCAATGGCAAAACCGTCGGCGCCGAGGATCGGCGCCGCGACGCTGAGCACGCCCTCCTCGAAGCCTTGCGAGCCGGTCGAGTGCCCGCGCGCGCGGGCGGCGGCGACATGCTCGGCAAGTGTTTTCGCGTCGCCTATTGTGTGGGGCGTGAAGGCCGGCAGCGGTCCGGCCAGAACAGCGTCTCGGATACGCTCTTCCGTGAACGCCAGGAACGCAATGCCAGAAGCCGTCGCATGCATCGGCAGCACCTCGCCGAGTTGCACGCTGACGCGATTGGCCCTGGTCGATTCGACGACATGGACTGTGATCAGGCCGCGCTTCGAATATTCCGACAGGTGCACCGTCTCATCGGTTTCCGCCGCCAGCGCCTCGACCACCGGCACCGCCATGCGCAGGAAGGGAAACTGGGCTTCGCGCATCAGCGCCAGCCGCGCGACACCGGCGCCCAGCCGGTAAAGACGCGTGGCTTCATCCTGCTCGACCAGCCCATGCGCTATCAGGGAGACCAGCAGCCGGCGCGTGGTTGCCTTGTCATGGCCGGCGCGCCGGGCGAGGTCAGCCAACGCCGTCTCGGGCTCGCCGCGACCGAGCATTTCCAGCAGCGTGATGGCCTTGCTCACCGTACCCATGCGTATCTGATCCTCCATCTGATACTTAACGTGCGAATTAACTTGACAGGAAGCCGGTTCCTTTGCAAGTCTATATTGGAAATGTCGTTGCAAATAATGAAACGACAAGGCGGCCCGAAACAGGGCCTCGACATTTCAGGGACACTTGGCTTCCGCAGCGCGGAATTGGAGGGAAAGATGACGACAATTGAAGCCGGCGAAGCGAACCGGCTGAGGAAGAACAGCCTTGGCGTTGGCGCCATCACCTTCATGGTGATCTCGGCAGCGGCGCCTCTGACGGCTGTGGCTGGCGGCACGCCGCTCGGCATGCTGATGGGCAATGGCGCGGGCTTTGCCGGCACCTATCTGATCGTGACGCTGCTGCTGCTGTTGTTCGCGGTCGGCTATGTCGCCATGTCGCGCCATGTCGGCAATGCAGGCGCCTTCTATGCGTATGCGGCGCGCGGGCTCGGCGGTCTCGCCGGCGGCGCCACGGCGCTGATCGCAATCCTGTCCTACAATGCCATGCAGATCGGCGTCATGGGCCTTCTCGGTGCCGCGACCGCCGGGCTGTTCGCCGGCTGGGGCATCAACTTGCCCTGGTGGGCGTGGAGTTTCATCGCCATCGCCATCGTCGCCGTGCTCGGCTACAGGCAGGTCGACCTGTCGGCCAAGATCCTGACCGTTCTGGTGCTTGCCGAATACGTCGTGGTGCTGATCCTCGACATGGCGATCGTCAAGACCGGAGGCGATAGTGGACTGTCAGCGGCGCCGTTCAGTTGGAGCCAGATCACCAGCGGCGCGCCGGCGATCGCCATCCTGTTCTGCTTTGCCGCGTTCATCGGCTTCGAGGCAACGACGATCTATGCCGAGGAGGCGCGCGACCCCAAGGTCACCATTCCGCGGGCGACATATTTCTCCGTCATCCTGATCGGCGTCTTCTACATGGTCACCGCATGGCTGATGGCGGTCGGTGCCGGCGTTGATAAGCTGCTGCCGGCGCTGCAGGGGCTTCAGGATCCGACCACGTTCCTGTTCGGCCTGTCCGACCGCTACGCCGGAACGATGCTCTCGCACGCCATGAGCATCCTGTTCGTGTCGAGCCTGTTTGCCGGCGTACTGGCGTTCCACAATGCGGTCGCCCGCTACATCTATGTTTCCGGCCGCGAGAAGCTCCTGCCGCGGACCATCGGCGTGACCCATTCGACGCACCAGAGCCCGCATGTCGCCTCGGTCATCCAGAGCGTGCTTGCCGCTGTCGTCGTCGGGCTCTTCGCCGTGCTTGGCCTTGACCCGGTGCTGGCGCTGTTTTCGTGGCTGACCAACGTTGCCACTCTCGGCGTCATCGTGATGATGGCGGTGGCCTCGCTCGCCGTCGTGATGTTCTTCCGTGCCAACCCGTCCAGTCAGGAGAACGCGGTGAAGACCACAATCCTGCCGGGGCTGACCTTCATCGCCTTCGTCATCATCATCTATCTGATCGTCATCAATTTCGGCGGCCTGTCCGGTGCTGGCGGGTTCCTCGGCGTGTTCCTGCCGGCGCTGGTGCTGATCGCGGCCGTGGTTGGCCTTGTGCTGGCGAGCGCGTTGAAGAGCCGGGATCCGGTGGCCTTCGCCGAGCTTGGACAGCCTTTGAAGGACTGAGATCAAGAGGGGCGGCGCATGACGCCGCCCCCTTCTTCACCCTAGGGGAGTAGCGGCGTTGAGCTTTGCCGAGAGCATCACCGTTGAGGCGCTGGAAGCCGATCCGTATCCGATCTATGCTGAACTGAGGCGCAACGCGCCGGTCGCTTTCGTGCCGGCGGTCAACCTCTGGTTCGTCACCCGCTGGAAGGATGTCGAAACGGTCGCGAAGTCGCCCGACATCTTCTCCGCGGTTGTCGGGACATCCCCGGTCGAACGCTCCTTCGGCAAGCCGACCATCCTGACCACCGACGGAGACGTCCACAAGGATCTGCGCCAGGGCGTCGACCCGAAATACCGGCCGCGCACCGTCGCTTCCTATGCCGGGGATCTCGTGCGCTCGATCGCCGGAGCCTATCTCGACCGGATCGCCGAGCAGGGTGCGGCGGAACTGATGGCCGAGTATTTCGAGCCGGTGTCGACGCTCAGCCTGGCGCGCTCGCTCGGGCTGGCCGACATCGACATGCCGACCTTGCGGCGCTGGTTCTATGGCCTTGCCCAGGGCGCCATCAATTTCGAGAACGATCCGAAGCGCCAGGAAATCGCCGATGCGATCAGCGCCGAGGTTGGCGCCGCCATCCTGCCGACGCTGGAGAGGCTTGTCCACGCGCCTGACGACTCCGCCCTGTCGCACATACTGCATGACGGCATGCCGCAGGGTGCGACCCGCGCCATCGACTTCGTGATGCCGAGCATCAAGGTCATCCTGCTCGGCGGCATGCAGGAGCCCGGCCATGGCGCCGGCTCCATACTTGCCGGCCTGCTTTCGCATCCCGAGCAGATGCGGCAGGTGCTGGACGATCTGGAAACCTTGGTGCCGAAGGCGGTCGACGAGGGTCTGCGATGGGTCGCGCCGATCGGCACGCAGACGCGCCAGACGACGCGCGCGGTCGAGCTCGGCGGCGTGACCATCCCGGCGGGCGCGCCAGTCGCCGCGCTCGTCTCCTCGGCCAGCCGCGACGAAATCCGGTTCTCCGATCCCGACCGTTTCGACATCCTTCGTGATGAAGGCAACCACGCTGCCTTCGGCTTTGGCCATCACTTCTGTTCGGGTCGGTTTTTTGCGCGCGAGCAGATGTGCCTCGCGGTAAGGCTTCTGCTGGAACGGTTTCCGGATCTGCGGCTGGTGCCAGGCAAGGAACCGGTGTTCCGGGGCTGGGAATTTCGCGCGCCAACCACCCTGCATGTCGCCTTCGGAGCCGGTACCCAATGATCAACCAGAACACCATCGATATGCTGCGCAAGGCCGAGGTCGGCGTGCGAAACCTCTTCATCGATGGTGCGCAGACCGCAGGTGCAAGTGGCGCCACGCTGCCCGTGATCTCGCCGATCGATGGCCGCCCGTTCGCCAGCATCGCCGACGGCAACGCCGTCGATGTCGATCGCGCCGTGGCGTCGGCGCGCAAGGCGTTTGAGAAGGGCTCGTGGTCGCGCGCCGCCCCCGCCTTCCGCAAGAAGATTCTGACGAAGTTAGCCGAGCTGGTCGAAAAGCATGTCGATGAACTGGCGGTGCTTGGCGTCCGCGACAACGGCACCGAGATCGGCATGGCCTACAAGGCCGAGCCGTTATCGGCCGCGGGCACCATCCGCTACTACGCGGAGGCTATCGACAAGGTCTATGGCGAGATCGCGCCGACGGCCGAGAATGTGCTCGGGCTGATCCACAAGGAGCCGCTCGGCGTTGTCAGCGTCATCGTACCCTGGAATTTCCCATTGATGATCGGCGCCTGGAAGATCGCGCCGGCGCTGGCTGCCGGCAATTCCATCGTCGTCAAGCCGCCCGAGGTCGCTTCGCTGACGCTTCTGCGGCTGGCTGAGCTCGCTGCCGAAGCCGGGCTTCCCGCCGGTGTGTTTAACGTCGTTACCGGCCGTGGCGCGGTTGCCGGCGAGGCGCTCGGCCTGCACATGGATGTCGACGCCATAGCCTTCACCGGCTCGGGGCCGGTCGGCCGGCATCTGCTTGAGTATGCGGCGCGTTCCAATCTGAAGCGCGTCTTCCTCGAACTCGGCGGCAAGTCGCCCAACATCGTCTTTGCCGACGCCCCGGACCTGAAACAGGCCGCAATCGTCTCGGCCAACGGCATTTTTCGCAATTCCGGCCAGGTCTGCGTTGCCGGCTCGCGCCTGCTCGTCCAGGCGTCGGTCTACGACCGCTTCATGGACGAGCTCCTCGCAGCGACCACGCGGCTGAAGGTCGGCGATCCGCTCAATCTGACGAGCGACGTCGGTGCGGTATCAAGCGCCGAGCAGCTGGACAAGAATCTCGGCTTCGTCGAACGGGCGACAGTTGAAGGCGCCCGTCTGGTCACCGGCGGCGGACGGATCCTGGCCGAAACCGGCGGCAGCTACATGGCGCCGACGATCTTCGAGAACGTGACGCAAGAGATGCAACTCGCCCGCGAGGAGGTGTTTGGGCCGGTGCTCGGCGTGATGCGCTTCGAGACCGAGGAAGAGGCGGTGCGGCTTGCCAATTCGACGGTCTATGGCCTTGCCTCGGCGGTGTGGACCGCCAACCTCTCCACGGCGCATCGTATGGTGCGCAACATCAATGCCGGCGTCGTCCACGTCAACACCTATGGCGGCGCCGACATCACCGTGCCGCTCGGCGGCGTCAAGCAGTCCGGCTTCGGTCGCGACAAGTCGATGCATGCGCTGGACAAATACACCGATCTCAAAACGGCCTGGATTTCTCTCGGCTGACCGTTTCTCGCTAAGCGCTGCCGAGGATGAAATCGGCACAGCGGTCGGCGATCATGATCACCGGCGCGTTGGTGTTGCCACTGATGAGCCTGGGCATGACCGAGGCATCGCAGATCCGCAGGCGCGGCACGCCGCGGACGCGCAACCGCGGATCGACCACGGCACTGTTGTCATTGCCCATCCGGCAGGTTCCCGATGGGTGGTAGACCGTCTTGGCGTGTTCGAGGATGTGGCCGACGATCGCCTGGTCAGGAAGATCCGCGGCCGCGCCCGGCGAAAGCTCCTCCGCCACCATGGCCTGCAGCGCCGGCTGGCGCAGGATGGTGCGGGCGATCTTCATGCCGGCCAGCAGCAAGGCGAGATCGTCCGGATCGGACAGGAAGCCGGTGGTGAAGCGGATCGGATCGGCCGCATCGCGCGAGCGCAGCCTGACCGTGCCGCGCGACTTCGGCCTGAGCACACAAGGATTGATCTCCATGCCGTGCCGCTCGATCGAGCCGTGTTCGGCGCTCTCGATCATCACCGGCAGGACGTGGAACTGGATATCGGGACGGCCATCGCCATCGGCGTCGAAGAAGCCGCCGCTCTCGACCACATTCGAGGTGAGCAGGCCGGTGCGGAACATGAGGTACTGCAGGCCGTGGCGCAGCGCCCGCAGGCCACGGTCCTCACCAAGCAGCGAGATCGGCTGGCGCGTCAGCGCATAGACGGGAGCCGCGACGTGATCCTGCAGGTCGCGGCCGACCGCGGGCATGTCGCGGATGACGGGAATGCCCAGTGCGGTCAGATGTTCGGCTGGCCCCAGTCCCGACAGCATCATCAGCTTCGGCGTCGCCAGCGCGCCTGATGTGAGGATCACTTCGGCTTCCGCCGTCGCTGTATGGGTCTGTCCGTCCGATGTGGTGTAGGCGAGGCCGCTTGCCGCACCGTTTTCCAATGTCACGCCGGTGACAAGCGCATCGGTGACGACGGTGAGATTGGCATTGCCTGCCAAGGGCTTCAGGAACACCTTTGCCGCCGATTGTCTTTCGCCATTCGCGGTCGTCGTCTGGTAAAAGCCGACGCCTTCCTGCCTGTCCCCGTTGAAGTCGTCATTGAAGGGATAGCCGGCCTGTTGCGCGGCCCTGACATAGGCCAGAGACAGCGGATGGCGATGGCGGGGATCGGAGACGGGCAGCGGTCCGGTGGTGCCGTGGCGATCGCCGGCCAGCCGCTCGTTGCGCTCCAGCCGCCTGAACACCGGCAGCACCTCGTCCCAGCCCCAGCCGGGACAGCCAAGGTCGCGCCAGTCATCATAGTCCTGCGGCTGGCCCCTGACATAGAGCATGGCATTGATCGACGACCCGCCGCCCAGCGTGCGGCCCTGCGGCACCGGTAGCCAGCGGCCGCCGACGCTGGGTTCGGGATCGGATTCGTAGATCCAGCTGCGCGCCGTGCCGATCACCTTGGCGAAGGTGGCGGGCATGTCGATGAAGCGCGAATTGTCGGCCGGCCCGGCTTCGACGATCAACACGCGCTGGCCGGTATTGACCAAGCGGTTGGCCAGCGTGCAGCCGGCCGAGCCGGCGCCGGCGATGATGTAGTCGTACGCAGCGTTCATGGCGTCAGGCGTAGCGCATGATGACGGTCTTGGTCTCGAGATAGCCGTCGATCGCCGCGCGGCCGTGTTCGCGGCCGATGCCGGACTGCTTGAAGCCGCCGAAGGGTGCCGCAGGGTCCAGCGTGTTATGCGAATTGACCCACACCGTGCCGGCCTTGAGGCCGTGGACGGCGGTCATCGCCTTGCCCATGTCGCGGGTCCAGATCGAGGCCGACAGGCCATAGCGCGTGTCGTTGGCGATATGGATCGCCTCGTCGAGATCGGCGACCGGCATCGCCGCCACCACCGGACCGAACACCTCCTCACGCGCGATCTCCATGTCGGGCCTGATATTGTGCAGGATGGTCGGCGCGACATAATGGCCCCTGGCCGGTACCGACCGCGCGCCGCTGACGCGTTCGCCGCCGGCCGCCAGGCTGCGCTCGACAAAGCCCTCGACGCTCCTTCGATGCTTGGCCGAGACCAGTGGGTTGATCTGGGCTTCGGCATCGCGGCCGGCGCCCAGTGTCATGCCATCGGCGATCTCGGCCAGCCGCGCCAGCGTGCGGTCATAGATAGACTTTTCGATCAGCAGCCGCGAGGCCGAGGTGCAGACCTGGCCCTGGTTGAAAAACATGCCGAGCCCGGCGACCAGGGGCTCAATGCCCTCTTCCATGTCGGCAAGCAGGATCATCGGCGATTTCGACCCGAGCTCCAGCGTGAAGCGGGCGACATGGTCGACGGCCGCGTGGCCGACGCGTTTTCCCACTTCCGTCGAACCGGTGAAGGTCAATTTGTCGATGCCGGGATGACGGATCAGCGCCTCGCCGGTGACGCTGCCGCTGCCGGTCACGATGTTGATGACGCCGGGCGGGAAGCCTGACGCCTTGATCAGTTCTGCGAGCCTGAGCAGGCCGAGCGGCGTCTCCTGCGGCGGCTTCAACACCACGGTGCAGCCGCAGGCGAGCGCCGGCGCGATCTTCCACATGCCGATCAGCAACGGGAAATTCCACGGCACGATGGCGCCGACGACGCCGACCGGTTCCATTATGGTCATCGCTTGATGCCTGGCGCCAGGCGGCACCGGAATGGACACCTGGAAGGTCGAGCCCTCGATCTTGGTCGCCCACCCGGCATAATAGCGCAGCCAGTCGACGCTGCCGCCGGCGCTAAGCATGCGGGCGACACCTAGCGACTTGCCGTTCTCGATGCTTTCGATCTCGGCCAAGAGATCGGCATCGGCCTCGATGGCGTCGGCGAGCTTCAGCATCAGGTTCTGGCGGTCGACCGGCCGCATTGAGGCCCACGGGCCTTCAAGGGCTGCACGCGCAGCACGCACCGCCTGGTCGACCAGTTCGGGACCGCTCTCGGGCACATGCGCGACGATCTCGCCGGAGGCGGAATCATCGACAGCGAGGCCATTTCCCGCCAAGCCGTCAACAAAGCGTCCATTGATGAAGGGCCGGTGCGGACGCGCCAGGAAAGCGGCGGCAGCAGTGCTGATCGGCGGCACGGTTCTCTCGTTCACGCCATCCTCCTCGATTGCTGGTGAACACGTTGCATCAGGGTTATGGAGCGTGTCGGCTGGCTTCAAGCGGCTGATGGTGCCAGTGCACGCTCAGTCAAAACAAAGTTCCCGCTTGGACAAGACGCCCCCGCAGTCGACTGGCCTAGACCAAAGTCGCATCGAGCAGCGTGTTTTGCGCAGGCTTCCCGGTTGTCAAAGAGGTGTCGACGATTGAGTGCGTTGCTGGGCAATCCGATGGTCACCACTGCTGCGCTGCCACTCGCGCTCGGCACGGTGATGGCGCTGTTGGCAAGGGTCGCACTGCCGGGATCAGTGCTTTCTCTGCTGTGGGCCGCTTTGATTTTGTTCTTCTATTGGGACACGCTCGGGCCGCCTGTGGTGCCGCCGGTCGCCGCCAGCCAGAAGCTGATCTATCTCGCCTCTGGCGGCATCGTCGTGGGCCTGTTGCCCGAACGCCTGTTGAGCGCTGCCGTTGCGGGCAAGCTTGTCGCCGCCGCGCTTGCGGTAGCCTTGCTGTGGCTTGGCTGGCGCCGCCTGGCCGGCGGTTCACTCGACCTGCAGATGGTCGCCGCCCTCATCGCCGGCCTGTTGGCGATCGTCGGCGCCGCGATGCTGCTGTCGGCGCGGTCCTCGCCATCGTCGTCCGCCGAAGCGCCGTTCCTGGTGCCGGCGGCGATGCTCGCTTTTTGCCTGGCCGGCGCCATCATCTCGGTGCTTGGCGCCTCGATCGTCACCGGGCAATTGCTGGGATCGCTTGCCGCGCTCGCCGGCGGCTGGTGTCTTGTCCAGTACATCACAGTGCTGCGCGGAGGCTCCGCCGTTGCCTGGAGCAAGGGCACTGAACTGCTGCTTATCTACGCCGCAGCCACCGTGCAGATCCAGGTCGCGCTGCTGGCGCCGAAGGCTAATCCGGTCGCGCTGGTGCTTTCATCCTTGCCGCTGATCGTGGCCATGCTGATGCCCGGTCCGCTGCGGGGCCTTGTTCCCGGCGTCCGGCCGTTGCGGCCGCCGATTGCCGGTCTGCTGATCGCCACACCGGCGATATTGGCCATCCTGACGGCGATCCTATGGGCGCCGCATGGAGCCGCCCTCGGCTTTTCCTGAGCCAAAGAACGACAACCAACAATGGGGAGAGTTACGTGACGATGAGAAAACTGACGGCCGCGTTGGCCTTTGCCTCGGTGTGCGCATTCGCATCGGCAGCACATGCCGACACCTACGAGATCGACGGCCAGCACGCCTGGATCACCTTCACCATAAAGCACGGCATCTACGGCATCGCGCATGGCCAGTTCGATGCGGTGAAGGGCGCCATCGTGATGGACAAGGCCGATCCATCGAAAAGCAGCGTCAAGGCCGAGATCGATGTCGGCTCGGTGCACACCGCCTATGACCAGCGCGACAGCGATTTGAAAGGCCCCGACTTCTTCAACGCCGCCGAATTCCCGGCGATCTCCTTCGAAAGCACCAAGGTAGAGAAGGTCAGCGACAAGACCGGCAAGGTCACCGGCAATCTCACCATCAGCGGTGTGTCCAAAGAGATCACCCTCGACGTGACGCTGATCAACGAGGCGCCGGCGCCGTGGGATGCGACGCTGACCAAGGCGGCGTTCAGCGCCACAGGCAAGGTCAGTACGGCCGACTTCCCGATGGCCAAGGCCGCGGCCGGCTTCGGCCTTGGACCGGATGTCGACATCGTCATGGATTTGGAAGCGGTGAAAAAGTAATCCGGCGAGAGAGTGCCGCGCGCAAGGTCGCGCGGCACTTCATCGGACAGGGCGCAAAGTGCGCACTCAGTCAAAACAAAGTTCTCGCTCGGACAAGACGCAGATTGGCCGGTGCCGCATTATTCCCAGCGAAGATCGGCACATAGCCGGCGCGCTTACCAATCGGGATGGAACAATGCGATTTTCGGGAAAGACGGCTTTCATTACCGGCGGCGGCACCGGGATCGGCGCGGCGGTGGCCAGGCGCATGGCGGCCGACGGCGCCAAGGTGGTCCTGATGGGCCGGCGGCGCGAGCCGCTGGAAGCTGTGACCAAGGATATTGGCGGTCTGGTGGTGCAGGGCGATGCCGCCGATCCGAAGGCGGTGCGTGCGGCGCTTGCCGAAGTGCATGAAAAAATCGGACCGGTCGACATCCTCGTCGCCAATGCCGGCGGCCATGGTGTCGGCCCGACGATTTCGATGAGCGACGAAACCTGGAGCCTGGCGACGCGCACCAATCTCGACACCGCTTTCGTCTGCGCCCGCGAATGCCTGCCGGACCTGATCGCGCGGAAGGGCAACATCGTCGTCGTTGCCTCGATCGCCGGCCTGTTTGCCGGCCCGGACGCCGCCGGCTACGTCACCATGAAGCATGCCTGCATCGGCTTCGGCAAATCGCTGGCGCGCGACTATGGCCGCAAGGGCGTGCGCACCAACATCATCTGCCCGGGTTGGGTCTCGACCGACATGGCCGACGAACAGATGGCGGTGATCGTCGAGAAGCACGGACTTGGCTCGATCGACGATGCCTACCGGCTGGTGACCAGGGACGTCCCGCTCGGCCGACCGGCGACACCGGAAGAGGTTTCCAACGTCGTCTGCTTCGTCGCTTCGAGCGAGGCGGCCATGATGAACGGTTCGATCCTGACCGTCGATGGCGGCGCCACCGTCGTCGACCTGCCGACATTAGCTTTTGTCGATTGATTGGGAGAGTGCGATGAACGACCAGAACAGGCCGGCGGACTGGAAGCATTTCGACGATTTCGCCGCCGGCATCGCCACCAACCGGCTGGCGACGACATCAGCGTTGCGCGGCCAGACCTTCAAGATCACGCTCGACACGGGGCGCACAATCGACCTTGCCTTCACGTCGCCCGACACGGTGGCGTGGAGCGAGGGCAGCGAGGCCGGCGCGGACTGGTACGAGGCGCTCGAAGTCGCCGCCAACGTGTTCTTCATCAACATGACTTTCGCCGCCCGGCCGACCGAGGATGAGGCCTACATCGTCAACACCAGCACGCGCCGCGTGCTGTCGGTGCGCGAACGGGTGCGTGAAGCAGGCGAAGCGCCCGGCGAGCCGCGCGTCGCGCAGACCTGGTCGGCCGGCGTGCTCGGGGATCCCAACAACGCGCCGACCGGTATCAAGCCGGCGCCGACCCGGGACCTGATCGGGCTCACCGCGCACTACACATACAGCCCCAACCACGTCTACGAGCACATCTATCTGAGCTCCGAGCGCTATGCCTGGCAGAACCTCGTCGGCATCCAGCGTGGCCATGGCGACGTCGACCTGGCGACCACCTGGAAGTTTGCCGACAACCAATATGTGTTCGGCTTCCGCGAGTTCATCATCCCGGTCGCCTCGCTGTTCTTCTACAATTGGGACGTCATGCGCTCGACCGGGAAATTCCTCGGCGTGACCATTCTGGGCAAGGTCGAGAACAAGCCGGCCGGCGCTCACATCGAGAAGAAATCCAGAACCGTCTACGACGAAGGCAAGGCGCCGGTCTGACCGCGCGGGAGAACGCGATGAACAAGAACTACGAAGCGATCAAGGCCCATTACGCCGGTTCCGATGCCAAGGACCTATCTGCGATGATGGCGCCAATCACCAGCCGCACCGCCTGGACCGAAATGGCGGGCTTCCCCTATGCCGGCACCTATGTCGGCCCCGACGCCATCATAGCGGGGGTCTTCAAGCGCATCGGCGAGGAGTGGGACGGCTACACGCTGACGCTCGAAAGACTGGTCGACGGCGGCGCCACCATCGTTGGCATCGGCACCTATTCGGGCACCTACAGGAAGACCGGCAAGCAAATGTCGGCGCGCGTCGTCCATGTCTGGGAGATGGACGACGGTAAAGCCGTGAGTTTCGAGCAGTTCACCGATACCAGGCTGGTCGCGGCAGCGACGGTCTGAGGCATGCGGGCGGGCGCCGATGCGTCCGGCCGATGAAACAACCTGGGAGGATGCAATGGGAAACAATCTGAAGGCAATGCTGGCGGGCCTGGTGCTGTCGACCGCACTTGCGGCCGGCGGCACAGGAGTCGCGAATGCCGCCGGCGACGAGATCGTCATCGGCGCTCCGATCTCCTTGACCGGGCCGCTGGCCGGCGACGGCAAGGAGCAGAAATGGGCCTATGAGCAAGCGGTGGCCGACATCAACAAGGCCGGCGGCATCATGCTCAAGTCGGCCGGCAAGAAGCTGCCGGTGCGCCTCGTCGTCGCCGACGACGAAAGCTCGGAAGGCAAGGTCGCCTCGGCGCTGGAAAACCTCATCAAGGTGCAGAAGGTCGACGCGCTGCTATCGACCCATTCCGGGCCGATGAACATCGCCGGTGCCATCGTCGCCGAGAAATACAAGAAGTTCTACATGATCACGACGGCGTTCCCGTTCGAGTGGCAGCCGTTGAAGCTCAAATACTCGGCCCTCTTCTTCTTCCACCCGGGGCCGGGCGCCGAGGTGCCATTCGAGATCTGGAACAAGCTGCCGGCCAATGAGAAGCCGAAGAACCCGGCACTTGTCACCGAGGATTCGCCCGACGGCAAGGGCTTTGGCGGCGCCTTCGAGGCGGCGGCCAAGAAATATGGCTACACTTTCGCGGTCGACGATCCCTGGGCGATCGGGGCCACCGACTATTCGGCGCTGATCACCAAGCTCAAGGCCGCCAATGTCGACGCCATGCTGGTGTTCGGCTCGCCGGCCGACACGGTGACGCTGCTGCGCCAGATGAAGGAGCTCGGCTTCTCCGTGCCTTATCTGCATGGCTGGAAGGGCACCTGGACGGGCGAGTTCCACGAAGCGCTCGGAGCGGATTCGGACTACATCATGACCGACGGTTTCTGGTCGTCGAGCTATCCCTATCGCGGCGCCAAGGAACTCGGCGATCGCTACGAGGCCGAATTCAAGAAGGACTCCGTCACAGTCGGCGCCTTCTACGCTAATGCGCAGGTGCTGGCGCAGGCGATCGAAAAGGCGGGAACCACCGATGCCGCCGCGCTGCATGACGCGGTCTTCAACCAGGAATTCAAGGACACCGTCGTCGGCGATCTCAAATTCGACCAGACCGGCTTTGCGCTGATCCCCAGCGTTGCCACGCAATGGTGGCAAGGCAAGCACCAGCTGATCTTCCCGAATGGCAACTGGACCTATAAGCCGGCGCCGGCCTGGGACAAGCGCTGAGCGGCGAGGGCACGGGCTCCGACGTTGCCGCCTGCCCTTCTCCCCGTCCTACTCGGGGAGAAGGCCGGCAGGGCGATGAGGGCGGCGCTGACCTCGATAGATTGCGCGGATAGCTTCCCCTCGAGAAACGGAAACACACGATGCAGCCTGACGAAACCTTGCTTCGCCTCGAGGCGATCCAGAAGCGGTTCGGCGGGCTTGTCGTGCTCAACAACATCGACATCGCCGTCGGAGCCAATGAGCTGATCGGGCTGATCGGTCCCAACGGCGCCGGCAAGTCGACACTGTTCAACGTAATTACCGCGCTCTACACCCCAACCCAGGGCCGTATCCGCTTCCGTGGCGAGGACATCACCGGCACGGCCCCGCATCGCATCTGCCGGCTCGGCATTGCCCGCACCTTCCAGCTGGTGCGCACGTTCCTGACCATGACGGCCTTCGAGAACATCATGGTAGGTGCCGTCTATGGCTCGGGCGGCCGCGTCAAGCATGCGACGGCAGCCGCCGAGGAGGCACTTGAACTGGTCGGGTTGACCGCCAAGCGCGATGTCCGCACCGCGCATATGACGTTGTCCGACCGGCGGCTGCTGGAGATCGCGCGAGCCGTTGCCTCCAGCCCGGGGCTGCTGTTGCTGGACGAACCGATGGCGGGGCTGAACCCGACCGAGATCCAGCGCACGGTCGATGTCATCCGCCGCGTGCGCACAGACAAGGGGGTCTCGATCCTGTGGGTAGAGCACAAGGTCGATGCCATCATGAAGGTATGCAGCCGGGTGATCGTGCTGGACCATGGCGAGAAGATCGCCGACGGCACGCCGCGCGAGATCGTCGCCAACCGCAAAGTGATAGAGGCCTATCTTGGCGAACCGGCTGCTTGACGTCACCAATCTGGAAGTCGCCTATGGCGACGTCGGAGCGCTGTGGGGCGTGTCGATCCACGTCGACGCCGGCAGCATCGTCGCCATTGTCGGCGCCAACGGCGCGGGCAAGACGACGCTGCTGAAGACCATCTCCGGTCTGCTGAAGCCGAAGCGCGGCGAGATCTTCCTCTCCGGCGCGCCGCTGGCCGGCAAGGCGCCGGAGGAGATCGCGGCGATGGGCATCGCGCATGTACCGGAAGGGCGCGGCCTGTTCCGGCAGATGACCGTGCTGGAAAACCTCGAGCTCGGCGCCTTCCAACCCAAGGTGCGGAAGCGCTTCAAGCAGTCGCTGGAGAAAGCCTACACGCTGTTTCCGCGGCTAAAGGAGCGGGCAGGGCAGAAGGCCGGTTCGCTCTCCGGCGGCGAGCAGCAGATGCTGGCGATCGCGCGCGCCACCATGTCGGACCCGTCGCTGCTCATCCTCGATGAGCCGTCGCTGGGGCTCAGCCCGATCGTGGTGCAGCAGATGTTCGCGCTGATCGAGACCTTGCACAAGCAGGGCGTCACCATCCTCCTGGTCGAGCAGAACATCCATCAGGCACTGAAGGTCGCCGACTACGCCTTCGTGCTGAAAACCGGCGAGCTTGCCATGCAAGGCACCGGTGCCGAGCTCATCGCCGATCCCGAAATCCAGAAGGCCTATATGGGCGTGTTGGAGGTGCAATGATGCAGAACATTCCGCCTCCCGAAATCCTGCTGCAGCTGTCGCTCAACGGCGCGCTGGGCGGCGCCATGTACGGCGTTGCGGCGGTGGGCCTCAGCCTCATCTTCGGCACCATGCGGCTGATCTTTCTGGCGCAGGGCGCGATGATCATCCTGTCCGCCTATTTCGTACGGGCGCTGTTCTACGGCGTCGGCATCGACCCTTTCGCGTCGCTTCTGATCGTCGTGCCCGTCGGGCTCGTCGTCGGCTGGCTGGTCTACCAAGGCCTGTTTCGCCGCGCGGCGGCAGCGGAGGACCGCAACATCTCACTCTTGATCGCGGTCGGTCTGATGTTCCTGATCCAGAACCTGATGACGGTTATCTGGGGCGGCAACACCGCGGCCATCGTCACCTCCTACACGGCGAGCGGCATCGAGATTTTGGGCGTGCGCACCTCCTTCACCCGCTCGATGGGCTTCGTGATTGCGCTCGCCGGTACCGGCCTGGTGGTGCTATTCCTGCGCAAGACATTGGTCGGTAAGGCGGTGCGCGCGGCCTCCGAGGACATGAAGGCGGCGATGCTGATGGGCATCAGACCGCACCGCGTCAACGCCATCGCCTTCGCGATCGGCATCGCACTCGCCGGAGCGGCCGGCGTCGCGGTGGCGACGACTTTCCCGTTCAACCCGTTCGCCGGCTTCATCTTCAGCCTCAAGGCGCTGGTGGCGCTGGCGCTGGGCGGGATCGGCAATGTCGCGGGCGCACTTGCCGGCGGCATCATCCTCGGCCTGATCGAAGCCTATGTGCAGTATTTCATCTCGGGCGGCTGGACCAACGCCATCGCCTACGGCGTGTTCCTGGCGGTGCTGATGTTCAAGCCGGAAGGCCTGTTCAGCCGGCCCTACAAGAAGGCTTGAGCGTCATGATGAAGAAAGCCTTGCCGGAACAATTCTGGATTGGGATCGCAATTGCCCTGGTCGCTGCCCTCGCGCTGGCGCCGCTCCTGCCCGGCGCGATCGATTCTTATGCCTTCTCGTTCCTGTTCTTCGTTTTCATCTACGCCACTATGGCGCAAGGCTGGAACCTCGTTGCCGGCTTCGGCGGCCAGATCAGCCTCGGCAACCATGCCTTCTTCGGGCTCGGCGCCTACACCACCGCCATTCTGTGGAGCGGCAATTATCTCTGGGGCACGTTCTATGACGCCTATCCGCGGATCTACTATTTCGACCCGGTGACGATGATGCTGGGTGGGCTGGTCGCGGCCGTCGCCGCCATCATCATCGGCCTGCCGCTGCTGTCAAAGCTGCGCGGCGACTATTTCGCGCTCGGCACGCTCGGCTTCGGCGAGATCATCAAGGTGATGTTCATCAATGGCGGTGATTTCACCGGCGGCGCCTTCGGCGTCGTGGCGCCCGCCGGCACCTTCGATACGCTCTTGCCGCACTATCTGGTCGGGCTCGGCCTGATGGTGGGCACGGCGCTTGCCATCCGCTTGCTGATGCGCTCGCGCTACGGCCTGGCGCTGATCGCCGTGCGCGACGACGAGATGGCGGCTTCGGCCAACGGCATCGACACGCTGAGGGTCAAGGTCGCCGCCTTTGCTGGCAGCGCCTTCATCGCCGGCGTCGCCGGCAGCCTCTACACCTACTACATCTTCCATGTCGGCCCTGACTCCGTCTTCGACCTCGACTGGATGCTTTTGCCGCTGATGATGACGGTGGTCGGCGGCACCGGCACCCTGCTCGGCCCGATCCTCGGCGCCTTCGTCATGTACGCGGTGTTCGACCTGGCGCGCATCGTGGTGCCGGATTACCACCCGGTGATTTCGGGGCTGACCATCATCTTGGCGATGCTGTTCTTGCCGAAGGGGCTGATGCGGAGTTTGCGGGCAGGGCGGACGGCTTGAGGTCTGGGTACAGCCCTGTTGAAGCGTCAGCGCTGCAAGTCGGGAGTGAGAGCCCTCGAAAAATTATGGAAGGTGAGGATACAATGTGCCTCATATGGGCGCAAAACAATTTGCTGTATCTGATAAAGGTACGGCTAACAGCACCTTCCTAATGCACCACCATACGCACTCGCTCCCGCAAATCTCTCGGCGCCACGTCATACTTGCTTCTGAACGCCCGCGAAAAATGTGCGCTCGAATTGAACCCGCAGGCAAACGCGATTTCCGAGATGGAGGCTGAGGCGCGGGCGGGCGACAGCAGCTCCTCCTTGCTGCGCTCCAGCCGCCTATCCCACACGAACCGCTCCAGTGTGGTGCCTTCGCCTTCGAAGGCGCGGTGCAGATAGCGGCGGGAGCAGCCCATGTGGCGGGCTATGTCCTCGGCCGACAGGTTTGAGCGCGCCAGGTTGGCGTCGATATAGGCGACGATGCGTTCGCGCAGCGCTTCCAGCGGCGAGCGGCGGAAGTCCGGCGCCGTCGGCTTTGCCTGGATCAGTCCGTTGACGAGTTGTATCAAGCTTTCTCCGACACGGCGGCAGCCGGCCTCGTCGAGCTTGTGAGCGGTGCCGATCGCCATCTGCATCAGACCGGAAACGATATGGGTGAGGCTGTCGTCGTTGCCGGGCAACGGCACCGGCGCCGAGAGCCGCGCCAGCGTCCCGTCGCCGAAGGTCGAGCGCGGCACCTGCAGGATGAGCTGGTCAACATCCGACAGGTTTTGCAGCGAATAGCTGCGCATTGGATCATAGATGATCGCAGCGCGTGGGCCGAGATCGACCGCGACCTCCTGCTGCTCGAAGCGGCTGTGACCGCTGAGCTGCATCAGGATCTTGATCGCGTCGGGATCGAAGCTGCGCCAGAAGGTACGGTCGCTGACGACCAGATGCGACTTGGCCTTGATCTCGGAAAGCCGGCAGGAGCCGAGATGCACGGAAACGAGCTTCGGCAGCGACGGCGCCTCGCCGCGTGAGAAACGCTGGGTGATCGGGCCGAACAGCATCCGCGACGCAGATAGGAAAGCCTCGCCGTCGGCGACGCTCACGTGGTGGGCGATCATAGTCTCCTCCACATTCTCGTTGTTCCCGTCTTGTCGCGGGATTGTGACGCAGCGGCAGCGCCACGCCATCCTTAACATGATAAGCATCTTTGCCGCAACGGCGGAGGTGCTTCACGCCGCGCCGGACGAAGTCGGCCGGCATCCTGGTGTCCGCGTTACTGAAGGGCCCCATGCCGCTGCCGTGCGGAAAGGCCCGATCTTGCGGTCGAGCCGTTTCAAAGGCCGGTACCCGGTCGCCGTCGGCGTGATAGCCGTGCACGCCAGCGCGGTAGCCGGTCCATTCGGCGGCCAAGCGCTGGAAGACGTCTTTCATAGGCGTTCCGCCTCGGTCTATTCGACTTCGGACGCGCGAGCACGGCGAGCAGATCGCCGCCGTTCTCCTCGGAGGACCTTCATAGGTCCTCCGGATCAGATCGAATTGGCGCTCATCTCAGCCCCACTTCATCTCGCCCTTCGCGACCTTCGAGCCGATGTCGAGGGCGACGCCCATGCCGAGGCCTGGGAAGCGGGCCTCCATCGCGCTCTTCAGCGCCGCGGCGTCCGCGGCCTTGGCGAGTTCCTGCTCGAAGGCCAGAAGATAGGTCTTGGTGTATTCGACAGCGGAGATGTCGACCGGCGACTCAGGCGTCATGTGCCCCGGCACGACGACGGTCGGTTTGCGCGCTGCGATCTTGTCGAGATTGGCAATCCAGACCGCGCGTGATTCCCTGGTCGGGGTGTCGGCGGTCCAAACATGAACGCCGGCGAAGACCAGGACGCCGCCAAACACCGCGTTCAGCGAGGGCGCCCAGAGATAGCGGCGATTAGCGAGGCCCTCGGCGGCGACGAACTCCACCGTCTCACCATCCACAGTCAGTGACGGACCGTCAAACGCATCGGGCAGGACGATGTCGGCCAGCGTCTGCGGACCGTTCTCCTTCAGTTGGGGTCCCCATACATCGAGCTTCTTCTTGACCGACGCCTTGATCGCGGCAACCGTGTCCGAGGCGGCGACGACCTTGGCCTCGGGGAATGCCTCACGCACCGGCTTCAGGCCGAAATAGTAGTCCGGGTCCGACTGGCTGACATAGATCGTGGTCAGTTTCTTGCCGCTGGCCTTGATCTCTTCGGCCAGCGCGCGGCCGTCCGGATAGGTGAAGCCGCCGTCGATCAGCAGCGCCTCGGTGGCGCCGGAAAGCAGGACGGGGGCGCGGAAAAAACCGTTTGGGCCGGCCGGGAAATGCTTCCAGGCAAGTCCGGTTCCAGCCGCACGGCCGATATCGGCAGGGGCGAAGACGGCAGCGGCGCTGATGGCAAATGTGGTTTTCATGACTTGTCTCCTCGTAAGCATGTGGGTGTCCTCTCGGATTGGATGGCGCTGAAGAAATCGGGGTGCGCGCGATATTGAGATCGAGTCGGCCGGGTCCAGCCGCCGGATAAATTCAGGAAGCTCAGATAGGGCCGAGTGATCGTGGTGTGGACGATACCGTTCTCGCAGTCCCCGACATGGACCCACGGTCGTCCCGGCAACCTCGGTCCAGACCATGAACACCCCTGGCCGAACTTCCAGCGCCCGGTCGCGGACGGCCTCCGCCTTGGCGAACTTGGCCGCCTCCGGAGGCAAGCGCATGAAGGTGCCTCGGCATCGAACTGCAGATGGAAGGCGAGGTCGCCGAAGCGAGCCTCGTAGACGTGGCCCATTGCGGGAAAAGCCTCGATCGTCACTCTGCTTTTCCTCCTGCGCGGACCCGGTTGCCCGACGCACAGAAGGATGGACCGTTTCGATTGGACGATAAATATCGATGAATTGGATTCAATGTGAGGTATAAGCGCACAATCGGAGCAGGCGAGCATGGAAGCGATCAACCTCAACAGACTGGCGTACTTCGCGGCCGTGGTGGACATGGGCTCGTTCACTCGCGCGGCCGATCGGCTAGGCGTCAACAAGACAGTCGTCAGCCAACAGGTTGCGCGGCTTGAAGCGGAATTGAAGACAAGCCTGCTGCTGCGCACGACGCGCAGGGTCGAGCCGACCGAGGCAGGCCGGCAGCTTCACGCGCGATGCGTGATGATCCTGAGCGAGGCAGAAGAGGCCTTCGCCGAACTTGCCCAGACCAATGCTCAGCCGTTGGGCGTACTGCGGATCACCGCGTCCAACGATTACGGCGCGATCACCGTCGCGCCACTGGCAGCCGAGTTCTGTCGAATCTATCCGGCATGCCGGGTCGATCTCATCCTCTCGGACGCCAGGATGGATCTGGTCGCCAACCAGATCGACCTCTCGATTCGCGTAGGTTGGCTTACCGACTCCAGCCTGCAGGCGCGCCGGATCAGCTCATTCCGGCAATTTCTGGTCGCCGCGCCCGACATAGCCGGAGACTTGTCCCCGAGCGAGCCCGAGGAACTGTCCGGCCTCCCCTTTGTCGCGAATGTCGCGCTGAAGGAGCCGCTGGTGTGGCGGTTTACCCGGGGGGATCATGAACTGCGGACAGTCCGCATGAAGCCCGGCATGACGATCAACAGCACCCCGGCCGTGCTGGAGGCAACCCTAGCGGGCGCCGGTATGTCGATCCTTCCCGATTTTCTTGTCGGCGATCATATGGCGGCTGGCCGGCTGGTGCCGATTCTGCCTGCCTGGACGCTGCCTACCGGCGGCATCCACGCCGTGTATCCGGCCGGCCGGTTCCGCCCGCCCAAGGTTGCACGGTTCGTCGAGATGCTTTCTCAGAACGGCAGGCAGCGGCCTCGAAACCTCTTCCGCAACGGCTGATGTCTGCTCGCGGGCGTCGTCTCGCCACCGTGTACAGCGAAGTCGCCCCGAGTTCCTCTTTCGAGAAAGTCCGTCCAACGCCCTGAGCGTGTTCCGACCAGCCGGTCGAACCGATCGGAAACTGATCTTTGGGCAGCAGAAATCTGACCGCCGGCTATATGAGCCGCTCGCGGCATTGCGCGAGCGTCTTCGCTCTGCGGATATCCGGGCGGAGGGCAGCCGCTCGTTCCGCCCGATTTTGCGAGATTATGGCGCAAGGGCATGCCCGATGCATCCGTCGCGGAGATGCAAGGCTAAGGTTCGCCGGTGAGACGCGCCGTGATCAACCGTGCTGCCTTGATTGCTGCCCTGCCCTGTGTGGCTGCGGTCGCGTCGTCGACGCGTGAGACGGGCGAAGCCACCGCCAAGGTGCCGATCGGCTGGCCGTCAGCGCCGAGGATCGCCGCGGCGATGCTGTGCACGCCTTCCTCATAGCCCTGTGCGCTGCGAGAGTAACCGCGCCTGGCGGCAAGCCGTATCGCCTCCACAACCTTGTCCGGCCGCGTCACCGTATGCCGGGTGAACACCTGCAGCGGCTTTTTGAAATAGGCGCCGACCACATCCGGGCTTGAAGCGGCCAGGAAGGCGACGCCGGACGCTGTGCCGTGCAGCGGCAGCACCTGGCCAACATCGACATTGACGCGGTTGGCCTTGGTGGAAAGCTCAACATGGACGGTCAGCAGCGCCCCGGCGCTGAATTCCGACAGATGCACGGTCTCGCCGGTTTCGAGCGAAAGCTCTCGCGCCACAGGCGCCGCGACGCGGACGAAAGGGAAATGTGCGTCGCGAATGCGGGCCAGCCGCGACAGGCCGGCGCCCAGCCGGTAGCGGCGACTCTTCGGCTCCTGCTCGATCAGCCGGTGGTTGGAAAGCGCTACCAGCAGGCGCCTTGCGGTGGCTTTGTCGAGACCGGCCTTGCGGGCGAGGTCGGAGAGGCCGATCTCCGGTTCACCCACCGTGAACAGCTCCAGCAGCGAAACCGCCTTGCCGACTGTGCTCATTATCGATTCTCCGAGATACTTCGCGTGTGAATTAACTTGACAGCAGCCAACCCGCCTTGCAGTCTATAACATACAAAATGCTGGTTCAAATAGTGAACCAGATTGGAACGCGCGCGCCCCAAAATAATCGCGCGGCAGGGAGAGTTAAGCGCTGTGATGGCTGCCAGCAGAAGCGATTCGCATTCAACGACCATTGGTGAGCTGCTCGACCGCGAGCAGGCGCGCTTCAGTGACACGCATCCGCGCTCAGCGGCGGCCTGGGAAGAGGGCAAGCAGCGTTTCCTCTATGGCGGACCCTCGCACTGGATGCGGCGCTGGGCCGGCGGCTTCCCGGTTTATGCCGCGTCGGCCAGCGGCGCCCATATAAGAGACATCGACGGTCACGACTATGTCGACTTCGCCCTTGGCGACACTGGCGGCATGTGCGGCCACGCGCCGGAGGCGGTGACTTGCGCCGCACTGCGCCAGTTGCAGAACGGCACAACGATGATGCTGCCCACGGAGGACAGCCTGTGGGTTGGCACTGAGCTGCATCGTCGCTTCGGACTGCCCTACTGGACGCTGACCACCTCGGCCACCGACGCCAATCGCGGCGCCATCCGCATCGCCCGCATGATCACCGGCCGCGACAAGGTGCTGGTTTTTTCCGGCTGCTATCACGGCAGCGTCGAGGAAGCGCATGTCGAGATCCGCGACGGCCGTGTCGGCCTGCGCAACATGATCCATCCCAACGGTGTCGACCATTCGGCCGTATCGAGGGTGGTCGAGTTCAACGATGTCGCTGCGCTCGGAACGGCACTCTCGGCTGGCGACGTCGCCTGCGTGCTGACCGAGCCGCTGATGACCAATTTCGGCATGATCCCGGTCGCCGACGGCTTTCATGACGCCCTGCGCGAGATCACCCGCCGCACCGGCACGGTCTTGATCATTGACGAGACGCATACGATCTCCAGCGGACCCGGCGGTTATTCGTCCGAGCATGGGCTGGAGCCGGACATTCTGGTCGCCGGGAAGGCCATCGCCGGCGGCATTCCGGCCGGCATCTTCGGCGTCTCGCAGGCGATCGCCGAGCGGTTGTGGGCCATCGTGCCGATGGTCAATCCGCGCGTGCGCCAGTCGGCGCATCTCGGCATCGGCGGCACGCTGGCCGGCAACGCACTCACCGTAGCCACGATGCGCGCTGTGCTGGAAGAGGTGCTCACGCCCGCCAACTTCGAAATCATGATCGGCAGAGCCTCGCGGCTGGCGGAGATGGCACGTGGCATCATAAACGCCAATAAGTTGCCGTGGCATGTGACGCAGATCGGCGCCCGCGCCGAGATCATGTTCATGCCCGATCCGCCGCGGAACGGCGCCGACGTCATCGCCGGCCGGCGCGGAGATCTCGAGACGCTGCTGCACGCCTTCTACATGAACGAGGGCATATTGGTGACGCCCTTCCACACCATGTTCCTGATGTGTCCGGCGACGACCGAGGCCGATGTCGACCGCCACGCCGAGGTCTTCACCCGTTTCATAGATCTTGTGCGTGGCGCCGGAGTCGTCTGAGCGATGGCGAAACCATTCGATCTCAGCGGCAAGGTGGCGCTGGTGACCGGCGGCGGACGCGGCATCGGTGCTGCGATCGTCACCCGCTTCGCCGAGGCCGGTGCTAGTGTCGTCATCGCCAATCGAACGTTCGATATGGCAAAAGCGCTGGCCGCCGAATTGTCCGCCCGCAAGCTTGATGTGCGTGCGGTTCCGCTTGCTGGGCTCGACCGCGCCAGGCTGCACGCACTGGTCGGCGACATCGTACGTCAGGCGAGCCGGCTCGACATCGTCGTCCACAATGCCGGCGGCTGTCCGTGGGCCTCGATTGAGGATCTTGACGAGGACAAGCTCGATGAAGCGCTGGCGCTTAACCTCAAGCCTTGCTTCTGGCTGGCGCAGGCAGCAATTCCGGTGATGCGCAAGAACGGCTTCGGCCGCATCCTTGTCACCTCTTCAGTGTCGGCGCGCTTGGCGATGGCCGGCGGCGCGCATTACTCGGCCGCCAAGGCCGGCGTCAACGCCTTCATTCGGGGTGCCGCCTTCGAATTCGCGCGCGACGGCATTACCGTCAACGGTGTCGAGCCGGGCTTCATAGCCAAGCCGGGCAGGGGCACGATGAGCGCGCCGGAAGTCGCCGGGCGCCTCGGCCAACACATACCCGTTGGCCATCTCGGCGAGGCGGACGACATTGCCTATGCCATGCTCTACCTCGCCTCGGAGCAGGCCAAATACACCACCGGCCAGACGATCGTCGTCGACGGCGGCTCAACGTTGCCGGAAACCGGCTTCGCCGTCGAGCGCCATTGGGGGCTGACATGAGCCGATGCCTCGAAGGCCGCAAGGCGCTGATCACCGGTGCTGCCACCGGAATGGGCCGCGCCACTGCCGAATTGTTCGGCCGGCACGGCGCCGAAATCATCGCCTTCGGCCTCGGCGGTGAGGGACTGGACGGCGCCGTCAAGGCGAGCGGCGGTGCCGCCGTGCTCGGCGACATCACCAGCGCAGGCGATGTCGCACGTGCTATCGACGCCTGCGGCGGGTGTCTTGATATCGTCGTTAACGCCGCCGGAGTGATCATCCTCGACGAGCCGGAGAGCCTGAGCGATGAGACCTGGGCGCGCAGCTTTGCGGTCAATGTGACGGGCGCCATGATGGTCTGCCGCGCCGCACTGCCGCTCATGAAAAAGCGCGGCGGCGCGATCGTCAACATCGCCTCCGTCGGCGCCTTCAACGCCAGCGGCCAAAATGCCGCCTATTCGGCCAGCAAGGCAGCACTCGTCTCCTACACCCGCTCGCTCGCCTTTGCACATGGCCCCGACGGCATCCGCGCCAACGCGTTGGCGCCTGGCTGGGTGCGCACGCCGATGAGCGTCTACGAAATGGAAGTGGCGGCAGCGGCCAACGGCTCGACGCCCGACGAGGAGTTCACCGCGCTCACCGGCCGTATTGCGCTCAGGCGTGTCGCCGAACCGTCTGAGATCGCCAACTGCTGTCTGTTCCTGGCTTCCGATGCCGCCTCCTTCGTCACCGGTGCTGTGCTCGTCGCCGACGGCGGCGGCCGTGCACCAACGCAAAACAGGGCAGTGTGATGCGACCTGACCAGTGAGGCTTGTCACAGGCGAATGGCCAGGATACCGGCGCTCTGATAAGCGGCGCCACTTGTCTCACGCTGCTGCCTCTACCGACATTCAGATAGGGAAGACCGCGTTGATTTGCCCCGCCGCGCTTTTGGCTGCAATTCAGGCAGCCACGATGGCGCCAACGGTCGAACAGGCCAGGACTTGCTTTACACCCGCGTTCATAAACACCCAGAACGCGCGGCGATGGCAGGAATGGTCGATATGGTCGCGCGGATTGCCGTGCGAATACATGCACAACGCGCGTTTCGCTTTGCCTTCCGCGGTAATCGAGGCATCTGAACAGAAAGCATATCCGACAATATTGCCGCGGACTGCCTTCCGGACGCCCACATAGGTGAACAAGTACGCTCCCGTGGTGAACCCGACCCAAAGCGCTTCTCCCACTGGCGAAGAGACTGCACCATCAAGGTCCGGTGTCAAACACCCAGTTTCGAACCGGCTCTCAGACCGCCTGCTGCTGGAGCCGCATGTTCTCGCGGTACAGGCTGATGTGGTCCTTGAAAATACCGCCGACACAATCCTGGAAGGTCGGCAGCGTCGCGATGTCGATGGCGACGCCCTTGGCAAACCAGGCGATGATCTCGTCGGATTCCGTCATATACTGTCCCGGCGTTAGCTCGACAGTTGGAAAGCCGACCTTGGGCAGGTGCGCGGCGAGCTTCTCTGTGATCTGGCACTTCTCTTTGCTGCCCTGTTCGACCAGCCGGATGTCGACCTGGTCGAGCAGTCTCGCCTCAAGCAGGAACACGCGAACCTTCATGCAGAACGGGCAGCCATGGAGCAGGTAGACGATGGGCTTGAACACGGTATTGGTCATGGCAAATGCCTTTTGCCGGATGCACTGCGGGTTGGCCGTGGGGCGGCTATGCGCGCTCGAATATGCCGCCGCATGACCCCGTTCGGCCGCCGGCGTTGCAAGCGCACCGGCAGGCCGATATTCAGACATGCGGAATGATCAAGCCAAAACAGCGATTTCCGCTGCGAAGTCGCGATAGGAGCGCAGCGGGCGACCCAGCATGCCGGTCAATCGATCAACATCCCCTGCCTCAGGGACCATGCCAACCACAAGGAAGCGCTCGGCCATGAGACGCATGTCGAGCGCCATCCAGCTCGGTGCGTAATTTCGGAGGTTTTGCTCGAACCCAGCGGTATCGTCGCCGCCATAGTGGATCGTCCGGCCAAGAACATTCGACCAGATGGCGGCGACATCGGCACCGGTCAGCGTGTCGGGACCAACGACATTGATCCGCTTGAGAGGAAGCGGCTCGCTTGCCTGCTCACGGCGAACCAGCTCGATGGCTGCGATCTCACCGAGATCGCGCGCGTCGACCATCGCGATGCCTTTGTCACCGATCGGCATCGGATAGACACCGTGACCGAGCACCACGTCCTTCACCGAATAGTCGTTGTTGATGAAGTATGCAGGCCGCAGGATGGTGGCGTTGAAGCCCAGCTGCTCCAGCATGCGTTCGACACTGAACTTACCGGCGAAATGCGGCACGTTCACGTAGATGTCGCTGTGAAGCACGGACAGATAGACGATCCGCTTGATCCCGGCCTCATGGGCCAGATTGAGGGCGATCAGCGCCTGGGTAAACTCGTCGGGCACCACGGCGTTGAGCAAGAACAGGGTGGACACGCCCGAGAAGGCCGTGCGCAGCGCATCGACGTCAAGCAGATCGCCTTCGGCGAGGGCAACGGCGGCTGGTAAATTGGCCTTCGAGGGATCGCGGACGAGCGCGCGCACATTAGCGCCGCGCTTGATGAGCTGATCGACGACATTGCGGCCGACGGTTCCGGTTGCACCGGTGACGAGGATAGTCATGTGGTCACTCCTGCTTTTATCAGATCGTTAGCGCTATTTAGGAGTCCACAAACGCACCGGAAGCTGCCATTTGTAGACACCCTGTCTCACTGGTGGAACACATGGACCTGCTCGCCCTAGCCGACTTCAATCTGGTTGCACGTCATGGTGGATTCGGGCGAGCCGCGCGCGCCACAGGGCGCCCCAAGGCGACGCTCTCGCGGCGCGCCGCAGAACTGGAGAATAGCTTGGGCCTACGCTTGTTCGAGCGCGGGGCGCGTGCCCTGAAGCTCACGCAGGAGGGAAAGGACCTGCATGAGCGAACCAGTCGCTTGCTGACGGAAGTGGAGGAGACGGCCGCAGCGATTGCGTCGGGAGACCGGGAACCGCGTGGAAATTTGCGGATCAGTGCACCGTTGCTCTTCTCTCAACTTGCGATGGGTAAGCTGGCGGCAGGCTTCTCGCTCAAATATCCCGACGTTATCCTTGAAGTCACGACCGAAGACCGTGCAGTCGACATGGTCGAAGAAGGGTATGACCTGGCCATTCGCGTCAATCCGCGTTCCGATGAAAGCCTGGTGGGACGGGTCTTCATGCGTGATCGGCTTGTGATCGTGGCGAGCCCGCAAGTGGCGAGACCGCGAGACGGAGACGCCGCTCCCGCTGTCGTGCGGAGCTCGGACAGAGGACTCTCGTTGTGGAATATCAAACCGGACACGGGGCCGACGACGATCGCGTTCACCCCGGTGCTCAGCCTGTCGTCGCTCATCATGGTTCGCGATGCGGTCGTCATGGGCGTGGGTGCGGCACGGTTGCCGGTATCGCTCGTGAGTCATGATCTGGCCGCCGGCACGTTGGTGCATTGGGGGGACGTGGATGGTCCGGATACGGCCCTGTGGACGCTCTACCCGTCGCGGCGCCTGTTGAATGCCCGCGTCTCCGCCTTTCTCGACCATCTGAGAGGAGCGTTCCCAAAAGGAACTCCCGACGAATTGGCAGCGTTCATTCGGATTTGAAGCCGCCACGGTTACCTTCTGTCGGCCAACGCCATCACCCACGTCGCGGGCCAGCTTGATCCAATAACGCAAGCGACGACCGCCAGAAGGTGGCTGCTGCAGTCCGATGAACTACAGCAGCCGACGCATCAGCCCGCAAGCCGCGGATAGTCCGTGTAGCCGGCCGCGCCACCGCCATAGAAGGTGGATGGATCGGGCTCGTTGACGGGCGCGCCCAATCGTAGACGCTCGACGAAGTCGGGATTGGCCAAAGCCCAACGGCCGATCGAGGTCATGTCTGCCTGGCCCGAGACGATGTCCTGGTCCAGGGCTTCGCGTGTGCGGCCAAGCCGCAGCACCATCAGGGTCGTGGGCCACGCACGGCGGATGTCGGCGAGGAACTCGTCGCCCCCGCCATACATCAGATGGAGATAGGCCAGTTTCAGTGGTGCCAGCGCGGCGACCAGTTCGCGATAGAGCGCAGGACTCTCCGGACCTTCATCAAGCCCGCCCAAAGGCAGGCCTGGCGAAAGGCGGATAGCGGTGCGATCGGCGCCGATCTCATCGGCGACAGCCTGCGCCACTTCGACAGCGAACCGAATGCGGTTAGCGATCGGCCCGCCATAGGCGTCGGTCCGGTGATTGGCGTTCGGCGCAAAGAACTGATGGACGATATAGCCGTTGGCGCCGTGAATCTCGACGCCGTCGGCGCCGGCATCGATAGCCAGCCGCGCGGCCCGCCGGAAGTCCTGCACCGTGGCGGCGACTTCCTCGGTCGTCAGCGCGCGCGGCTCGGGGATGGGCTGCATGCCGCTCGCAGTGAACATCTGCTCACCGGGCGCGACGGCCGATGGGGCGACGGGCTGACGGTGATGCGGCGTGTTGTCCGGGTGCGACATGCGGCCGACATGCATGAGCTGCAGGAAGATCTTCGCGCCTTTTGCGTGAACCGCATCGGTGACCTTGCGCCAGCCGGCGACATGTTCGGGTGCGTGGATCCCCGGCGTCGCGAAATAGCCCTGGCCATCGGCCGAGGGTTGCACACCCTCGGTTATCAGCAGGCCAAGGGAGGCGCGCTGGGCGTAGTATTCAGCGGCGTGCTCGCCCGGTACGCCGTTGAACTCGGCACGGCTGCGAGTCATCGGGGCCAAGGCCAGGCGGTGGGGCAGGTCCATTTGGCCCACGCGGACCGGACTCCAGATAGTCGTCATGATAAACTCCTTGAAAGTTGAAAACTTGGTGATCAGCGGGTGAAATCAGCGACGATCTTGCCGGGTGCGTGGCCGGTGCGATTGCGCTCGATTGCGGAAGCCAAATCATCGAAGCCCACCACGTCGGCGATCGTCGATCGCAGGGCGCCGACGGCGACCTGCTGGGCGATCGCGGTCAGGCGCGCGGTATCAGGTTTGTTCGATAAAAAGACGCCGCGGCGGCCTGGCGGCGTACGTGATGCGAGGTCCGTGGCGGCGATGCTTACGAGAAGGCCATCGGGCGACAGGACTGCCCAGGAGCGGTTCACGACCTCACCACCGACGAGGTCGACGACGAAATCGATGTCGCGCGCAAGCAGCTCGAAGTTCTGCTGCCGATATTCGATCACCTCGTCCGCGCCGAGCGCCCGGACATGTGGCAGGCTATTGGTCGAGGCCGTGGCAAAGACCGTCGCTCTGGCCGCCTTGGCGAACTGGACGGCAAAGCCGCCCACGCCGCCGGCTGCGCCATGGATCAGCACCCGCCGTCCGGAGAGGTCGAAATCCGCCGCCTGAATGACATGCCAGGCTGTCATCGCCGCGACCGGAATGGCCGCCGCCTCCACGTCGGACAGTGATGCCGGCGTCAGGACGAGCTTCTCGGCGTTGATGACCAGATGGTCGGCGTAGGCTCCGACGCCATCGATGGCGGCCATAACCCGATCCCCGGGCTTCACGCCTGTGACGCCGGGGCCGGTCCGAAGCACGACGCCGGCCATTTCGATGCCAAGCGTCGCGGGCAGGGTCAGCTTGAAGCGCTCGCGGAGGTAGCCTTCACGGATTTTCCAGTCGATACCGTTTACCGCGGCGGCCTTGACCGACACCAAGACCTCGCCCGGACCCGGCTCGGGCGCGGATACGCTATCGACTGTCAGCGATTCGGGGCCGCCATAGGCTTGAAGACGTAAGGCTCGGCCGGGGGCAAGCGGTTCGGATGTGGAGGCCCCGCGCTTGAGATCAGCGGATTGGATCATGTAGGTTCTCCTTCTTGGCAGAAGGTATGCGTTCGAAATCCGCGCCATAAGTCATCGAAATAAGACAGTCTGTCTCGCTGGAGAGACACCTAATGGCCTTCCGGCGTCTCCAATTTCGTATTTGTGGCCTTATCCGTACGGTGCTTTTCGGCCAGGCGGAAAAGCGGTCGGCCGACGGCGACCTTGTAGCGGCGCGTGATCGGGCTCGTCGATCATCAGCGCCAGGATCAGATGGGCCATGAGCCAGCTTCGGACGAGCCGCTCATCGCGTGCAGGAAGCTTATGGGTGCCCATGCCGCTCTTGAGCCGCTTGAAGGCGAGTTCTGCCAGTGTCTCGATCGAATACTAACCATAGCCTTCGGCCGGGTCCGCAGAGTGCACAGCCGCCGATCTCCATTGGCCGTCGGGCGCCCGTCCTCAGCCGGCGTGATATTCGAGCATGATGTCGATCAGCGCTCTGACTTTGCGTGGCGGGAAGTCGCCGGGAGGACGCACCACATAAAGCCCTGCCGCGACCACCGTGTGGTCGGCAAGCAGGGGGATGAGCGCACCGGAGGCGATGTGGGGCTCGATCAGGAAATCCGGCAGGGCCGCCACGCCGAGTCCGGCCAGCGCCGCCGAAAGCAGCGCTTCGCCGTTATCCGCCTTGAAACGACCGTGAGGATGGACCGCGATCGTTTTGCCTCCCTCGACGAACCGCCATGCTTCGGTCCCCTGCAACAGGCACTCGTGATCCGCGAGTTGACCAAGCGTTTGCGGTGCCCCATGCCCGGCGACATAGGCGGGGCTGGCGACAAGCATGCCGGATATGGGCCGAATGCGTCTGGCGATCAGGCTCGAGTCAGGCAGAAATCCCGCCCTGATTCCCGCGTCGAAGCCCTCGGAAATCAGATCCACGAAACGATCGCTGTAGGCTGCATGAACATGCAGCAAGGGATGGCGTCGAGCGAGTTCGGCAAGAACCGGGGCGACAAGCCTCGGCCCGCCAGACAGGGGCGCGGCGATACGCAGCAGCCCGCGCACCGCGCCATCGGGTGCTATTGCATCCTGTGCCGCCTCGAACTCGCCGAGGATGCGAGTGGCGTGGTCGCGGAACGTCGCGCCGGCCTCCGTCAAGGCGGCGCCGCGAGTCGTGCGAGAGAGCAACTGGCTTCCGAGCGTTTCCTCCAGCCGAGCCAGTCGGCGGCTGACGACGGATTTTGCGACGCCCAGCCGCCGCGCGGCAGGCGATATGCCTCGCCCCTCCGCGATCTCCACGAAAGTCCTGACGTCCTCAATCTCCATAGCGTTCCGCTTTCAGCAACAATCAATCGCAAAACCGGAGGCTATCTTAAGCCGACAAGGAACGCCATCCTTTGTGGGTCAGTTCATCCGGCATAGCCGCGCCGGACCAACCCCATGGAGAAATAGATGAGCGTGCAAGACGTGTGGAAATACGAAGAATCTGCGCTGGTGCTGATCGACTACCAGCCGGAAATGTTCAGCCAGATCCGATCCGAAACGCCGGCCAACCTGGTCGAGCTCAACGTGCGGCTACTGATCAGGGCTGCACGGGCTTTCGACATGCCCATTATTCTCTCGACGGTCGGTGCAAACATGGGTGTCAACGGCCCCACGGTTCCGGCGATCCTCGCCGAACTGCCCGGCATCGAGGTGATCGATCGCTCGACAATGAACTCGTGGGAAGATCCGGCCTTTCGCGCCGCGGTCGAGAAGACCGGCCGCAAACGGCTGATCATCGGCGCCCTCTGGACCGAGATCTGCCCTGCCTTCCCGGTCATCGATGCGCTCAAGGACGGCCATGACGTGGCTTTCCCGGTCGACGCCGTCGGCGGTCGGTCGCAGCTTGCCCACAGCACGGCGATCCAGCGGCTCACTCATGCCGGGGCGGTCCCCAGTACGGCCTTGGCTGTCGTTACCGAACTCTTCCGCGACTGGGCGGGGCCGGTGGCCGACAAGGCCCGCACGCTGGTGTACTGGTATTACGAGGAGCTTGCGAAGCTGCAGGGTCCGGCCGCAAAGGCCGCCTGAAGCGCCAGGCCGAGCACGGTTGGAGCGGCGGGGAAGCCTCTGACAGAGCCGATTTTTCCCGCCTGTTCTACCGGCAGCACCGGCGAGCCCCGCATAGTCGGCTCTCCCGCCGCCAATTTCCCTATTTTCGAAAAGGACGATCAAAATGAAAACTCAAACCGGCGCCGTTCGCGGCCCCATCAATCGTTGGAGCCTGGCGCTGTGGATCGCACAGGCGCTCCTGGCTCTCCTCTATCTGGCAGCCGGTGGCGCGAAACTGACACAGCCCATCGACGCGCTCGCCGCGAGCATGAGCTTCGTCACCCATGTACCGGAAGCCGTCACACGGCTGATCGGCACTCTCGAAGTGCTGGGCGCTGTCGGTCTCATCCTGCCGGCCGCGACGCGGATCAAGCCCTGGCTGACGCCGCTGGCGGCTGTCGGGCTTTCACTCATACAGGTGGGGGCGATCATCACGCATGCGCTGCTCGGCGAGACGGCCAAGATGCTGCCCATCAACCTGACGCTGCTCGCCTTGTCCTTGTTCATTGCCTGGGCCCGGCTGCGGAAAGCCAAGATCCCGGCTCGCTGAGCATGGCGAGTCACGAAGAGGGTAGGCCGGCCCGCCACTCGCGGATCACGACCCGTTGACGCAGACATCTACCGACATCGAGCCCCTGGAGCTTCAAAATGCAATTCGGAATCTTCTCTGTCAGCGACGTAACGCGCAACCCGATCACAGGCGTCACGCCGAGCGAGGCGCAGCGGATCGATGCGATCGTCAAGATCGCGAAGCGGGCGGACGAGGTCGGGCTCGATGTCTTCGCCATCGGCGAGCACCACAACCCACCCTTTTTCTCGTCCTCGCCGACGACTCTGCTCGCCCATATCGCCGCGCAGACGCAGCGCATCATCCTCACCACCGCCGTGACGCTCATCACGACCAATGACCCGGTGAAGATCGCGGAAGACTACGCGATGCTGCAGCATCTCTCGAAGGGGCGGATGGACCTGATGCTCGGCCGCGGGAATACAGTGCCGGTCTATCCCTGGTTTGGGAAGGATATGCGTGACGGCGTCGCACTGGCGCTCGAGAACTACAATCTGCTCCACAAGCTGTGGCGCGAGGACGTTGTCGATTGGCAAGGCAAATTCCGGACCCCGCTGCAAGGCTTCACGTCGATCCCGCGTCCGCTCGACGACGTTCCTCCCTTTGTCTGGCACGGCTCGATCCGCACTCCGGAGATCGCCGAGCAGGCGGCTTTTTACGGGAACGGCTATTTCGCCAACAACATCCTTGCGCCCAACCTGCACTTCCTGCCGCTGGTGAACTTCTACCGCGAGCGGTTCGAGCATTACGGACACGGCACCAAGGAGCAGGCCGTCGTCGGGCTTGGTGGCTATGCCTTCATCGCCAAGCGCTCGCAGGACGCATACGACCGATTCCGGCCCTATTTCGAAGGCAGCCCCATCTACGGAAAGACCTATCGGCTGGAAGAATATTCGCGCGATACGCCGCTCAGTGTTGGCAGCCCGCAGGAGGTCATCGACAGGACGCTGACTTTCAGGGAAGCCTTCGGTGACTACCAGCGGCAGCTCTGGGTTCTCGACGCCATGGGGCTGCCGCTGGAGATGGCTCTCGAGCAGGTCGAGCTGCTGGGCACTGAGGTGGTGCCCGTGCTCCGCAAGGAGATGGCGGCGCGACGCTCGCCGGGCGCCGCCATAGCCCCGACGCACCGGAGCCTGGTGGAAGTCAAGTATGGAGACCAGCCGCCGCGCCAGCCGAGCCCCAATGCCAATCGCGGAGACAACCTGACGGACGGCCGGCCGTATCACGATAACGACAAAAGCGAATCGGCCCGCTCTCCGCTGGTCGTGGGGCAGGCCGCCCGGTCCGGCAATGTCGCAAAGCGGTAGGCCCCCGGTGGTGTCTTCAGGGAAAGGATTAGAGAGATGACGAAGACCATCGAGAACAGGGGGAAGCCCATACGGCTCGTCGTGGTGAACGCAGGCGTAAATGATCCCTCCACAACGCGGATGCTGGCCGACCGCATCGCACAGAAGAGCATCGAACGTATCACTGGTACGGGAAAGACCGCCGTCCTTAGCGTCATCGACCTGGCTCCGCTTGCAGTCGATATTGCGCGTGCCGTGGTGGCTGGTTTTCCCGAGGCCAAGGTGCAGTCCGTAATCGAAACGCTTGCCGGCGCGGATGCCGTCGTTGCCGCCACGCCAGTCTACAAGGCCGGTGTCAGCGGGCTGTTCAAGTCGTTCATCGATATCCTCGACAACGACTTGCTCATTGCCAAACCGGTGATCCTCGCCGCGACTGCCGGCACCGCCCGCCATGCGATGGTCGCGGACGCGCAGATGCGCCCACTTTTCGCGTTTCTGCGCACTTTTCCCGTGCCAACGTCGATCTTTGCTGCCCCGGAAGATTGGGGGTCGCCGGAGCTCGGCGGTCGCATCGATCGAGCTGCTACCGAGCTCACCCAGTTCCTGTTGAGTGGCACCAGCCGATCCATCGCGGACGCGGCATGGAAAGGCTATCAACACCAGTTCGCAGGCAATGCGGCGCGCGCGGAGCGCAGCGCTGCCGATGTCAATTTCGACACCGATCTGATGAAGCTGGCCGCAGGAGGGACGGCTGTAGAGCGGATGATCGTCAGAGGCTGAGGGAGCTGAATTTCCTTGCCCAATCCTTTGGCCTGGCAATCCACCACCATATGGAAATGCTGTTCATGCAGCCGTGCTCTATTGGTTCCTCTCGATTGGGCTAGATCTCATCCAGCATCGGCTTGAAGTGAAACTCGGCTGTGGTTACAGGGCCGCCTAACCTCTCGATCACAGATGCTCAACGGACCTTGAACCATGACTGACGGCGGGATGGGCCGTCTCCTCGATCGGGGAACACCGAGAGTCTCGACGACGGCTTTGGCATTGCCCGAGGTGCAGCAGATGTCGGACTCAGCCGTCACGGCGGCGGAAATGTTGACGTAGGTGACAATTGGAATGCCGGATACCGCTGTCGCAGCAGGCGGATGTTGGCACCACCAGATAGCAGGCTCGGCCCTGAAATCATTGAGGATTTTTGGACAGGGCGCTACCAAAGTTTCAGTTTTTGTTGTTATTTCAATAGCTTATCCGTAGGGTGGTAGCGGGAGAGGGACTTAAATTATCAGTAAAAACAACGCCTTAGCTGGTATTAAATCAACATTATGGGCTGCGCGAGTCCACATTTTTGACCTTTGCCAAAGAATAAAGGAAACCTGATCGCTATCGGCGGCAGCCGTGCGTAAGTCATGATCCCATGGAGAGACGAACCGGCGGCGATCTCCGGTTGAAGCTACAAAACGCGGAAGCTTAGAAATTTAGGGTACCAATGTAATAATCACGGTCTGCCAAACCCTCGTCATCTAGCCAGTCTCTCATTTCGTAATCCGGATTAGAGACGTAGCAGTGCACCTTTTTCCCATCGGGAACGAATGTGATGTCCCAGGCGCGGGTTTGTGTGAGGGTGTTGTAGCCGGTGTAGTAGTGTAGATCGCGAGAAGGTGCCTCGCCTAGCACAACGATTTCAGGCTGAAGTTTGTCCAGCCAGCTATTCGGAAGCTTTCCCGAATAGCGTCCATGATGGGGTGCGAACACTACCGTGGTGCGCGGCAGCTCGATATCGTCGAGGATGTCTTCCATGAATTGGGTTTCCAAATCGCCAATCCACATGAAGCTTGCACTTTCCTCAATCGCGTAACGCGCGACCAAAGAGATATTGTTAAAGGCGGTTCCATCTGCTGCTTCCTGGAGGGCGGCTTTAAAATGCGCGTTTTCTCTGTTCGGCCAGTGAATCTGAATGCCTGATGTGCTCCGTTGCCCATCACCCAGATTCATCCATTTCCTGGAGCAGCCTTTATATACATAGAATGCTTTGTCACCATCGCGCAACTTACAGTAATGCTTAAATGATTCTGTTCTAATTTTCTTCGTGGCAGCGTTATGAGCCACATAAAAGTTGTAAATTGGCAACTTTTCATCGAGGTATTCAAGGCCCTGAATGTGATCTTCGTCAGGATGGGTAGAAATGAACCGAGTTATACCTCTACCGGATGACTCCTTTTTGAGCTCATCGGTGATACTTTCCTTGAATTCACCGAACAACTGACAGTCGATAATGGTGAAATTGTCGCTGTTGTGCCTTATATAAAACATATCGCCAACGCCTACGGCATAAGATTTCACGACAGCCATCGTCAGCCCTCCCGATTGTGATGTAGGATCCGCTTTTCTATAAACGCGGCCTGATTCCTGTATGAAAGAAGGAAGAGAACTGCGAGGAAAATAACCGTTCCTACCTCGACTGACCGCAAGGACCATCCATAACGAGCGGCTAGCAGTTTGACCCCATAGGCCAGCAGTGCAAGGAGCAAGACCGAGCAAATAGAGCGGTAGAGGTTGCTGGACTCCAACAGTACTGCCATTTTTGGATCTTTGGCTTCGGCGATAATAAATTGAGAGTAATCCCCATACTTAACGAAATTGATCTTTCGCAAAATTGGCTGCAATATTACTGATCCAACACGACTAACGACCATTCCAAGAAAGTAATACATTATTATATCAATTACAGTTGATGGCGATTGAAAATTGTATACATCCAATCGCTGCATTATGAAGGCAAATACAGCGCCGGGGATTAAATTAGTAAAAATATTATATGATGAGAGCTTTGATATTATATCGCCCATCCCAACCCACCCAGAACAAACCGAATTTTTATATACTGGTAAATTAGCTTCAACGGAAGCGCTGCATCGGTCTATTCACTGAGGAATTACCTTCCTCACTAGCCAGGAATGGCTATGCAGGTCGTTGTCGGGCGCGGCTCCACGCCACGCCTTCTATGGCGCGCTCTCATTGGGTGGGCTGGCGTACGCGCTTCCGCCTTAACCGGCTGAGTGCGTGTGTGCGCATTAACGCTAAGGGATCGAGTTAGCGCATCTCGCTTCTGCCTGATGGTGCAGCTGTTGGTGGGTTTCGGTCGTCAGGGGGTCCGATCCCGGAACTCTATTTGGTGCGCTTATTTTGCGGCGCGATTACTGATGCAAAAATGTGGACTCGAGCCGAGGGACGCATACCCACAAATGAGTCCGCACTAGCGGCTAAATCGATTTATGTCCCTATGCCGCAAGCGATCAACCCGTTGATTTCATTGGCCTTTTAGCCGTCGTTGAGAGGGCTGGTAGCGGGAGAGCGCTACCGCCTTTCCCCCCACTCATCGAGCTGCCAGTTCCGACTTCGCTGCAGCGGCTGATGAGGCCGTCCTGGCTACAAATCTGGCGCAAGGAGTGCCTTGCCCTCCGAAGGCTCGTGTCAAGCGGCTGTCTATTCCTGCGGGGTCGGACCGGCGCCCGCTACTGGCGAAGCCGACCCAGCCTGCCTCGTGCACCTCAGGCAATGTTATGCGATGCGTTTGTGACGTTCCTTCCGGTTCGAATCTGCTCTGTTGTGAAGCCTATAGCATTATAATAGCATAATTCTGATCGAAGGTGGGGAATGACGCATGCGATGCGATTTGAGAGGTAAGACAGCGCTGGTCACTGGTGCAGCGGGAGCGATCGGCAGCGCTATCGCCAAACGGCTGTCCGACAATGATGCTGCAATCGTTGTCGCCGATATCGACATGGAAGGCGCCGAGCGCGTAGCGGCAACCCTGAGCGGCGCGATGGCCTGTGCCGTCGATATCCGCGATCCCGCCTCGGTGGACGACGCGATCGCCGCCACCATGGCGCGCTACGGCCGCCTCGACATTCTCGTCAACAATGCCGGCGTCAACACACTGGCGCACCGCGTCACCATCGATGAATTCCCAGTCGAGGAATGGGATCGCATCACGGGCATCGATCTCGACGGCCTCTACATCATGAGCCGCGCGGCGCTTGTGCCGATGCTTGCCGCCGGCAGAGGCGGCCGCATCGTCAACATCGCCTCGGTGGTCGGCTTGGCGGCGATGCGCCTGCAGAGCCCGTTTGTCGCCGCCAAGGCCGGCATCATCCACCTGACGCGCTCGATGGCGATTGAACTGGGCGAAAAGGGCATCCTGACCAATGCGATCGCGCCGGGTTCAGTGATGACAGCGCTCACCGCCAAACTGTTCTATGGCGAGGACGGCAAGTTCGCCGGACGTACCGAGGAGTTCCTCGCCCATGTGCCGCTTGGCCGGCCCGCCCGGCCGGAGGAGATCGCCGAGGCGGTGCTGTTCCTTGCTTCCCCCATCGCCAGTTATATCAACGGCCAGGTGCTGGCCGTCGATGGCGGCTGGACAGCAGGATACATGATGTGAGTGCGGGCATGGAAATCGATCTCGAGGGCACTGCTTACGCAGTCGATGGCGACACAAATCCGGTGGCCGAGGCCGCACTTGCCGCGTTGCAGGCCAATGGCGGCCATCTGGTCGAGGGTTCCCATGCACGGGCCGCCGATATCCTGCTGATCTCCTGCGCGTTGTGGCCAGGATCGGCGACGCGCGATCCGCGGTCTCACTACGCCGATGCGCGCAAGGCTGCCGTGACCATGACCGAGCGCGGCAGCGGGCGCATCGTCTTCCTGCTGTCGGTGACCGCCGGCATGCCGATGCGCCGCCATCCGCGCTTTTCCATGGAGAACGCCTCGATCCTTGCCGGTATGCGCACGCTGGCCATGGAGTTCGGCCCTAAGGTGCTGGTCAATGCCGTCGGCGTCGGCGCGGTCGAAGATGAAACCATGGTTTCCGGCGACAAAGCGATGCTCAGCCACACGCCGGCCGGCCGCTCAGGCAGCATCGAGGAAGCGGTTGCGGCCGTGCTGTTCTTCTGCGATCCGCTCAACACCTACACGACGGGCCAGATGCTGAGCGTAGACGGTGGATGGACGGCAGGCTATGGGCGCAATTTCTGAATGGGTGAACATCGGATCGGGAGCGCTCGAAGTCGCCCTGGTGCCGCAGATCGGTGGCTCCGTGAGTTCGCTACGCTGGCGCGGCATCGACCTCATGCGCCGGCTCTCGGACGAGGAACGCGAGGCCGGCAATGTGCTTGGCGTCGCCATGTTCCCGATGACGCCCTATGCCAACCGCATCGCCGGAAATGCCTTTGAGTTCGGGGGAAAAAGCTGGCTGGTGCAACCCAACAATCCGCCCGAAAAATTCAACGTGCATGGCAGCGGCTGGCAACACGCCTGGACTGTCACCAAGGCAGGCGCCACCGACGCGACGCTGTCGCTGGACATCGCCGCGGGACCGGAGCCCTATTCCTACCGCGCGACGCAGGCTTTCGTAGTCTCCGAGGAGGGCCTTAGCGTGACCATGACACTGACCAATACTGGGCCGGTCGACATGCCGTTCGGCTTTGGCCTGCATCCCTGGTTCGATCGCAACCCGGACGTGACGCTGCAGTTCAAGGCCAGGCACTTCTATCTCGAAGGACCGGAGAGCATTTCCGGTGATCGGATCACGCTTCCACCCGAACTCGACTATGCCGAGACCCGGCCCTTGTCGGGCGGCTGGCGCAACAACGACTATGGCGGCTGGAGCGGCGAAGCGACCCTTCGCTTTCCGTCACGCGGCGTCGGGTTGCGGATCGCTGCGGATCCCGTCTTCAAGCATCTGATGCTTTATGCCGATCCCACAAAACCGTATTTCTGCGTCGAGCCGCAAACCAACACCTCCGGCGCATTCAACCGGGGCAGATGGGACGATCCGGACGAAGGCGTGATCGTGCTTGCCCCCGGCGAGAACGCTGCTGGCACAGTCTTGTTCATGCCCTTTGCGGTTAACACCTAGAGCAGCCGCGCCAACAGGCCGCCATCCACCTGCATGGCGCTGCCGGTCACGAAGGACGCGGCATCGGAGATCAGGAAGCCTATTGCCGTGGCGATCTCCGAAGGGTTGGCGATGCGCGCGATCCTGTTGGGCTCGAAGGACAGGCCCAGTGCTTCCGCACCGCCGGCCGCTTCCAGCCCGTCCAGCGTCATCCTCGTGGCGACGGAACCGACCAGCACGGCGTTGACGCGGATACGGTCGACGGCATAGTCAAGCGCCATCTGCCGCGACAGGCCGACGACCGCCGCCTTTGTCGCAGCATAGGCAGGCACGCCGGGAACCGTTGCGTCGGCATGCACGGAGGCGATGTTGACGATCGAGCCGCCGCCGGCCGCGCGCAGCAGCGGCAAGGTCGCGCGGCAGACGCGAAAGATGGCCGTCAAATTGACGGCGATGGTCCTGTCCCACTCCTCGTCGGAAAGCTTTTCAAGCCGCTTGCCGGTCGGATAGATGCCGGCGCAGTTGATGACCGCGTCGAGACCGCCAAACCGCCCTGTCGCTGCCGCCACGGCCGCCTGCACCTCGGCCTCGCGGGTGAGGTCGCTCTGGTGAAAGATCAGCTGGCTTCCGGTATAGCGACCGGCGAGCGCGTTTCCCTCTTCGCCATCCAGCCCTGCGCCAAAGACCTTGGCACCTTCGGCGGCAAGGTACTCCGCTGTCGCCCGGCCGATACCGGTCGCAGCCCCCGTGACGAAAACGCGTTTGCCGGCAAAGATCATGCAGAGACCTGTGAAGCTATCACGTGGCGTTCCGCTTGCGCTGCCGTCACCGAGCGCAGCACGCGGTCTTCGCCGCCTTCGCCGCGGCCGAATTCGTCGACGATGCGGCCATCGGCAACGACGAGGCAGCGGTCGCAAAGGCCGATCAGTTCTTCAAGCTCGGAAGCGACGATGAGCAAGGCCACGCCTTTCTCGGCGAGCTCAACCACAAGCCGGTAGATCTCGTGCCGGGTTGCCGCGTCGACGCCCTTGGTCGGCTCGTCGAGCAGCAGCACTTTCGGCGCCCGCATCAGCACGCGGGCAAACAGCAGCTTCTGCTGGTTGCCGCCCGAAAGATGGGTGACCGCGGTCTGCGGCGACGATGCCTTGACGTTGAGCGCGCGCATGGCGGCGAGAATCGAGCTGCGTTCCAGTCGGCCGCGCACCATGCCATGCCGCGATAGGGGCGCGAGATTGCCGATGGTGATGTTGGCGCCGACCGGCAGGTTGAACAGCAGGCCGTCGCGCTTGCGATCCTCGGTCAACAAGGCGATGCCGGCGGCGCGGGCATTGCTTGGCGATTTGATCGCTACAGGCTGATCAGCGACACGGATTTCGCCCTCGGCCGGCACCCGGCCATAGATGCCGTGCAGGATCTCGCTGCGGCCGGAACCGAGCAGCCCCGCCAGTCCAACGATCTCGCCGGCGGCCACCGAGAGGTTGATATCCTTCGCGCCATGAACAGCGCCGCTGTGGCCGGCGACAGTGAGACGGCGAACCTCCAGCGCGGTCGGCGCGCCGACAGGTGCAACATGCTCGGGAAACAGCCGATGCAGCCTTTGGCCCGACATCGAGAAGATGAAGGTCTCGGCATCGAAATCCTCCCTTGCGATGCGTACCGCCACTTGTCCGTCACGCAGCACGGTGGCGCGGTCGCAGATGGCGAGCACTTCGGGCAGGCGATGGGTGATGTAGATCATCGCCACGCCTTGCGCCTTCAGGCGCCGCAGTACGCTGAACAGCGCGTCGACTTCCGAGCCCGACAGCGAGGCCGTCGGCTCGTCCAGCATCAGCACGCGCGGCTTCAGCACGATGGCGCGCGCAATCATCACCAGATGGCGCTGCGCCGAGGTCAGCGACGCGACATAGGCCCGGGGATTGATGTCGATGCCAAGCTCGGCAAAGATCGCGCCGGCGCGCTGCTCGAGCTGGCGCTGGTGGACGAGCATGCCGTCACTGAGACCGGTCCGGCCGGCAAAGACGTTCTCGGCGACCGAAAGCTGCTCGAGCACCTCGATTTCCTGCGGCACATAGCCGACGCCGTTCGACCGCGCATCGGCAGGCGAGGCGAAACTGACCGGCCGGCCGTCAAGTTGGATGGCGCCGGTGTAGGAGCCGGCCGGATGCACACCGTTGAGGATTTTCACCAGGGTCGATTTGCCGGCGCCATTCTGCCCAAGCAGGGCATGGATTTCGCCCGATGTCACATCGAAGTCGACACCACGCAGTGCTTGCACGCCGCCAAAATTCTTGGCGATTGCGTGGGCCGAGAACAGAGGCGCTTGGGCGGTGTTGGACACGGCGATCCTCTCAAAAGGCACCGGGCCCGCGCAAGCGGACCCGGCGGGAGCTGTTACTGGCCGGCGCTGTCCAGCATCTTGTAGTAGGGGGCGAGGTCGGCTGATGTGATCACCTTGGCCGGCAGCGGATTGCTGTAGGGCACGGTCTTGCCCTGGGCCAGATCGCCCAGCAGCTCGGCGACCTTGGCGCTCTCTTCATAGAGCGGCTGCGCGACGATGCCGTAGGCGGCGCCCGATTTTACCAGATCGAGGTTCTGCCGAATATAATCCATGCCGATGATGACGACATCGCGCCCGGCCTTGCGGGCCGCCCCCGACCAGGTCTGGATGCTGTTGCCGGTAGTGCCGAAGGCGGCGGTCACGTCGGGATTGCCTTGCAGGATCGCCACCGCCTTGGCTTCCGCCGCCGAGGGTTCGAAGCCTTCCATCTGGGTGTCGAGCACCTTGATGCCGGGATATTTCGCGGCGATGGTCTTGCGGAAGGCATCCGACATGGCGTTTTCGGTGTCGTTGGAGGCGCCTTGCGTCAGTGCCACCGTGCCCTTGCCGCCGAGCTTGTCGCCGATGGCGATCGCGGCGTTGGTCCCGGCCTCGGCGATGTTCTCGCCCGTTGCCGCTTTCAGCCCGTTTACGGTCCCTTCGGGCGGCAGCACGTGCCAGGTGACGATCGGGAAGCCCTCCTTGGCCAGCTTGGAGATGTAGGTATAGATGGCCGGATCGGGACCGTAGACGCCGACGGCATCGTATTTGGTGCGGGCGAGGGCGGCTTCGGCAAGCGGCAGCGTCGCCGGAATATCCCAGTTGGTGGCGCTCGGGTCGCCGACGACCTCGCAGGTGTAGCCAAGCTCCTTGCACTTGTTGAGGAAACCGGCCTGCATCAGCCGGTGCACGGGATGATCCTTCATCGCCTGCACCCAGAGCAGGTGGATGTCCGCCGCCTGGGCAATGCTCGCTAAACCGAGCGATGTGGCTACTGCCGCCGCGCCAAGCGCGCTGCGTATCAGTCCGTTCTTCAGATTTATTCTCATGTCGTACCTCCCTTGGTTCTCCGGCATTTTTTTCCGGCTCAAATGTCCACTTCCCCGCGGTTTGCTCAGGCTCCGGCGATGAAGTAGCGGCGGCGCACGATGTCGAGGCCGACGGCCATGACCATGATCACCCCGACCGCGATCTGCTGCCAGTTGGAGTTGACGCCGATGACGACGAGGCCGCTCTGCACCACTTTCAGCATGAGAATGCCGACGACGCCGCCGGCCACCGTGCCGGCGCCGCCGAACAGGCTGACGCCGCCGACCACGACACCGGCGATGACCGTCAGTTCCCAGCCGCTGCCGATCGAAGTGCCGCCGCTGCCGAGATCGGCCATCACGAACATGCCGGCGATCGCCGACAGCGCGCCGACGGCGATGAAGGCGCCGATCTTGTAGGCGCTGGTGTTGATGCCGACGAGATGCGCCACTTCCTTGTTGCCGCCGGTGGCATACATGTTGCGCCCGAGAACGGTGCGCCGCAGCACGAAGTCGGCAAGGATGGCGGCGACGATGAAGAAGGCAAAGCTCCAGCCCAGCCCAAAGGCGAGATCGGTGCCGCCGATCGCGTTGATCGCCTCGGGCAGCGGATAGACGGGATAACCATCCGTCACCACCTGGATCAGGCCCTGGCCGATGAACAGCATGCCGAGCGTCTGGATGAAGGCGGGGATGCCGACCCTGACGACGATCAGGCCATTCAGCAGGCCGATCAGGGCACCGACGGCAACGCCGCCGAGAACGCCGACGGTCACCGGCAGGGCGGCCGCGGTCATCAGCTTGGCGGCGATCACGGCGGACAACCCGGCCACCGAGCCGACCGACAGGTCGAATTCGCCGGCGACCAGCAGGATGGTCTGGCCGATGGCGATGATGCCGACAAAGGAGACGACGTTGAGAATGGCGCGGATGTTGCGCTCCGACAGGAAAGCCGGTTCGATCAGCCAGAAGAAGGCGATCAGCAACGCCATGGCCGCCAGCACGCCGACTTCGCCGACGGCAATCAAGCCGATCAGTCGCCGCCGGAACGATCGCGCGTCCCGGAGCGGCGCGCTCACCTCAGCCGCGCTGTTCATCCTGACCTCCCTGGCGGTGCCTGTCGCCGGCTCTTGCGGCCGGCTCCATTCACCTGTGCCGATCCTCGGCGCACTCCTCTTGGCCATTAAGATTATAATATTATAACTTGTCAACGGCGAATTTCCTGGCAGTGCATAGCCAGCTCCATCGCTGGAATGCATTCGCGGCAACCGCTATGAATGGGTGTTTACGCCGCGATCCGCGGGACATTGCTGACGGATCGCGCTCTCTTGGAGCATGGTGATGGTCGACGAGCCGCCGGCGGGCGAGAAGAAGCGGCAGCGCCTTGGTGTCCGCGAGATCGCCAAGCGCGTTGGTGTCGCGCCGATGACGGTATCGCGGGCGCTGTCCAATCCCGACATGGTCTCGCCCGAGACGCGCGCGAAAGTGCTTGAGGCCATCGAGCAGGCCGGCTTCGTGCCCAACCGGCTGGCCTCCAGCATGCGCGGCAATGGCCGCATGATCGGCACGGTGGTGCCGCCGCTGATCAATTCGGGCATTGCCGAACAGGTGCAAGGCATGTCGGACGAATGCCATGAGAGCGGCTACTCGATGCTTCTGGTGCAAGGCGAATTCACGCAGGAGGCCGAGGAGAAATCGATCCGCAACCTGCTTGGCTGGCGCCCGGTCGGCATGATCCTGCAGAGCTTCGTACAAAGCGAGGCGGCGCGCGGGCTTCTGAAGAGCAGCGGTGCGCCGATCGTCGAGATTTCCGAAATCAAGGGCCGCAAGCCGATCGACATGGTGGTCGGCGTCTCCAACTTTGAGACGGCCTATGCCATGACCATGCATCTGGCCGCCAAGGGCTACAAGCGCATCGGCTTCGTCTCGACGCCGATCCATGGCAATGATCGCCTACAGCAGCGCCGCACCGGCTATCATGCCGCGCTCACCGAACTCGGCATCAAGAACCATGCCGACATGGAGGTCGAGGTGCCGATCACCGCGCAAGGCGGCGCCGAGGCGCTGGTGACGCTGACCTCCCGTCACAGGGATATCGATGCCATCTTCTTCTCCAGCGACACGCTGGCCGTCGGCGCCGTGCAGGAGTGCCACCGCCGGCGCTGGGCGGTGCCGGGCAGGATCGCGATTGCCGGCTATGGCGACATGGATCTGGCCGCGCAGCTCTATCCGCCGCTGACCACGGTAAAGGTCAACCGCTACGAGATGGGCCGGCGCGCCGTGCGGCAATTGCTGGCAAGGCTCGGCGGCGACACCAAGGTGCCGACCATCACCAGCCTCGGCTTCGAGATCGTCGACCGCGAAAGCGCCTGATCAGGGTTTCTTCCTGCCGGTCTCTTCATGTCGTCCGAGGCGCTTTTCCCAGCCTTCGGCGTGGACGTTGAGATAGGCATCGGGATCGTAGGGATGATCCTTGATCGCATCGATGTTGAGATCGATGCCGAGCCCCGGCGCGTCCGGCAACGACAGGTGGCCATTGTGGGAATTGACGGTTGGGTGCCAGGTCACCAGGTCGCGTGTCCACGGGTCGTTAAAGGCGTCGAAATGCTCCTGGATAAGGAAATTCGGCACCGCTGCCGCGAGCTGCAGGCACACCGCCGTAGCCACCGGTCCACCGCTCTGGTGCGGCGCGATATGGCTGCCATGCGCGAGCGCCAGATTGGCCACCTGCATCGACGGCCCGATGCCGCCGAGCGACATCGGCTCAGGCTGGAAGATGTTGACGCCGCCGCCGGCGGCCAGCGTGTAGAACTGGCCGACCGTGTCGTACATCTCGCCGGTCGCAACCGGGATCGGCGAGCGATGCGCCACTTCGTGCACGGTCTCCTGCCGGTCGCGCGAGGTCGGCTCCTCCCACCAGTAAATGTCGAGATCGGAAAATTTCTGGGCTGCCTGAAGCGCCGCGATCTCGGTGAAGCGGGCATGCACGTCGATCAGGATCAGCGTGTCCGTGGGCAAGCTGTCGCGCAGCATCCGGCAGATAGCGTAGGAGAGGTCCAATTCCTCGCGCGAAATAAACCCTTGCGCGGTGCCGAACGGGTCGAGTTTGAATGCCTTAAAACCCTTGGCCAAAACCGCTTTGGCGGCCTCGAGGAAGGCTTCCGGTGTGCGTTCGGTGCGGTACCAGCCATTGGCGTAGCCGAGCACGCTGTCGCGCACCTGGCCGCCGAGCAACTGGTGGATCGGCACGCAGAGGCTCTTGCCCAGGATATCCCAACAGGCGACCTCGATCGCCGCGATCACCGTGCGGTGGATATGGCCGCCATCGAGCGAAACGCTGTCCAGCAAGCGCTTGGCCAGCGCATTGATGCGGCGCGGGTCTTGGCCGATGGCGAGATGCTTGAGCTCGTGTACCCCGGCTTCGGTGGTCTTGATGAAGCCGTTCAGCGTGCCTTCGCCAACGCCGTGGATGCCTTCGTCGGTATGCACTTTGACGAACAGCCAGTTCTTCCAGCCCGCGCCGGCGGCAAAGGTCTCGATCTCTGTGATCTTCATGCGGCAGTCCTAATTCAGGGCGGCGATCGTTGCGATGACGGCCTCGGTCGTCAGGCCGTACTTCGCTTGCAAGGTCGGCACCGCGCCGCATTCGATATAGCGGTCGGGCAGGCCGACGCGCGTTACCTTCTTCGCGATGCTGGCATCGAACAAGGTCTCGACCACAAGGCTCGCCAAGCCGCCGACAACAACATGGTTTTCCGCCGTGACGATATGGTTGAAGCCGGTCGAAAATTCGGCCACCGCCTCGGCGTCGAACGGTTTTATCGTCGGCACGTGCAACACTCCGACGGAGATGCCTTGTTTGCGCAAGGCTTCCGCCGCGTCCAGCGCCCGCTCGGTCATCAAGCCGGTCGAGATGATGCCGACATCCGAGCCTTCGCGAAGCTGTCGCGCCCTGCCTATTTCGAAGCGATAGCCAGCTTCAAATACTACCGGCACGTTGCCACGCAGCAGCCGCATATAAACCGGACCACGATGCTCGGCGATCGCGTCGGTCGCAGCCTCGATCTCGGTCGCATCGCAGGGGTCGATGATGGTCAGGCCGGGGATCATGCGCATCAGCGCCAGGTCCTCAATCGCCTGATGCGTGCCGCCATAGCCGGTGGTCAATCCCGGCAGTCCGGCAACGATCTTGACGTCGAGGCTGGAGTGGGCGAGCGCGATGGCGACGAAATCATAGGCGCGCCGGGTCGCGAACACACCATAGGTGGTGGCGAAAGGCACCTTGCCGGTGCGCGCCAGTCCGGCGGCGACGGCGACCAGATTCTGCTCGGCCATGCCGACATTGAAAAAACGTTCCGGAAAGGCATCGCGGAACGGCAATATGTCGGTGTATTTGCCGAGGTCGGCGGTCAGCCCGACAATCTCGGGGCGGCTCTGGCCAAGCCGCGCCAAAGCCTTGCCGAACGGTGCCTCCACGCTCCGTTGGCCACCGCCGACCGCTTCGTCCTGGCCCATGGCCAGCGTGCGTCCGGGCTCAATCGCCGTGCTGCTCATTGGGTTGCTCCCACGGTCTTTTCGAACTCGGCGATGATGCCGTCCCACTGCGTCATGTCTATGCGGAAGAAATGCGATTTCTCGCTGGTCTCAATGCGCGGCACGCCCTTGCCCGGCAATGTGCGCAGCACGATCGCCTTCGGCTTGCCGTTGCGGTCGCGTGCGCCGGCCAGCGCACCGACCACCGCCTTCATGTTGTTGCCGTCAATCTCCGATGTCTGCCAGCCGAAGGCGCGCCATTTGTCGGCGACCGGTTCCATCTCGAGCACCGCCGGCCCATCGGCCTGTATGCCGTTGCAGTCTATCAGCGCCACCAGCCCGTCGAGCCTGAAATGGCTGGCCGACATCGCCGCTTCCCAGGTCGAGCCTTCCTGCATTTCGCCATCGGACAACTCGACGAAGACGCGCGCGTCGGATTTGTCGACGCGCAAGCCCAGCGCCTGGCCGACGCCTTGTCCCAGACCATGGCCGAGCGAACCGCCGATGACCTCGACGCCGGGCGTGGTGTCGAGTGTCGACATTTCCAGCCGGCTATTGTCGGCGCCGTAGGTGGTGAGTTCCTCGACCGGGATGATGCCGGCCTCGGCCAGCGCCGCCCACAGTGCAATGGAATAGTGTCCGGTAGACAGCAGGAAGCGGTCGCGATCGGGCCATACCAGATTCTGCGGATCGTAGCGCAGTTCGTGGAAGTAGAGCGCGGCCAGCACATCGGCGATGCCGAGGCCCTGGCCGATATAGCCTTGGCCCTGTCCGCGCGCCATGGTCAGCATGTGCCGGCGCAGCCGTGTCGCCTTGCGTTCGAGCGCGCCAATATCGGCACTGCCGGGTGGGGAATTTCGCAACATAAGGTCAGTCCTTGTCGAGCCCGCCCGACATGTTGAGGCGCTCAGCGGTCATGTATTTGGGCGAATCGAGGCAGAGCCAGACGACGGCCTCGGCGACTTCGGAAATCTCGGCGCGTCGGCCGAGCGGGATCCGTCGGGTGCGCTCGTCGAGGAAGGCTTGCAGGTCGTCGCGGCCATTGGCGCGGGCGAGGTCGACCTCGGTCGACCGCTGCATCTCGGTGTCCATCATGCCCGGCGCCAGGCTGTTGACCAGTACACCGTAGGGCGCCAATGCAACCGCCGCGGCGCGGGTGATGGAATCGACGCCGGCCTTGCTCGCCGTGTAGGCGGTGTAGTCGGGCAGCGCCATGCGCGAACCGGGTGAGGTGATGTTGATGATGCGCCCCGAACGCTGCTCGCGCATCACCCGGCCAGCCGCCTTGCAGGCCATGGCAAGTGCCGTGACATTGAGCGCCAGCGTGCGTGTCCAGGACTTGTAAGTGGCGTCGAGGAACGGCTCGATCACACCATAACCGGCATTGTTGACGAGGATGTCGATACCGCCCCAACGCGCGACCACCTTTTCGACAGCTGCCTCCGGCGCGCCTTCCCTGGTGAAGTCGCCGATGATCGTCTCGGCCTCGGAGCCTTTCTCCCGAACAAGGCGAGCGGTCTCGGTCGCGCCTTCGGCGTTGATGTCGGCGATGGCGACCGCGCATCGACGGGCCGCCAATTGTATCGCCACCTCGCGGCCGAGGCCGCCGGCGGCGCCCGTGACCAGCGCTCTGCGTGGCGTGGTATCGAGAATTTCGGCAGGCATGCGAGCACCCTCCCGGTGGCCATCTTGACGAAATTGATACCGGTACCATAAATGGCTGTCAACGGGGATGTGCTATTGTCCGCCGACCGAGCGGGCGGTCGGTACAGGGAGGAAAAAATGAAAGTCGTCGCGCTCGAAACGCTGCAACTGGCGGAGTTCCCGTTCCTGTTCTGGCTGCGCGTCCACACCGATGCCGGCCTCATCGGCACCGGCGAGACCTTCTGGGCGCCGGGGCCGGTCGCCTCCTACATCCACGACAATGTCGCCGCTTACCTTCTGGGCAAGGACCCGCGCGACATCGAACTGCATGACCGTACGTTGGGCAGCGTCTATGTCGGCGCGCGCGATTCCGGCGCCGAGGTGCGTGGCAATTCCGCCGTCAACATCGCACTCTGGGATATATATGGCCAGGCGCTCGGCGAGCCGGTCTGGCGGCTGCTTGGCGGCCGTACCCACAAGACCGTGCCGATCTACAACACTTGCGCCGGCTACAAACATGTCCGCGCCACGAAGAAGAACGCTCTGTTCGAGCGCGGCGAGGACTGGTCGCTCAAGGCAGGCGATTCGAACGAAGGCCCGTATGAGGATCTGCTCGCCTGGCGCCACAATGCCGGCGACCTCGCCAAAAGCCTGAAATTCGAAGGTATCAAGGCGATGAAGATATGGCCGTTCGACATTGCCGCCGAGGCCTCGAACGGTACGCGCATTTCGCTGGCCGACCTCGACAGCGCGCTGCAGCCGTTCCAGAAAATCCGCGACGCCGTCGGCCGCGACATGGAAATCATGGTCGAACTGCACGGCCTGTGGACCTTGCCGCCGGTGCTGCGCATCGCCGAGGCGCTGAAAGCCTACGACGTCGCCTGGCTGGAGGAGCCTATCCGCTACAACGAGCTCGACGCCATGGCCGAGCTTGCCCGCCATACCTCGATCCCGATCGCCGCCAGCGAGCGGCTCGCGTCGCGGCAGATGTTCAAGCAACTGATCGACAAGCGCGCCGCTTCGGTGATCATGATCGACCTCGCCTGGTGCGGTGGTCTGTCCGAGGCTCGCAAGATAGCCAACATGGCCGAAGCCAGCGAACTGCCGGTCACCTTGCACGACTGTACCGGGCCGATCGTCTATGCCGCCAGTTGCGCCCTGTCGGCGACCTTGACGAACGTCAATTATCAGGAAGCGGTGCGGGCCTATTTCACCGGCTGGTACACCGAGATCGTCGCCGACATTCCGCTGGTCAGCGACGGCCATGTCGTGCCGCTGGAGGGGCCGGGACTTGGCCTCAGCTTGCGGCCGGAGCTGTTCGAGCGTCCCGACGCCACGGTCCGGATCACCAAAATCTAGCGCCCGCGCGCCTCTGTTCAGTGTCGGTAGACATTATGCTATTATAATCTATTATGCGCCGAAGCGGGCGACCAACAAGCTCGCCGCCGGCGCTCTGCCGTCCGGCGTCAGACGTATTCAGGGAGGCTTTGGTGGCAATGTCTGCGGCGCGCACGCGCGAGGAGTCCAGGGGTGCGCCAAACCTCCCCGACCGCAAGATTCTGCTCGATCTGTTCGAACGCATGGTGCTGTTGCGCCGCTTCGAAAGCATCGCCCAAATCGCCTGCCGCAAGGGCGAAACGCCCGGCTTCCTGCATCTCTATATCGGCGAGGAGGCGACGGGCGTCGGCGTCTGCGCGCATCTCAGGCCGACCGACTGGGTCACATCAACCCATCGTGGCCATGGCCACGCGCTGGCCAAGGGCGCCAACCCCGGACGTGTGATGGCGGAGCTGTTCGGCAAGGTCGACGGCATTTGCGGCGGCCGTGGCGGCACTATGCATCTCTACGACCGTTCGGTCGGCCTGTTTGGCACCAATGGCATCGTCGCCGCCGGCATCGGCCATGCGGTCGGCATCGGTATGAGCGCCCGCCAGCAGGGCCGTGACGACATCGGCGTGGCCTTCTTCGGCGATGGCGCCGCCAATCATGGTGGCTTCCACGAGGCGCTTAACTTTGCCGCCGTGCAGCGCGCGCCGGCGGTGTTCGTCTGCGAGAACAATCTCTACGCCACCGCCACGCCGCTGAGATCCGTCACGCTCAATCCCGAAATCGCCACCAGGGCCGCGTCCTACGGCATGCCAGGCGTTGCCGTCGACGGCAACAACGTCTTCGCCGTCTGGCTCGCAATGAAGGAAGCGACTGAGCGCGCCCGCGCCGGCAAAGGTCCGACGCTGATCGAGGCCAAGACCTATCGCACCGTCGGCCACCATGAGGGCGATCCAGTCATCGGCACCTACCGCACGCAGGAAGAACTCGACGCCTGGATCAGGCGCGATCCGATCGACATGTTCCGCAAGAAGCTGGTCGAGGACTATGGCATCGCCGACACGGAAGCTCTCGCCGCCATCGAAACGCGGATCGACAAGGTGGTCGAGGAAGCGCTGAGCTTTGCCCGCAATTCGCCCGAGCCCGACCCGGCAACGGTGCGCCTGCATGTCTTTGCCGATCCGATCAACCCGCCGGCAGCGCTGCAGCCGCGCGCCGTCGGCGAGACGCGCACGCAAGGCTGGCTCGAGGCGGTACGCGACGGCATCGCCGAGGAAATGCGCGCCAATCCGGCAATCCTCTATTTTGGCGAAGGCATCGGCGAGCGTGGCGGCAGCTTCGCCCACACCAGAAACCTCTGGCAGGAGTTCGGCGCCGAGCGCATGGTCGATACGCCGATCTCCGAACAGGGCTTTACCGCCGCCGCCGTCGGCGCCTCGGCTACCGGCGCGCGCACGGTCTCCGACCTGATGTTTGCCGACTTCGCCTTCGAGACCGCCGGCCAGATTTTCCTGCAGGCCGCTAAGTTGCGCTACATGACCAGCGGACTGATGAGCGCGCCGATGGTGGTGCGCGTCGGCGCCGGCGCGCTGCGCAGTTCCGGCCCGCACCACAGCGGCATCTATCATCCGGTCTTCGCCCATATGCCGGGCCTCATCGTCTGCGTTCCCTCGAGCCCGGCCGATGCCAAGGGGCTGATGAAGACAGCGCTGAGGGCCGGCGATCCAGTCATCATGCTCGAACCCAAGGCGCTGTTCGCCTCCAAGGGCGAGGTGCCGCTTGGCGAACATTTTGTCCCGTTCGGCGTCGCACGCATCGCGCGGGCCGGCACCGACATCACCGTCGTTGCCGCAGGGCAGATGGTGCAGCGCGCGATTGGAGCGGCGGAGGCATTGGCGGCCGAAGGCATCGAAGCTGAGGTGATCGATCCGCGCACCATCATGCCGCTCGACATCGAGACGATCGTCGCCAGCGTGCGCAAGACCCATCGCCTGCTCATCGTCGACGAGGCCTGGGCGATGTGCGGCCTGGGTGGCGAGATCGCGCAAGCCATCAACGAACTTGCCTTCGATGAACTCGACGCTCCGCCCGGAAGGCTGCACACCGCGCCGACCTCACATCCCTTCGCGCCCGTACTGGAACGCGCCATGCTGGTCGACATGGCGCGCATCGTCCGGGGCGTGCGCGACGTCATCGCCGGCAAGCCGCCGATTCCCGATCACTGGTACACGGTCGGCCTGGAAAGTGCCGCACCGGCTAAATCGGCACCTGCTCCCGCCAAGGTTGCGCCCGCTGCGCCCCAGGCACCCGCCGCCGCCGGCGACGACGAGCCGGTGACGATGCCGTTCGGCGATCTCACCGTCAGCGAAGGCACCGTCATCAAATGGCGGAAAGCGGTCGGCGATGCGGTCAAGGAAGGCGAACTGGTCGCCGAGATCGAGACCGACAAGGCCGTGGTCGAGATCGAGGCGCCAGTCAGCGGCACGCTTGCCGTGATCGACCAGCCGGTCGGCGCCGTGGTGCCGATGGGTGGCCGCATTGGCGGCATCAAGAAATAGTCACCACTCTCCCTGTAAAATCCGAAGGGCAAGCATGAAGATCCTGTGCGCCAACTGGCAAGCCGCCGATGAAGCCGAACTCGAGCGCGAGCACTATCCCGACATCGAGTTCATCCTCGCCAGGTCGACCAATCACAAGCCAGCCATGCTCGATCCGTCGGCCTGCGAAACCGCCGATGCGGTCATCAACTATTCGCCGACGCACAATGTCGCTGCCGCTCCCACCGCGTTTCCCAAGGCCAGGATCGCGGTACGCTCCGGCGTCGGCTTCGACAACATCGACACGGCAGGCTGGGGCGCGCGCAAGATACCGGCCTGCAATGTGCCGGACTACGGTACAACCGAAGTCGCCGACCACGCCATCGGCCTGATGCTGGCGCTGACGCGCGGCACCTCCGCCTATGGCGCGGAACTCACCGGCAATGGCGCCGAAGGCTGGCATTTCTCCAAAGCGCCGCTGGTGCGCCGGCATAAGGGCGCCACCTTCGGCATTGTCGGACTTGGCCGCATCGGCCTCGCCACGGCCCGCCGCGCAGCCGCCTTCGACATGAAGGTGGTGTTCTACGATCCGCATCTGTCGTCCGGCGTCGACTTGTCGACAGGCTACGAGCGGGTCCATTCGTTGGCCGAGCTCATGGCGCGCGCGGATGTGGTGAGCGTCCACACGCCATTGAGCGAGGAAACCCGCAAGCTGCTTGGCGCGGCGGCCTTCGCCGCGGCCAGGCCCGGGCTTGTGCTGATCAACACCGCGCGCGGCCCGATCGTCGATCTCGACTTGCTCGAAGCAGCCATGCGCGCGGGTACCGTCACCGGCGCGGGGCTCGACGTGCTGCCAAGCGAACCCGGCGATCTCGAACATCCGCTGCTGGCGGCATGGCGACGCCGCGAAGCATGGATCGCCAACCGCCTGATCGTCACCCCCCACGCCGCCTTCTACAGCCCGGCATCGATGCGCGATCTCCGGCTGAAATCGATCGAGGTCGTGCACGCATATCTTGCGGAGGGGCGGCTGACCAACTGCGTCAATTCAGAGTATTTGAAATGAACGCAATGGCGGCGCAGGCAAGGCGTCTCGCCGTTTCCCCATATGCCCGCCGCCTGGCGCGCGAGCGTGCGCTGCCGCTCGAAGTCCTTCGCGGCAGCGGCCCCGGTGGCCGCATCCTCGCTGCCGATGTCACCGGCTACGTTCCGGCTGCCACGCTGGTCGTTTCGCCTGATATCGCCGCCCCAGCGGCGGAGCCTTCCACTGCTGCGCCCCGGATCGCTGCCTTTGCGACGTCCGTTGCCCTCCGCGCGCTGCGAGACCTGCTGGCGGCACTGGAGAGCTCTGGAAGGCTGTTCGACATTGACGACGTGCTGCTGCGCGCGGCGGGCAGAGCATTTGCCGAGATACCGGACGCCGCCAGGATCGGCACGGCATCCGTGGCGCTGGAACTGGCGGGCCGGCAAGCCGTGTTCGACATGATCCCCGAAATGTCTCTGACATCGCTGTGGGAGACGCGGCTCACTGCTTTGGCCGACAGTCGTGACGATGCGGAAAAACCTGCCGCGTTGTCCCTGCGGGTGTTGCCGGCAAGCGACGTCAGGCCGCTCATGATGCCGCTTCTGCCAGCCCGCGCCATGCGCTTGACCGTCTCGCTCGACACATCAGGCGATCACGCCGAGTGCCTGCTGATGGCGGATACGGGAAGCATTGACGAGGCAGCGGCGGCCTTATGGCTTTCGAGCCTGAAAGCCGCGATCGAGCATCCGCTTCGGCTCTTCGTCTGAGACGGTTGATGATCGTCGGGCTTGTTTTTTGATCCCAAAACCGGAGCCACTTTTGGGTGACATGCAATAGCCTCCGGCGCAGGAAGCTATTATAAAAGCTTCGACACAGGCGCGACGAGGCACATGGATCACTCCGTTCCCACCATCGACAGTCTTCCCAAGCGCACACTTGGTCGCGCCAACGGCCCGCTTTACCGCCAGCTCGCCGACATCCTGCGCGAGCCGATCGGCAACGGCACCTTTCCCGTCGGCGGCGAACTGCCGAAGGAGGCGACCATCGCCGAACATTTCGGCGTCAGCCTGATCACCGTACGGCAAGCGTTGCGTGACCTCGAGGCCGACGGGCTGATCAGGAAGCGGTCGGCCAAACCGGCTGTGGTCACGGCGCGCAGTCCATCGGTCAACCTGAGCTGGAAATTCAAGAACTTCGCCGACATGGCGGCCTTCACCAAGGACGCGCAACTGACGGTGAAATCCTATCGCAAGGAGGTCTCCCCAGTGCTCCAGCGCCATTTCGGCATGGGCAAGGACGAAGCGGGCTACTGCTTGCGCGGCATCCTGTCGGTGGGTGAGCAGAAGAAAGCTCAGATCACCAGCTATTTCCCGCCAACTGTCGGAGCGAAGCTGAAGCGGGAGGATTTTTCCGACGTGCTGATCTTTCGTTCGGTGCAACGGCATCTCGGCCTGCGGCTGGACGTCGCGCATGTCACGGTCCGCGCCGAGATCGCCGATGAGGTCATCGCGGACGACCTCGGCATCGCTCTCGGCAGTGCGGTGCTGAGTGTGGAGATGCTCTACCAGTCGGCCGACCAGCAGAGCATCGAGTTCACCATCGCGCGGCATCCGGCCGATCTCTTCAGCATCAGCTACGACGCGCCGAACGATCTGGCCTGAACCCGATCGGCGGCATTGGCGCGCGTCGATTTCCTGGTCCCGGTCATGGACAGCTTTATAAAATTATAATAGCATCATAGCTAGGATGGAGGCTGCGCCGGGAACCACGATCGAACGTGGATGCGCAGCCGCATCCGACGTCGAGCATTTGCCTGGTGCGTGTCGCCCGAGTGCACAGTGGTTCTGGGGTAGCGGCGTGCACAAAACAAAGTCTGTCCATAAGGGGGTGTGCGGCGAAGGCACTTGATAGGCAGCGGCGTTCGCGCGGCTGACACCAAACACGGGAGGAGGAAAATCATGAAAGCAGGCGCATTCTTCGCCGGCCTTGCGGTGATCGCGACGACTTTGCTGTCGATCGATACCGTGCCGGCCAACGCACAGGACAAGAAGCCCTACACCATCTATCTGTCCAACAATTTCGTCGGCAACGACTGGCGCCAGCAGATGCTGCGCAGCGCCGACATCGCGGTCACGAAGCCGCCGCTTGCCGGTCGCGTCGACCTCAAGGTCGAGGTGGTCGAGACCACGGTCCAGGCGCAGATCAATTCCCTCAACAACATCGTTCGCAACAAGCCCGACGCCATCGTCATCGACGCGGGCTCCGGCGAAGCGCTCAACCCGACGATCGAGAAGGCCTGCAAGGCCGGCATCGTGGTCATCGCCTTCGACCAGATCGTCAGCGCGCCCTGCGCTTACACGATGGAGTCCGACTGGGGCCGCGCACCGCGCGTGGAGGCCGAATGGCTGGTCAAGAAACTCGGCGGCAAGGGCAAGATCCTCGTTGATCGCGGACTTGCCGGTGCTCCGATCTCCGCCCAGCTGCAGGGTGGGTTCGAGGAAGTCATCAAGAAATATCCCGGCATTGAAGTGGTCGGTTATTTCAACGGCGACTATGCGCTGGGACCGGAACAAGCCGGCGTCGCCAGCCTGCTGGCGGCGCACCCGCAAGTCGACGCCATCTTCGTCCAGGGCTACGGCGCCGGAGCGATCAAGGCGCTGCAGGACGCCGGTCGTCCGATCGTTCCCATCACCGGCAGTCCGTTCAACCTGACGACGACGACCTGTGCGCAGACCCAGGGCGCCCAGTGCATCCTTGCACCCAACCCTGCCTATCTGTCGGCCGAGGCCTTGAAGCTGGCGGTTGAGATACTCGACGGCAAGAAGCCGGCGGAGAAAAAGATCCTGCTGCGCAACGCCTTCCTCACCACCGATCCGGTCCCGTCAGGATTGTATCCCGACGCGACCATGCAGAAGATAGAGGTCGGCAAGAATGCCTTTCCGGACATGGCGCCAGGCCTGTTTCTTCCCGTCAGCCCGGGCTGGGTTGAAATCACCCCTGCCGAGGCCGCCGGCGCCAAATGAACGACGTCTGCCGATCGGCGGCGAAATGGTCGCCTCGAGGCTCCTCCCCAATGCGCCTTGGCTTAAATTGACAAGGCGCATTGGTACCGGTATCAATTTATGTGCAGCACCCATCAAGATGGCGAAGTCCGTCACCGGCTGATGCAGGAAACACGAAGGAGGAGAGATCATGAAACTGAAGACAGTTTGCGGCGGATTGGCAGCTCTTGCCATGTCCGCAATCGCGGTGAGCACCGCGCCGAGCCACGCCGAGAACAAGAAGACCTACACCATCTATCTCTCGAACAATTTCGTCGGCAATGACTGGCGCCAGCAGATGGAGCGTGTCGCCAACGTTTCGGTGAACAAGGGGCCGCTGAAGGGCCGCGTCGACCTCAAGATCGAGAATGTCGAGAACACCGTCCAGGCGCAGATCAATTCGCTGAACAACATCATCCGCCAGAAGCCGGACGCCATCCTTGTCGATGCCGGTTCGGACTCGGCCTTGAATCCGACCATCAAGAAGGCCTGCGACGCCGGTATCGTCGTCATCAGCTTCGACCAGGTGGTGACCGAACCCTGCGCTTTTGCCGTCGCTTCCGACTGGGATCGCATTCCCTCGGTGATGGCCGAGTGGATGGCCACGCAGCTTGGCGGCAAGGGCAACATCATCCTCGACCGGGGCCTCGCCGGGGCGCCGATCTCGGCACAGCTGCAGGAAGGCTACGAAAAGGTGCTGGCCAAATATCCCGACATCAAGGTCGTCGGCTACTACAACGGCAACTACGCGCTCGGGCCGGAACAATCGGGGGTCGCGGCCCTGCTCGCGGCCAATCCGAAAATCGACGGCATCATGACACAAGGCTACGGCTCCGGCGCCATCCAGGCGCTGAAGGATGCCGGCCGGCCGATCGTCCCGGTCGTCGGCTTCTCCTACAATGTCGCCGCCGTTACTTGCGCGCAGACGCAAGGCGCCAAGTGCATCCTTGGCTCCAATCCTGCCTATCTCTCCTCGGAAGCGATCAAGCTCGCGGTCGACATTCTCGACACCGGCAAGAAGCCCGCCGAGCGCTCCGTCTCGGTCAAGGGTGATTTCGTCACCACCGATCCCTTCGAGTCCAAGCTTTACCCGGGCACCAAGATGATCAAGATCGCGATCGGCAAGAATGCATTTCCGGACCAGGCGCCCGGCCTGACGCTGCCGATCACGCCCGACTGGGTCGAGATCACCGCTGCGGAAGCCGCCGGTACCAAGTAAACTCCTGTCAAACGCCCCTGTCTCCCGGCGGCGCAAGGTGTCGGGAGAGCTTTTCGAAGGCGCATTCATGGACCTCGTCACCGTCAAAGGCTTGTCCAAACGCTATGGCGGCATCGTCGCGCTGAGCGAGGCGACGTTCAGTGCCCGCGCCGGCGAGGTGCACGCACTGCTCGGCGAGAATGGCGCCGGCAAAAGCACTTTCATCCAGATCCTGTCGGGCGCCGTGCAGCACGACGGCGGCTCGATCCTGGTCGATGGCCAGGACTATCGCCCGGCCAATCCAGACGCGGCCCAGGCGCTCGGCATCGCCGCCGTCTTCCAGGAACTGTCGCTGATCCCCGATCTCAGCGTCGAACAGAATATCTGGTTCCGTCACGAACCACGGACATTGCTGCGCATCGTCAACCGCGGCGAGATGCGCCGCAAGACGCTGGCGCTGCTCGACAAATATAGTTTTCCGGCATTGCGTCCCGACCAGGAATTGCGGCGGCTGACCCTGGCCGAACGGCAGATTGTCGAGATTGCCAAGGGCTTGGCCAAGGACCCGCGCATCCTGATCCTTGACGAAGCGACCTCGGCGCTGCCGGCGCGGGAGGCGGAGTGGATGCTCAATCTGACGCGGCAATTGGCGGCCGAAGGCCGGCTGGTGATCTTCATTTCGCACCGCATGGCCGAGGTGCGCGCCATCGCCGACCGGCTGACCATCTTTCGCAATGGCAGCACCGTCGCCGCGCACGAGGCGAACGCCGTGTCGGACAACGAGATCGTCACGCAGATGATCGGCCGCCATCTGGACAGGCTTTATCCGGAGCGTGTGTCCACAGCGACAGACCACATCGCGCTGAGGGTCAGGAACTTCTCCAGCGGCAGCCGGCTCTCCGGCGTCGACTTCACGCTGCGCGAAGGCGAGGTGCTGGGTGTTGGCGGCTTGCAGGGCCATGGCCAGCGCGACCTGTTCCAGGCGCTGTTCGGCGCCAGCAAGGCGAGCGGCACCCTCGAACTCTGGGGCAAGCCGGTCTCGATCGGCAATCCGCGCCAGGCGCTGACAGGCAAGGATGGCATTGCGCTGGTGCCGGAGGACCGGCGCGGGCAGGGCCTGCTCCTGACCAAGAGCGTGCGCGAGAACCTGACCCTGTCCGTTATCAGGCGTTTTACCGAAAATGGCTTGCTCAGCCGACAAAAGGAATTGGCTCTGGTCAAGGAAATGGTCGACTTCCTGCGCATCAAGGCAGGCACGCCGGAACAGCTCGCCGGCACGCTGTCCGGCGGTAACCAGCAGAAGGTGATCTTCGGCAAGATGCTGCTCACGCAGGCGCGCGTTTTGTTGCTGTACGATCCGACGCGCGGCGTCGATGTCGGCACAAAGGGCGAGATTTTTCAGCTGATGCGCGACCTCGCGGCCAAGGGCTATGCGATCCTGTTCCATTCCAGCGACATGCCGGAACTGGTCCATGTCGCCGACCGGGTGCTGGTGATGCGCAATGGCCGCATCGCGGCGACGCTCGAAGGCGACCGCATCTCGGAGGCGGGCATTTTGCGCGCCGCCATGCTCGAAAGCGAGGCGGCTTGAGGCATGGTGATGTCCGCGGAGCAAACTGTGGGGATGGCGCAACGACCTGCCGAAATGAAATGGACGAGGCCCGGCATCGACTGGCGCGGCCGCCTGCTCGACCGCGCGCCGTTCCTTGTCGCCTCCCTCATGCTGGCCTTGATCGTTGCCATCTATGGCAGCCTGCAGGCCGGCGTCTTTTCGCTGGACGAACTCAACCTCGACACGGCCGCGGCTATGACGCTGATGCTGGCGGCAACCGGCCAGACCATCGTGCTGGTGCGGGGCGGCATCGACCTGTCGATCGGCGGCATGATCAGCCTCGGCACGGTGATCGCGGCGACGCGCTTCACCGATGATCCGTCGGCCACGGCACTTTGGGCGCTGATCATCCTGGCACTCGGCTTCCTGATCGGCGCACTCAACGGCCTGCTGATCTCGCTGCTCAAGCTGCAGCCCTTCCTGGTGACGCTTGCCACCTGGTCGATCCTCAACGGCGTCGCCATGATCATCCTGCCGACCGATGGCGGCAGCGTTCCCGGCTGGTGGGTCGGCTTCGCCTCGGCACAGCTCGTCGGCCTGACGAGCCCGGTCTGGATGCTGCTGGCGCTGCTCGTTTTCTGGTGGTGGTTTCGCGCGACGCGTGTCGGCATAGCCATCCAGGCGACTGGTTCCAACGAGAAATCAGCCTTCCTGTCCGGTGTTTCGATCACCCGCGTCAACCTCGTCACCTACGGCCTGTCCGGCCTGTTCGCGGCCGGCGCGGCGCTGTTTCTGGTGACGCAGACCGGCGCCGGTTCGCCGACCATCGGCAAGGACTATATCCTGCCTTCGGTCGCGGCCGCGGTCATCGGCGGTGTCAGCCTGTTCGGCGGTCGCGGCCATCTTGCCGGCACGGTGATCGGCGCCTTCGTGCTCACCCTCATCGGCAATCTCGTCTTCGTCCTGCATGTGTCGAGCTACTGGCAGCCGGTCGCTTCCGGCATCATCCTCCTGCTCTCGGTGCTTGCCAGTTCCGTTGCCGAAAAAGCCGCAAGGAACCGTGTCCAATGAGCGCCTTCCTGGCCCGCAACCGCCTCATCGTACTCGCCTATGCCGGCATGGTTGTGCTGCTGCTGGTCACGGCTTTGTTCTCGCCGGGCTTCCTCTCAGTATCCAACATGCGCTCGACTGTCGTGCTGGCCGCCTTTGTCGGCATCGTCGCGCTCGGCCAGACCTTTGTCATCATAGGGGGCGGCATCGACCTGTCGGTGCCTTGGGTGCTCAACTCGGCGGCAATCGTCATGGCGCTGCTCTGCGGCGGTCGGGATCTGCCGCTGGTCTGGGTAATGCCGCTGCTGTTCGCCGGCGGCGCCTTGATCGGGCTGTTCAATGGCGTCGGCGTCGCCCGGTTCGGCGTGCCGCCGATCATCATGACACTCGCGACCAATGTCATCCTGCAAGGCCTGATCCTGGTGCTGACCGGGGGCTCGCCGACACCCTCGGCACCGGCCTTGATCCAGTTCCTGTCGGTCGGCCGCATCGGCGGCTTCCCGGTCATCGCGCTGATCTGGCTCGCGCTGACACTGGTGGCGACGCTGCTGCTGTCCAAGGCGGCATTCGGCCGCCATCTTTATGCGCTCGGCACCAGCGCCACGGTCGCTGAATTCTCCGGCGTGCCGACGGCGCGCACCACCATCCTGACCTTTGTCATCTCCGGCCTCACCGCCGCTTTCGCCGGCATGTTGCTCACCGGCTATTCCAGCCAGGCTTATCTCGGCATGGGTGACGCCTATCTGTTCACCTCGATCGCGGCAGTCGCCATCGGCGGCGCCTCGATCCTCGGCGGCAGCGGCCACTATCTCGGCACCGTCGCCGGCGCCATGGTGCTCACCATCCTCACCGGCCTGTTGCCGGCGCTCAACCTGTCGAGCGGAGCGCTGCTCATCGTCTATGGCGCGGTGATCCTGCTCACCGTGTCGATCGGCAGCGAGACCTTCGCCGGTCTCGGCGGCAAGATGCGCAGAAAGGAGAGCTGACCATGGTCGAAATCACCTGTGTCGTCGATGCCAGGGCCGAGCTCGGCGAAGGCACGCTCTGGGACCCCAAGGCCGGCGTGCTGTGGTGGATCGACATCTGGAAGAAGCTGATCCATCGCTACGATCCATCGACCGGCAAGGACGAGGTCTTCGAGACGCCGGAATATCTCGGCTGCCTTGGCCTGCGCGAGAAGGGCGGCCTGGTGCTGACCATGACAAACGGCTTCCATTTCTTCGACCCGGCAACCGGCAGGTTCGAGGCGATCGTCGACCCGGAAGCGCATATGCCGAAGACCCGCTTCAACGACGGCAAGCCGGACCGCCAGGGCCGCTTCTGGTCGGGCTCGATGTTCGAGGTGCCGGGCCAGCCGATCGAATTCATCGGCGCGCTCTACCGGCTCGATCCAGACCTTTCGGTCCACAAGATGATCGACGGCATCGGATGCTCCAACGGGCTCGCCTGGAGCCCGGATTCGAAAACCATGTATTTTTCCGACAGCCATGCCGGCGCGGTGTGGGCCTATGATTTCGATGCCGCCACCGGCGAGATCGAGAACCGCCGCACCTTCATCGACATGAGGGCGACCGGCGGCGTCGCCGACGGTGCCACCGTAGATGCCGAAGGCTGCTACTGGGTGACCATCCCAGTGACCGCCAAAGTCTGCCGCTATGATCCCGACGGCGAACTGATGGAAACCGTGATCTTGCCGACCGACCTGCCGACCTGCTGCGAATTCGGCGGCAAGGACCTCGATATCCTCTACGTCACCTCTGCCGTACTCCGGCGTCCGGCCAGTCACTTCGTCCGCCAGAAGCATCCGGGCGGATTGTTCGCGCTCGATGTCGGCGTCAAGGGCCTTATCTTGCCGGCGTTCAAGGGCTGACCCGCTTTGGCTAAACAGCCGGCATGACCAGCGGTGTCTCGAACTTGCGTATCAAAGGCGACATCAGGACATCTGCTTGGTAAAGACCGCTTACGGCGCCTCTGCGACGTTCGTTGGCACCACCAGATAGCAGGCTCGGCCCCTGAAATCATTGAAGATTTTTGGACAGGGCGCTACCAAAGTTTCAGTTTTTGTTGTTATTTCAACAGCTTATCCGTAGGGTGGTAGCGGGAGAGGGACTTGAACCCCCGACCCCAGGATTATGATTCCCGTGCTCTAACCAACTGAGCTACCCCGCCAGGGCGGCGAAGGCCCGAAATCCAGCTTAAATCGGCAGGCATATCGGCGCGTTCGCCAAGGTCGCGCGGATATAAGGTTGCGAGGCCAAGCCTGTCAAGCATCGAAGTGGCTGCCGCGCCGGCATATTGCTGGCGCCGAAAGCTTTGCCGGGCAGACATTTGGGCGCACAGGCCGGGGTTGAGTTCAGCGAGGCACGTCGCTATGTCTCGGCCACGAAAGTCATGGTCATGAATTGATGAAACCGCGCATTGCAGTCCTCGGTTGCGGATACTGGGGCAGCAACCACATCCGCACCCTAAAGGCGCTCGGCGCGCTGCATGCGGTTTCGGACGTCAACCCCGCGCGCGCGGAGGGTTTTGCCAGCGAGCAGGATTGCCTGGCGATAGAGCCGGAGGCGCTGTTTGCCCGCGACGATGTCGACGCCATCGTCATGGCGCTGCCGCCGCAGTTCCATGCCGACATGGCGGTGCGCGCCGTGCTCGGCGGCAAGGACGTGCTGGTGGAGAAGCCGATCGCGCTGACGGTGGCCGATGCCGAACGCTCGGTGCAGGCGGCCGCCGATAATGGCCGTGTCTTCATGGTCGGCCACGTGCTGCGCTTTCATCCCGCCTTCGAGACGCTGAAGGCGCTGATCGACAATGGCGAACTCGGCGAAGTCCGCTACATCCATTCGCATCGGCTCGGCCTCGGCAAGTTCCACACCGAAAACGACGCGCTATGGGATCTGGCGCCGCACGATCTGTCGATGATCCTGGCCATCACCGGCACCGAACCGGTCGAAGTGCGCGGCGAAGGCGCTGCTCTTCTCGACAATCTCAGCGACTTTGCGCATCTGCACATGCGCTTTCCCAACGGCCTGCGCGGCCATCTGTTCGCCTCGCGGCTCAACCCTTACCGCGAACGGCGGCTGACCGTTGTCGGCACCAAGGCGATGGCGGTGTTCGACGATGTCGAGCCGTGGGAGCGCAAGCTTGCCGTCTATCGCCACGCGGTGTGGCAGGACAGCGGCCAATGGGCGTTCACCGCCAACGAGCCGTCCTATGTCGCGGTCGGTGAGGGCATGCCGCTGACGCGCGAGTTGGAGCATTTCATCCACTGCATCGAGACGCGGGCCGAACCGCGCACCAGCGGCGAGGAGGCCATCCGCGTGCTGCGCATCCTGACCGCCGGCACCGTCGCCCATACAAGGCCCTAAGAGAAAACGCCGTCTATTCGGCGGGTACCCGCGCCGGCTGGACGGCAAGCCGCGTCAGCATCGCCTCGGCCTCGGCGCCGCGCTCGGAGCGCTCGATGAAGCCGCCGCCGAACACGCGCGCCTCGTTGCCATCGTCGGAATAGAGCACGCAAGCCTGACCGGGCGCGATGCCGGATTCGCCGTCTACCAGTTCCACCGAAGTGACACCGGCGCGGTGATGCAGCACGGCCGGGCGCGGCGGCCGCGTCGAGCGCACCTTGGCGAAAAGCTCAAGCCCGGCCGCCGGGATAGCGGTCAGCGGGCCATCGCCCAGCCAGTTCATGTTGCGCAAGAAGATCTTGTGGGTCTCCAGCGCCTCGCGAGGGCCGACGACGACGCGGGCCCGGTCGGCGTCGAGATGAACGACGTAGAGCGGCTCGCCCGAGGCGATGCCGATGCCGCGGCGCTGACCGACGGTGTAGCGCAAAATGCCCTCGTGGCGGCCAAGCACGCGCCCGTCTATATGGACGATGTCGCCCGGATTGGCGGCAGCCGGCTTCAGCTTGGCGATGATGTCGGAATACTTGCCCTGCGGCACGAAGCAGATGTCCTGGCTGTCCTGCTTGGCCGCAACCGTCAGTCCCATCTCCTCGGCGATGGCGCGAACCTCAGGCTTCGACAGGCCGCCGAGCGGAAAACGCAGATAGTCGATCTGTGCCTGGGTGGTGGCGAACAGGAAGTAGCTCTGGTCGCGGTCGGCGTCGACCGGCCGGTAAAGCGCGCGGTGGGCGCCATTGGCGCCGGAACGGATGTAGTGGCCGGTCGCCAGCGCGTCGGCGCCGAGTTCCTTGGCGGTCGCAAGAAGGTCGGCGAATTTCACCGTCTGATTGCAGGAAACGCAAGGGATCGGCGTTTCGCCGGCGACATAGCTCTCGGCGAACGGGTCGATCACCGCCTTGCGGAAGCGCTCCTCGTAATCGAGGACGTAATGCGGGATGGCGAGCGTCTCGGAGACGCGGCGGGCATCGTCGATGTCCTGGCCGGCGCAGCATGAGCCGGCCCGGTGCGTTGCCGCGCCGTGGTCATAAAGCTGCAGCGTGACACCGACGACGTCGTAGCCCTCGCGCTTCAGGAGGCCGGCAACGACCGACGAATCGACACCGCCCGACATGGCGACGACGACGCGGGTGTTTTCGGGGCGTCCGGGAAGATCGAGGCTGTTCATGGTTCTTTCGTTCTGCGCGGCGCTTCAATGCCAATGGCCGGAATATAGGTCAAGCGTCTCGGCTGCGCCAGCTTTGCCGGGCCGGCTCATTTTTCCTGCCGGGTTCAATGCGCTTGCCGGCAGATGTTTCAAATGCCGATGAAAAGGCTAACGCCGCGTTCATGATCCTTACCTAACCATTAGGGTCTGCTTAGGCAAATTTTAAAGCTGTGGCGGTAATGTGGTGGGGATTGGGTCTTTGAGTTTTTTGTAGAGAGTACGATGACCGATCTAATTAGACCGCGAGTCAAATATGTTATCGGGCCGGACGGTAGCCCACTTACCATCGCCGATCTGCCGCCGACGAACACACGTCGCTGGGTTATCCGGCGCAAGGCGGAAGTGGTGGCGGCGGTGCGTGGCGGGCTTTTGAGCCTCGAAGAGGCATGCCAGCGCTACAAGCTCACCACCGAGGAATTCCTGTCCTGGCAAGCGTCGATCGACGAATACGGCCTTGCCGGCCTGCGCACCACGCGCATCCAGCAATACCGGCATTAGGCCGATAAGGGCGCTGATCAGCGCCCTTACGTCTGCGAGGGTCGACGATCTGCAATTTCAGACCGTCAGCACCACCTTGCCGATCGGCCTGGTTGCGAGAAAGGCATGGGCGGCACCGGCCTGTTCGAGGGGAAACGCCTTTGCCACGTGGACGGCCAGCTTTTTCGCGTCGATCAATTTGCCGAGCTCCACCAGAGCGGCACGGTCGGGCACTACGGACATGCGCTCGACGTGGATGCCTCGCGTCCTGGCCTTTGCCTTGGTGGCATCGCTGACATCGAGCAGCGACACCAGAACGCCGCCGGCCGTGAGCACTTTCAGTGATTGCTCCGCATGCACGCCGCCGAACGGGTCCAGAACCAGATCGATGTCGCGGGCCTTCGCGGTGAAATCGTCCCTTGTGTAGTCGATCACCTCGCCGGCGCCGAGCGAGCGGACGAAATCGAGCTTTTCCGGGCTGGCGGTCGCGACGACGTAAGCGCCGTGCGCCTTGGCGATCTGCACCGCCAGGTGGCCGACGCCGCCGGCTCCGGCGTGGATCAGCACGCGCTTGCCAGAATCGAGCCGGCCATGGCGGACAAGGCCTTGCCAGGCCGTCAGGCCGGCCAGCGGCAGCGCGGCGGCTTGCGCGTGATCTATGCCTTCAGGTTTCGGCGCAAGCTCATCAGCCGGGACAGCGGCGAGTTCGGCGTAGGCTGCCGCCTGTTTGGGAAAGCGCGGCATGCCGAACACGGCATCGCCGACCTTGAGGCCGGAGACGCCGGAGCCCAGCGCCTCGACAGTCCCCGAAACATCCCAGCCAAGGACAAAAGGCGGCTCGCCAAGCAGCGGATAGTGGCCGCCGCGCACCGCACCATCGACCGGATTGATGCCGGCCGCTTCGATGCGGACGAGCACTTCGCCGGCTTCGGGTGATGGCGCGGGGCGATCGGCAATGACGAGGACATCGGGTCCGCCGAAGGAATTCTGGATAATGGCACGCATGGAAGGCTCTCCTGCTGGTTTTGATGTGCCACTATCATTTGGATAGTTATTTTCTCTTGTCTAGTATGTACCTTTTTGATATATATGCACCCCATGGATAGTGAAGATGTTTCCCCTTTTGGCTATGACGCCTTTCGGCGGTCGTGCCCGTCACACGCCGTGCTCGAGACGCTCGCCAGCAAATGGGTCTACCTGGTGATCTGTGCGCTGCGCCGGGGCCGGCTCCGCAACGGCGAATTGGCGCGCAAGCTCGAAGGCATCACGCCGAAAATGCTGACGCAGACGCTGCGTATCCTGGAACGCGACGGGCTTGTGCGGCGCGAGGTTTTCCCGGTCATTCCGCCGCGTGTCGAATATGAGCTGACCGAACTTGGCCAGAACCTGGCAGGACTGCTCAATCAGATCAGAGCCTGGTCGGAGCAGCATGTGCCCGACATCAAAAATGCGCGCGCACGGGCGGCGGAACAGCAAGTAGATCTGGATGCCTGAGGCGGGCACAGTCGGTGCGCAGCAATAGCGCACAAGCGCGACGCGCGTTAGAGTCTTGTTTTCAGCCGATCATGGCGCTGCGGCCGCCGGCTTCGGTGTCGCGCGCCTTGGTGTCGCGCGATTCCAGCATCTCGGCCTTGGAAAGCTCCGCTTCGGCTTCGCTCAGCAATGATTCGGCGACATTTCGCTGCTGGGCGAGGTCGCTTTGCGAATTTCTAAGGTTGTCGCGGCGCAGACGTGCCGCCTTGGCGAAGGTCGGATAAGCAAAGTGATTGATGTCGGTGATGCCGGCCTTCTTCTCTTCGGCAGCAATCTGAAGTTCCAGCTCGACGGCCATGCGCTCGAATTCGGCGATCATCATGTCGAGCTGCAGCAGCTGCCGCCGCTTCTCGCTCACCTGAAATTGCTTCAGCCGAACGAGGTTTTCACGTGACTTCATGATTCGGTACTCCCGGAAACGCACACCTGCACATATCGTCCAATTCACCCGGCAAGGCCCAGGCTTGACCCGTTTCCACCGGCTTTCCCCGAACTATGGGAAACAAACTCCTAAAGTTTTTTGCCGGCGGTAACCATTCGTTTACGGGCATTGTTAATCATACGGCTCAGGACTTAAGGGCGGGTAAAAATTCTGCTTCTCGTCGGGAAACCCGGCCAACGAGTCCGAAGAGTCACTTAGTCTGGCTTATTAATGTGCTGCATTAACGGTTTGGGTCTGTGATTCGTTATTGGATTCAACAAGGTGTAGAAAGGGGTTAAAAAATCTGATACCGTCATGGACGGGGAATTAGGTTTTATTAACCATTCGATGGCAGCCTCTGCTCAGGCAATCACTGCTCCGGTCCTGGACGGGTCGTGAAATGGTCCGGCAGCAGAAAAGGGGAATGAAATGCGCGTTCTGCTGATAGAAGACGACAGTGCAACCGCACAAAGCATCGAGCTGATGCTGAAATCGGAAAGTTTCAATGTCTATACGACCGACCTTGGCGAAGAGGGCGTCGATCTAGGCAAGCTTTACGATTACGACATCATTCTCCTCGACCTCAATCTCCCCGACATGTCGGGCTATGAAGTTTTGAGAACACTTCGCCTGTCCAAGGTGAAGACGCCGATCCTCATCCTCTCCGGCATGGCCGGCATCGAGGACAAGGTGCGCGGCCTCGGCTTCGGCGCCGACGATTACATGACCAAGCCCTTTCACAAGGACGAACTGGTCGCCCGCATCCATGCCATCGTGCGGCGTTCCAAGGGCCACGCCCAGTCGGTCATCACCACCGGCGACCTGGTGGTCAATCTCGATGCCAAGACCGTTGAGGTCGGTGGCCAGCGCGTGCATCTGACCGGCAAGGAATATCAGATGCTGGAACTGCTCTCGCTGCGCAAGGGCACCACGCTGACCAAGGAAATGTTCCTCAACCATCTCTATGGCGGCATGGATGAGCCGGAGCTGAAGATCATCGACGTCTTCATCTGCAAGCTGCGCAAGAAGCTTGACGCCGCGTCTGGCGGGCAGAATTACATCGAGACCGTCTGGGGCCGCGGCTATGTGCTGCGTGAGCCCGAAGATATCCGCGTCAGCGCCTGACCTAGGGGCGTGATCCCAAGGTGGGCGCCGATTTTTTCGGAAAAGAACCCGGCAAAACAACAAGATAGAGCCGATCCGATTTTCGTCGGAATGGAACAGCTCTGATCAGGCGGCAATCTTCAAGGCGCGGAAGCACTCGAGCAGTTGCGGCCGGTTGAACGGCTTCAGCAGGTAGCCCTGGGCGCCGGCTCGTTTTGCCCGCATGATCGCCCCGACATCGACCTCGACCAGCGAAATCAAAACCTGCGGCAATACCGGGCTTTCCATGGCGCGCAGGCGGCGGATGAGGTCCTGCGCCTGCATGTCCGGCAAGGCGCCGTCGACGACGATGATATCAGGCATGTCGGCCGCGCACATCTCGATCGCCTCGTGGCCGCTGGCGGCTTCGATCACCATCATGCCGGAACCGCCCAGGATACGCCTTGCGACCTTCCTGATGACGCTCGAATTGTCGACGAACATGCAGCGTTTCATTCCGGGACCCTCTTTGCCGTGCGGCGAACCGGCAGCGTCGTGGCATCTGCCGGGGAACATAGGCCGATCTGGTAAAGAAGCCGAAAAGCCGTTAGGTAAAATTTTCCTGAAGGTGTTTTAAGTGAAATCTTCTTTCGCAATGCTTCACGCAATCAATGCGCAAGCCCGCCTCACAGATGTTAGGAACAACGCCGCAAATATGACTTGAGAAAAATACTTTCCCCACTCTTTAGGAGAACTTCAGGCTGCCGAAAGGACGATCTCGTCGGCGGTCGCATGGATCGAAATCGTCATGTTGGCTTCGCGGGCCAGGAGCAGCGTGTAATAGGGCTGCACCGAATGCGCGTCGATCGGCTCTTCCGGCCTGTGGCCGGAATGCAATTCCAGGAATTTGGGCGGCACGCGGAGCATCGGGCCGCTCGCCGCGAGCGCAAAGCGCGGCTCGGTCTCGAGGTTCTCCAGCGTGACCACCAGCCTGCCGCCGCGCGGAATGGCGGCGTTAGCGACGAGGATGAGATTGAGCAGCAGCTTGACCTTGTTCTTGGGCAACAGTGCGCGGGTTCCGTTCCAGATCAGTTCCGGCTTCTCGTTCTTCAGGAAGGCGATGGCCACGGCCTCGGCGTCCCCGGTGTCGATCAGCATGCCGGCGGAACCGGCGGCGCCGAAGGCGATGCGGGCGAATTGCAGGCGGGCGGAGGCGTTTTTGGCGCTTTGGCGGATCAGCTTCATGGCGTCTTCGTCGGCGCCGCCTTCGTCGAGCAGCTCAAGCCCGTTGTTTATGGCGCCGACCGGCGAAATGATGTCGTGGCAGACCCGGCTGCACAGCAGCGCTGCCAGATCGGGTGCGGAAAGGGTGAAAAGCTCGGCCATCGGCAAAAATCCCTGCAAATTTCACAACACAATGACCGGGCGATCATGATCACGCCTGTCCACACGAATCACGCTCTCTCCCAAGCATTCTGAATACACAGCGCTTGTGCGTGCAGCAACAAATCCGAAATCATGATTGTCGAAAATGGCGTGTTCACGCAGCAGGGTGCTGCGCGGGCGATGTGAAAACAGCCTTCGAACCGCCATCTTCATGTGGGAGTTTAATGGTTGAAAAAGGATTACGGCATAGTTTGCCCCTAACAGTCATCCTTAACGGCCGCCAAAGAGCCGTACGGGTGCGAGGCGTCGGCGAAAGTGCTCCCTGACGGAGATTGGAAGCATGGTTTCCCGATTCTACGACCGGACTTTTTTCCGTGTCATCTCAATGACGATCGCGCTCATCGGCCTTGTCGCCTTTTCGGCATCGGCGGCGCGGGCGCAGGAATACACCGCGCAGGAGATCGTCGATTCCGGTCATAAATTCTTCGGCGCGACGTCGGGCGGGCTCGCCACCGTCGTCGAGAAGATTTTCGCCACCTATGGCCTGCCGAACGGCTATCTGCTCGGCGAAGAGGGGTCCGGGGCGCTGATCGGTGGCCTGACCTATGGCGAAGGCACGCTCTACACCAAGAATGCCGGCGACCACAAAGTGTTCTGGCAAGGCCCTTCGCTCGGCTGGGATTTCGGCGGCGAGGGCTCGCGCGTCATGATGCTGGTCTACAATCTCGACGATGTGAGCAGCCTCTATAATCGTTTTGGCGGCGTCGCCGGCTCCGCCTATGTCGTCGCCGGCGTCGGCTTCAACGTGCTGAAGAACAACAATGTGCTGCTCGTGCCGATCCGTACCGGCGTCGGCGCCCGTCTCGGCGTCAATCTCGGCTACCTCAAGCTCACCCAGCGCGCGACCTGGAATCCGTTCTGACACCTGCATGATGGCGCCACTGCGATTGGAGCTGTGATCCCACGGTCTGAGCTTTGCCGCGGCATACTCTTGCCGTGGCGCCGGATTTCCGTCATGCGAAGATGGCAAAGTCGACCTTTGGCGGTTGCCATGCACAACGGATAGTCATCTTGGTCCAGTCGATCCTGTTCTTTGTTCTCGGCTTTCTCTGCGCCGGCTTTCTGGCGCTGATGATTGCTCCGGCCGTGTGGCGGCGGGCGGTGGCGCTGACGCGCAAGCGCGTCGAGGGCTCGATGCCGTTGACGCTGGCCGAGATCCAGGCGGACAAGGATCGCATTCGCGCCGAGTTCGCGGTTTCGGTGCGCCGGCTTGAAATGACCGTCAAGTCATTGCGCGAGAAAGCCGCCGAACAGCTGGTCGAGATCGGCCGCGACCGCGAAGCCCTGAAGGAATTGGCGGCCGAGCGACAGGACAAGAACCGGGTCGTCGCCGATCTTACAGCCAGCGGCGAGGAGCTTCGCAAGCGCGATGAGCAACTGCAGCAGCTGTCGGAACGGCTTGCGGAGACCGAGCGCGCCCTCGAAAAGCGCGGGCTCGAACTGCGGAAACTGGAGCACATGTATGACGACGCCAGTTTTTCGTCCAGCAGCAGGCAGATCGAGCTGGTGGCGCGCGAATCCGAGCTGCAGAAGTTGGCAAGCGACATTTCGCTGCTGCGCGGCCAGCGCAAGGAGACGGACAGGCGCTGCCAGGAATTGGCAGCCGAAAGCAAGGTTTTGCGGGACGCGTTGAAGGCCGAGAAGAAAAGAACCGGCGACCTGGAAAAGAAGGTCGAACGCCTGCTCGCCTCGCTAGCCGATCGCGAGGACAGGCTGGAGCGCCGCGAGAAGGAACTGGTGCGCCTTCGCGAAAAGCCGAAAGGCGCTGAAAGGACGCTTGCGGTGGGTCTTGCCGGCGTGCCAGGCAGTCAGGTCAATGTGGCCGCCAACGGTGACATCGAAAAGACAACCGCCAAGCTCGACGCCGACCGCGAGCGGCTGGAGGCCAGGCTGACGTCGCTGGCACGCGAAAACAGACGGCTGAAGACAGATCTTGCTGCCGTCGAAACGCCGAAATCACAGGCCGGAGACGATACCGGCAGCGCCAGCGCCGCATTGCGCGAAGAGATGAACGATCTGGCGGCGCAAGTCGTGGCCTTGACGGCAAAGCTCGACGGGCCGGATTCGCCGATCGCCCAGGCGCTTGCAGCGCCTGAGGATACGCGGCAGGGGAGCGGCGGACGCAGCCTTGCCGATCGGGTGCGGGCGCTGCAGAAGGCCGCTTCGACCGACTGAGATTCCGCAAGCGCGAGCGGGACGCCCCGGCTCTAAATTAGGCTCCGGAAAAATGATGCAGCGCGATAGCTGACGCGGCGGCGACGTTCAGGCTGTCGAAACCCTGCGCCATACCGATCCGCAGCGTCTGCAGGCGGGCAAGCAGGCTTTCCGGCAGGCCTTCGCCCTCGGTGCCGAGATAGACCGCCAGCCGGCCGTTTCTCTTGGCATCGCGAATGTCGATCTGCCCGCGCGGCGACAAGGCGAATTGGCTGAAGCCTTGCCGGTCGAGCATTGCGGTGCAGCCGGCGGTATCGGCAAAGCAGGCGAAGGGGACTTTCAAGGCGGCGCCCACCGAGACGCGGATTGCCTTGCGGTACAGCGGATCGCAGCAGGTCGGATCGAGAAGCACGGCATCCGCGCCAAAGGCGGCGGCATTGCGGAAGATCGATCCCATATTGTCATGATTGGCGATGCCGACCAGCACCACGATCAGCGCGCGGGCGGGCAGTGCGCCGAGCAAAGCTTCAGCGGAGACGGCCGCGCCCTTGCGGCCGATCGCCAATATGCCGCGATGCATGTGGAATCCGGCAATCCTGTCCATGACTTCGCCGGATGCGACATAGATCGGAAGCCCGGCAGGCGCCTTGCGCAGGACGTCATCGAGGCCGGCCAGCCGGTTCTCGAGCACCAGCACCGATTCTGCCTCGAAGCGACGGGCGGCAAGCAGCGTGTCGAGCACCACCTTGCCTTCGGCGACGAAACGGCCCTGCCGGCCGGCAAGATCGCGTTCCCGGATGTCGAGATAGGCGGCGACGCGAGGATCCTGCGGGTCGTCTATGCGGATCGGATTCATGGCTTCCTCGGCGGACCCTGGCGTCGGCCGCGAATCGGGATTCGGATTCGGAAGGCATGATGCCGGATCCGAAGCTCTGACCGTATCTCAGCGTCCAAATGGATGCACGCCGTTCTAACGGTCAAATCCAATCACTAGGCGCCGGGCGGAGACGCCCTGCCTGGCCTCCTGGCGGCACGGCGATATTTGATTTCCGCGGCACGGCTCTTCGGCCAAGCCGCTTCAATGCAGAATCTCGATGGGCGAAGGAACCACACAGGGCCATGCCGCGTCATAGAGGCGGGCTCCTGCTGCGGTCCTGGGAGGACATCGATGATCAGGCTCCTCCTCGTCTTTGCCGCCACGCTTGCCCTCGCATGCGGCGTGGCTCGCGCGGCCAAGCTCGATCCAGCCACCGTCAATCAGGCCCAATTCACTATCGGCGAACCGAAGGGTGTCGATCCGATGCTGCTGAAGGCGCAGATCCTTCTGGATCGCGCCCGCTTCTCGCCGGGCCTCATCGACGGTCGCCTTTCCCAGAACTTCGCCAAGGCCGTCGCCGCGTTTCAGGCGGCAAACGGACTTCCGCCCGATGGCAAGCTCAGTCCACAAACCTGGAGCAAACTCATCGCAACCTCCGCCAAGCCGGTGCTGGTGACCTATAAGGTGATGCGCAAGGATGTGCGCGGACCTTTCACCAGGCGTATTCCGGCTCGCTTGGAGAGGATGGCCCGCTTGCGGCGGCTCGGCTATCGCAATGCGGTGGAGAGGTTGGCTGAGCGCTTCCACGTCAGCGAACAATTGCTGCGAATGCTCAATCCGGGCACCAGCCTCAGGAAACCAGGCAGGACGTTGGTGGTGCCTGATGTCAGCAGGGGCGACCCTCCCGCCGGCGTTGCCGTCGTCGAGGTCGACAAGGGCGCCCGCCTGGTGCGTGTGCTCGACCGTGCCGGCAAATGGCTGGCGGTCTACCCCGCCTCGATTGGGAGCGAGGAGAAGCCGGCGCCAAGCGGCATGGCGGAGGTCAGGCGCGTGGTGCACAACCCTACCTATCATTACGATCCGGACTTCGCTTTCAAGGGAGTCAAGACCAAGCGGCCCTTCACCATCGCTGCCGGGCCGAACAACCCCGTGGGATCGGTCTGGATCGATCTCTCGATCGAAAGCTACGGCATCCACGGCACGCCCGAACCGGGCAAGATCGGCACGACCTTTTCGCATGGCTGCATCCGGTTGACCAATTGGGATGCCGAAGACCTTGCCTCCATGGTGCAGCCGGGCACGAAGGTCGAGTTCAAGGACGAGATTGCGCAGGCCGCCGACGAGCGCGTTCAGTAGCAAAGCGGACTTGGCAGCAAAGCGGACTTGGCAGCAAAGCGGACTTGGCAGCAAAGCGGATTTGGCGGGGCATTCTCCGCCTCGGCCGCTCAGGTCCCGGCGCGACGCAGCCGGTGAGCCATCTGCGACAGTTCACCTTCGCCGAAAATGCCGTCCAGCATGTGCAGCAATTCGCGCACCGCCGCGGACTTGCAGGAATAATAGATCATTTGCCGGTCGCGGCGGGTCTCGACAAGGTCGGAAGCCCTGAGCTTGGCCAGATGCTGTGACAGGGCGGATTGGCTGAGCGATACCTTCTCGGCTATGGCGCCGACCGACATCTCGCCCTCGGCCAGATAGCTCATGATCAACAAACGTTTTTCGTTGCCCATCAGCGTCAGAAACGCAGCCGCGGTTCCGGCGTTGGCGACTAGTTTGTTCGAGACCATAGATCCCCCATGCCTTCTTGCTCATCCGCCGCTATGGGGGCAATAGCGTCGGATTCCATAGACTTTCCCTATAGATGCACGCCAGCCATTCAGCGTCACTCGCAAAGGTAGAACATTTCGCTCAAATCTCAAGGCTTGCTTTCCACGCAAGCCGATTAACTGTGCGGCTGTGATTAATTTGCCGATCGGGCAGCCTTGGCCATGTCAACCAGGACAGGCCTGAGGTCGCGCGCCGCTCTCAGCGGCTCGGGGAAAAAGACCCGGCAGACATTGTCGCCCGATACGAGATCCATCCCGTCGGCGTCGAACCCGGTGACGATCCAGCCGTCACTCTCGGCCCCGCCGAAATGACTTGCGTAGAGGGCAATCGCATCGAGATGGTCGGCGTTGATGTGGTCGAGCGCCGATTGCTCGCCGGCGGCAAGCTCTTCGACGATCGCTCCCGTCACGACCAGATCGGTGCGGTCGAGCAGATAGGCCTTGCCGAAGCCGCCGTTCAGGCTGGCGCGCTCCGGTTCGAGCCGGAAGATCGAGAAGTCGCCGAGCCCGGCATAGAGTTTTGCCTTAGGGTTGCGGTTGAGGTAGCGCCGCTCGGCGCGGGCGTGTTCGTTCGATCCGCGTTCGAGCGGCACGGCGCGGCAGACGAGCGTCAATCGCGGATGCGCCAGCGGATCGCCCCTGCCGGGTTCGCCGACGAGCAACGAGCAGCGCGGGTCGGCAAGGATGGCGCCGGTATGGGCGGACAGCATCGATACCAGGATCAATGGCGTGCCGTCGATGTCTGTGGCGACGCCGACCCGGCTGGCCAGCGGCGAACCGGTTCCTGGTTCGAGCACAGCCAACGCGCCGAAATGGGCGCTGCGGATCAGCGTCTTTGCCAGCCTGATCGCCTCGGTATCGGTCGCGCGGATCACGTCTTTCCTGGGTTCGTCCAAGGCATCACCGTCGCATTTATTTCGGCGCCATGCGGATGGCGCCGTCGAGGCGAATTGTCTCGCCGTTGAGCATCTGGTTCTCGATGATGTGCAAGGCAAGTGCCGCGTATTCCGAAGGCTCGCCCAAACGGGAAGGGAAGGGCACAGCGGCGCCGAGCGAATCCTGCACCTCCTGCGGCATGCCGGCCATCATCGGCGTCCTGAAGATGCCGGGTGCGATGGTGCAGACGCGAATGCCGGAGCGGGCGAGATCGCGCGCCACCGGCAGCGTCATGCCGACGACGCCGGCCTTGGACGCGGAATAGGCGGCCTGGCCGATCTGGCCGTCATAGGCCGCGACCGACGCGGTGTTGACGATGACACCGCGCTCGCCGCCCTGCAGCGGCTCGAGCCTGGCGGTCCGGTCGGCGACCAGGCGGATCATGTTGAAGGTGCCGATCAGATTGACCTCGATCAACTTGCGGTATTGATCGAGCGGATGCGGTCCGTCCTTGCCGATCGTCTTCATGCCGACAACGATGCCGGCGCAATTGACCAGGATGCGCGGTGCGCCGAGCGTCTCTGCCGCTTCCGCGACTGCGGCGGCACCGCTCTCGGCGTCGCTCACATCACATCGGACGGCGATGCCGCCGATGTCAGCCGCCACCTTGGCCGCACGCTCGATACCGAGATCGAGGACGGCAACCCTGGCGCCGCCGGCGGCAAGAGCGCGCGCCGTCGCCTCGCCAAGGCCGGAGCCGCCACCGGTGACGATCGCAATCTGGCCGTTCGGGTTCATCTCGACGTCCTCCTCCGTGTCCAGACTATGCCGCCAAGCCACCGTGCGACAGCGCCGGCACGGTCATGCCATCGCGGCGATGTGCGCGGCAATCCTTGCCTGGTCGGCGTGGCAAACCTCGCCCGCCAGCCTCGCCAACGCGCCCGGCACGATCTCGTGCGCCAAAAGCCGGTCGGGGTCGACCGGACGCGGCATCGAGATCTGCCCGCGCGGCAGCCTCCTGAAGCCGAGCGCGCCGTAGTAGGGTTCGTCGCCGACCAGCATCACCGCCGGCGCGCCGGCCTTGGCGGCGGCTTCCAGCGCGATTGCCACCAGCCGGCGGCCGATGCCGAAATTCTTGAAGGCCGGCCGCACAGCGAGCGGCCCGAGCATCAGCGCGCGGCCAGCGCCGGCGGCGATGCGCGTCATCCGTACCGAGGCGACGACGATTGTGCCATCGACGGCCACGAAGGACAAAGCCCGTTCATGCGGGCCACCTTGGCGGATCTTGTAGGCGGCGAGCACGAAACGACCTGGCCCGAAGGCCTCGTCATTGATGGCTTCGATTTCAGGATCGTGCGCCGGAGTTTCCGGCAGGTATTTCACGTCGGCCAGGTATTTCAAGTCGGCAAGGCTCATGGTCTTTGCGTTCCGGTATGCGAGGAAAGGTTTGCTGCAAGCGGCAGCGTTCGCCAGTCAGCGCTTCATCAAGCGCGGGCGCTCTTTCGTCGTCGGTCGAACCGGATCATGGCAAAGTCGAACATGCGGATGTCCGCTAGCACCAATTTTCAGCCGCCGCAATCGGCCCGCGCAGCCGACGCGCACTCGACGACGCAGCCGTTGACGATCTGTTCAGCATCGGGGATTTCCGCGGCGCCGCTTGGTGCCCTACATCGAGCAGGAACGCGAAAGGATATTGCATGGGATTGCTAGTCGAAGGCCAATGGCAGGACCGCTGGCACGATAGCGGGGAGAGCGGCGGCAGGTTCGTGCGGGCGCAGTCGCAGTGGCGCGACTGGGTGACCCGCGACGGCACGCCGGCCGAAGGGCGAAAACGCGGCTTCAAGGCCGAGCCCGGCCGCTATCACCTCTATGTCTCGCTCGCCTGCCCGTGGGCGCATCGGACGCTGATCTTTCGCGCGCTCAAAAAACTCGAGGACGTGATTTCCGTCTCGGTCGTCCATCATTTCATGGGCGCCGACGGCTGGACGTTCCTGGCCGAGGACGGCGCCACCGGCGACACGCTCTACGGCCTCGATTTCCTGCACCAGATCTACACCAGGGCCGATCCCGGCTATTCGGGCCGAGTCACCGTTCCGGTGCTGTGGGACAAACGCGAGCAGACCATCGTTTCCAACGAATCCTCCGAGATCATCCGCATGCTCAATTCGGCCTTCGACGAATGGGGCGATGCCAGGCTCGATTTTTATCCGCAACCGTTGCGCGGCGAGATCGATGCGATCAATGCGCTGGTCTATCCCGCGGTCAACAACGGCGTCTACCGTGCCGGCTTCGCCACCACGCAGGCAGCCTACGAGGAGGCATTCGGCGAATTGTTCTCGGCGCTCGACATGCTGGAGGACCGTCTGTCAAGGCAGCGCTATCTCGTCGGCGGCCGCATCACCGAGGCGGACTGGCGGCTGTTCACGACACTGGTGCGCTTCGACCCGGTCTATGTCGGCCATTTCAAGTGCAATCTGCGCCGCATCGCCGACTATCCGAACCTGTCGAATTACCTGCGCGATCTCTACCAGGTGCCGGGCGTCGCCGGCACGGTGAATTTGCACCACATCAAGGCGCATTATTACGGCAGCCACGAGACCATCAACCCGACGCGCATCGTGCCGGTCGGGCCGGAGCTGGACTACGGCGCGCCGCATGACCGGGACAGGTTCAGGAATGCGGCGTGAAATCAGCGATCTAGCGGAAGGTCTCGGAGTCCATCTTTGCCCTTCTAACGAGTTCAGCTTTCAATATGGTATTTCCAAATCGATTGGAGTAGCCGAGCGACGTTGCAAGGAACGCAACGATGCCGCTGATCATGACGATCACGACCGACATCTGGGGCGGGATTGCGCGTAACAATCCCGACGGCAGAAGCACAGCCATTCCCAAAATCATTTCTATCAGGGTTGAGAAGCCGACCATTTTCCAGAATTCAGTGCGAGTAAAAAGCTGAGCATGTCGCTTTATAAAAACGAAATATGTCACGAATGCCGCAACTAATTGTATTGTGAATTGGATGAATCTTCCAACTTTTGCTAACATGTATGGATCTATCCCAAGAACTATTGTCGAAATTAACGCTATAACGGAAAATGTTATCACATTAATTCCCGTGTAAAGTGATACATAGAGCGCGATTCTAAATCTATCGTTTTGGCTGTGTTGCATTTTTCTCCTCATCGCTCAGCATTTATCTCTCTGAGAACAATGAATGCTGCTGGCCTATACCGACGCAGCCAAAGCTGTTGAAGAGATGATCTACCAGTAAGGCGATGCCGAATTCCCCCCAAAAACTTCGGCAATCCGCCGCAGCGTCGCCGGTGTCGTGCCCTCGGGCAAGCGGTCGAGCGGGAAGAAGCCGGCTTCGGCGATCTCGCGGTCGGGCAGCTTGGGCGCTGTCTGGTTGAACTCCTCGACCAGATAGAGGCCGACATGGTCGCGGCGGCTGGCGCGGCGGTTGAAATGCAGCGACTTCAGCACCGGCGGTCCGGTCAGCGCGATGTTGCCTTCCTCGAAGACTTCGCGTGTCAGCGCTTCGATCATCGTCTCGCCCAACTCGACGCCACCGCCCGGAAGGTGCCAGCCCGGGACATAGGTGTGGCGGATGAGGAAGACGGAATTGGAGGGGCGGTCGTGGATCAAGCCGCGCACGCCGAGCGTCATCGGCCGCCGCAGTACGAAATACAGGTGAAACAGCCTTGCCCTGAAGCCCGGCCAGCCGGTCTGGCGCAGGGCTTGCTCGGGATCCGGCGTCATCGTCCGCGAAACCGTGAGTGGAAAGCGGCGCGCGGCTCGCCTATGAAGAAAAGATGTTCAGGCTCGCGCATATTTCCGATGTCCATCTGGGGCCGCTTCCCGATGTAACCTATCGCGATCTCGCCTCCAAGCGCGTGGTCGGTTACGTCAACTGGCAGCGCAACCGCCGCCGCTACATGCACGATGCCGTCATCGACACGATCGTCGCCGACATGAAGGCCAGCGGGCCGGACCATCTCACCATCACCGGCGACCTGGTCAATCTGGCGCTCGACGGTGAGCTCGAGATGGCCAAGCACTGGCTGGAGACGTTGGGCTCGCCCAATGACGTGTCGGTGGTGCCGGGAAACCATGATGCCTATGTGCCGGGCGCCTTCGACAAGACCTGCCGGTCCTGGGCGGCGTGGATGACCGGCGACGGCGTCAATACGCCGGTCGATCGCAACACCTTTCCCTATTTGCGCGTACGCGGCAATGTTGCGCTGGTCGGCGTCACGACGGCGCGCGCCACGGCTCCGTTCATGGCCAACGGCTTCTTTCTGGAGGGCCAGGCGGAAAGGCTGCGCGGCATCCTCGACGCCACGGGCAAGCGCGGCCTGTTCCGGGTGATCATGATCCACCATCCGCCGGTGCGCGGCGCGGTTTCGCAGAACAAGCGGCTGTTCGGCATCTCGCGCTTCCACAAGGTTCTTCACCGGCATGGTGCCGAGCTTGTGCTGCACGGCCATTCGCATGTGCCGTCGCTCTTCTTCGTCGGCGCCCGCAGGACCAAAATTCCGGTGGTCGGGGTCGCCGCCGCGGGGCAGGCGCCCGGCAGTTCGCATGCGCTGGCGCAATACAATCTGCTCGACATCGACGGTGAAAAGGACAAGTGGCGGATCAGGCTGACGCGCCGCGGCTTGACCGGGCCGGCATTGCCGCCCAGCGACCTGCAGACAATGGAGCTTGGCGTGGGGGCCGAGGCCACGCTTGCCGGGGCGCGGTGAACTCAGATGGGAGCGTCTCGCCGGTCGTCAGCCGCACTCGGCGACGCCAAGTGACATCCCTTGGCTGCAAATGCTTTAAAAGCTGATTTTCATCGCGACGATGCGGTCCCAGAACAGCACGAGCGAAATCGCCAGGCCGACCAGGGCGCCGGCGGCGATCAGGCCGAGGCCCGAGAAGAACGCCGACCAGCCGTTGCTGCGCCCAGCGACATGCAGCGGCGGCTCAGCCTCCGCCACCAGGGCGCGTTTCAGGCCGGCGACGGCTTGCTCGATGCCGCCTTCCATCATCCTCTGGCGTTCGACGACGCGCTCGGCGACATAGCGCGTCACCTGGTCGGCAACGACCTTCATCTCGGTCGACTCGGCGAGCACGACGCGGCCGATGCGCGTGTCCTTGAGAAAGCGGTAGGTGCGGCGGTCGCGTCCCATGGCGACATGGCTGATCGCGTCGATCCACAGCCGTGGCTGCAGGCCGGACGAGACGGCGAAGTCGAAACTGTCCATGTCGGTGGGTACGTCGCCGAAGACCGGCGCGAGTTCGGCGGCAAGCAGATCGAGCCGCATGCGATGCGCTTCGCGCATCTCGACGACGACGTCGTCGCGGTCGGCGAAGGCGTTCTTGACGTCGCGAATGGCATCGGACAGTTTTCGCGACTGATCGATCTGGGTGATGTTCTCGCCTGCGTCCTTCATCGGCGTTGCCTCGCGGGGTTTGGTTAACACCGAATTAACACAGCCGCCGGCAAATTGCACTTGCGAGATCGATGAGCGGGCAAGGGTTCGCTGGAGCAGCACCAGCGCCGCCGCCGTGCCTGCGCGAAGACCGATCAGCTCGCCGCAGCGGCGAATCCCCGACGAAGCCGCCTGCTGCGGCGTCGCATATTGCGACGGACGGCCTCGACGACCAGGCCGGGCGCTTCCTCGACCAGCATATGGCCGGCTTCCAGCACGTGGTGCAGATGAAAATGCTTCGGCACGCCGTCCGCCTGGCTGACCGGCAGCACCGCGTCGTCGGTTCCCCAAACCACCATGACCGGCATATTCAGCGTTTCCAGCCGTTCGCGCTGAATGACGCCTTGCCGATTATCCCTGGTCATGGCGGCTGCGAACTCGACAAGTGTACGCAACTGGCCGGGGCGCCGGCGCATCTCGTTGAGGAGTTCGACCCTATGCTGCGGCAGCCGGCTTTGCGGTCCCGACATGGCGGCAAGACAGGCGCGGATTTCATCCGTGCCGGCAGCGGCGGCGTAGCGACGCAGCAGCGGACCATTGATCTCAGGACCAAAACCGCCCGGCGACAGCAGCGTCAGCGAGGCCATCTTTTCCGGCTCGCTCAATGCCATCAGGGCGGCCACGGCGCCGCCCATCGAATGACCGACGAGATGAGCCCGCTTTATCCCGCGAGCGGAAAGATCGGCAAGGACGGCACTGGCTGCAATCCTGGCCGGACCGCCGCCCGGAAAATCGAGCGACAGCCCATGTCCCGGCAGATCATAGGCCAGGGTCCGCGCGCCGGGCGCCAGAGACTCGGCCACATCGCGCCAGTCGTCGTGGCAGCCACCGAAACCATGCAGGAAGGCGATCGTTGTCGGGCCGGCGCCCCGTTCGGCAGCGTAAAGGGATGGGGTCATGCAAACTTTATGGCTTGGTGCCGGAATCAATCAGGATGCCGGGGCGGTCTTATGCGAGGATCAGTCTTTGCGGGGGTCAGACTTATGTGGAGATCAGCCTATGCGGGATCAGACCTATGGGGGATCAGATTGGCCGGTTCAAATTGTGTCTGAATTGCGCTTTGGCCGTCCGGATGGCCAGTAAAATCTTCGCGATCACCTGACGTCGTGCACGCGCCGGGAGACGTCAGCTGGCGCCGCCAAGCCCGGCGGCACGCAGGGCCTCCACCAGCCGGTTGGTCAGATCGGCGGGATATCTTCGCTCGACGAAGGTTGTGCGCGGATCGGCTGCGAATTTCGGAAATTTGGTGGTCAGTTCCTGCAGCAGCCTGCTCGCCAGCTTCTCGCGGCCGGCAGCCTTGGCGCCGATCAGCCGCGCCGCCAGATAATGCGATTTCATTTCAGTCGTTCGCAAGCCGTCGCTGGCAAGCGTGGCCCTGTTCATGTCGCCCATCATGAACTCTCCGGCGAACAGCCCGTAATCCCACCATGTCGGATGGGCGCTGGCGATGTCCACCGCGTGAGCAAGGATCGGGGCGCCCTCGCTGTACTTGCCGGCGAAAACCAGCCCGTAGCCGTAGGCGGCGGCCATTGCGAGATCGTAGGGATTGAGCTCATAGGCCTTGCGCATCCAGCGGATCGATTCCGCGGAATCGCCCATGCGCGAATTGAGGTAACCAAGGGCGCGGTGCGCGTAGGGGCTGGTCGGGCCCATCTGGATGGCGCGATGGGCAAACGTCATGGCTTTGTCGATCGTCGCGTCGGCGGGGTAGGGATAGTGGTCGGTGACCGCTTCGAGATGCAAGGACGCGAGTTCCGAATAGACGAGCGACGACTTCGCCTCCCGGTTGGCAAGATCTTCGAGGCAGCGGTAGGCGGCTTCGTGCGTCTGGGCATTCTGGTCGAGATAATATTTGCCGTTGAGCACCAGACACGCCGTCAGCCCGGTCTGGATGCCGCTCTGCTCGATGTAGTTGTAGATCGTGCCCGAGGCGGGAAGAGCCGAGGTCAAAATGCCGGAGATCTGGTCCTCGATGGCGGTGTTCGCGCTGTCGCCGGCGGTCAGGTTGCGTGAGAGCAGCACGCGGCCGGTCGCCACGCTTTGCAGCTCGAGCATGATGTCGCCGCTACGCGGCCCGGGCAGGACATCGAATACGAAGCTGGCGGCGTCGGTTACTGGATCGGGCGGGCTGTCGGCATCACGGCCGATGAAATTGATGGTATCGAAGCCGCTGAGGCCGGCGCGCAGCGATGCGGCGACACGGCGAGCCAGGTCGCTGTCGGCCTTGATGGCGATGTAGACCTGGGGGAGGTTTTCAACCGGAGGCGCTGCTATGCTGCCGGTCGCCACCGCGGTCTCGACCGCCGTGTCGCCGCCGGTCAGCAATACCACGCTACCCTGGCGAAGGATCAGCACACCCAGCATGAGGATGACCAGCGCGATCGCCAGCCAGAAGAACTGCAAATGGCGTTGCAGCGAAGGAGCAGCAGGGGCGACGGCTGGAACGCTCAGCAATGCAGCCGGATGTGCCCGGTTGCGGGCATCTTCCGGCGATCCGGCCGGGGCGTTTGTCGCCTCCTCTGTCGCCGGCTGCGGCTTGCTCTCTGCCTCAGCCTCTGCCGGCAAGCGAATGGCGTTGAGTTCGTAGGACGGAACATAGCCGCCGCGCGGAATGGCGATGCGGACCGGTTCGGCAACGCCCTCATTGGCGAAATACTGCTGCAGAAGCTCGCGCAGCCTGCCGGCCTGCACCCGCACCACCGCATCGGTCGACGGATCGAAATCGCCGTCCTTGCCGAAGACGTCCATCGCGATGGAGAAGCCCTTGAGCCTGTCGGCTTCGCCTGCCTGCTCGCGCTCGACCAGGTAGCGGAGCAGCTTGCGCGCGCGCTCGGATCGTCCGAACGTTTCGCTGGCAAGCAATCGCTCCAGCGTTTCGCGCACTGCGGGGGCGGCAGGCGTGGTATGCTGCAAGTGTCGATCCCTTCGAATTCGGCACAGGTTGAGGTACAATCATATCGCGCTGGCGGCGCCTTACAAGCATGTGCTTATGGTGCGATAGCGTACCCACCGGATAAAATTTCCGGTGGGCTGATGCGCGGGCCTGGCAGTCCCGGCTAGCCGCCCTTTCGGCCGACGATGCGGTTGGCCGCCGAAACCACGGCTTCGAGCGACGCGGCGACGATGTTGGTGTTGATGCCGGCGCCGAACAGCTTGCCGCCCGGATGTTCCATCTCGACATAGGAAATGGCCGAGGCATTCGAGCCGCGCTGCATGGAATGCTCGGAATAATCGAGCACCGACATCGGCACCCCGACATGGCGCGACAGCGCATCGACGAAGCCGTCGATCGGGCCGGTGCCGGTGCCTGATATGGTCACCTCCTTGCCCCTGTCGAGGATCACCGCTTCAACCACGCGCCGGCCCTTGACCTCGGTGTCGGGGTAGGTGTGGTGGTCGAGGAACTTCAGCCGCGCGCCGGGCTGGTCGACATAGGTGTCGAGAAAGCGCTCGTAGATGCGCCTGGCCGGCACCTCCTTGCCTTCGGCATCGGTGATCGCCTGGATAGCCTGGCTGAACTCGATCTGCAGGTTGCGCGGCAGGTTGAGGCCGTAATCCGCATGCAGCACATAGGCGATGCCGCCCTTACCGGACTGCGAGTTGATGCGGATGATGGCTTCGTAGCTGCGGCCGACATCGGCCGGGTCGATCGGCAGATAGGGCACCTCCCAGTGCTGCGTGTTGGCCTTGCGCAGCGCCTTCATGCCCTTGTTGATAGCGTCCTGGTGCGAGCCGGAAAAGGCGGTGTAGACGAGCTCGCCGACATAGGGATGGCGCTCGGGGATCTTCAGCTGGTTGGAGTATTCGTAGACGTCCTTCATGCGGTTGATGTCGGAGCAGTCGAGCCCGGGATCGACGCCTTGCGTGTACATGTTGAGCGCCAGCGTCACGATGTCGACATTGCCGGTGCGCTCGCCGTTGCCGAACAGCGTGCCTTCGACGCGGTCGGCGCCCGCCATCAGGCCGAGTTCGGTGGTGGCGATGCCGGTGCCGCGGTCATTGTGCGGATGCAGCGAGATCAACAGGTTCTCGCGGTTGTCGAGATTGCGGCACATCCATTCGATGCGGTCGGCGTAGATGTTGGGCGTCGACATCTCGACCGTGGAGGGCAGGTTGATGATCAGCTTGTTCTCCGCCGTCGGCTTGACGATCTCGGTGACTGCGTTGCAGATCTCCAGCGCCACTTCGAGCTCGGTGCCGGTAAAGCTCTCCGGCGAATATTCGAAACGGTAGCCGCCGCCGGCCTTGGCCGCCATGTCGGTGATCATCTTGGCCGCATCGGTAGCGATGCGCTTGATGCCGGCGACGTCCTTCTCGAAGACGACGCGGCGCTGCAATTCGCTGGTCGAGTTATAGAAATGGACGATCGGGTTGGTGGCGCCCTTCAGCGCCTCGAAAGTGCGGGTGATCAGTTCGGGCCGGCACTGCACCAGCACCTGCAGCGAGACGTCGGCGGGCACGTTGCCTTGTTCGATGCACCAGCGGGCGAAATCGAAGTCGGTCTGCGAGGCCGACGGGAAGCCGATCTCGATCTCCTTGAAGCCCATGTCGAGCAGCAGGGCGAACATGCGCGCCTTGCGTTCCTGGCCCATCGGATCGATCAGCGCCTGGTTGCCGTCGCGCAGGTCGACCGAGCACCAGATCGGCGCCTTGTCGATCACTTTCGAGGGCCAGGTGCGATCGGCAAGACCGACGGTCGGATAGGGCTGGTACTTCCGGGCAGCATCCGGCATGCCCCTCGCGGGGCTGGCGGTTTCCTCTACATTCAGACGGATATCTTCTCGTGCGTTCATCGTCTTTTCTCCCGGCGGCTCGCGGATCCAGCTTCAGGCGGATTGGTGGCGAGCGGCGCCTTTACCAGAATTTCGTTCGCTTGATGTGACGTGCCAATTTTGTGACTGGCCAAGGAGCGTGCGCGTGAGCGGCGAATTCGACCGCCGGGCGCTCCTTCAGCGAACCCGGCGATCGCCGATAAGGCCGAGAAGCAGCAGGGTGGAGGCGAGCGCGCGAACGGTCTGGCCGGCAATGCCGGTCGGACGGGACGCAAAAGAGGTGGCGCGCGGGCTCATGGCGGATTTCATACAGGAGCGGGCAAAGCGAGGCAAGTGGGGGCCTCGCTGTCGCAGAAACTGCCGATCCAGCCTCAAGACCGGGGTTCCGCGCCGTCGCGAAACGGGAGAGAGGTGGTCGCCCACGGGTCTTGCCTTCGGCAACCCCGAAGACAGGCTCCGCGGCCGGAGAGGGGGCCTTCGCAGGGCGCAGTCCCCTCTCCGTCTCGGCTTCGCCGAGCCACCTATCCCGATTTTTCCTGATTACAGCAACTTTGTTCTTGCTTTGTGCCGGCAGCTATGCTACTAATTTGGGTATGGTGCTGACTGGCGCCGAGGACCCGCCGTCGAGGCGGGTTTTTTATTTCACGGTTTTGGCGTCACCTTTCGCGGACCCAGCCGCTCACCTGATCCAGTTGCTCTTCCCCGAGCCCGGCAAATGCGCCAGAGTCGATTGTCGGCGGGGGTGCAATGGCTCGCCGCCGGGAGGGATCGTCCATGAACTTCGTGTTCTTCTCGCCGCATTTTCCAGCCAATGGCGCCGATTTCTGCGACCGGCTGAAGAAGGCCGGCGCCACCGTGCTCGGCATTGGCGACGCGCCGTTCGATGCGCTGGACGGCAAATTGAAGGCAGCCCTTTCGGAATATTACCGCATCGACGACATGGAGGAGTACGAGCCGGTGTTCCGGGCGATCGGCCATTTCATCCACAAATGGGGCCGCGTCGACCGGTTCGAATCGCTCAACGAGCATTGGCTGGAGCTGGAAGCCAATATCCGCACCGACTTCAACATCTTCGGCACCAAGCTCGACTTCGTCAAGAATTTGAAACGCAAGAGCCGCATGCGGGCGTTCTTCCGCAAGAGCGGCGTCGAAACCATCCCGCAACGCAAGTGCTCCGACCGCGCCGGCGCCATGACCTTCATCCGCCGCGTCGGCTATCCCGTGGTGGTGAAGCCGGATTCCGGCTCCGGCGCCTCGAACACTTTCAAAATCTCCAACGCCGGCGAACTCGACAGCTTCTTCAGGGACAAGCCGGAAGGCGTCAGCTTCGTCATGGAGCAATTCATCGAAGGACTGGTGGTGACCTATGACGGGCTGGTCAACCGCGACGGCGAGGTGGTGCTGGCCGCCAGCCACCGCTACGACCAGAGCGTCATGGAGGTGGTCAACCGCGACCGCCATATGAGCTATGTCTGTTTTCCCGAGATCAGCCGGGCGGTCGAGGAGGCCGGCAGGAAAATCCTCAAGGCGTTCGACGTGCGCGAGCGCTTCTTCCACATCGAGCTGTTCGAAACCAGGGACGACCGGGTCATCGCGCTGGAGGTCAACATGCGGCCGCCTGGCGCCTGGATGACCGATGCCATCAATTACACCTTCGATATCGATGTCTATGCCGCATGGGCCGACATGGTGGTCAAGGACGCCGCCGGCGGCCCTTACAGGGGCAAGTATTTCACCGCCTATGCCAGCCGCAAGCGGCACCTCAACTATGTGCACAGCCACGCCGACGTGCTGGCCGCCCATGGCGACATGATCGTCCATCATCACGCCATCGAGGAGGTTTTCAGCCGCGCCATGGGAAACTACGCCTATCAGCTGCGCTCCACCGACCCGAAGGCGCTGCGCCGGGCGGTCGACTACATCCATGCGGAAAAGGCGTGAGGCGATGGACGTTTCCTACCACAAGGGTTTTGGCCGCAACCTCGGCCGCGACATGGAATACAAGCGCTACGGCCATGCCGGCCGACCCGTGGTTGTGTTCCCGACTTCGCAAGGGCGGTTCTACCAGTTCGAGGATTCCGGCGCCGTCTCGGCTCTCGCCGAGTTCGTCGACACCGGTCGCATCCAGTTGTTCACGCTGGACGGCATCGATGCGGAATCGTTCTTCGACCGCCATGCCGAGCCGGCCCATCGCATCGCCCGGCATGAAGCGTATTTCCGCTATGTGCGCGAGGAGGCGCTGCCGGAACTCCTGTCTGCCGCGGCCGAGGCCAATGGCGGGCGTACGCTGAAGCCGCTGTTTTGCGGCTGCTCGATGGGCGGCTACCATTCGTCGAATTTCGTCTTCCGCTTTCCGGAACTGGCCAGCGGCGTCATCGCGCTGTCGGGGGTTTACTCGACCCACGATTTCTTCGGCAGCGCGCTCGACGGACAAATTTTCTTCAACTCGCCGCTCGACTACCTGCCGGGTATCGTCGATCCGGGGCTGCTTGTCAGGCTGAAGGCGCTGCGGCTGATCTTCTGCTGCGGGCAGGGTGCCTGGGAGGAACGGATGCTGGCCGATACGCAGGCGCTGGAACAGATCCTGCGTGACAAGTCGATTCCGGCCTGGGTCGATTATTGGGGCGGCGATGTCGCCCATGACTGGCCGTGGTGGCACAAGCAACTGGTCTATTTCTTCGCCCGCTGGCTGGACGACGATCTGATGCACCGGCTGGATTAGGCCACCTGGAGGAAGGAAATGACCACGCCCGATGCCATCCGCCGCTTTGTCGAAGCTACCAACGCCGGCGACACCAAAGCTTTCCTCGAGACGTTCACGCCCGATGCCTTCCTGAGCGACTGGGGCCGGTCCTTCAAGGGCCGCGAGCAGATTGCGCGCTGGAACCAGTCGGACAATATCGGCGTGCAGTCCAAACTTAGCATCATTCGTATCGAACCGGCGGGCGATACCTACAAGGTGCGCATCGCTGTCACAGGCAACGGCTTCAACGGCGAGGGCGACATGGCGTTCACCCTGGACGGCGACCGCATCTCCAGCCTGGTGATCAGCTGAAGGATATTTTGAGGGCCCTTTAGGCCCACCTCGCCGCCACGGCCGCCGTTGCTCGCGCGGGACTCATTGGCTTGATACCAAAAACATGACTATGTTTATCATCTTTTAGTGGAAACGCCAGGCCGGCTGTGGCATGCCGCAAAGGCGCCGACGTCCAGGGCGTTCTCGAATTCAACGGCATCGAAAGGCTGAGCGATGGAGCAATTGAGTGCGCAAACCCGGATCAGCGGTGCCGCCATCCGGTCGGTGATGGACAGGCTGCGCGCCGAGCACGGCGAATCCGAGATCGATACCGGCTTTGCCGATCATTGGGAATTTCGCACGCACTACGGCTCGTTGAAGGCGACGCTCGGTGACGACAACGTGCTGATCCGCGTCGCGGCCGAGGATGAAACCTGCCTGTCCTACATGAAGATGGCGGTCGCCGGCCATTTCTCGCAACATCTCGGCACGACCAGGGGCATCGCTTGGCAGGGCGACGGCAGCGATGCTGGCACGCCGGTGTTCTTCCGCGAGATCACGGTGCTGTCCTCGACGCGGATTTCTCCGCATATGCAGCGCGTCCGCTTCACCGGCAACGATCTCGGCCGCTTTGGCCGTGGCGGCCTGCATGTGCGGCTGCTGCTGCCGCCGCGCGGCAGGCTGCCGGTGTGGCCGTCGATGGGCGCCGACGGCCTGATGGTCTGGCCGTCGGGCGAGGACGCGCTCGTCGTGCGGGTCTACACGATCCGGGCACTGGACGCCGCAAGCGGCTGGCTGGATGTCGATTTCGTCCTCCACCCCGGTATGGATACGCCGGCGGCCGCTTTCGCCGAAAAGGCAGTTGCCGGCGAGATCATCGGCATGATCGGACCGGGCGGAGGCGGCGTGCCCGAGGCGCAAAACCTGCTGCTGCTCGGCGACGACACCGCGCTTCCGGCGATCGGCAGGATCCTGGAGCAGCTTTCGCCGTCAACCCGCGCCGAAGCGTTCATCGAGGTCGGTGGTCCCGACGATCGGATGCCGCTGGCCGCGGGCGAGACCGTTGCCGTCACCTGGCTCTATCGGCATGGGCGCGAGGCCGGCACGGCCAGCCTGTTATCGGCCGTGCTGCGACAGCGGAGCCGGACCGCGCTTGCCGACAATCTCTATGTCTGGGCCGGATGCGAGTTCGGCGATTTCCGCGAGATCCGCAGGATCGTCCGCAAGGAATGGGGTGTGCCGCGCGACCGGCATCTGGTCACCGCCTACTGGCGCCGCGGGACGCAAGCGGCGGACGGCGGCGAAGAATAGCGCGCGACGATGCTCCGCGGTCAGCGGCGGTCGGATACGAAGGCGATCGCCGGGGCCGCCAGCATCGCGACGAGGCCGGCGCCTGCGAAGAACGCGCCATAGCCGAGACACTGCGCGGCGTAGCCGGCCGCGATCCCGCCGGCCATGCTCATCAGTGCGTCCATGCACTGGAACAGCGTGAAGTCGACGCCCGCCTGTCTTGGATCTGACCAGCGCATGAACTGCGCGTAAAGCGCGACGAAACCGAGAGCCATGAAGCCGGACGAGCTGAGCACCGCGATGGCCATCAAAGCGGTGGTCGAGAAGCCACCAAGAAAATCGAAGACCGAAAAGAAGAACAGCGATCCGGCCTGCAGGAAAAGCGCCAGGACGAGCACGTTGCGCGGGCCGAACCATTTGACGAGAGCGCCGCCGGCGAGTGCGGCAGCCAGGCCGACGAACATGCTGCCGACGCCGTTGACAAGTCCGACCATCGAGAGGTCGAGCCCGGCGTCGATCAGGAATGGTCCGAGCATGGCGAGTGCCGCCTTCTGGGCCAGGACATAGATGGCCGACGCTGCCAGGCCGCGCCGAATTTCGGGACGCTTCAACGCGTCGAGGAGGCCGGGAACATGCTCGCGCGTCTCCTCGCGCGCGCGGCCGGCCGCGCCGAGCAGGAAGGGGAGGCCGAGCGGCAGGAGCAGCAAGGCCATCGCCCAAACGGCGATGCGCCAGCCATAAGCGTCGACCAGAAGCAGAAACAGGCCGGCGCCGATGGCCGAGCCGAGATAGGCGCCGCCGACCTGCGCGGCATTGCCCCAGCCGTGGTTTTCCCTGGCCAGGCTCTGCACGGCGAAACCATCGCAGGCAATGTCGACCGTCGAGGCGGCGAAGGCGACGATGGTCAGGCAGGCCAGGACCGGCCACCAGGCCTCCGGGCCGAGCGCGCCGACGGCCCACAGCCCGGCGATGGACGCAAGTCCACCGGCGGCGACGATCGTGCCGGTGCGGTTCTTGCCGACCGGCGGCAGCCGATAGCGCTCGACGGCCGGCGCCCATAGAAACTTGAGCGCCCATGGCAGCGCGATCAGCGAAACCAGGCCGATCCGGTCGAGCGGCAGGCCCTGGTCGCGCATCACCGCCGGCAGCCCCGCCCAGGTGATGCCGCCGATCACACTCTGCGCGACGTAGAGCCCGCCGATCGCCAGGACGATCGCGACAGGCGTCGATGCCCGGCTGGAAACGGCGATCGACATCAGAAGCGGTAGCGCAGGCTGGCGAACAGCGAGCGGCCCTCGTCGCGGTAGCAATAGCCGGCCGAGCAGATGGGTTTTTGAGTGTCGAACAGGTTCTTGGCGTTGACCTGCAGCTTCACGCCCTCGAGCTTGGGGTTGCAGCCGAAATCGTAGGAGAGCGAGGCGTCGACGAAGGCGCGCGCGTCGTTCTTGAAGGTGTTGGTGTCGTCGCCATAGCTCGAGCCGGCAACGCGAACGCCGCTGCCCAGCCCGAGCCCCTGCAGCGTGCCGTCCTCGAACTGGTACTGCCCCCAGAGCGACAGGATGTGATTTGGCGTCGCCGACAGTTCCTTGCCTGCGGTTCCCGTGGCGCCGCGTTCGATTTTCACGCGCAGATAGGTGTAGGAGGCGAGTATGCTGAGGCCGTTGTCGAGCGAGGCGCTGGCTTCCAGTTCGACGCCGCGCGAGTTCAGGTCGAGCTGGCGCTGCTTGTTGATCCCGGTCGAGGCGTCGAAGACGACGCCATCCTTCTGGTCGATGTCGAACAGAGCGGCGCTGACGGCGGCGTTGTAATCGGCAAACTCGTATTTGACGCCGATTTCCTTTTGCGTCGCGATGGTCGGACGGGCGACGCGACCGATCGGACTGCTGACATCGTCATAGACGAAGCCGATATTGGGCGAGAACGACGTCGAATAGTTGACATAGGGCGTGATGCCCCATTCGGTCTGGTAGGACAGGCCGAGCCGGCCGGAAAGGGCACTGTCGTCCTGCTTGGACCTGGTGAAGTCGGCGGCGGTCGAGGTGGTGTCGGCCCAGTCGTAGCGACCGCTGGCGAACAGGGTGAAATCGTTCCACTCCATCTGGTCATGCAGATAAGCGCCGAGCTGGTTCATCTCCTGCCCGCCAGAGTAAGGAACCGGAGCGGCCTTGATGTCGTCGACGGAAACGTAGGAGATACCGCTGCCGGCGTCATAATTCGACCAGGCGTAGTCGATGCCGGCTACCGCCGTGTGCCTGACCTGGCCGGTATCGAATTCGAACTGCGCCATGTTGTCGACGACGAAGTTCTTCATGGTCTCGGTGTAGTGACCCCAATAGCGTTTCAGATCCACGCCGTCCGGGTAATGACCGCTATATTCGATGTCGCTGTCGACGGCGCTGTAGCGAAGGTTCTGCCGGACCGTCAGCACGTCGTTGAAACGGTGCTCGAACTCGTAGCCGATGCGGCCCTGGGTCTGGTCGAAGTCGTTCCAGGCGGGATCGCCCTCGTAGAGGTTCGTCAGAGCGCCGCCTGAATTGTAGAAGGCAGCGGTGCCGCCGGTGACGGATTTCGAATATTCGCCGAGGATGGTCAGCCTGGTATCCTCGTCCGGCTTGAAGCTGACGGCCGGCGCCAGATAGATCTTGTCGTCGGGATAACCGGGCAGGTCGGTGTCGCTGGTGCGGCCGAGGCTGGTGAAGCGGTAGAGAATGCTGCCGTCGTCGTTCACCGGGCCGGAAGCGTCGAGTGCGGCCTGGAAGCGATTGTGTTCGCCTAGCAGCATCTCGATTTCGCGGAACTGTTCTTCCTTGGGGCGCTTGGTGACCAGATTGACGATGCCACCCGGACCGCTGATGCCGTAAAGCGAGGAGGCCGGACCCTTCAGGATGGTGACGCCCTCGATGCCGTAGGGCTCGGTCTTGAACCAGGCCGAGGGGCCGTTGTACTGGCGCAGCCCGTCGCGGAACATGCCGTTGTAAAAGGCCTGGAAGCCGCGCAGGAAGAAGGCGTCGTAGCGGGTGTCGAAGCCGAAGCTGTTGGGATTGGCGCTTGCGACATAGCCGAGCGATTCGTTCAGCGTGCGTGGCTTCTGGTCCTCGATCTGCTTTTGCGTCACAACCGAAACGGCTTGCGGAATCTTGACCATCGGCGTGTCGGTCTTGGTGCCGATGCGGTCCTTCTTGGCGACATAGCCGTCCTGCACGAGGATCTCGTCGCTCTCGGCATCGACCTCGATCTTGTTGAGAACCGTGACGCCGCCCTGGTCCTGAGCGTGAGCCGGCCCGGACAGGCCGAGCAGGGCAACGCTGCCCGGCAGTGATAACCCCAGGAGCCATGTCATCGTCCGTTTCCGCATCAACTCGTCTCCACTCTTCCGTACATTGACGGAAGGGGCTCTCAAATCTGAGTATTTGAGTCAAGTTATTTTTTGAGCTCGTGCGGGTGCTGGCCCGATACGGTCGGCGACAGCAAAGTGCGACCGGTTTCAGGAAAACAGGCTACCAATCAGGGAGAGGCGAGCTGCTATGGTTTGAGGCTTCTCGCCACCAGCCGCGCCACGCTTGGGCCGACCAGAAGCACGATCAGGAAGCGTGCCGATTGCAGCGCCATGACGAAGGAGATGTCGACATGCTGCGCGGCGGCGGCGATGATGGCGACGCTGTCCATGCCGCCAGGGCTGGTTGCCAGATAGGCGGTCAGCGGATCGATGCCGAGCAGGCGGCTGATCAGGAAGGCGAGGCCGCCGCAAAAGACGATCAGGGCAATGATCGAGCCGACGATCTGCGGCAGCGCGCGGGCCGCGTGGCGCAAAATGGCCCTGGTGAAATTCAGGCCGATGCTCCAGCCGATCATCGTATAGCTCAAGGCGAGCAGCCAGGGCGGCAACTGCATGGTCACGCCGAGCCCGAGATGGATCACGGTGCCGAAAATGAAGGTGCCGAGGAATAACGGCGACGGCAGCCGGAAAAGCTTTCCGGCGAGGCCGCCAACCAGCGCCACGCCGAATGTTGCGGCCAAGCCTTGCGGGTCTATCGGCGGAAACCAGACGATGGCCGGCACCTCGATGCCCGAGGTGTCGACCCAGAGCTTGGCCACCAGGGCTGCCGTCATCGAGACGCAGATGACGCGCAGATATAGCATAAAGGCGACGAGGCGCTGGTCGGCGCCGAAGGCACCGGCCATCAGCACCATGGCGGTGGCCGCGCCCGGCGACGAGCCCCAGACCGCGGTGGTGCCGGGCAGGATGCGCCAGCGGCTGATCAGCCAGCCGAGCAGGCTGGATGCCGCGACCGTCGCCATCACGACGCCAAGGAACAGCGGCCATTCCCTGTAGAAGACGGGAAAGATATCGGCCGAGATGGAACTGGCGACCAGGCAGCCGACGACCGCCTGGGCTGAGCCGAACAGAACCCGCGGCACGCGCACCGTGGCGCCGTTGGTGCCGGCAGCTATGGCCGCCAGCATCGGTCCGATCAAGAGCGCGGCGGGCAGGGCTGCGAGTTCCAGCGCGCCGGCAAACAGCACCGAGACCACCACCAGGACCGGCCACTGCCAGGCCTTGTGGATCCGCGCCAGGTGCTCGATGGCCGGCGGGTTCGGGGAAGAATCCATAGATGGGCTCTTAGACCGGTCGCGAAAAAATGCGAACCCTTTTTGCGCGGAAAAGGGCTTGGATGGTAATGGCACCAACCATCCGCAGCGATCCTTCGCACCCCCCTCTGTCCTGCCGGCCTCTCCCTCTATCCCGCCTTCACCGCCGGCAAGCCGAACCCGCCAACAGGATGCGTCTCCACCTGGAACTCGAAGCCGGCGATGATCGGCCGTGCCTTGGCGATTGCCGCCTGGACTTCGGGCAGCTGCAGCGAAGCCTTGTGGCTTTCGGCATCGGTCCACACTTCGGTCACCCAGATCGCGTCGGCATCGGCCGGGTCGGTGGCGATGATGTAGTTCAGGCAGCCGGGCATGGCACCGGTGCTGGCGAGCAGGATATCCATCATTGCGTCACGCTGGCCGCGCATCGCCCGCATCTTGCCGATCAGTCCGTACATTCGCTTTGCTCCGTTGAGATGACGCAACCGGGAGTATGCAGTTCGCCGTCTACGGCATCAACTGCCCGCCATTGACCTCGATCACCTGGCCGATGATGTAGCCGCTCAACAGATCGGAGGAGAGGAACAGATAGGCGCCGACGCAGTCCTCGGCGGTGCCGGCGCGGCCCTGCGGGATGGTGGCGATCATGCCTTTCATCTGGTCGTCGGTCGAGTAGCGCTCGTGGAAAGGTGTCGCGATCGTGCCGGGCGCCACCGCGTTGACGCGGATGTTGAACCCGATCAGCTCCTTGGCCATGCCGCGCGTGACGTTGGAGACGAAGGCCTTGGCCGAGCCGTAAAGGCCGGCGCCGCCACCGGCGCCGTTGCGCGCGGCGATCGAGGAGGTGTTGACGATGAAGCCACCCTGCCGCTTCAGCCATGGGATTGCCTTGCGCGAAGCTGTCAGCACGGAACGCGCGTTGAGGTCCATCACCGCGTCGTAATGCGCCTCGGTCTGCTCGGCATAGGCCACGCGGCCGAGCATGCCGCCGGCATTGTTGACGAGGCCGTCGAGCCGGCCGAAATGTTGCGCACTGTCCTCGACGACGCGTTCGACATCGGCGGGGATCGAGAAATCGCCCTGGGCGAGGAACACGTCGCCGCCGCCGTTGCGAATGGTCGCGGCCAGGTTTTCGGCAGCCGCGCGGCTCGAATTGTAATGCAGCGCGACGCGGCATTTCTGCGCGGCATAGGCGAGCGCGAGCGCCGCGCCGATGCCGGTCGAGGCGCCGGTGACCAGGACCGCCTTTCCGGCAAGGTCGGGGATGACCAGAGAGGGGCTGACAAGGGTGGTGGTGGCTGGCACGTCTATTCCTCCGGGGACTCTGCCTGCTCTTCGTAGGCCCTCGCAGTCCTCGCGTTCAAGTCCGTAAAAGTTTAGAGCGGTTCACCGTTTCACGGAAACGGCGAACCGCTCCCTCTTTGTCTTGACGCAATTCCGGACGGAAAACCGTTTCACACTTTTCCTGGAATTGCCCTATGGCCTGAGATAGGCGTAGCCCTGGCGTTGCAATTCGGCGAGCTTGACGATGCCGCCCCTGTCGGCTGCATGGAAGCCGTCGAGCAGGTCGGCCAGGCCGATATCCATGCCGTGCATGGTGTTGGCGCAAGCGTGCGGGCTGAGCCCATCCTGGACAAGGCCGGCGAACCGCCCGGAAATGGCGGCCGATATGCCCTTCGACTTGAAGGCGGCAAGTGCCGGGCCGTGCACGACAAGCGCGATGTCGACCTTGCCGTCGGTGCCTTCGAAGTGGTTCTTGATGTTGCCGAGCACGAAATTGACCTTGTCGAGGTCGCTGAGGTGATAGGCGACCTTCTGCCTTTCCTCTTCGACGGCCTTGACTTCAATGGCTGCCGCCTTGGTGGGGCGCAGCCCGAAAAGCCCGGCGGCCCCGGCAAGACCGACGCGGAAAATATCGCGGCGTCGCATGGCTTTATCTCCATTTATCCGGCCGGCGCAAATTGCATGGCCTCGGCCTCGATCCTAGCATAAATTGAAGCCACGTCTTGTCGGGGCAGGGGGAGCCAGCATGATATCAAGGACCGTGATGGGCGCCGGAGTTGGGGTTGCCTTGCTCACCGCCGTCGCCGGCTCTGCTTTCGCCGATGACACGCTCAAACTCACCGAGCTCAGCCCCGACGGCAAGGACGCCTGCTTCGGCCGCGTCTATGACACCGCGCATCTCAAATCGCATCCGCAGCAGAAGGTGACGCGCATCTTCTTCTATTACGGCCGCGATCCGGTCAGCCGGCCGAACGAGGAGCCAAGCACCGGCGTCGATTCCTCCTACAATGGCTTCATGGCGACGACGGTGCGCGGCGCCGAGGCGCCTGAATGGCTTGGCGGCTGGTGCAGTCATGAGTCGGAGGACGGCAAGACCGGCCCGATCCGTTGCGGCATGGACTGCGACCGCACCATGGCTTCGCTGAAGGTCGACGACAAAGGCCGACTGATCGTCTCGGACGTGCAGCCCGACCTCTATCTCGACGCCGGCTCGGAAGACGAGCTCGGCAAGGCGGAGTACGAAAGGCAGGCGCTGGGCAAGGACGATAACGGCTTCAGGCTCGATCCGATGCCGGCCGCCACCTGCAAGGCGGAGTTCGCGCGCATCGACCCGATCGACCCGGCACTTGGCCCGCCATTGCGCGAGCGGCTGAAGCCGGACCAGCCCTTCTGCTACGGACGCGACTACGACGCCGGGCATCTCGGCTCGCATCCCGACCAGCTGACCCAGTCGATCAGGGTTTTCCGCGGAGCGGTCGAGCTGGCGTCTTTCGCCAAGGAGGGCGATCCGGCCAATTGGCCAAGCGGCGCCGATATCGCCGTTTCGGTTACCACGCGGCAGAAATCGGCCAAGGTCACGCAGGTCTATAATTGTCAGGGCGAGGGCGACCAGTGGCGCTGCGCGGCGAGCGCGAAGACGGGTGCTGCCTCCTGCGATATCGCGCAAAGGGAGGTCTTCCTTCGCCGCGGCGCCAACGGCACGATGATGCTGGCCAACCCGAACAGCGGCCTGCCGATCATCGATCTGTGCTCGAAAGCGGCGGAAGGCGACACCAGCTCCGACGACAAGATCTACCGGCTGGAGCCGATGCCGCAGGCTGCCTGCGGGCTGTAGCAGTTCAGAGACGCGATGCCGGCGGGACAGAGGGGGTGCTGTCCCGCCGACCTCAAGGTTTTGGATGGCGGCGTCCCGCTATCGCCTCACGCGAACGGCACGGCCGTCGTGCCCTTGGGCAGTTTCGCTTCGTCGTCGGGTTCGACATGGATGATGACCCGCACGGAAGGGATTTCGGCCTGCAGCGCGTCTTCGATGCGGTCGCAGATGACGTGGCTGGCGCCGACCGACATGTCGGCGTCGACGACCAGGTGGAACTCGATGAAGGTGGCGCGGCCGGCGATGCGCGTCTTCAGGTCGTGGACCTCGAGCGCGCCCTTGCAATTGGCCGAGATGATGTCGCGTATGCGGATATGTTCCTGGGTGTCGACGGCGCGGTCCATCAGCCCGTTCATCGACGAGCCGATGACGTGCCAGCCCTGCCACAGGATGTTCAGCGCCACGATCACCGCAAGAGCCGGATCGAGAACCTGCCAGCCGGTCAGTACGGCGCCGACCAGGCCGATGAACACACCGACCGAGGTCGCCACGTCGGTCATGATGTGCCTGCCGTCGGCAACGAGAGCCGGCGATTTTTCGCTTCGGCCGGTGCGGATCAGCGTCAAGGCCCAGACAGCGTTGATGACCGTTGCGACGCCATTGACGGCAAGGCCGGTCCATGGCTGTTCCAGCAGGGCGGGATGCTGCCAGGACCACCAGACCTCATTGAGGATCAGCAAGGCGGCAAGCACGATCAGCACGCCTTCGAGGACGGCCGAGAAATACTCGGCCTTGTGGTGACCGAACGGATGGTCCTGGTCGGCTGGCTTGTAGCTGACCTGGATCGCCCAATAGGCGGCGGCAGAGGCAATGACGTTGACGATCGATTCCAGCGCGTCCGAATAAAGCGCGACCGAACCGGTGACGTACCAGGCCACCAGCTTCAGGCCGAGCACGACGCAGGCGACGACGATCGACCAGAAGGCGAGGCTGGCGACCTTCTGCCTGGCGGCGGCTTTGATTTCCGCCGCGGTCACTGGGGAAAAGATCCCAACACTGAGCCCTCGAACTAAGCGGCCTTTTCCTTGGCCTTGCGCGGCAGGTGCGCGACGATGTTCTCGATGATGCGCATGCCGGCATTGTGGCCGAGCGTCATGATCGATTCCGGGTGGAACTGCACTGCGGCGATCGGCTCCTTGCGGTGCTCGAAGGCCATGATGATGCCGTCCTCGGTCTCGGCGGTGACGACAAAACCATCGGGCAGCCGCGCCGGATCTGCAAAGATCGAATGATAGCGGCCGACCGTCACCTCCTTGGGCAGGCCGGAGAAGATGATGCCCGGCTTCGACACGCGGATGCGCGACGGCTTGCCGTGCATCGGGATGTGCAATTGGCGCAGCTCGCCGCCATAGGCCTCGGCCAGCGCCTGCAGCCCGAGGCAGACGCCGAAGATCGGCAGGTCGCGCGCACGGGCCCGCTTGATGGTGGCGGCGCAGTCGAAGTCCTTCGGTGTGCCGGGGCCGGGCGACAGCACGACCAGGTTTGGCTTCAGCCGGTCGAAGATCTCGTCCGGCACCGGCGTGCGCACCGTCGAGACGTTGGCGCCGGTCTGGCGGAAATAGTTGGCGAGCGTATGGACGAAGGAGTCCTCGTGGTCGACCAGCAGGATGTTGACGCCGTCGCCGACACGCGCGGTGCTGCGTTCGGTGCTGGCGGCATTGCCTGATTTGGCGTCGCGGATGGCGGAGAGCATGGCGGATGCCTTCAGTTCGGTTTCGGCTTCTTCTTCCTCGGGAATGCTGTCGAAGAGCAGCGTGGCGCCGGCGCGCACCTCGGCGATGCCGTCCTTGATGCGAATGGTGCGAAGCGTCAGGCCGGTGTTCATGTCACCGTTGAAATTGACCATGCCGATCGCCCCGCCATACCAGGCGCGCGGGCTCTTCTCGTTCTGCTCGATGAAGCGCATGGCCCATAATTTCGGCGCGCCGGTGACGGTGACCGCCCAGGCATGCGACAGAAAGGCGTCGAAGGCGTCCATGCCTTCGCGCAGCCGCCCCTCGATGTGGTCGACGGTGTGGATCAGGCGGGAGTACATTTCGATCTGGCGGCGGCCGATGACGCGCACCGAGCCCGGCTCGCAGACCCTCGACTTGTCGTTGCGGTCGACGTCCGAGCACATGGTGAGTTCGGATTCGTCCTTCTTCGAATTGAGCAGCTTCAGGATCTGCTCGCTGTCGGAGATGGCGTCGTCGCCGCGCTTGATGGTACCGGAGATCGGGCAGGTCTCGACGCGGCGGCCGTTGACGCGCACGAACATTTCCGGCGAGGCGCCGATCAGATATTCGCCCTCGCCGAGATTGATGAAGAAGGAATAGGGCGAAGGGTTGATGCTCTTCAGCTTGCGGGAAATCTCGGAGGGCTGGGTTTCGCAGCGTTCGTAGAACATCTGCCCCGGCACCACTTCGAACAGGTCGCCGCGCTCGAAGCTCTTCATCGCCTTGCGCACCAGCTTGGCATATTCGCCGGGCTCGTGGTCGCCGCGCGGCGGGATGCGGTCGGCGGTCCTGAACGGCTCGACGATTTCGTCGCGCGGCAGGCCTTCGGTCGAGAAGCCATCGCCGGAATAGTCGTAGCGGTCGGTCCAGGCCTTGGTCGAATAGTGGTCGACGACGAGGATCTCGTCGGGCAGGAACAGCACGAGATCGCGCTGGCTTGGCTTGCGCTCGAGCTTGTAGTCGACCGGATCGAACTGGAAGGCGAGGTCATAGCCGAAGGCGCCATAGAGGCCGAGATTGGCGTCTTCCTCGGTCTTGAACAAAGCCGTGATGGCGCGCAGCACGGTGAAGACGGAGGGTACGCGGCTGCGTTCCTCCTCGGTGAAGACACGGCCGGGCTTGGCGACCTCGAGGCGGATGAGTTTCTGCGTTGTCTCCGCGATCGTTACGTCGTCAAGACCGGCAAGCGCCTTGCCGATCACCGGCAAAAGCACCTGGCCACGGCTGTTCAAGGCCTCGATGCGCATGGCGCGGCCGTGTGCCGAGATCACCAGCGGCGGATCGATGATGGCGGTGTCCCAGCGCGTATAGCGGCCGGGATATTCGTAATTCGAGGAAAACACGGCGCCGCGGCGCGAATTCAGGCCATCGACATAGCCGTCGATCGCCCCCTCGTAAGGCCGGTCATGGCGCTGGCGGGTAATCGCCACGCCACCCGCCGTGACGAAGCGCTCGGCGCCATTCTCCAGAATTTTCGTCGTCATTGCCGTCTCCATCAGCGTCTTTGGGGCAACGGACCCGGGAATGGCTTGAAAAAACAAATGGCCGCCCGGACATTCCGCTGCGGCCACCCTCTATTGTCACGCGAACGCGTTCGAACAGGCCGCTGTCAGCGAGCCCACCACCAAATGGTCTTGATCGAGCGCATGTTCATGGCGAAATCCATAGCCGCGAAAAGCGGTATGCGCAACAGGTTTGAAAGTCTGTGGGGTGGCTGCCGCTTTCGCAACCCAGCACATGGCCAAGACCGGCTGTCCTGCCTAGACTCTGCGTTGCCCTGGCGCATGTGCCGCCGCGCCAGAGGCTTGCCGAACTCGGCGTCGCCCGCGTGAGCCATGGTCCGGTGCCGTACCGGCAGATGGCCGAATGGCTGGAGGCCAAGGCGCGACAGGCGATTTCGGGGTAGCCTGGCGGGGTGCGTCAGTCCTCCAGCGTTCCCGACCTTGCATCGGCGCTCGTCCCGTCGCCGACCAGCTTCAAGAGGTCTTCGCCGGCGCGAATGATGCGGCGGGAACGCCGCGTCAGGATGAGGCCCGCCTGAGGCGCCAACACTTCCGTGCGGCCGTCGGGCTCGCCGGGCGCGTGGACGATGGTGGCAAGGCGCGCACCCTTGGTAACGCGGTCGCCCGGCTTCACGTCGTAGAGGATCGCGCCCGAACGGGGCGCCGGCATCATCTCGATGTTTTCGAGCGGCGCGACGAGCCCAACGAAGCTGCCAGGCGCGCGCAGCGCCTGGTCCTGGATTACGCCGCGCGCCACCAGCAGCCGGTAGAGCCCTTCGGCATCGGCGCCGGCGAGGGCGCCGTCGACATCGAGTATGCCGCGATATTCGACGGTGGTGGCGACGCGCCGGTCGAGGCACGCCACGTCGGCGGGAACGTTCTGATACGGCAAGATCGAGGCGCCTTCGAAGGTGCCGTCGGGGTCTTCGTGCCACAGCATCACCGCATCGACGCCCATGGCCGCTGCACAATCCGCCATGGCCGGCCACAGGCTGGTGTGGACGTAAAGATAGGCGAGGCCCTCATCGTCGCAATGCAGGTCGAGCACGATGTCGTGGCCGATGGAGAGCTGCAGCAGCCGCGTTTTCAGCCGCTGGTCGACCGTGCCGTGCGCCGGCAGCAGCGTGAGGTCGGGCGCGGCGAGCCGCGGAAAGCCGCGATTGAAATTGGTGCGCGTGCCCAGATGAAAGCGGCCCTGATGGTCGCCGTAAAGATATTGCGCGCGGCCGATCGGATTAGCCCAGGGCACGATGGTCATATTGCCGGTGATGCGGCCTTCGGCTTCCGCCTTGCTGAGCATCGGCATCAGCGTGTCGATGGCGACGACGCCCGGCAATTCGCCGGCATGAAGTGCCGCCTGCAGATAGGCGGAAGGCGCCGTCTTGTCCGTTCCGGCGAAGCGGAAGACGGGGAATTCGTAGGAAACGCCTTCGCTGTCGCCGGCGACGCGTTCGATGGACTTCTGCATGGGATGGCTCCGGGAGAAGAGGCGGAACACATGCCCTTTTGCCGTTGGGCTGTCGATTGGTCCAGTCGCTGCCGCTATGGGCGCACGATTCTACCCGGCCGTCACACCAGCGGCTTGAGTTCCTGGGCGATGGTCGGCAGAAGCTCCGAGACGTTCGGGTGGATGTGCACGGCGCGCGCCAGCGTGCTGACCGGCGCCTTGGCATACATCAGGTCGAGTACGCAGTGCACCGCCTCGTCGCCGCCCGGGCCGAGCACCGAACAGCCGAGGATCTCCTTGGTGTCGGCATCGACAAGGATCTTCATGAAGCCTTGCGTCTCACCTTTTTCGACTGCACGGCTGACGCGGGTCATTGGCCGCTGGCCGACCAGGGCGCGGCGGCCGGATTTCCTTACCGCGGCTTCGGTCATGCCGCAGCGGCCGAGTGGTGGGTCGATATAGAGCGCATAGGCCTCGATGCGGTCGCTGACCTTGCGCGGATCGTTGTCGAGCAGGTTGGCGGCGACGATCTCGTAATCGTTGTACGAGGTGTGGGTGAAGGCGCCCTTGCCGTTGCAGTCGCCCATCGCCCAGATGCCGGGCACGCTGGTGCGCAACTGGTCGTCGACGACGATGAAGCCGCGTTTGTCGACCTCGACGCCGGCTTTGTCGAGGCCGAGATCGTCGGTGTTTGGCGTGCGGCCGAGCGCCAGCAGCACATGCGAGCCGACCGCAGCCGCCTTGCCTGGCGAGAAGGTCACGGCGATTTCGTGGCCTCGCCTGGCGAAGCGGATGTCGTCGGCGCCGAGATGGACGGCAATGGCTTCGTTTTCGAGGATCGACAAAATGGCGTCCGAGACATCCTCGTCCTCGCGACCGATCAGACGCGGGCTTTTTTCGATGACCGTGACTTCGGAACCGAAGCGGCGGAACATCTGCGCGAATTCGAGCGAGACATAGCTGCCGCCGACGACGATGAGATGGCGCGGCAGCACGTCGAGATCCATCATCGAGGAATTGGTCAGGTAAGAGATGCCGTCGATGCCGGGCAGGTCGGGCACCGAGGCGCGCCCGCCGGTGTTGAGGAATATCTTTTCGGCGCTCAGCAGATCGTCGCCGACGCGCACCGTGTTGGCGCTTACGAAGCGCGCATGGCCGCGATAGAGCGTGCATTTGTCCATGCCGGCAATCCAGTCTTCGAGATTGCCGCGGGCGTCGTTGGAGACCTTGTCCTTGCGCGCCTTGATCGCCTTGTAGTTTACGCCGACGGGACCGGATAGCGTCACCCCGTAATCCGCGGCGGAGCGGGCGAGATGCGCGGCATAGGCGCTTGCCACCATCGTTTTGGTCGGCGTGCAGCCGGTGTTGACGCAAGTGCCGCCGACCAGCTTTCGCTCGATCAGCGCCACGCTCATGCCGGCCGCATTCAGCCTGCCGGCGAGCGGTGGGCCGGCCTGCCCGGCACCGACGATGATGGCGTCGAATGTCTTTGCCGTCATGCTGCCGCCACGATCAGAAGCCCGCCGACGATCGCCACCGCGTCCTCGATGAAGGCGGCGGGCGGGTCCTTGCCGAAGGCGGTGGCGAGGCGCTTGCGCGCCTCGGCACCGCCCAGCGTGCCGATCACCGCGCCGATGGCGCCGGCGATCAGGCCGCCGATGATGGCGCCACCGGTGGCGCCGATCACCGCGCCGGTGAAAGCGCCCAAGACGATGCGCGTGCCGAATTGCTGCGGCACCTTGCGGCTCGGCGCCGAGGGCAGCTGGTCAGTGACCAGTTCGGCGATGGCCAGGATGGTGAAGATGCCGACGGCGATCCAGTGGGCCATGAAGCTCGCCCAGGTGCCGGCGACCGGCAACCAGCCAAGCCAGGCGCCCCAGGCGACCGCGGCGGGCGCGGTCATGGCGCGAAGCCCGGCAACGATGCCAATCAGGAGGGCAAGAATGTACAGCATGATTGATCCCTCGATGGCCGGCTTGGGACATATCCGAGAGGGCAGGCTACCATAGGTCCGGTATTTGACCAGAGGTGGTGTCGCCGCCGGCGCTTCCGTATTTTCACCACTTGTGCTTTGGCAAAGTTGAAACTGGAGTTGCAGCCTTGGCCGGAAGCGAACGCATGAAAATGGCGGCGGGCGAGTGGTATTGCTGCCTTGATCCGGAACTGGAGGCGTTGCGCATCACGGCGCGGGACGCGGTGTTTGAGCACAACAGCCTGCCGCCCCGGCAGCGTCGCGACATCGGGCCTGGATTGCGGACGCTGCTCGGCGCTGCGGGCGAGGGCGCCCGGATCGAGGCGCAGTTCCACTGCGCTTATGGCTTCAACATCTTTCTCGGCGACCGCGTTTTTCTCAATGCCGGCTGCATCATTCTCGATACGGCGCCAGTGCGCATCGGTAAGGGAACGCTGCTCGGCCCGAATGTGCAGATCTATTGCGCCGAGCACCACAAGGAGGCTGCCGGGCGACGGGCAGGGCTGGAGATCGCCAAGCCGGTCGAGATCGGCGACAATGCCTGGATCGGCGGCAGTGCCATCATCCTCGGCGGGGTCAGGATCGGCGATGGCGCCATCGTCGGCGCCGGTGCTGTGGTGACGCGCGACGTGGCGGCGAACACCACGGTGGTTGGCAATCCGGCACGGATAATCAGCAACAGCTGAGCACCGTGCTTCTGTCGCCGGTCACGTCCTCGTTCTGATGGCCATGGGCGGCTGTGTCACTTGGCCGGAGGTGGATGCAACCGTGTGTCGAGTGCAAACGCCTCCTGGGTCTTCATGGCGTATGCCCCTCTGGCGAGGCTCGCGTCGAAGATCAGGTTCCAGCTACGCTGCGATACCGCGCTAGGAATCACCACGAACCGGTGCCGTTGCAGAAGATCGTCGCCAAACGCCTGTTGCCCGGAGCTCGGAATGCCCGGGCGCAACCAGTTGGGGTTGGGCACGGCGGCGGGGTCGACGATATGCACATCCGCGACATCGCTGACGATCGCTGCCGTCATGACATGCGCTATCGTGTCGAGCGCCCTGAAGCCCTTATGAACCGCAACCTCGAGGATCGCAGTCGACGGATCGATCGAGCAGTAGACGGCGCGCACGCCCTTGCTGTTCCAGCGTCCGCCCACCCTGTATGCGCCCTCGCCACTATCCCATGTAGATGCAAACGCGACTTGATCGAGGCGCCATCCGATGAGGTCGGAGCCACCAAGCGCCGCCGGCAGCGGCGTCATGCATAAACGCCATATTCAAGCCGTTCCAGGTAGTCTTCTACAAGCTCGATCCCCGCCGGCGTCGCCAGAAGGTCGATTGGACGACGCTGGTCGAGCCCAATCGCCGGCCGCTCCAGCCATTGCTCTGCCTCCGCCTGCGAACCGAACACGTCGGTCGCTTTCGACAGGATCTCCGCGAACTTCCAGGTTCGTCCGCTCTGGTCCTGACTGAGAGGCTTGGACGGAGCATCCTTGCGGCGCTGGTAGGTGCGCAGGCTCATGCCGATGGCCTTCTCCAGCGAATCGGTCTTCTGGATGAAGACGAGTTGCCCGATAAGATGGTCCAGCGCTGAAGCCGGCAGGCCGTGCAGAAGCAACTCGTGGGCATCCAAAGCGCTGCTGAGGCGCCTTGCCAGAATGCGGCTGCCGCCTAGCAATTTCGCCACCTTCTGAAGTTCATTGTTTTTTGCTGTTGGCGCAGCCTTTTCCAATGCCATCGCCACGGCGAGCCTCTTCGCGTCATCTGTCGCTTTAGTATATGACAGATGACGCAGAGCCTTTCAAGCACCACAGGATCGAGAGCAGGGCAATCGCTTCGAGAGAAAAGATAGCCGACTCGGGCCAGGTGGCAGTCCAACGTCGGCCTGAAGCGATTGCCCTGGAATCGAGCGCGAGCCGAATTTCACCTCGGCATGTGCGCCACGCGCTCCTCCTGAGCACTCCTCGAGAATTCGCGCCGGTACTGCGCCGGCGAGGTTCTGAGGCGCGCTGCGAAGTGCTGGCGCAGCGAGGTAGCGCTGCCGAAGCCGGCCTCGAAGGCAACCGTGTCCATCGATTTTTCCGTTGCTTCCAGCAGCCGCTGCGCCAGCTGGACGCGCTGGTCGGTCAGCCAGTCGCCGAAACTGGTGCCGATCGTTTTCTGGAAACGGCGCGTGAACGTCCGGCGGGTGAGGCCAGCGAGACCAGCAACGCTGTCCAGACTGTGCGGATCACCCAGGGTTTTGCGCACCGTTTCGAGAGCCTGGGTAAAGCGGTCCGCATTGCCGGTCCTGGCGATGGGACGTTCGATGAATTGCGCCTGCCCGCCCTGCCTATGCGGAGAAAGCACGATCTGCCGGGCAAGGCGAAGTGCCGCCTCGGCGCCGTAACGAGCCCGTACGACGTGCAGGCAGCAGTCGAGCCCGGCGGCGACGCCGGCGGATGTCACGACATCGCCATTGTCGATGTAGAGCACTTCCGGTTCGACGAGAATGTCGGGATAGAGTTCCTGCAGCTGATCCGCGTAGGCCCAGTGCGTCGCCGCTCGCCGCCCCGAAAGCAGTCCGGTCGCCGCAATAGCGAACGTTCCCAAGCACAGTCCGACGATCAGCGCGCCGCGCTCGTGCGCGCCAAGCAACGCGTCGATCAATGCGGCTGGAGGCGAGCTCCCGAGATCCTTCCAGCTTGGCACGATGACGATGTCGGCGTCATTGAGCGCGGAAAGCCCGTGCGGGACGCTGATGGTCAGCCCGGCATCGGTGCGGATCGGCCCGTCCTCAATCGCGCAGACCCGGAAGTCGAAGCGCGGCAGGCCGAGCTCCGTGCGATCCGCGCCGAACACGAGACACGGCACGGAGAGATGAAACGGGCTGATGCCATCGAAGGCGATGGCGGCAACGGCAGGATCGGTCATGGGAGCTCCGGCAACGGGTGAGGCCAATTGTCCCAATTCTTTCGAATAATGTCAATCGGGACACTTTTTGCAATCCGGTGCCGAGCTTATCGTCCACCCGTCAATGTCCAACGGGAAAGGAAAACCCCATGTCGCAACCAGCCAAAGGCAAAGCTCCACGCCGCGCCCTCATCGTCATCGATGTTCAAAACGACTATGACGGCGGCAACCTCGCCATCCAGCATCCGCCGTTCCGCGACAGCGTCGTCAATGTGGCGCGAGCGATGGATGCGGCCACCGAGGCAGGCGTCAAGGTTGTGGTCATCAAACAGTTGGCGCCGGAAACCTCACCAGTCTTCGCCAAGGGCAGCCATGGCGCCGAGTTGCACCCGGAAATCGCCAGGCGAGACCGCGACCACTACATCGAAAAGAACTTGCCCAGCGCCTTCACCGGCACGGACCTCGAGGAGTGGCTACGCGCCAACTCTATCGATACGATCACGGTCATCGGCTACATGACGCACAATTGCGACCTGTCGACGGTCATCCACGCCGTGCATATGGGCTTCGAGGTGGAGTTCCTGTCGGACGCAACGGGGTCGTTGCCGTACGCCAACAGCGCCGGCTACGCTTCGGGGGAGGAAATCCATCGCGTCGTGACGATCGTATTGCAGTCGCGCTTCGCGGCCGTTCTCAAAACCGCCGAGTGGATCGATTGTCTGAAGACCGGCGTGGTACCCCAGCACGACACACCCTATGCCTCCAACCAGCGCGCGCTGGCGCGAAGCGCGGCTTAGGGACGAGCTCGTCGCGAAGTCGCCAAAAGGGCGCCGCAGCGTTGCGGCGCCCTTTGCCGTTCAAGCGTTGATTATCCCTAAAACAGGCCTTCGATCTGGCCCATTTCGTTCAGGAAAATCTTTTCCGAGGATGGCGCTTTGGGCAGGCCGGGCATGGTCATCACCTCGCCGCAGATGATGACGACGAAGCCGGCGCCGGCAGACAGCCTGACCTCGCGCACCGGCACGGTGTGGCCGGTCGGCGCGCCGCGCAGATTCGGATCGGTGGAGAAGGAATATTGCGTCTTGGCCATGCAGACCGGCAAATGACCGTAGCCGGCGTGCTCCCAGGCGTGGAGCTGGTCGCGCACCGATTTGTCGGCGATCGCTTCGGAACCGCGATAGATGCGCTGGACGATGGTGTTGATCTTCTCGAACAGCGGCATGGCGTCGGGATAGAGCGGGGCAAATTGCGACGCGCCGGATTCGGCCAATGCCACGACTCTTTTGGCCAGTTCCTCGATGCCGGCCGATCCCTGAGCCCAGTGCTTGCACAGGATCGCCTCTTCGCCCATCGAGGCAACGTAGTCCTTCATCGCCTGGATCTCGGCCTCTGTGTCGGAGTAGAAATGGTTGATGGCGACCACAGCCGGCACACCGAACTGACGGATGTTCTCGATGTGGCGGCCGAGATTGGCGCAGCCCTTCTTGACCGCCTCGACGTTCTCCTTGCCGAGGTCCTCCTTCTTGACGCCGCCGTTCATCTTCATGGCGCGAACCGTGGCGACGATGACCGCCGCGGCGGGCCTCAGGCCGGCCTTGCGGCATTTGATGTCGAAGAACTTTTCGGCACCGAGATCGGCGCCGAAACCGGCTTCGGTGACGACGTAGTCGGCAAGCTTCAGCGCCGTCGTCGTGGCAACGACGGAGTTACAGCCATGCGCGATGTTGGCGAAGGGGCCGCCATGCACGAAGGCCGGGTTGTTCTCCAGCGTCTGCACGAGATTGGGCTGCATGGCGTCCTTCAAGAGTACGGCCATCGCACCGTCGGCCTTGAGGTCGCGGGCATAGACGGCCGACTTGTCGCGACGATAGGCGACGATGATGTCGCCGAGGCGCTTTTCCAGGTCCTTCAGGTCGGTCGACAGGCACAGGATGGCCATGACTTCCGAGGCGACTGTGATGTCGAAACCGGCCTCGCGCGGGAAACCGTTGGCGACGCCGCCGAGCGAACAGATGATCTCGCGCAGCGACCGGTCGTTCATGTCCATGACGCGGCGCCAGACGACACGGCGGGTGTCGATGCCGAGCTCGTTGCCCCAGTAGATGTGGTTGTCGATCAGCGCCGACAGCAGATTATGGGCGGTGGTGATGGCGTGGAAATCGCCGGTGAAGTGGAGGTTCATGTCCTCCATCGGCACAACCTGCGCGTAGCCACCGCCGGCGGCACCGCCCTTGACGCCGAAATTCGGTCCGAGTGAAGCCTCACGGATGCAGACGATGGCCTTCTTGCCGAGGCGGTTGAGGCCATCGCCCAAGCCCACCGTCGTCGTCGTCTTGCCTTCGCCGGCCGGTGTCGGGTTGATGGCGGTGACGAGGATCAGCTTGCCATCCTTGTTGCCCTTCACCGACCTGATGAACTCGGCCGAGATCTTCGCCTTGTCGTGGCCGTAGGGCAGAAGATGTTCGCTCGGAATGCCGATCTTCTGGCCGATCTCCTGGATCTGCTTCTTCCTGGCGCCGCGCGCGATCTCGATGTCGGACTTCACTTCGGCCATGGACGACTTCCCTCTGAATTGGACGGATTTGACTAGTGTGGTCGCACGAATAGCCCGGCATTGCAGGCGCGGGCATGTTCTACCCCTGTCGCTGCCGCGGCGTCAACTTTCATGCAACTATGTTTCCTGCGAAGAAAATACCTCTGCGGCCGGCTGCCCTGCTACAGGTTCTTTTCGCGCCGGTTGCCGCGCCGTATAGAAGCCAGAGCAGGCGCGGTTCCGCCGTCTCAAAACAGCCGCGTAATACGCGAAAAGCGACAGAAGCAACGGCGCAAATTCACCAGCGCCGGCTGTGCGGGACGATCCGCTACTGCGTCAGCACGTTGCTGATCTCGACCATGTTCGAGCGCACCCTGAGTATGTAAAAACCCATCGTCGTCAGATGTGTCGGCAACAGCCAGCCGTCCTCGCGGCCATTGGCGATGATGAAGGGCTGGATGCGCAGCGCCGAGACGAACTGCGCGTCCATCGTATCCCACAGGTTCTGCAGGTGCTTTTCCTTGATGACGTCCTCGAAGTCGGCCTGTGCGCCCTTCATCAGCCCGTAATAGGCATAGAGCTGGCCATAGGCGAACCAGAAGCGGTCGTCGGCGCGAGTGTCGAACCAGCCATTATTGTGGTTTTCGGCACGCTCCTTGAGGATCGCCGAGGTCGAACCGATGTCGGACGAGATGCGGTCGATATACTGCTTGAGATTGTCAGCGCGGGCATCGAACGTCGCCTGGCAGGCTGCGAGGCGGGCGTTGAAGGAACGCAGCTTGCGCACCGCGTCACGATAGTAGCTCGGCGTCGGCGTCTTGGGGCCGAACGGGTTCAAGCCGAAATACCAGGTTTCCTCGTCGAACTGCAGATTGCCGCGGGCATCCTGCAGGTCGGCGTCGATCTGCGAGGTGGTGCGGACGCGGCCGAGATTATCGGCAAGCTCGGTCGCCGTGCGCCGCACCGCCTGGTTGATGCCGCGCTGGAACGAAGCCTTGTTGTCCATGAACGGCGTGTGATCCCAGTCGATGCCGAACAGGCCGAGCTTGTAAAGAATCATCGACGACACCCAGGCATTCTGGTTGACGTTGAAGTCGGTCAGGTCGGCCGCAACCTGGGCAATGGCTGAATTTCCGCAGGTCTTGGCCGTGTCGGTGCCGGCGCCGGCGGAAACCTGTTCACCGGCGGAGCTGTTGCGTTTTTCGAACGTGTATTTGTCGACGTAATTCGGGTCGAAATTGTTCCACCACTGGGTGGCGTAGAAGAAGTTGACATAGAGACCGATCAGCACGAGCACAGCCAGGCCGAGCACCGCCTTCAGGATCCAGCCGCGTTGCGTGTACCAGCGCCCCGCCCACAGGAACGGCCACAGGATCGCGCCGATGAGCAGGCCGATGCCGCGGCCAATCCACTGGAAAATCCGGGTGAAGAAACTCACGATCGGATCAAGCATGGCGATGTCACCCCTCAGTCAGTCAAGCCGTAGAGGCGTGTGCGAAACGCCACCTTGTCCTTCAGATATGTGGTTTTCAGAACGTCCACAACATGCGATCGCCAGGCGTCGCTGAAGCCCTCATAGTCCCTGTAGAAGCCCGGCTTGTTGAAGACGTAACGCGAAACGAAGTCCTGCGGCACGAAGTCCGAGATCAGCTGGTTGGTCAGCCAGGCGTCGGGATGGTCCGGCTTGGCGCGGATGACCAGGAAGCGCTGCTGCGGGAACACGTCCTCGATCTTGAGATGGCCGAGCTGGGCGATCTCGCGCTTGGCGGCGTTGAGGAAGGGAAAATTGCCGTCCCTGGTGATCAGATCGGTATGGCCGTGGATCCAGGTCTGCAGCCAGACCTTGTCGACGTCGGTCAGATTGCGGTCGGGATCGGCGTCGCGGATCAGCGCGCGCACCACCATTTCGGCGCGATGCTCGAGATAACCGGAGGTTTCGATCCATGAGGCGCGCGGCAGCTCGATGCGGCCGGTCGAGGCGAGGAACTTGAACACCTTGTCGGCATCGTGGATCGAAAGGTAACTCACCTGCCACGGCCGCGAGCGGCGGAAACCGGGCGCTGCGGGGTCGCTGATCACCGTCGTCACGTCGGGATCGACGAACACATAGAGCCCGCCGAAATGGCTGGTCCAATAGGCATTGTGACGGAAGATCACCTGGTCCGGCACCAGCGCATTCTCGCGGATGTCGCCGCAGATCTTCGCCAGCTCGACCATGTGGGCCAGCATGGCGTTGTCGCGCCAGGCATCCGGCTCCTGCTTCAGCCGGTCGACCAGCTTGCCGAGCTCGGCGGCCTTGCCGAGCACATCCTCGGCCGACAGCACCTTGAACTCGACCTGGTTGATCGACAGCAGGTCCTCGATGTCGTCGACCTTGGGGACCGAATCCTCGATCTCGCCGTAGATGACGTCCTTGATCGTCAGCGCATCGATGGCGCGCTGATTCTTGGACATGAACTCGTACATCAGCAGCGAGGTGTTGGAGAACGCCGTGTGCACCACCGGCAGGTCGATCTGCGACGGCGTCAGGATAATGAAGCGGCGGTTGACCTCGTTCGGATCGAGGTAGCTGTAGTCGCCGCATTCCTCGGCGACCTGCGGCGAGAAGCCAGTGCGGTCGATCTCGAAGCTTTTCAGCTTGGTCGGCTTCAAGCCGAACGCGACCATCGCCTTGTTGTAGCGCTGGATCAGATGCGGCTCGTCGATCGTCAGCAGCCGGCCGTAGATCAGCTCGTTGTCGCGCAACAGATCGGGTTTCTTGGCCATTATTCCTTCTCCGCGTTCACGGGGAGACGGTGCCCGAAGGGCGGATGAGGGGCGCGAACGCTCCTTCTCCCCTTGTGGGAGAAGGTGGCCGAGCGAAGCTCGGTCGGATGAGGGGTGTTCCAGCTTGACGAATACCCCTCATCCGTCGCCTTCGACGCCACCTTCTCCCACAAGGGGAGAGCGACTGTCTTGGCTGTCAAGCTGTTTGCCACGGTTTTTGGTCCCGGACGATAGCGTTGAGAATGGTGAGAAGCTTGCGCATTGTGGCGACGACGGCGACGATCTTCGGCTTGCCGGCCTCGACCAGGCGGTCGCGGAAAGCCTTGAGCACGGGGTTGTGCCTGATGGCGACGAGGGCGGCCATGAAGAGGGCGGCGCGCACGTGGCTCCTGCCACCGCCAATGAAGCTCTTGCCACGCCATTTTCCGGACTGCCTCGTCCATGGCGCAAGGCCGGCGAGCGCGGCGATCTGGCGGCGGTCGAGGCTGCCCAGTTCCGGCATTTCGGCGATCAGGCTGCGGGCAACGACAGGACCGACACCCGGCACGGAGGAAAGCAGCTTTTCGTTGACCCGCCAGACTGGGGACTTGCGGATATGATCGTCCATGCCCGCATCGAGGCTTGCCAGCTCACGCCGAAGCGCGACGAGCAGCCGGTGGATGCTCTTTTGCGCCTGTTTCGCGATGACCGTGCGAGCACGGTTCTCCTCCGCCACGATCATCTGCACGATCTGACGCCGGCGGGCGACGAGCTCGGCCAGGGCCTCGGTTTCGGCGTCGCGCAATGGCCGCAATTGCGGCCTGGTCGCAGCGATGAAAGCGGCGATGACGGCGGCATCGATCGGGTCGGTCTTGGCCCGCTTGCCGAGTGCATTGGCATAGGCGCGCACCTGCGCCGGATTGACCACGACAATCGCCAGGCCGGCGCCTGCCAAGGCGGCGACCGCCAGTCTCTCGAAGCTGCCTGTCGACTCCAATCCGACAACGGCCGGCGAAAGGGCTGCCAGCCGCCGAACCAGATCCTCCACCCCGGCGTGGTCATTCTCCACCGAGAACGCCTCGCCCGACGGCAAAACATGCACGTCGAGCCGATCCTTGGAAACGTCGATGCCAACAATGATTTCCATCCTGTCCCATCCTTGCCTAATCGGGCTTCGCTTGCGGCCCAGGCGACTGTTCGGGTTCGATGGAACGGCGGACGAAGACCCTTGCTCTCCCACGGGCTCGATCACCCAAAGATGCTCCGGTCTCCCGTCCGCCACCGCACTGCCTTCATAGCAGAGTCGGCAAGAAACAAGTTACAAAGGTGGCGTCGGCGCATCTCACGCATTCCACAGCCCCTTTTTCTTCAACCCCTCGATCTCGCGGACGGCACGCTCCCGCAGACGGGTGTCGCGGATCATCTTGGTCACCGCCGCATCATCGGACTTGTCGGAATAGCGGAATTCGGAATCCGCATAGCGGTTGATCTCCTGCATGACCATGTCCATCGAGAATGGCCCGCGCAGCTCCTCGATCATCGCTTTCTTGTCGTCGTAACCCTTGTGCATGAAGGCTTCCGGCTTTTCGAACCACTCGTCCGGCAATTCGATGTCCATGGCGCGCATCTTGATGGCATCGGTAACGTTCTTGATGGCGCGGCCGGTAAAGCGCGGCTCGGCATCCTTGATCAAGTGCAGATAGGTGCCGATGTCAGCCATCGTCTTCGGCGCGCCGTTTTCCTTCATGTAGCGCTCATAGACCTTCATCAGCCCGTCTTCCTGCGGCTTTTCATGTTCCTCATAGGCCTCCATCACCGCGCGCTGGATCTCTTGCGCCGCATAGAGCTTGTGGTCGCCGAGCGGGATCTTGTGGTTCTTGCCGGCGAGCAGAACGAAGATGTCGATGTAGTCGTCGCGGCTCTGCGGGCCATCGACCAGCCAGCGCGCGCCGGCGCGCTGGCGTAGCGCGTCGTCGACGTTTTCGGGATAGTTGGAGAACATGCCGAACGAGCAGTTGCCGCGCACCACGGTCGCCGCACCTCCAAAGGCGTCCATCAGGACGCCGGTGATTTCCTGCTGGCCGGCCGAGGCGCGGTCGTCGGACCGGCGTGCCGCCACCTGGTCGATATCGTCGATGGTGCCAAAGCCGATGACGCGCGGGTTCAGCACATTGTTGATGAACTGGCGGCAGTTCTGGCCCGACTTGCCCTGGTAGGAGGAGATCTGGTCGACGCCGAAATTCTCGTAGGCGAAGGGATAGCCGGCGACCTGGCAATAACCATTGAGAAGACCAGCGATCATCTGGATCAAGGTTGTCTTGCCGGTGCCGGGCGCGCCATCGCCGATAAAGGTGAACAGGAAGCCGCCGAGTTCGACGAATGGGTTCAGCTCACGCTCGAAATCGTAGGCCATCAGCATCTTGGCAAGCTTGACCGACTGGTATTTGGCGATGTGGTTGCCGACGACCTCTTCCGGTTTTTTGAAGGTCATCACCAGCGGCTTTGCCCGCTTACCCGGCGCGACGTCGAAGCCGTCAAGGGTAAAATCGTCGACGTCGATGCGGATATGCGCGTTCTCGAACGGACCGATGCCGTCGAAGCGGCCCTTTCGCGCCAACAGCCCGTCGATGGCGACGCGGGCAAAGGCGCGGGCCCGGGTCATCAGGTCGGCATCGTCCTTCGAACCTGCTATCGCCCTGTCGAGCCCGGCCACGATCGACTTCACCGCATCCTGTGGCGTGTCGAACAGAAAGTCCGGCTCGGGCGTGTCGTTCGGCGCCTCGCCGTCGCTGTCGATCAGCTGGAACAAATAGGAGGCAAGGCTGAAGGCGGAGATGTAGGCAGAGGCCGACAGCAGCTTCTTGAAGGTGGCAGCTTCATCGCCTTCGAGCGGCGAGCGGGCGTTTTTCGCCTGCAGACTTTCGAGGTCCGAGCCCTCGGCGAAGACATCCGATATGGCCAGCGCTATCGCTGTGCCGCGCCGGGCGCGAAACAACAGCGTGTGCTGCGGGATGGTCAGCAACTGGTCGTCGGAATGGACGGCGGCGACGGTTTTGGAGAGCTCGACCTCGCGCGTGCGGCGCACCGAGCCGACCGAGACGGTAGAGACGAAGCGGCGGTTGGTGCCGGCAAGCGCGGTGCCGGACTCGCGCGATGGGTCCTCCAGCACGACGATGCGAGTGATGAAACTTTGCGCAGTGGCACGGTGCTTTTCAATTGCCGCTTCCGGGATAGTGGTCAGGCCGGTGTCCATGGAGGATGCTCCGCGATTTGACGGTCAGACGTCGCTGATGACCTGCCCTTTGGACAGGATGTGGACCTTGTAGCCCGAAAAGATCTTCTGCGCCTCGCCGGCGGCATAGAGCGCCTGATAGGCCTCGTGCGGAATCAGCGCATGGTTCTCGTAGCTCGACACGCCTTGCCGCGCGGCCTCGAGATCGTCGGTATTGATGAAGAATTCCTGTGTCGTCTTTTCGCTCGAAAACAGCCCCTTGCGGCCTGGCTTTTCGGCCTTGGAAAAGACCTCCTGGATGGTCCAGGTCAGCAGCCAGGCGTTTTCCGGCTTGCGCACCTTGGCCAGCACTTCGCTCACCGTCGAATTGTTGTCGGTAATCCCTGCAGAATAGAACGGGCCGAGCACGACGCGACGCAGCTGCTTGGGATGCAGCGGCTCGAAATCCTTGTCGAGGTTGACCGCGATGGTCGCCGGCGACAGCGCGTAGGCGGAATTCTTCTCGGTGAAATCGTCGAAACGATGGGCAAGCTCGGGATTGAGCAAGCCGTCGACCGGCAGCGGAATGTCGACCCTCTCATTAAGTTTGCCACCGGAGTCGACAAGCTGCCGGATCATGTCGTCCGAGGAATCCTCAACCGTCACCATATACACAAGCGGCAGGTTGGCGCTGCCGTCGAAGCAGGCCCAGTGAACCAGATAATAGGGCCGCAGCGTCTTCGGATTGACCGACACCTTGACCGTCTGCGCCAGCGTGAACGGGCCGAAGGTGGTCTCGCTCTTGACATCCTCGAGGTAAAGCCGCTCGGCCATCGACTTCTGCAGCGCTTCGGGGAATTCCTTGTGACGCAGGATGAAGTCGGCCATTTCCTCGCGCAGCTCGCTGGCCGAAGGGATGACGGCGAGACGGCCGTCAGCCTGGAGACGGTCGTTTTCCAGTTCGAGCAGGTTCTGGAAGACCGGAAAACCGCTCTCGGCGCGCGAGATGCGGAACGTCTCTGTGAAGCCCAGCCGGTTGCGCCAGCACGAGAACGACTTGTCGAGCCGCGCAATATATTCGGCGACGACCTTGGCAACGATGCCGTGCCGGTAGAGCGGCGAGCGATCGTCGCGCATGAACACTTCGAGGCCGCCAAGTGCCGCCGCGATCGCCGAGAAATAACGCGCCGCAGCTTCGTTTTCGGGGGTCATGCTGCCAGCCCTTGGGAGCAGTGCACGTGCAGCAATTACGACTGCACGTAATTTGCCGAATTGTGCTTCTTCATCACATCGTCGAAGCGGCGGGCGAAGGCATCGTCGGCAAGCTTCTTGCGGCGCTGGATGTCGGCGGTGGCGACCATGTTTTTCTCGTGCATTTCAAGCAGATCGCCGATGTGCTTTTGCGAGGCGGCACCAATGCCGGCCATGGTCTCTTCGGCGGTGTTGTCGACCTGGCTGCCCAGCGTGTTGATCTTGTGGGCGACATCCTGTTGGGCGGCGGTCTTCAGCGAATCTTCCAGCGCCTTGTACAGCACGATGCGCTGCTCGGTATCGATGGTCAGCTTGTTGATCAGCGTCGATTGCGCCGCGATCTGGTTGTTGAGCGAATCAACGAAGGTCTGGAACATCGAGGTGTAGCGCTCCAGCGTCTGGCTTTCGGCCAGCAATTCCTGCTCCTTGGCCTGCTTTTCGTTGTATTCCGTGGCCAGTTTCGAGCGTTCGCCTTCAAGCTGCGTGCGCTCCTTCTGGCTGGTCGAGGCGGCGATCTTGTTCTCGATGTCGAGCAGCATCGGGTTGAGTTCTTCGATGCGTTTCTGCACGGTCTCGAGATTGGACATGGTGGTCTTGCGGCGCTCGATCACCTGCGACAGGCTGGCCTCGGAGGTCTTGTAGCGCGTGTCGAGAACCTGCTTCTGCGCCTTGAGGATGCCGACGATGGTGTCGGATTTCGCCAGCAGCTCCTGCAGATTGCCGGCCAGCGACATGTTGCGGACGCGGTCGGTGCGCAGGCGCTGCTTGCGCTGGCTGGAGAAGACACCGACGAAATTTTCCCAGCCGGTGTAGTTCTTCATGCTCTCGAATTCGGCGCCGAAGACGTTGGTGGCGTCCTCGAGGCCGATAATCAGGTCGGCGATATTGCCTTCCATCACCTTCTGCTGCTTCAGCACGTCCTCGATGCGGGCATTCTCGATGTCGAAATTGGCGTCGCCGATCTTCTTGTCGGCGGTGGCGAGCGTGTCGAGCACAGTACCGGACTGCTCGATCTTGGTGCGCATGTCCTCAACGACCTGCTTGGTCTTGGCAATCTCGGCGTCGAAATTCTGCAATGTCGCCATTGGGGCCTCCCGCTTCGGCATCGGTTTCGTTTCGCAAACCGCCGCGAATATATGTGCCGGGTTTGGCGAATGAAAGACGGAAGACATGGGATTACAGGAAAACAAAAGAATTTCAGGAGGCCGACCGCAGGATAGTCAGGCAATGATTACGGTGTAACTGCCGTCCAATCAGACACCGCTTCAACCGCGGCTGGACTTTAGGTCGGGAGCGACGCTCAGGGCTTGGGATCGGCCTTGAGGTAGGCGATGACATTGGCGATGTCGTCGTCGCTGGTCAGGCCGGAGAAGGCCATTTTGTTGCCGGGGACCTTCTGCCGCGGCGCGCGCAGGTATTCGGCGAGGTTTGCTTCGTCCCAGACCAGGCCGGCGGCCTTCATCCCCTGCGAGTAGCGGCTGAGATAACTGTCCGCGGTGCCGGCGGTGCGGCCGACGACACCCAGCAGATGCGGGCCGACCTTGTCGTGGTCGCTCGTGGCCTCATGACAGGCCATGCATCTGTTGAAGACTTTCTTGCCGAGAGCGGCATCGCCGTCGGCATGCGCGGCAAGAGCGCCGGCGATGAGGAAAGCAGTTGCAGATGAGATGGCTCGAAGCATGGGAACTCCCCGACGGCTCTGGCTGTGAGGTTCTGAAATAGCAAGCAGGCCTTAAACAAGCGCCGCACGATGGCGCGATTGGCGAACGAATGTCGGCCGGGAGGTCGGATGAAGGCAATAGCGCTGGTCAGGTTCTGGTGAAGCCGATGAAATCGTCGGGCACGGCGCGGCCCATTTCCTCTTCCCAATGGCGGCGGCAGAGCGAGACATAGACATCCTTGCCGATCGCCACCTGTTCGCCCTGTTTCGCCACCTTGCCGTCGGCGCCGAGGCGCACCACCATCGTCGCCTTGCGGCCGCAACGGCAGATGGTGCGCACCTCGCGCAGGTCGTCGGCGATTGCCAGCAGGGTGCGCGATCCGGAAAACAGCTTGCCCTGGAAATCGGTGCGCAGGCCGTAGCACATGACCGGGATGTTCAGCCGGTCGGCGATGCGGGCGAGTTGCCAGACTTGCTCCTCTTCGAGGAACTGCGCCTCATCGATGAAGACGCAATGGACCGTGGCGTGGTCGTGATGCTCGGCGACCCGGGCGAACAGGTCGTCGCCGTCGCGGAACATCTCGGCTTCCGTCTCCAGGCCGATGCGCGACGAGATCAGCCCGGTATCGCCCTTGCGGTAGTGGCCGGCGATGAACAGCATCGTCGTCATGCCGCGCTCGCGGTAATTGTACGAGGCCTGCAACAGCATCGTCGTCTTGCCGGCATTCATCGTCGCATAATGGAAGTACAGCTTGGCCATACCGTCCTTTTAAGCCGAGTTGCAACAAAGCGGGGAGGGGGAGCGCCTACATTCCACCGGGAAAAGGCGACTTCCATCCGGAAAGCGGCGGGCGTGTCGCTGATCGGCCAGCCTGCGCCGTTGTTCGTGATTGCCTTAGTGCTTGAAACCGCAGCAGAATGATGTTTGGCTGACGGAACAAAGGCGGAGATAAACCGTCGCTTCGCTTCACCGAGAACTGAAATGGGAGAATTTTCATGTCGCGTATGAGTTCATTCGTCGCCGGCCTCGGCCTGGCGGCTTTTCTATCCACGACTGGGGCCTTCGCCGGCGATCCGGAAAGCTGCAAGACGGTGCGGCTGTCCGATGTCGGCTGGACCGACATCCAGGCGACCACCGGCGTCGCCTCGGTGCTGCTCACGGCGCTGGGCTACGAGCCGCAGGTGATCCAGCTTTCGGTGCCGGTGACCTATGCGTCGCTGAAGAACAAAGACCTCGACGTGTTCCTCGGAAACTGGATGCCGTCGATGACCAACGACATCAAGGACTATGCCGCCGAAGGCTCGGTCGAGACCGTCAGCGAAAATCTCAGCGGTGCCGGCTACGGCATCGTCGTTCCGACCTATGTCGCCGATGCCGGTGTCAAGACGCTGACCGATCTCGGCAAGTTCAAGGACAAGTTTGACGGCAAGATCTACGGCATCGAGGCCGGCAATGACGGCAACCGCATCATCCTCGACATGATCAAGGATCCGAAGACCAATCTTGAAGGCTTCGAACTGGTCGAATCTTCCGAGGCCGGCATGCTCACCCAGGCCGAGCAGTCGATGAAGAACAATGAATGGATCGCCTTCCTCGGCTGGACGCCGCATCCGGTGATGGGCGCCATGAAGATCACCTATCTCGAGGGGATGGGAGATAGCGGCTTTGGTGCTGCCACCGTGCATACCAACGTACGCAAGGGCTACATGAGCGAATGCCCGAACGCCGGCAAGTTCATCGCCAATCTGAAGTTCAACCTCGACATGGAAGGCGAGATGATGGACGCGATCCTGAAGGGCGGCGATGCCAATACGGTCGCGACCGACTGGCTGAAGAAGCACCCGGACGCGGTCGCTCCCTGGATCGCCGGCGTCACCACCTTCGACGGCGGCGATGCGGCGGCTGCGGTGAAAACGGCGCTCGGAAGCTGACCCGACCATCTGGCATGACGAGACAAAGGGCAGCCACGGTAGAAATGGCTGCCCTTTTTCATATCCTGTGACAAGATGACCGTCCGGCGAAGGACGGCGCCGGCAGAAGAGGGGCTAGATGGATCCGATCTCCAAATTCCTGGTCAGTTACAAGATTCCCATCGGGGCATGGGGGAAGGCGTTTTTCGGCTTTCTCACCGACAATTTCGACACCATCTTCAGGGCCTTTTCCAACAGCCTCAACTTCCTGCTCGACGGCATCGTCGACGGGCTGCTGTTGCTGCCGCCGGTTCTGCTGATCGCGCTGATCGCTCTGCTCGCCTATTTCCTGCAGCGCTCGAAAGGCCTGGCTTTGGCGGTATTCATCGGATTGCTGTTCATCCTCAACCAGAACCTGTGGAAGCAGACGGTGGAGACGCTGGTGCTGGTGGTCGCCGCCGCCGCCGTGTCGATGGCCATCGGCGTGCCGCTCGGCATCTGGGCCGCGCACAAGCCGAAGGTGTATCGCGTCATGCTGCCGGTGCTCGACCTGATGCAGACATTGCCGACCTTCGTCTACCTGATCCCGGTGCTGACCCTGTTCGGCCTCGGCAACGCGCCCGGCCTGATCGTCACCATCATCTTCGTCATCCCGACCTCGGTTCGGCTCACCCATCTCGGCGTCACCTCGGTGCCGAAATCGATCGTCGAGGCGGGCGAGGCATTCGGCGCCACCAAGCGCCAGCTGCTGTGGAAGGTCGAGCTGCCTTCAGCGCTGCCGACCATCATGGCTGGGCTGACCCAGTCGATCATGCTGTCGCTGTCGATGGTGGTGTTCGCCGCCCTGATCGGCGCCGGCGGCCTCGGTACGGAAATCAACCGGGCGCTCGGTTCGCGCAGGATCGACCTCGGGCTTGAGGCAGGGCTCGCCATCGTCGTGCTCGCCATCGTGCTCGACCGGATGACGCGCATCGGCGTGGGAGGCAAGAAATGACCGTCGCCGTCGATTTCAGGAATGTCGACATCGTCTTCGGCGCCGACCAGGCAGGCTCGCTGGCGCTGATCGACAGTGGTGCCACCCGAGCCGAGATCCTCGAAAAAACCGGCAACGTACTGGGCTGCGCCGGCGCCAGCCTCACCGTGAACGAGGGCGAGATCTCGGTGCTGATGGGGCTTTCCGGCTCCGGCAAATCGACGCTGCTCAGAGCCGTCAACCGGCTGAACGTCGTCTCGCGCGGCCAGGTGCTGGTCAAGGATGGCGACGGCACGGTCGACGTCGTCACCTGCGACGAGGCGACGCTTCGGCGGCTGCGGCAGAAACAGGTGGCGATGGTGTTCCAGCAGTTCGGCCTGCTGCCGTGGCGCACGGTGGAGGAGAATGTCGGCCTTGGCCTCGAGCTCGCCGGCGTACCCGAAGCCGAGCGCAAGGAGCGGGTGAACAGGCAACTGAAGCTGGTTCATCTCGACCAGTGGTCGAAGAAATATGCGCATGAGCTGTCCGGCGGCATGCAGCAGCGCGTCGGCCTGGCGCGCGCCTTTGCCACCGAGGCGCCGATCCTGCTCATGGACGAGCCGTTCTCGGCGCTCGATCCGCTGATCCGGACCAAGCTGCAGGACGAGTTGCTGCAGCTCCAGGCCGAGCTGAAGAAGACCATCATCTTCGTCAGCCACGACCTCGAGGAGGCGCTGAAGATCGGCACCCATATCACCATCATGGAAGGCGGGCGCATCGTGCAAACAGGCGCGCCGGAAGACATCGTGCTGCGGCCCGCCAACGACTATGTCCGCGACTTCATCGCCAATGTGAACCCGCTCTCGGTGCTGACCGCGTGGAACGTCATGCGCGACCGACGCGACCTCGAACATGGCGAGAACGGCTGGGTGTGGCTCGACCGGCGCAGGACGACGCGTTTCAAGATCGACGAGCATGGGCTGGTGGCGGCGGCCGAGCGCGACGGCAAGCCGGCGGTCTGGGTGTCCTGCGCCGATGTCGAAGCCCAGCCGGAGGAGACGGCTCAGGTATTCTGGGCCAATCCCGGCACCTCGCTGAAGACCGTGATGCTGGCCATGCATCGCTCGCAGACCGCACCCGTCGCGCTATTCGACGAGCAGTCGCGCTTCGTCGGCGCCATCGGCGTCAGGGATGTGTTGAGCGCGGTGCTGCGAAGATAGTTTTTCTCCTTGGGGAGAGAACCAAGACCAAACGCCGAGTTCTGTCGCGCCCCCCTCTGTCCTGTCGGACATCTCTCCCACTTGGGGGGAGATCGGCGGCTTCGCGGACGGCTCTCACATTCCAACGTTTGTAATTGGCGAAATCGGCGATGACGGCCAATCTCCCCACCTGTGGAGGAGGTGTCCAGCAGAACAGAGGGGGCGCGAAGGAACGCCGGCTTAGCCCGATACGCAAGCTAAACCGCCAGCGGCAGGCGCAGCTCCGTCATCAGGCCGCCATCGGGATGGTTGGACAGGCTGACTTCGCCGCCGGCGCTACGGGCGATGTTGCGGGCGATGGTCAAGCCGAGGCCGAGGCCGCCGGTCTGACGGCTGCGCGACTGTTCCAGGCGCACGAACGAGCCGAACACGGCGTCGAGCTCGGCTTGCGGGATGCCCGGACCCTCGTCATGGATCGCCAGCGTGATTGTCTTGCCTGATTGACGCAGGCTGAGATGCGCCCTCTTGCCATAGGTCACCGCGTTCTGGACGAGGTTGGTGACACAGCGCCGTAGCGCGACCGGCTGCGCGACGCAGATCAGGCCGCGCGAGCGCGTGTCCTCATTGTCGAAGGAGACCTCGTCGAAGCCGTCGGCGATCGATTCTACCAGCGACCAGAAATCGATCCTCTCGCTCTTCTCCTCGGTCACCTCGAAAGTGGCGAAGTCGATGACCGAGCTGGCGATGCCTTCAATGTCGGCGAGGTCGTGCGCCAGTGCGGCGCGCACGGACGAATTCCTCAGCAGTTCGAGGCGCAGCCGCATCCTGGTCAACGGCGTGCGCAGGTCGTGCGCCAGTGCGGCGGCAAGATGCTCGCGGTCCTCGACGTAGGCGCGCAGTCTTGCCTGCATGGCATTGACCGCCTTTGCCGCGGTACGCACCTCGCGGCTGCCGCTCTCGGCGATCGGCGGGCTCTTCAGGTCCTCGCCGATCCGCTTCACCGCGGTCTCCATCATCCGGTAGGGCGCCGTCAGCCGGCGCAGCGACCAGATCGAGGAAGCCACCACCAGCCCGGCGATCAAGGCATAGAGTGGCAGGCTATCGAAGCTCAATATCGGCCCGGCCGGCGTGTTCGGCTCGGTGAAGTTCAGCCATTGGCCGTCGGCAAAGCGAAGCGAAGCGGTCAGCTTGTCGCTCTGGGCGAAATCGGCCGCCAGCACCAGCAGGTCGCGCTCGACCTGGCCAATGTCGGGACCGGCGACCGTCCCGCCGGGAGCGTCGGCTTCGTGCGTTGCCGGGTCGCGGCGGACCCGCGCGTCGGTGATGCCGAACTTCGATAGCCGGCCGACCAATATGTCCTCCAGTTCGGCCAGCTCGTCGTCGCCGGCTATCGAGGAAGTAACGGCGGGCGTGTTGGAAACGGTGAGCGCATAAGTGGCGTTGAACAGGCCGGAGGCCGTCGCCTTGCGCTGTTCGGGGGTGGCGTCATGCATCAGCTGTACCAGCGAGAAGGCGCGGTCGTTCAGCCGGTAGAGATCGACGACGTCATTGGCGGCGGCACGGTCGCGCGAAACGATGTAGAGGGTCGCGATCTGGCTGATCAGCAGGCCGGCGATGACGATGAGCAGCACCCAGACCGGCAGCGTTTGCGGCAGAATGCGTCTCATTCGGCGGTCGTCTCAGGCAGGAACTGGTAGCCGCCGCTGCGCACCGTCAAGATCAGCTTCGGCGTTTTCGGGTCATCCTCCATCTTGCGCCGCAGCCGGCTGACCAGAATGTCGACGCTGCGATCGAAGCTGTAGCCGCTGTCGCCGCCGGACAGCTCGATCAGCTGCTCGCGGCTCAGTACGCGCTGCGCGCTCTTGACGAAGGTCTGCAGGAGATTGAATTCGGCCATCGTCAGCTCGATCCTGACGTCGCCGGGCGCCATCAGCCGGCGGCGCGAACAGTCCATCGTCCAGCCGGCGAAATGGTAGATCTGCCGCGAGGCGGCGCGTCGCGGTTCGGCGGCGCCATGGCGTCTCAAGACGGCACGAATACGTGCGAGCAGCTCGCGCGGATCGAAGGGTTTCGGTACGTAGTCGTCCGCGCCCATCTCCAGCCCAACCACGCGGTCGGTAGTTTCGGTAACCGCGGTCAGCATGATGATCGGCGTCGAATAATTGGCGCGCAACTCGCGGCAGAGCTCCAGCCCGCTCTTGCCGGGCAGCATGACGTCCAGGACGATCAGGTCGACCTGGGCGCGGCGTAGGATGGTCTCCATCTCGGTGCCGTCGGCGGCGACCGATGTATGCAGCCCTCGCTTCTGGAAAAATTCCTGAAGCAGGTCGCGAATGCCCTTGTCGTCGTCGACGATCAGTATGTGGGGGTCGGATTTCACAGGGAACCTGTCATTTGTGGATCGCCCAAGCGCTGCTTCGGCTGTCAGCCAGACGATAGAATTCAGGCCATAAGTTGGCCAGTGGAGATCGGCGGCCCGATCCGGGCTGCCCAGAAACAATCCAGAAACAAAATTCTACAATCCGGAAAAACTGCCGAAAAAAATCAAAGGCATAAGTGGTGCCGTGGCGGTCAGGTCATCGGCTGCGACACGCGTTACGGGATTACGGACAGACCAATGCAAAGGTTCTCGATCAGTCTGATGGGTGCGTTGCTTTCCATTTCGCTCGTCACGGTCGCGGTCGAACATGCCGATGCAAAACTGGCCGATGCGAAGGTGGCCAATGCAAAGGCGGCCGATGCAAAGGTGGCGACCACCCGCAGCGAGCGTTGCATCGATCTGAACCGCCAGTTTGACGAAGCCCTCGAAACCCATGCCGCGGCAACGCAGGTCACCGCGGCGAAAGCACTTCAAAGAAAGGGAAACCGGTTCTGCGCCAACAAGAAACAGGCACAGGGAATCCGGATGCTCGCGAACGCTTTGAAGCTGCTTGGAGTGACACCGATCGATCCCGTTCAGTGACACTCAATCCGATCTGCACAAAAAGGAAGTGAAGCCATGAAAAAGTCCCTCCTCTCCGCCCTCGGTCTCGCCATCGCGCTGGCCGTCTCGATGCCGGTTCTCGGCGCCAGCAGCGCCAATGCCGCGACCACCACCCCGGCTGCGACGACAACGACGACCGCTGCGCCGGCCAAGGCCGTGAAGAAGGTCGCTGCCAAGAAGACCGTCAAGAAGCACAAGAAGCACGCGGTCAAGGCAGCCCCGAAGGCCTGATCAAGCGACATCTTTCTACCCTATGAGAAGACCGCTCCAGTTGCGATTTGCCTGGAGCGGTCGTCTTTTTTGTTGCGTGCATACAATAGGGCCAGGCCCGGCCCACACCCCCGGTTGAACGCCAGACGGCAGTTCCCACATAGGCACGGACTTTGAACTGCGCCTGCCGGGAAGCCGATCGCGCGCGGTTGAATGGACGACCGCTTTTGCCCATGTCAAAATGACCGCAAAGCTGTCGTACGCAATTGCCGGTCCAATGCCTGAAATCACGACAAAACCCCGTACCAGCACGAAGCCGAAGGTCGAACGGCCGAAGCTCTACAAGGTCATCCTGGTCAATGACGATTTCACGCCGCGCGAGTTCGTCGTGACGGTGCTGAAGTCCGAGTTCAAGCTCAGCGAAGACCAGGCGCATAGGATAATGATCACCGCGCACCGGCGCGGCGTCTGCGTTGTCGCCGTCTTCACCAGGGATGTCGCCGAGACCAAGGCGGCGCGGGCAACCGATGCCGGCAAGGCCAAGGGCTACCCGCTGATGTTCACGACGGAGCCGGAGGAGTAGGGCGGTTCGCTTTCTTCCTCCTCCTCTTGTGGGAGAAGGTGGCCGAGCGAAGCTCGGTCGGATGAGGGGTGTTCCAGCTTGGCAAGGACGGCACTCCGTCCAGCACCCCTCAACCGTCTTGGCGCTGCGCGCCAATCCACCTTCTCCCACAAGGGGAGAAGGATAAACCGCGTTACCGCCCTTCGCGGTACCACATCGAGCCCATCGCCAGAAGCAGCAGGCCGAGGCCGAGGAAGCCGCCGAACAGCGGCACGCGCGAGACGGCCTTGAGTACGCTGTCGTCGGTGGTGCGCAGGCCGATCCAGTCATCGCCGGAGGCAGCGCCCGAGGAACGGACCGGGACTACGGATGGCAGCGTGACGGTGCTGGTGAGAGTGCCAAGTGCTGAGGCCGGCGCCAGCCGGCGAACGCTGCCGCCGGTTGCCTCAGCCGGTGGTTTCAGCCGGTTCTCGGTGGAGACGACGTCGGTGAATTCCGGGGCGTTGACCGGCCCGACATGGGCCAATGCCGTCAGGTCGCCATTGCCGACCTGATAGAGACCGATTTCGTTGGTCTCGACGCTGCCGAGGAAGACGCCTGGTTCGGATTTCTCGAGCCTGACGATCAGTGCCTTGCCGGACGGCGTGATGACTTGCGCCGGGCCGGGGTCGTCGCTCATCGTCTGGCGGCGGATTTCAAGCACCATGCCGCGGCCGTCGGCGGTCAGCCGCTCTTCCTCGAGTTCGGGCTCCTTCATCAGCCAGTGGGCGATGCGCCGGTAGAGCTGGACATGGGGGCCGCCGCCCTCGAAGCCGCGCGCCCACAGCCAGCCCTGGTCGGACAGAAGCATGCCGACGCGGCCTTCGCCCTTGCGATCGAGCAGCAGCAGCGGCCGGTTGTCGGCGCCCTTCATCACCACCTCGCCCTCGGGGTTCTCGACGCCGATGGTGCGGAACCAGCGGCTCCAGTGCGGCGGCTCGGTCGCGGAGCCGTCGAGCCCGCGCGTTACCGGATGACGCTGGCCGGTATCGGTGAGGCGCGGATAGAAGGCCTTGTCGATGACCTCGCCGGTCGGCATTGCCGGCAGCGCCGACATCAGCGGCGTGCGGGCGATCGAGCTTTCGCCGGCATATTCGGGGCCTGCCGCGATCAGCAGCGCGCCGCCCTTTTCGACATATTCGGAGATATAGTCGTAATAGAGGATCGGCAGTACGTCGCGGTGCTGATAGCGGTCGAAGATGATCAGGTCGAAATCCTTGATCTTCTCGACGAACAGCTCGCGCGTCGGGAAGGCGATCAGCGACAATTCGTTGATCGGCGTGCCGTCCTGCTTTTCCGGCGGGCGCAGGATGGTGAAGTGCACGAGGTCCACCGAAGCGTCGGATTTCAGCAAATTGCGCCAGGTGCGCTCGCCCGCATGCGGTTCGCCGGAAACGAGCAATACGCGCAGATTTTCGCGAATGCCGTCGATCAGCGCGATGGCGCGGTTGTTGGTGTCGGTGAGTTCGCCCGGCTCGTGGTTGATGGCGAGTTCGACAATGTTGCGCCCGGCGCTGGGAATGGTCACCTGCAGCGGCATCGCCTGGCCGATGTTGGCGTGCTCGACCGATACCTGCTCGCCATTGACCGATACGCGGACATCGACCGGGCCGGTTTCGTTGTTGGTGGCGATGACGCGATAGGTCATGTCGAGCGGCTTGCCGACGAGGCCGAAGCGCGGCGCATTCTCGAAGCGAATGCGACGGTCCTTTTCATGCTCGTTGCCGGTAATCAGCGCGTGCAGCGGGGCATTGAAATCGGGTGCGCCGGACGGCGCGTCATGCACCTCGCCATCGGTGATCATGATGGCGCCGCCGATGCGCGATGGCGGCACGTCGCGGAAAGCATTTTCGAGCGAGGAAAACAACCGCGTCTCGGTGCGCTCGTCAGCGGCTTCGGACTTGCCGGCTTCGACGACACGGACGTCGAACTGCTTGAAGCGGCCGAGACGCTGCTGAAGCCCGGCCAACGCCGCGTCAGTCTGCTTGGTGCGGTCGCCGATATCCTGGCTCTGGCTGCGATCGACGACGACGGCGACGATGCTTTTCAGCGGCTCGCGCTCTTCGTCGAGGAACACCGGATTGAGCAGCGCCGCAGCCAGCGCAATCAGGGCTGCCAGGCGGAAGACCGCGCCGCGCTGGCGAAACCAAAGGCCGGCGAGGGACAGCAGCAGCAGCGGCACCAGAACCACGGCGAGCAGCGGCCAGGTGATGAGCGGTTCGAAGGCGAGCGACCAGTTCATGGTCTATTGCCCCAGCCGTTCGAGCAGCACCGGGACGTGCACCTGATCGGATTTGTAGTTGCCGGTCAGCATGTACATCATAATGTTGACGCCGGCACGCAGCGCATAGATGCGCTGCATCGGATCCGAAGGCACCGTCGGCAATAGCGGGTCGCCATTCTCGTCGACGGCCCAAGCGCCGGCGAAATCATTGGCGGTGATCATGATCGGAGAAACGCCGTCGCCGGTGCGCACCGGGCGGTTCTCGGTGTTGCTGGCTTCGAGCGATGCCTCGACCCAAAGCGGGCTGCCGGCAAAACGGCCAGGAAACTCCGGAAGGATATAGAAGGATTTGGTCAGCACGTGGTCCGACGGCACCGGCTCCAGCGGTGGCACGTTGAGGTTGCCGAGGATGTCGCGCAGCCGCTCCGTCGCCGGGCTGGTCGAATCCGCACCAATGCCATTGGCGAACTGGTCGCGGGTGTCGAACAAGACCGTTCCGCCCTGCTGCATGTAGGCGTCGATGCGGGCGATGGCGGCCTCGCTGGGCATCGGGGCCGAGGGATCGATCGGCCAGTAGATCAGCGGATAGAAGGAAAGTTCGTCCTTCGAGATGTCGACGCCGGCCGGTGCTCCGGGTTCGAGCGCGGTTTTTTCGATAAGAAAGCGGGTCAGGCCTTCGAGCCCGGCGCGGCTGATCGAATCGACACCCGGCTCGCCGGTCAGCACATAGGCGATCCGGGTCTTTGAAATGTCCCCGATCGCCTCCGTATCTCCCGGTTTGGCGTCGTCGGCGCGCGCGACGTCCGCGTGGCCAATCAAAGCGCCGAGCGCAATCAGCAGGACGGCTGCCGTGGCCGCAGCGCCGGCACGGCGCGGCCGGCGCGACAACAGGCCGCCCATCCAGAATACGGCAAGCGTGTCGAGCACCATCAGCACCAGAGCGGCCGTGACAAGCGGACCTTTGAGGTTGTGCTGCTCGTCGAAGGCATACTGGATGGTGGTGACCGGCACCGTGATTTCAGGCCGGGCCAGCGGCGTGAATGCGCTGTCGCCACCGAGCAGATTGTGAGCGAACACTCCCGTCTCCGAGCCGTAGAGGCCGGGCGGGTTTTCCAGCGTCACCGGCAGCGGGCCGGCGCCGGGCACCAGCGGCCTGGCATCCGGCGTCGGCGGCACCAGCGTGCCGTCGGCGGCGATCATACGATAGGGTGCCAGCGACGTGGCGGCGGCCTCGGCATTGGCGACAGCCGCGCCCTGGTTGCGCGACAATTGCACGATGCGCCGCAGCATCTCGACGAAGCTGCCGGAGATCGGCAGGTTGGACCACGTCGCCTCGGGGGTGACGTGGAACAGTACGAGGGTGCCCTTCTCCTTCTTCATCCCGGTCACCAGCGGCGTACCGTCGGCAAGCGTGGCCCAGGTGCGCTCGACAATGTCGGGCGTCGGCTCGGCCAGCACCTGCCTGGTGACGGTGACCTCGGTGGGCGGCGCGAGGTCGGCGAAGGGACCGGTTTTCGGGAATTCGGTGACCGGCTGCGGCGCCGTCCATGATAGCGCGCCGCCAAGCGATCGCTCGCCGGTGCGCAGCCGGACCGGCAGCAGATCGTCGTCATTGCCGGCGGCGGCCAGCCGCGAACCGGCAAAACGCACCAGCGTGCCGCCCTTGTCGACCCAGTCGACCAGCCTCTGCCGCGCCTGTTCCGGAATGGTGCCGACATCGGCCATGACGATCATCGCCGGTTTCTGGTCGAGCAGTTGCGGGATGGCGTCGGCGAGATCGACGCTCGACGGCTCGACGAGATCGGCGAAGGGCTGCAGCGCGCGGCGAATGTAGTAGAGCGGCGACAGCAGCGGTTGCGCCTGATCAGCCTCGGACTGCGACAGCAGCCCGACGCGGCGGCGTTTTGAGCTCTCATCGAGCACGCGGACGGCACCGGCCTGGCGCTCGCCATCGAGCGCGATGTAGGCGAAGTCGTTGCGCAGTTCGAACGGCACCGCCATCGTGCCGGTTGCGGTGGTTCCGCCCGGGGCAAAGGTCAGCGTTGCGTCGGCAATGCGGCGGCCCTTGTCGTCGAACGCGCCGGCCGTCACCTGTGCAGGTGCCGGATCGCCCGGTGCGCGGATGGCGGTCAGGGCGAAGCCGTCGACCTGGTTGTCGGCGCCGGTCAGGCCGGTCAGCGACAGCCGGTCGGAGACGGCCCAGACGACACGTGCCGCGTTCTTTGACAACAACGTGTTGAAGGCGGCTTCGTCGCCTTGCGCCGCCAAGCCATCGGCGAGCACTGCGACGCTTGCGCCCGGCAGCGACTCCAGGGCTGACGCGACGCGGGCGTAGACGGCGGGGCGGTCGGTCGGGATCGGCCGCGGCTTTGCCGCGCGCAGCCGGTCGAGCGCGGCAGCGGCATCGAAGGGACCGATCTCGGCATTCGGCTTCTCGGCGGTGAAAGCGATGAGCACCGGCACGCCGTTCGAATTGGCATCGGCGATCAGCCGCTCGGCGGTGGCGACCCGCTTGCCCCAGTCGGCGGCACTTGCCCAGTCATTGTCGATCACCAGCGCCAGGGCGGCGCCCTCGGCCGGCAGCTTTTCGCGCGGGTTGAAGACGGGTTCGGCAAGTGCTGCCACGACAAGCGCGGCCATCAGCAGCCTGAGCAGCGTCAGCCACCAAGGGCTCTGCTGCGGCGTTTCTTCGCGCCTCAGCACGCGGGCGAGAATCCTGAGCGGCGGAAACACCTCGGCTTGCGGCCTGGGCGGGGTCAGCCGCAGAAGCCACCAGATCACCGGCAGCGCCAGCAGGCCCCACAGCACCATCGGCGCCCCGAAGGAGAGCGGCAGCCAACTCATGCGCGGGCCCTCCCGGCAAAGCTGCCTTCGGCGGTCATCGCCATGTGGATGCGCACCAGCGCCTCGGAGGCAAGGCGATCGGTATGATTGACGGTAAAGCTCCAGCCAAGCCGTTTGCACCAGGCGGCCAGTTCCTGGCGGCGGGCGGCATAAAGCAGGCGATATTCCTCGCCCAGCATTTCGGCGCGGCCGGCGGTCAGCTTGTCGCCGGTCTCAGGATCGGTGAATTCGGTGCGCCCGGCATAGGGGAAGCTTTCCTCGGCCGGATCGGCGACCTCGACCAGATGGGCGCGCACGCCGTGGCGGGCGGGAACGTCCAGCCACGCAATAGTGTCCTCGACGGGGTCGAGGAAATCGCTGACGAGGACGATGTCGCAGAACCGGCGAATGCCGGATAGATCGGGCTTTGCCGGCAGGTCGCCGGCGTGCATCAGTTGCGCCGCGATGCGCTCGGCGCCATTGCGGGCGGTGAACGGGTCGGTCAGGCCCGGCCAGGCAATACGCTCGCCGCTGCGCGACAAAAGCTCGGCCATGGCCAACGTCAGCACCAGGGCGCGCGATTCCTTGGAAACGCTGGCCCCGGTCGATTTGTAGAGCATGGAAGGCGAGGGATCGGCCCAAAGCCACACCGTGTGTGCAGCCTCCCATTCACGGTCGCGGACATAGGTGTGGTCGTCGCGGGCGGAACGGCGCCAGTCAATGCGCGAGGAATCGCCTTCGACATAGGGCCGGAACTGCCAGAAATTCTCGCCGATACCGCGCTTGCGGCGGCCATGCCAGCCGGCAATTACCGTATTGACGATGCGGCGCGCCTCGACCAGCAGATCCGGCACCAACGAAGCCCGCAACCGGCCTCTGGCGAGCGCATCGCGCGTCGCTGCCGGTGCCTGCGCTTCACCGATGCGCGCCATCAAATCCCTTTCGCGAGCTTCGCCACAACATCGCGAACCGTGGTGCCCTCGGCGCGGGCGGCGAAGGTCAGCGCCATGCGGTGCTGCAGCACCGGCTCGGCGAGCGCGCGGACGTCGTCGACCGACGGCGCCAGCCGGCCGTCATAGAGGGCGCGGGCGCGGGTGCACAGCGTCAGCGCCTGGCTGGCGCGCGGGCCTGGGCCCCAGGCGACGTGCTTGTCGGTATCGGCGTTGCCCTGGCCGGGGCGCGCTGAGCGCACCAGCTTGAGGATCGCCTCGACGACGCTTTCCGGCACCGGCATACGGCGGATGAGCGTCTGGATGTCCTTCAGCCGCGCCGGCTGCAGCACGTTTTCAGCCTTGGCATCCTCGATACCGGTGGTCTCCAGCAGGATGCGGCGCTCCGCCTCGATCTCGGGGTAGAGGATATCGACCTGCATCAGGAAGCGGTCGAGCTGCGCTTCCGGCAGCGGATAGGTGCCTTCCTGCTCCAGCGGGTTCTGCGTCGCCAGAACGTGGAACGGTGACGGCAGATCATGGCGCACGCCGGCAATGGTGACGTGGTATTCCTGCATCGACTGCAGCAGCGCCGACTGGGTGCGTGGCGAGGCGCGGTTGATCTCGTCTGCCATCAGCAGTTGCGCAAAGATCGGCCCGGAAATGAAGCGGAAGGAGCGCTTGCCGAATTCATCCTGCTCCATCACTTCCGAGCCGAGAATGTCGGATGGCATCAGGTCGGGCGTGAACTGGATGCGGCGCGAATCGAGGCCGAGCACGATGCCCAGCGTTTCGACCAGCTTGGTCTTGGCGAGGCCGGGCACGCCGACCAGCAGTGCATGGCCGCCGGCCAGCAATGCGACGAGCGTGCGCTCGACGACGCTTTCCTGGCCGAAAATGACCCGGCCGACGCCGTCACGGACCCTCGAAATGTCGGCCAGCGCTTTCTCGGCCTGCGCCACCATGTCCTTTTCGCTGATTGGGCTTTCCTTGATCATAACGCTCATGCAGCATCGATCCTTCTGTTGGAAACACCGCTTGGCACCTTGGTGCCGCAGAGAATGCCGCGATTCGGCTTCGCATGCGCCTGCAATGAACTTAAATCACAGACTTAGGCTGACAAGCGGAACAACAGTGACTATTTCGTGACCATGACGGAAGCCGCCGACCATCGTGAAGAGAGCCTGACGGCCGCGACCGAGGCGCGCGGGCTGGAAGCGCTGGTCTCGCGCGCGACGCGCGCCGGTAAGGGGCCGGCGCCGGTGGAACGCTGGAATCCGGCATTTTGCGGCGATCTCGACATGGAAATCAAGCAGGACGGCACCTGGTTCTATCTGGGAACGCCGATCGGCCGGATGCCGCTGGTGCAGCTTTTTTCCTCAGTGCTGCGCAAGGACGCGGACGGCAGGACTTACCTGGTGACGCCGGTGGAAAAGGTCGGCATCCGCGTCGCCGACGCGCCCTTCATTGCCGTCGAGATGGACGTGTCGGGCGTCGGCGACGGACAAATCATCACCTTTCGCACCAATGTCGGCGACGTGGTCGAGGCTGGGGCGGGACACCCGCTGCGCTTCGTCGATGAGGACGAGACAGGTGGCCTGAAGCCTTATGTGCTGGTGCGCGGGCGGCTGGAGGCGCTGGTGGCACGGCCGGTGATGTACGAGCTGGTCGAGCACGGCGAAGAGATCGACATCGGTGGCAAGAGGATGTTTGCCGTCCGTTCCAAAGGCGAGGTCTATCCAATCATGCCGGCTGAGAAACTGAAACGGCTGAGCGCATGATGGACCGCCTATGATGGATCAGGTGATGCCGTTGCCGTTTTCCGTTGCCGGGTTTCGCCAGCGCGTCGCGGCGCAGCCGCTGGCGCATGCCGGCGACGATTTTGGCGACCACCGCTTCAATCCGGGCCATCCCAGGCTGAAGCTGGCCAAGGCGCTGCGCGATGCCGCCGTGCTGATCCCGGTGGTCGATCATGGCCATGAAGCCACGGTCCTTTTGACCAGGCGGGCGGAAAAGCTGCGCAACCATTCGGGGCAGGTGGCTTTCCCCGGTGGTACCATCGATCAAACCGATGCGAGCCCGGAAGCGGCGGCGTTGCGCGAGACATTCGAGGAGATCGGTCTCGATAGGGATTACATCGAGATCGTCGGCCGTCTGCCGGACTACGTTTCCGGCAGCGGCTATCGCATCGCCCCGGTGCTCGGGATTGTGCGGCCCGGTTTCAGCCTGACGCTGAATTCCGACGAAGTCGATGCCGTCTTCGAGGTGCCGCTGGGCTTTCTGATGGACCCCGCCAACCACACCAGAGACAGTCGCATGTGGAACGACCTCGAATGGTTCTATTACGAGATTCCCTATGGCGACCAGCGCATCTGGGGCGTCACCGCGGGCATCATCCGTACGCTTTATGAAAGGCTCTATTCGTGAGCGATCCAGTGTCGATCGCGGACAAGGCCGGGTGGCTCGGCGAACGCCACCTGCAGCGCCTGCTCGCGGCGCTGACTGATGGCGGCGAGGAGGCGCGTGTCGCCGGCGGTGCGGTGCGCAACGCGCTCATCGGCCAGCCGGTCGCCGACATCGACATCGCCACCACCACGGTGCCCGAGGAAACCATCCGGCGCGCCGAGGCGGCAGGCTTCAAGACGGTACCGACCGGCATCGAGCATGGCACAGTCACCGCGGTCGGCCACGGCAAGGCCTATGAGGTCACCACGCTGCGTGCCGATATCGAAACCGACGGCCGGCGCGCCAAAGTGTCGTTCGGCCGCGACTGGAAAGCCGACGCTGAGCGGCGTGATTTCACCATCAATGCACTCTATGCCGAGGCCGATGGAACGGTCGTCGATCTGGTCGGCGGTATCGCCGATATCGAAGCGCGGAGGCTGCGATTCATCGGCGATCCGGAAGCCCGTATCCGCGAGGATTATCTGCGCATCCTGCGTTTCTTCCGTTTCTTCGCATGGTATGGCGACGGTAGGCCGGATGCCGAAGGGTTGAAGGCTTGTGCTCGGCTGAAGCAGGGGCTCGACCAGCTTTCGGTCGAGCGCGTCTGGTGGGAATTGAAGAAATTGCTGTCGGCGCCAGATCCGTCGCGGGCGCTGCTGTGGATGCGCCAGGCCGGCGTTCTGACCGCCGTTTTGCCGGAAAGCGAGAAATGGGGCATCGATGCCATCCACGGGCTGACCAAGACCGAGAAGGACCTGGCCTGGGCGCCGGACCCGCTGCTCAGGCTGGAATCCATCGTGCCGCCGGATGCCGCGCGCATGAAAACGCTTGCCGAGAGATTGAGGCTTTCCGTGAGCGAAGCAAGCCGGCTGCGGAATTGGGCGATCACGGCTGCCGTCGATCCGAAAACGACTGAAGGAGAGTTGGCGAAAAGGCTTTATTTTGGCGACCGCCAAGGCTTTGTCGACCGGTTGCGGCTGTTGCTCGCTTCCGCTCGATCCCGCGCGGTCGAAGACAATGACGCACTGCTCGAAGCCGGCGGCTTCTCGCGCCTGCTTGCCTTTGCTGCAAAATGGCAAAACCCTGTTTTTCCGGTCAAGGGCGCCGATCTGACGACGCTTGGCGCATCACCGGGGCCGAAGCTTGGTGCAACGTTGAAAAATCTCGAAAAGGAATGGGTCGAGTCCGGTTTTGCGCTTGATCGCGGCGCGCTGCTCAAGCGCGCCGCGGAGGCACTCGAATCCTGACTGTCACGCTGCGTCGCGGACCTTTTCGATGCGCGAGCGGATCGCCTCGATCATCGTCTCGCGGATCACCGTCTCGCCGTGCGTCTCGCGCAGATGCTCGACGGCACGGCGCATGACCTCAGCCTCCTCCTCGGCGCGTGTGTGCCACTCGCAGCCGGGTACGAGCGACCCGCAATGGAATTCCTTCATCGGCTTCTCCTCATCTCCTCCTTGGAGCGCCGCACAGCGCACTGACACGGAAGCTCCAGACCTTTGATTGCGCGATCCGGAAACCGCGTACGGAATCCGGGCTACACGCTGGCCAGCTAAGCATAACACGATCGAACCGTTTTGGTTGCCTTAGAGTGCCGTGCGTCCAAGCCGACACGCGGCCCTCTGGTGATCGGGTTGCGAAAAGGCGGAGCATCGCTGCTCCGCCCTCTTACGCCACCCAGGAGTAAGACCTCGTCTTGCTCCAGCGGGCCGGACATCACTTCACGATCTTGACTGCCTCGGCAATTTTATCCTTGCCGCTCATATCCCACGTGACGCGGACCTTTTCGCCGACCTTCAGGCCAGGATCCTTGAAGGTCTGGGGCAACGTAAAAGTGGCTCCGTTATCCAGAACTAGGCTCATCGCCGTTCCATCAAAGCTTTTGATCGTGCCGGTGGTGTGCTTGACCGCAGCGAATGCGGCAGTACCAGAGGCGAGAACGGCAGCGGCGGCTGCGGTCATAATAAGCTTGCGCATGGCATGCTCTCCTGGAAAATGCGGGCACCGCTTGGGAAAGGTGCCCCATTCAATCATGGGCCGTCCGGTCACGTCGGGTCGCGGCTCTCGGGAGTAAAGAACCGCCGGCGTTTCCCGGCCCGACGCGACAAATAGCCCAATCTTTACAATGATATATTAGACGAAAAAGATATTTTCTGGCGCGCCTTGCGCCACATTCGCCGTCAAATTCTGGGGATTTGGACCCGATTGCGGCTCACGTCGTGCTCACCGAGATTTTACGGCCATTTCGCTTCTGGCGGCAGGCTGGACAGGATCGAGGCGACATTGCCGCCGGTCTTCAGCCCGAAGATGGTGCCGCGATCGTGAAGCAAGTTGAATTCGACATAACGGCCGCGGCGGATGAGCTGCTCGTCACGGTCGCCATCGGTCCAGTTGTCATTGAAGTTGGCGCGCACCAGATGTCCGTAGACGACGAGAAAAGATCGCCCGACGTCCTGGACGAAGTTGAAATCGGCGTCCCAGCCGCCTTTGCCCTCATCCGAATGCAGCCAGTCGAAGAAGATACCGCCGGTACCGCGTGGCTCGTCGCGGTGCGGCAGGTAGAAGTACTCGTCGCACCAGGCTTTGAATTTCACGTAGTCGGCGATCGCCGCGTTCTTCTCGCAGGCAAATTGCATCGCTCTGTGGAAGGCGATCGTGTCGGGGTCGTCCTGGCTGCGGCGGCGGTCGAGCACCGGTGTCAGGTCGGCGCCGCCGCCGAACCACTGGCGCGAGGTGACGACCATGCGCGTGTTCATATGCACGGCCGGCACGTTGGGGTTCCACGGATGGGCGATCAGCGAAATGCCGCTTGCCCAGAAGGAGGGGTCCTCTTCGGCGCCCGGCATTTGCTTCCTGAATTCGGGCGAGAACTCGCCGTGGACGGTCGAGGTGTGGACGCCGACCTTCTCGAAGACGCGGCCGTGCATCATCGACATGATACCGCCGCCGCCCTTGCCGGCATCGCGTTGCCACGGCGTCTTTTCGAAGCGGCCGGGCGACCAGCTAGCCTGCGGCCCCTGCAGGTCCTGCTCGATCTGCTCGAAGCTGGCACAGATGCGCTCGCGCAACGTCTCGAACCACAGCCGTGCCTTCGTCTTCTTCTGTTCGATGTCGGCTGGCAGCCCCGCCGGTATCTCGGGTCGTTGCAAATCCTGTCTCCGGTTGCGGGCGCGCCCGACAAATGACTCGTCTTTTCCGGCCGCGATCCCTAATCTCTTGGGTGCAAGGGTCAAGTGTGAATGGCGTTCTTTCGTGCGCACCCCGGCAAGACCGCCGCTGGATGGCCTGAAGAAGAGGCTCGACCGTTCGCGCGCCGAGAACGCGCGCATGCCGCGCGACGGCTTCCTGCGCGAGACCTTCGTGCTGCCGCGCTCCGACGCTCGTCTCAAGGCGAAGGAATGGTTCGAGCGCTTTCCCAAGCAGGCCTATTGGACCGAGATCGAAAGCTGGTTCGAGCGGCCGGGCGACGTCATCGAGTTCACGATACGACGGTTGCCGGCAGCAGATTAAGGGATGTCACGACAAAAATAGATCGCGCAATTTTGGAGAATCTAGAATTAGGTTCTCACAAAGTAGCTTGCCGAATTTTTCGAAGCCCATTTTCTGCGCCTCATCGAAGCTCAAGGACGTATAGGGCGTTGGCATGCCGCCGGAATCGATCCGATAGATCACGATGAGCTGTGTCTCTTCTTCTGCTTGGATTAGATGTCCCAGCACTGAGGTTCCCTTCCGTATCGCACCATAATCGCACTGCTTCCATTTAGGATGCAACAATCAGCCGCCGCGCCCCGGTCCCCTCCCTTGCCAGCCGGTCGCCCTTGTTCCTCAACGGGCACTTGTCGATCGACATGCAGCCGCAGCCGATGCAGTCGGTCAGCCCGTCGCGCAGTTTCTTCAGCTGGGCGATCTTGTGGTCGAGCCCGTCGCGCCAGGCGGTCGATAGCAGGTTCCAGTCATCGCGCGTCGGCGTGCGGCCCTCGGGCAGTGACGCAAGGGCCGTGCCGATCTCGGCCAGTGAGATACCGACCTCCTGCGCTACCTTGATGATCGCGACACGGCGCAGCACGTCGCGGCCGTAGCGCCGCTGGTTGCCTGACGTCCGGTGGCTGCGGATCAGCCCGCGGGCCTCATAGAAATGTAGCGCCGACACCGCCACACCGCTGCGCATGGCCACTTGGCCGACCGTCAATTCCGTTACCGGTGCCATCCCTCTTTTTCCGTTCCGATTTTTTCGCTTGACCTAAAGTTAAGTTGAGCTTGTAGCGAAGAAACCCGGGATCTGCAAACCAAGGAGATGGTGATGTGCGCCTGGGCCAGGATGACGGGAGACGGAGTGCCGTTATCCGAGTTGCCGGATGGCTTCACCCGCCACCATGGCGACGGAAAGCGCGACGTTGATGCTGCGCGCAGCGTCTTGCATGGGAATGGTCAATTGGGCATCCGCCGCTTGATGGACAAGATCCGGAACGCCTGCGGATTCGCGGCCGAACAGAAGAATGTCGTCATCGCCGAAGGCGAAGCTGGTGTAAGGGGTCGTGGCTTTGGTCGACAGCAGCACCAGCCGCCGCTTGGCAAGCTTGCGCCAGTCCTCGAAGGCGTGCCAGTCGACATGGCGGGTGAGCGCCGCCATTTCGAGGTAGTCCATGCCGGCGCGTTTCAGCGCCCGGTCACCGAGCGGGAAGCCCGCCGGTTCGATGATGTCGACGCCGAGACCGAGGCAAGCGGCGAAGCGCAGGATTGTCCCGGTGTTGCCGGCGATATCAGGCTGGTAGAGCGCGATGCGGAGACGGTCGTTCATTTCCGCGTCTTTCTAATAAGTGGCAGATCAGCCACAGAGCTCTCGCGGTTTTGGAAATTCCTGGACTGGCGGGTGGTCATTTTCTGCGAAGTCGGTTATACGGCCAGCATTGTCAACCCGAACCGACGGAGGGGTAATTCATGATGGCCATGCACATCCACCACCCCTCTCGTGGGCTTACCAGCCCGACGGCGGTTTCGGTACGACGATTCTCCTGACCTTCTAGACTTCAATCGCACCGATTCCCGCCGAAACCTTTTTCGGCCTTTGAAGGAATCCTGCGATGTTTTTCAAGCTGTGGAAGGGGCTGAACGCCCCACCTGAACACGCTTCGACCGATGCCACCTTTGCCGCGCCGCGCGTGCCCGCGGCCTGGGTTGGTTCACCCTTCTACCTGCATCTTCAACTGGAGGACGGACCGATGTTCGATCCCTGTAGAATACCCGGCTCAAGAAGCCTGCACGAGCGGAAGACTGCGACCTGGGCGCTTTTGATCGGCGAGACCTACTCGTCGGCGGTTCACGCCGAGACCCGCCGGCGTCCGCATCGCGGTATGCTGCCGGACGTCGATTTCTCGCGCGCCGTTCCGGACTATAGCCGGCCGTCGCTGGTGCGCCGGATCATCAGGCTGATCCGGCCTGGTGCAAAAACCAGCGCGAAAATCCGGATCGTCAAAACGTCGTCAGCATCGTCAAACGAGACTGTCGGCGAAAGGCCCGCGACAACCTATATAGCGCGAAGCAGGACCGGCGAGGCGGACGATTCCGTATCGCCGGTCCTTGACGCCATGCGGTCTGGGCACCTCGTCCGTTCGCGTGCCGCGTGAGCGGAAACAGTATTGTGAGCATCTCTATGTTTAGCTGGTTTGAAAAAAGGCTCGATCCGTTCCCTGCCAAGGAGCCGGTCGAGCCGCCGCGGACACTGATCGCCTTCTGCGTGCATTATACGCGCGGCGCGTGGCCCTACATCGCTCTCGATGCGGTACTGGTGACGGCCATCGCCCTTGCCGAGGTGTGGATGTTCGGCTTCATGGGCCGGATCGTCGACTGGCTGTCCGGACAGAATCGCGAGACGTTCCTGCAGACCGAAGGCTTGAAGCTGGCCGGCATGGCCTTCATCGTGGTTTTCGCGCTGCCGGCGACGGTCTGGTTCCATTCGCTGCTCAACCAGCAGACGCTGATGGGTAATTATCCGATGCGTATCCGCTGGCAGGTGCATCGTTACCTGCTCAAGCAGTCGATGAGCTTCTATCAGGACGAGTTTGCCGGGCGCATCGCGACCAAGCTGATGCAGACCGCGCTCGCGGTGCGCGAGTGCGTCATCAAGCTCATCGATGTGCTCAACTATATCGTCGTCTATTTTCTCGGCATGCTGTTCATTGTCGGCTCGGCAGACTGGCGGCTGGCTGCGCCGCTTGCCGTCTGGCTTGCCGGATATGTCCTGCTGTTGCGCTATTTCATCCCGCGGCTGGGCAAGGTCGGCGAGGAGCAGGCTAATGCGCGCTCAACCATGACCGGCCGTGTCGTCGACAGCTACTCCAACATCCAGACGGTCAAGCTGTTCTCGCATGCGCGGCGCGAGGCATCCTTCGCCAAGGACGGTATGGCCGGCTTTCTCGATACAGTCTACCGGTCGATGCGGCTGGTGACACAGCTCTACGGCCTGCTCTACGTCCTGAATTCGCTGCTGTTGTTTTCGGTCACCGCAATCTCGCTATGGCTGTGGCTCGGCCAAGCCGTGACGATCGGCGCCGTCGCCCTGGTCATCGGCCTCGTGCTTCGGCTCTGGGGCATGTCGCAATGGATCATGTGGGAGATGTCCACGCTGTTCGAGAATATCGGCACGGTGCAGGACGGCATCGCCTCGATCTCGCTGCCGCGCCTCGTCGAAGACCGGCCTGGCGCCAAGGATATTGCCGTGACCAAGGGGGAGATCCGTTTTGAGGACATCCGCTTCCATTATGGCAAGCAGAAGGGCGTGATCGAAAGCCTGTCGCTGACGGTGAAGCCGGGCGAGAAGGTCGGCATCGTTGGCCGTTCGGGTGCCGGCAAGTCGACGCTGGTCAATCTTCTGTTGCGCTTCTATGACCTCGAAAGCGGCAAGGTCCTGATCGACGGCCAGGACATTGCGGCGGTGACGCAGGACTCGCTGCGCGCCCAGATCGGCATGGTCACGCAGGACACCTCGCTGCTGCATCGCTCGGTGCGCGAGAATATCCTCTATGGCCGGCCGGACGCCAGTGACCAGATGCTGATCGAGGCGGCGCGGCGCGCCGAGGCGCTGGATTTCATCGCCGGATTGTCGGATTCTAACGGTCGAAAGGGTTTCGACGCGCATGTCGGTGATCGCGGCGTCAAATTGTCCGGCGGCCAGCGGCAACGCATCGCCATAGCCCGTGTTATGCTGAAGGACGCACCAATCCTTATCCTCGACGAAGCGACCTCCGCCCTCGATTCCGAGGCCGAGGCGGCCATCCAGGAGAACCTCTACAGACTGATGCAAGGCAAGACCGTCATCGCCATTGCGCACCGGCTGTCGACGATCGCCGCCATGGACCGGCTCGTCGTCATGGACAAGGGCCGCGTCATCGAGGAAGGTTCGCATGAGGAACTGGTTGCCAGCGGCGGGCTCTACGCCCAGCTCTGGCAGCGCCAGTCGGGCGGCTTCCTGCTCGACGACGGCCCCTCCGCCAACGATGCAGCCGCCAACGATGCAATCGCCAAGGGTGAAGCCGCCGAATGATGACTGCCATCTACCGCTGGTTCGAGAACTGGGTCTATCCATTCCGCGAGCCTGCGGACCTTCGGCCACCTGCCGGCGTCAGGGGTTTCCTCTGGCATTATGTCGGGCAGGCGAAGATCGCCTTCTTCGCCATGCTGGTGATCGGCGGCATCGCGCCGCTGGTCGAAGCCGGACTGTTCTATTTCGTCGGGCGGCTGGTCGACATCCTCGACCAGCTTCCCGGTGAACGCAGCTGGCACGCTCTGTGGACTGCCGCCGGCCCGGAACTTGTCTTCATGATCGCGGTGGTGCTGGTCATCCGCACCATTGTCGTCGGCCTGTCGGCGCTGGTCGACGAGCAGACGATCACGCCGGGTTTCTATAATCTGGTGCGCTGGCAGGCGCATCGCCATGTCTCGCGCCAATCCTACGCCTTCTTCCAGAACGACTTTGCCGGGCGTATCGCGACCAAGGTCTGGCAGGCGGGACAGGCGACCGGCGATCTGATGGAAAGCTTCATCGAGGTGGTCTGGTTCATGGTCGTCTATACGGTGACGACGCTGGCGCTGGTCGCCGGGCTCGATCTCCGGCTGGCGGTGCTGGTGGTGATCTGGATTACCGCCTTCGGCTTTCTGGCCAGGCGCTATTTGCCGGCAATCCGCAAACATGCCGAAGCCACCGCCGAAGCCGGCTCGATGATCACCGGCCGCCTTGTCGATTCCTATTCGAACGTGCAGACGTTGAAACTGTTCTCGGCCGATGGCGACGACCGCTACATCAGGAACGGCTTCGACATCTATCTCGACGCGCTGCGCCCGTTCACCCGCAGGCTGACCGGCGTGCGCATGGCGCTGACGATGCTGTCGGGCATTATGATCACGGCGATCGCCTGCTTTGCCGTTTATCTCTGGGTCGAGGGTGCGATCACAGTCGGCGCCGTGGCTTTCACGCTGTCTTTGGTGCTGCGGCTGAACATGCTGCTCGGCCGGCTGATGATGCAGCTCAACGGCATCTTGCGGAACCTCGGCGTGCTGGAGAATTCCAAGGCGCTGATCTCACAGCCGCTCGGCCTGACCGATGCGCCGGACGCGAAAGAGCTTGTCGTCGGCGGCGGGCGTATCAACGTCAACAATGTCGAGTTCCACTACGGCAAGGGGTCCGGCGTGCTCAACGGCATCGACCTCGTCGTGCGGCCGGGCGAAAAGGTCGGCCTGGTCGGCCCGTCCGGCGCCGGCAAGACGACCTTGGTCAATCTGATCCTGCGCCTCTACGACCTCGAGAGCGGCAAGATCACCATTGACGGGCAGGACGTCTCCAGGGTCACGCAGAATTCGCTGCGCGCCAATATCGGCGTCGTCAGCCAGGATACGGCACTTTTCCACCGCTCGCTGCGCGACAACATCAAGCTCGGCATGCCGGAAGCGACCGACGCCGAGGTGGTCGCGGCAGCGAAGAAGGCCGAGGCGCACGAGTTCATCCTCGGTCTGCGCGACAATCGCGATCGTATCGGCTACGAGGCCTATGTCGGCGAGCGCGGCGTCAAGCTCTCCGGCGGCCAGCGCCAGCGCGTGGCGATCGCCCGCGTCTTCCTCAAGGATGCACCGATACTGGTGCTCGATGAGGCGACCTCGGCGCTCGATTCCGACATCGAGGCGGCGATCCAGGAAAATCTGGCAAGGCTGATGGAAGGCAAGACGGTCATCGCCATCGCGCATCGGCTGTCGACCATTGCGGCACTCGACCGGCTGGTGGTGCTCGACGAGGGCCGCATCGTCGAGCAAGGCACGCATGACGAGCTGGTCGGGCTCGACGGGCTCTATGCCAGGCTGTGGAAGCGGCAGTCCGGCGGTTTCCTGTTCAACGAGGAGAGCGCGCTGGCCGAGACCCGGCCGGCGGAGTAGTTTCTAAAGACCGGAGTAGACCATGATGGTGAGAATGCCATCGAATTTCGGACGGTCCGGCGCGCAGGAGAGCGCGTTGGACCTGCTTGGCCATGAAATCCTCGGCGAGAAGGCGGCCGCGCTCGGCCGCGCCGGCCGGCGCGTCGAGGAAACATTGACGAGGCTGCGCGAGAATTGCGACGATGTCGACCGCGCCCGGCTGCTCAGGGATGCAGCCGAAGCGGTGCACGGGTATTTCATCCAGCGCGAACTCTGCGGCCTGCGCAAGCACGACGCGGTGATCCGGGAATACAACATTCCCAAGGCCGTGCTGGCCAGGCTCGGCGCCAGCGCATGATCCGAACCGGAACTGGTTTGGGAAGCGTTATTCCAGCCACTCGGTGATGAAGCTGCCGTTCTCGTGTATGTCGGTGGTTTCCAGCGGGCCTGGCCCGAGATTGGTGAATTTGTGCGGCGTGTTCGGCGGTACGACCAGGATCTGGCCGGCGGTGGCCTCGATCTGCCGGTCGCCGATGGTGAACAGGCCGGTGCCGGTCCGGATGATAAAAATCTCGCAATAGGGATGGCTGTGCAGCCTGGGGCCGCCGCCGATGTCAGGCAGGTAGTTGAAGATCAGGCAGCTGCGGGAGCCGTAAGCTCCGCCTTGCAGCTCGCCCTGCCAGTGGTCGGGCCAGCGGTCGGGCGCTTCGGCCCATTTGCCGCGGTCTATGACATGCGCCATAGGCCGAGGATAAACCGGGCGAGCGCCAGATGTCGAGGCGAACGCAGCCATTTGGTTTTGCTGCTGTTTTCCAATCGTTCCGCCGTGCGAATTACGCCCCCGCGACAATCTGCCCTTGTGCCTTCACCCGTCTGGACAAAAACAGGCTTCACGCATAAACCCAAGTCCCAAATGCCGGAGGAATTCGCTAGCCTGTTCGCCATGCGCTGTCGGGCCGGCGCGATTGAGCGGGGAACAAGGCTCGGCCGCCGGCACGGAAGAGGCGAAAGGATCAGGCACCCGTGAGCGCAACCGACACCCAGGATCCCAACCGTCGTGATTTTCTCTACGTCGCCACCGGCATGGCCGCAGTGGTCGGCGCGGGCGCCGTTGCCTGGCCATTCATCGACCAGATGCGACCGGATGCCTCGACGCTGGCGCTCGCCTCGGTCGAGGTCGACGTCTCCTCGCTGACGCCGGGAATGTCGCTCGTCGTGAAGTGGCGCGGCAAGCCGGTTGTCGTGCGCAACCGCACCGAAAAAGAGATGAGGGACGCCGAGGCGGTCAATCTCGCCGAACTCAAGGATCCAATTGCCCGCAACGCCAACCTGCCGGCCGACGCGCCGGCAACCGACGCCAACCGGACCACGCCGGGCAAGGAAGCCTGGATGGTGATGGTCCAGGTCTGCACCCATCTTGGCTGCATCCCGCTCGGCCAGGAAGGCGATTTCGGCGGCTGGTTCTGCCCATGCCACGGTTCGCAATACGATACGGCCGGCCGCATCCGGAAGGGACCGGCGCCCGAGAACATGGCGGTGCCGGTGTTTCAATTCGTTTCCGACACCAAGATCCGTATCGGCTGAGGCAAGGGATATTTCGATGAGCGAGGGACACTCGACCTATACGCCCAAGACCGGCATCGGACGCTGGTTCGATTCGCGCATGCCGCTGCCGCGGCTGGTCTATGACAGCTTCATCGCCTATCCGGTGCCGCGCAACCTGAACTATGCCTGGACCTTCGGCGGCATCCTTGCGCTCATGCTGGCGGCGCAGATCCTGACCGGTATCGTGCTGGCCATGCACTATGCGGCCGACAGCACTCTCGCCTTCGATTCGGTCGAGAAGATCATGCGCGACGTGAATTCGGGCTGGCTGCTGCGCTACCTGCATTCGAACGGCGCGTCGTTCTTCTTCGTCGCCGTCTACATCCATATCTTCCGCGGGCTCTACTACGGCTCCTACAAGGCACCGCGCGAGTTGCTGTGGATACTCGGCTGCATCATCTACCTCTTGATGATGGCGACCGGGTTCATGGGCTACGTGCTGCCCTGGGGCCAGATGAGCTTCTGGGGCGCTACTGTCATCACCGGCTTCTTCACCGCCATCCCGTTGGTCGGCGACTGGATCCAGCAGCTTTTGCTCGGCGGCTTCGCGGTCGACAATCCGACGCTGAACCGCTTCTTTGCGCTGCATTACCTGCTGCCGTTCATGATCGCCGGCGTTGTCGTGCTGCACATCTGGGCGCTTCACGTCGTCGGCCAGAACAATCCGACCGGCATAGAGGTCAAATCGAAGACCGACACGCTCGCCTTCACGCCTTACGCGACCATAAAGGACGGGTTCGGCATGATCGTGTTCCTGTTCGTCTTCGCCTATTTCGTCTTTTATCTGCCGAACTATCTCGGTCATCCGGACAATTACACCGTTGCCAACCCCCTGAAGACGCCGGCCCACATTGTGCCGGAATGGTACTTCCTGCCGTTCTACGCGATCCTGCGCGCTATCACCTTCAATATCGGGCCCATCAACTCCAAGCTCGGCGGCGTGCTCTGCATGTTCGGCGCGATTGTCATGCTGTTCCTAGTGCCGTGGCTCGACACCTCGAAGGTGCGCTCGGCAGTCTACCGGCCCTGGTACAAGCTGTTCTTCTGGCTGTTCGTGGCCGACGCCATCCTGCTCGGCTGGCTGGGCTCGCAGCCGGCCGAGGGCAGCTATGTATTCATGGCGCAGATGGCGACGCTGTTCTACTTCGCCTTCTTCCTGGTAGCGCTGCCGGTGCTCGGGCTGATCGAAAAGCCGCGGCGGCTGCCGAACTCGATCACCGAGGCGGTGCTCGAGAAGAACAAGGGCGGCGGTGGACATCCTGCCGGCGCCACGACCGCGCCGGAAACCAAGGGCTGAGCATGATTCCGAAAAGTGGAAACCGGTACTCGGACAAGGTCATGCTCGAGACGGTGACGGCGCGTCAGAGAATCTCAAGGGGATTTGGCATGAAGAAGATTCTCTCCTCGCTGGCGCTGCTTGGCCTTTTGGCCGCGGGCATGGGTGCCGCAAGCACTGGAGCCAGCGCCCAGGAAGAGGCGCACAATGAGGCGGCGCCGACGCATTTCCCGATACACGAACCGGAGGAAATGGATTGGAGCTTCGCCGGGCCATTCGGCACCTACGACAAGGCCCAGCTGCAGCGCGGGCTGAAGGTCTACAAGGAAGTCTGCTCGGCCTGCCATTCGATGAATTTGGTGGCGTTCCGTACACTGGTGGGCCTTGGCTATTCGGATGCGCAGATCAAGACGCTGGCGGCCGAATATACGATCCATGACGGACCGAACGATGCCGGCGACATGTTCGATCGTCCCGGCAAGCCGTCCGACCATTTCCCGGCGCCGTTCCCCAATGTGGAGGCGGCGGCGGCGGCAAATGGCGGCGCAGCACCGCCCGACATGTCGCTGCTGGCAAAGGCGCGCGGGGTCGAACGCGGCTTCCCGCGCTTCGTCTTCGATATCTTTACCCAGTATGCCCAGGGCGGCCCCGACTACATCCACTCGCTGCTGACCGGCTACGACCAGCAGCCGCCGGCGGGCATGGTCATACCAGAAGGCACGTACTACAATCCGTACTTCCTGTCCGGCGTGTCGCTGAAGATGCCGAAGCCGCTCTCTGACGGCCAGGTAACCTATGATGACGGCGCGCCGCAGACGGTCGACCAGTATTCGCGTGACGTGTCGGCCTTCCTGATGTGGGCGGCCGAGCCACACCTCGAGGACCGCAAGAAGACCGGCTTTCGCGTACTGGTCTTCCTGCTGCTGTTCGGCGCACTGGTCTACCTGACCAAGCGCAAGGTGTGGGCCGGCGTGGCGCACTGAGCCCTGCGATCTACGAGAATGCGAGGGCGTCGAAAGACGCCCTTCTCATTGCAGGCATGTCGATTCATCGCTGCCGGCGCAGAGTGGCCCCTTTTGCCGGACAATTTTCCGTCAGGCGTCACATGGCGGTAGCCGGACTTAGCTGCACCGGGTTACGATTGGCCCATTCCCTTCACGTCTTCAGCCGAATCTGAAAGGCCCGGAGAGCCGCTTGATGAAATCCTCGCTCGAAGAGACGCTGCTTGCCGCGATCCGCACCATTCCGGATTATCCCAAGCCGGGCATCCTGTTTCGCGACATCACCACGCTGCTCGGCAATGCGCGGGCCTTCCGCCGCGCCATCGACGAACTGGTGCATCCCTATGCCGGCCTCAAGATCGACAAGATCGCCGGCATCGAGGCGCGCGGCTTCATCCTCGGCGGCGCCATCGCCCACCAGCTCTCGGCCGGCTTCGTGCCGATCCGCAAGAAGGGCAAGTTGCCTTCCGAGACGGTGCGCGTCGCCTACAGCCTGGAATACGGGCTGGACGAGATGGAGATGCACAAAGACGGTGTTTCTCCAGGCGAGAAGGTAATCCTCGTCGACGATTTGATCGCCACCGGCGGCACGGCCGAGGCGGCCGTCAAGCTATTGCGGCAGATCGGCGCCGACATCCTCGCCGCCTGCTTCGTCATCGACCTGCCGGACCTTGGCGGCCGCGAGAGGTTAGAGGCGCTCGGCGTACCGGTGAGGACGCTGATCGGGTTTGAGGGGCATTGAGCGTTTCTTCCTTCTCCCCTTCTTGTGGAGTAGGGAAGAACTCCGCTCACTCCACCTTCACCAGCACGGCACTTTCGAATTCGATGACCTTGTCGCCGGTCGAATCGAAGGCCTCCGAGCGGAGCGTCAGCAGCCGCCAGCCCGGTCGCGAGGCGATGGGGCGATGGGCCAGCGCGGTGCGGGTGAAAGTCACGGTTTCCCCGGCATAGACAGGTTTGGGCCATTTGAGGTTCTTGAAGCCGGGCGAGGGACCGAATTCCGGCACCGGCCCGGGACCGGGCCAGCGGGCGACCTCTGCCTCTATGCCAGCCTGGAGGTTCAATTTCATCCAGGTGGCGGCGGTGTGCCAGCCCGAGGCGCAGAGCCCGCCGAATATGCTGTTCCTCGCCGCCTCTTCGTCGATATGGAATATCTGCGGGTCGTATTTGCGGGCGAACGCCTTGACCGCCTCCGGTTCGAATCGATGTGAACCGAGCGTGACGGTGATACCGATGCAGAAGAATTCGTCGAGGCTCACGCACTGCCCTCGCGGGTGAGGAACATGACGGTGTTTTCGAGCTCGAAAACACCTTCGCCGCGCTGGTTGAACAACTCGCTGCGCATGGTCACCAGGCCAAGGCGGGGTTTCGATCTGGACAGTCGCTTGGCAAGGACGGTGGTGCTGCCGGTCAACAGGTCGCCGGCCAGGACCGGCCGTTTCCATTTGACCTGGTCGACGCCCGGCGCGCCTTGGGAGGTTGAGTCGAGCAGGAAGGCATCGCACAGCATGCGCATGAACATGGCGCAGGTGTGCCAGCCTGAAGCCGCCAGCCCGCCGAGGATGCTGGCCTTGCCCGCGGCCTCGTCGAGATGCATCGGCTGGGCATCGAACTCGTTGGCGAATTCTATGATTTCGGCGGCGCTTACCAACTTGGTGCCCAGGTCGAGCGAAGCGCCCTCGACAAAATCCTCATAAGCCCAGGTCTTTGCGGTCATGGTTTGGAAATCCTGTTCAGGATTGTACGATCGCTACGGGTCCGGGTCCCGGATGCAGGCAGGGCGGCATTTGGTCAAGCAATTTCTATTGCGCCAGCCCGCTGCGCCCAAGCCGCAGCGCGGTATTGACGACCCTATAGCCAGCCGCGGCGGCGGAAATACCAGAAGGGCAGGATTGCCGAAAGCACCATCATGCCGATGGCGAAGGGATAGCCAAAGTGCCATTTGAGCTCAGGGATGATGTCGAAATTCATGCCGTAGATCGAAGCGACAAGCGTCGGCGGCAGGAAGATGACAGCGGCGACGGAGAAGATCTTGATGATGGCGTTCTGCTCGATCGAGATCATGCCGAGCGTCGCGTCGAGCAGGAAGCTGATCTTCTGCGACAGGAACGTGGCGTGGTCGGCGAGCGACAGCACGTCGCGCGACAAGGTCTTGATGCGAGCGCGGATATCCTTGCTCATCCTGCTTTGGGTGGAGGCATGGGCGAGAAAGCCGGCAAGGCGCTGCAGCGAGATTAGGCTGTCGCGGATCGAGGAGGCGAGGTCTTCCTTGCGGCCAATGCCTTTCAACAGCTCCTGGAAGTCGCGGTTGCGCTTGGAAACCTTGGTCGAGCGTGCCTCGAAGATGTCGCGCGAGATCGCCTCGACGTCGCGGCCGGCGCGCTCCAGAATGTCGGCGAGGCGGTCGACGATCGCCTCCAGCAGTCCGATCAGGATGGTGTCGCCGCTGGTGCAGCCGGTCGCCACCTTCTCGGCGCGCAGCGGAAAGGTCTTGAACGCCTTCGGCTCGTGGTAACGCACGGTGATCAGCCTGCTTCCGGCGAGCACGAAGGTGACCGGCGACATCAAGGGATCGTTCACCTCGGTCTGCGCAGGCAGAATGGCGGTCATGAAGTAGGCGCCGTCCTCGACGTAGAGACGGCTCGAGATCTCGATCTCCTCCATCTCTTCCCGCGTCGGAACGGCGATGCCGAGCCAGGTCTCGATTGTCGTCTCTTCCTCCTTTGTCGGGTTGAAGAGGTCGACCCAGACGACAGTGTCGCTGTTTTGCACGAGATCGTCGACCAGGCGCAGGCGATCATTGTCGACGACGAAGGCCTTGATCATCGCCGGGTCTCCCTTGCTGTTGCCAAAGAGCGTTCGTTTGGAGGGGGCGCGTCAGTCACATCGCACGGACACGGGCAGGCGAGGCGCGAGGCCGGTGCAGAGGCCCCTTAGACCCCGCACGATGGCCCGTCAAGCAGCGCAAGAGCCACTGCGACGCCCTGCTTTGAAGTTTGTCATCGAGCGACGGCAATGGTGACCATTGGGCTCCCTCGCCGGCTCAGGTGTTGAACTTGAACAGCATGATGTCGCCGTCCTGGACGACATACTCCTTGCCTTCGTCGCGCGCCTTGCCGGCCTCCTTGGCCGCGACTTCGCCGCCCAGCCTGACGAAGTCCTCATAGGCGATGGTCTGGGCGCGGATGAAGCCGCGCTCGAAATCGGTGTGGATGACGCCTGCCGCCTGCGGCGCCTTGGCGCCCTTGTGCACGGTCCAGGCGCGTGTCTCCTTGGGGCCAACGGTAAAGTAGGTGATGAGCTGGAGCAGCTCGTAGCCGGCGCGGATGACCTTGTTCAGGCCGGGTTCGTCCAGACCGAGCGTTGCCAGGAATTCCATTTCCTCTTCGTCCGAGAGCTGGGCGACCTCGGCCTCGATCGCCGCGGAAATCACAACGGTGCGGGCACCTTGCGCGGCGGCCATCTTCTCGACCGCCCTGGTATGCGCGTTGCCGGTGGCGGCATCGGCTTCCGCGACGTTGCAGACGTAAAGCACCGGGTGTGAGGTCAAGAGATTCAGCCCCTGCAGGATGCGTAGATCCTCAGCCGAGATGCCGTTGAGCAGGATGCGGGCGGGCTTGCCGGCCTGCAGCAGTTCAAGCGCCGCTTCCATCATCGGAAGTGCGGTCGCTGCTTCCTTGTCCTTGCCGGCGGCACGCTTGCGGATCTGCACGATGCGGCGCTCAAGGCTGTCGAGGTCGGCAAGCATCAATTCGGTTTCGACGGTCTCGGCATCAGCGACAGGATCGATGCGGCCCTCGACATGGGTGACGTCGTCATCCTCGAAGCAGCGCAGCACATGGACGATGGCGTCGACCTCACGGATGTTGGCGAGGAATTGGTTGCCAAGCCCTTCGCCTTTGGAGGCGCCACGCACCAGGCCGGCAATGTCGACGAACGAGATGCGGGTCGGGATGATCTCCTTCGACTTGCCGATCGCGGCGATCTTCTGCAGGCGCGGGTCGGGCACCGCCACCTCGCCGGTATTCGGTTCGATGGTGCAGAACGGATAATTGGCGGCCTGCGCCGCCGCCGTCCTAGTCAACGCATTGAAGAGCGTCGACTTGCCGACATTGGGCAAGCCAACGATGCCGCATTTGAAACCCATTTTTGTCTGGTCCTATCGGGAAATCGAAATTTGATCAGGGCTATGGGCGAAAGCGCCGATGATCGTCAAGGCGCAATTCAATTCAGACGCTGCGCGATGTCATCGGTGCCTATCGCCAACGAATGAACGCCGGACCTGTTCAGTATTTGCAGAAGATGCCAGAACGCGTCGACCTCAGCGGTTCCGAAATCGATGGTCAGTTGCCCGTCGAGCAATTACGCACTGTGAATGACGTTTCCGACGGTCTCCGATGTTTCACGCTCGCCATCGATATCGAACCAGCCGCGAAACCATTCGTCGAAGAGATCGCCGTCGAGCTCATTTATAGGGAATTTAAAATGAATCTCATCCCACCTGAAAGGTGAGATGAGGACATCCATTCCACCCATCGCGGCGTGAATATCCGGAGAGAATTTCACATAGGAATCGCTGTTGATGAATTGCGGATTTGGCTGTCCGTCATTACTGACGAAATCAACCGCGATGAAATTTCGATAGAAGGAATCGACGTTCGAAAACTTGATTTCGGTCGCATGCGATCCTTGGCTGTTGCGAGCAAGTTCGCCGGCAGCGGTGACGAAATAATCAACATACTTCTGTCTGATGAGACGGACCAATTCCTGAATGTCATCCAGATCCATGGCTCAGTCCTTGCCGCCAAAAAGCTTCTTCAGCATGGCCGCCATCGGGCCGGTTTCGGGCAGCTTGGCCGCCGGCTGCTGCGGCCGCGCCTGGCGGACGTGGCTTTGCGCCTTTGGCGCCTTGGGCGGCGGGCGATCGTCGTCGTCCGTCGGCGTGAGCTTGTCGCGCAGCGCCAGCGTCACGCGGTTCATGAACGAATTGTCGTCGCCCTTGGCAAGCAATCCGGCACCATCGGCGATTGCGTCGAGCAGCACGTCCAGCCATTCGCGGTCGCCCTTGGCGAAATCGCCAAGCACATGGCCGTGCACCATTTCCTTGACGCCGGGATGGCCGACGCCGATGCGCACACGGCGAAAATCCTTGCCGACGTGCTGGTCGAGGGAGCGGATGCCGTTGTGGCCGCCGGAACCGCCACCGACCTTGACCCGCACCTTGCCGGCGGCAAGGTCGATCTCGTCATAAAAGACAGTCAGCGCCGAAGGGCCGAGCTTGTAGAAGCGCAAGGCTTCGCCGACCGCCTGGCCGGACAGGTTCATGAAGGTCTGCGGCTTGATCAGGATCACCTTTTCGCCGGCAAGCGTGCCTTCGGCAATCAGACCCTGGAATTTCTTCGACCAAGGCGAAAAGGAATGGCGGCGGGCGATCGCGTCCGCCGCCATGAAGCCGACATTGTGCCGGTTGTTGGCGTATTTCGCGCCCGGATTGCCGAGGCCTGCAAAGACAAGCATCGTCGCCTCCGGGCGGGAAGGGGTTACTTCTCTTCGGCGGCAGGAGCCGCTTCGGGCGCAGCCGCTTCAGTCGTCTCTTCCGCAGCCTCCGGCTTCATCGCCGAGGAGCCGGCAATGGTCGCGATGGTGAAGTCGCGGTCGGAGATCACCGGCTTGACGCCGGCCGGCAAGGTGACGGCCGAAATGTGGATCGAATCGCCGATATCGGTACCGGTGAGATCGACGGTGATGAAATCCGGGATCGCATTGGCCGGGCAGTGGAACTCGACCTCGTGGCGCACGATGTTGAGCACGCCGCCGCGTTTGATGCCGGGCGACTTGTCTTCATTGATGAAGTGCACGGGCACATCGACGTTGACTTCGGTATCCTTGCCGATGCGCAGGAAATCGACATGGACAGGGAAATCCTTGACCGGGTCGAGCTGAAAATCCTTGGGCAGAACCTGGATCTTGTTGCCGTCGACATCGATCGTGGCGACCGTGGTCAGAAACCCGCCGCCATGGATCTTGTAGTAGATGTCCTTGTAGGTCAGCGCAATCGCCAGGGGAGGCTGCTTGTCGCCGTAAATCACTGCAGGCACTTTACCGTTGCGGCGAACTGCACGGGCGGACCCCTTACCGACCTGTTCGCGCGCTTCGGCCTTGAGCTCGTAAGTATCGTGGCTCATGGCATTTCCTTTCGCGTTGTTCTGGAGCGTTCGCGGCCGGCAACGTGCCGGGGCCGTAAACGTCGAAAGCCGACATAGCTAACGCATGACCTGGTCCGAAAACCGGAATCCACTTTTCGGGATCATGCGGGAAGGCGGCCTTCCGCCGCGTTGCCTCCAAGGGTGTCTACGCGGGTGGCGGCTCTATAGCGGAAGGCGGCGCGAGGTGCAAGCGGGCGGAAGGGCGCCAAGGATGGACCGTGTCCCATCAGGCCGGAAGTAGCAATGCCGAAAGCGATGCTGCAACGTACAGCCCAACCCCGAAAGACAGATGGGCCATAAGGCTGGCAGGCGCGCAGTGCGCGGGTTGGGAACTTTCGAAGCCGCGATGCCGATCCCAAAAGCCGGTTGCATCACGAAGAACGGCGCGACGATGGTGCAGACGCCGACCAACAGGGCCGGAAGCACTGTCGGGTGCCGTGCCCAGTCGAGGCCCCACACTCCAATCAGCGCTGCGGCAAATACGATGCCGGTCGCGTAATGCGCACTCCATCCAATGGCGGTTTCGCCGCGAACGCGGGCAGCTTGTGCGATATTCGCATGTGCAAAACGTCCATGTGGAAAGTGCCCGATCCAGCGGCCGACCCAGGCGTAATCAAGGGTGGAATCGCGAACATTCGCTTCAGAAACCATCCCCAGAGGTCCATCAGGGCTGTCGCGCCGATTCCAACGACGGCCGCACGAACAACGAACTCCAACATTTTGGCATCTCTTGTTTCACCCGTGTCGCCTATTGTCGTGGAGTCCAGTGCGTTCTTTCGGCCGACGCCTTGGCAATCCTCAGGGCACGAGGCTGGGCCCCGCGCCGGTTCGAAGGCGGCTTCCCCGACTGGGTGGCTGCAGGCCTGGGGGTAGAGGCCGTGAATTACGAAAGCGGTTAACGGCCGCCAAAATCGGTGTCGCCGCCCAAGCCCGAACACAAATGGAAAGGGGAACCGCGGCGGGTGGAAAGGGGAACCGCGGCGGGGCAATGCCCACGGCGGGTGGACGGCGCGCGCCGGCAGCATGGAAGGGAGCCGATGAACACCTATTCGGAAACAAGCGGTGGAAGCGGCGTTGCGGAAAGGGGAGGTTTCCAGCGAGTGGCGAGAACGGTGCGATAAAGAGTTTCGCTCTACCTTCTATGGCTTCCGCTCGACCAGCATGTAGCCGATCCCACGAACTGTCTGAATGCTGGCCGATGCATCCGGCCCGAGCTTCGCACGCAGATAGCGAATGTATACCTCCACGATCTTCGTCCCGGGTTCGAAGCTGTATGACCAGACATTGTTGAGGATGCGCTCGCGGCTAACCACTTTCCCCGCGTTGAGCATGAGAAAATGCAGAAGGTCGAATTCACGTCGGGTAAGGCTGATTTCCCGGTCGCCGTCCGCAAAACGACGAGCGCTCGTGTCGAGATTGAGGCGGCTCACTCGAAGCAATTGTCGATCCACTGCACCCTGACGGCGTCGGCGCAGCGCGTCAATCCTGGCCACCAGTTCATCAAACGCAAACGGTTTCGTCAGGTAATCGTCGGCACCGCCCTTGAGCCCATCTACGCGATCCTGAATTGTCTCCTTCGCGGTCAGCATCAGGATGAGAACCGGCCACTGCTCCAATCGCACGATCCGGCACAGCTCAAGGCCGTCCAGGTAGGGAAGCAGACGGTCCAGGATCACGAGATCGAATGGATCCGTACGAATAATGGCTAGTCCCTCGCGACCGTCCTCCGCGACACTCACGTGGAAGCCTTCGGCCTCCAACCCCCGGCGGAGAAAGTCGGAGACACGCCGGTCGTCTTCAACGATCAGGATTCGAATCATGGGTGCGATGTACCAGCGGCAGTCTGATTCTGAGGAGGGTTCCCGAAGGCTCAATTCCTTCAAGGCCGATTGTGCCATTGTGCCCGTCTATAATCTCCTTGGCGATCGCGAGGCCAACACCAAGGCCGTCGGCTGCGGACCTCCCGCCGACACGCCCGCGATAATATCGGTCAAACACGAACGGGAGATCGTTGGCATCGATCCCTGAACCGTTGTCGCGGATGGCGATCTCAAGCATTCCATGACGCTCAGCCATCTCGACTGCTATTGTCTGATACGGCTTTGAGTACTTTATGGCGTTGTCGAAGCCGATCAGCAGCGCTTGCTTTAGGCGCTGGGCGTCACCCCGAATGAGGCAATGGTCTGGGTTGAGCGACAGGTCAACGGATATCTGCTTGGGACCTGCGAGTACGGAAGCCTCCTGAACGGCCGCCTTCACAACCTCACCGGTATCGATGTTGCGCAAGGAGAACCTGAAATTTTCAGCTTCGGAGCGGGCGAATGCCAGAAGGTCCCCCAGGTTGCGAGCCATATCTTCAGCGCAATTGCGGATTCGGCTCAGAGCTTCGCGGTAAGATCGAACACGCGGTTGGCCGCGGAGGGCAACGTCGGCCTCTCCGCGGAGAATCGTCAACGGCGTGCGGAGTTCGTGGCTTGCCTCCGCAAAAAATTGTGTGCGTCGGCTATCGATCGCTCTCAGTTGCTCATTGGCTTTCCGCAGTTCACGGGTGCGCAACTGAACCTCCGCCTCCAAGCGGTCCTGTACCGAAATCAGAGCAGCACGTTCGATCTCGAGAGCCTCGGCCATGCTGTTGAAACTTCGCGAGAGGGAAGCGAACTCGTCGCGTCCGGTCGCGGAAACGCGATGCTCGAGCTTGCCTGCAGCGATGGCTTTGGCGCTTTCGTTCAGTTCACGCACAGGTGTGGCGATTGATCGTCGCAGGACCAGGCCGAACCCCAGACTGCCCAGCATGAGCAACGCAGCGAAGCCGCCGGTCAGCAGCAGCAGCCGCCATTGTGCGCCACGGACGCCGGCGAGTTCCTCTCCAACCTCCCTGCGCTCATCGTGCAAAGCGGCTTCAATCATTTCTTCAAGATCGTTCTCTAATCGGTGCTCCACATCGTTGCGGAAGGCGTCTACGATGCCCTTTGGATCCCCCTTTGTTCGCTGGCTGAACAGTCGCTGGGCGGCCCGATCGATCGCCTCAAACAGCGCCTTGACGCGACCGACGAATCTGAGTTCGGCCTCCTCCTGGCGTCTATCGCTCCAATATCCGAGAGCACCGAGTTCCTCGCGAGTGGCGCCCTCCAGCTTGTAGAATCCGGATTTCACTGCTTCTCGCGCCGCTTCGAAATCCGGCATTTGCTCGGGCCCAAGCAGCAAGACTTCAGCGAGTTGCTCGGTGTAATTGTTGGCTTGCCCATTGAGTTCGGCGAGCGCCTCGAACCGCCCGTGGACGCTGTCGATTCGGCGGACGAATTCCTCTGTCAGCTGGAGTGTTGCGAATGCCAGTCCTGAAATCAGTCCGACAAGGGCGAGAATGACGATTTGAAATAGGAAGATGCGGCCTCGAACGGTCATGCGGTAATCCTGCCGGCGATCGGATAATGCCTCTCACCAAATTCTAACCGGAGCCCTCGCAAGCGTCTAATCGGAACCTCCTAAGTTCGAGCGGAGGGTGTGCGACGCCCTCATCGCCACGTTGGCGACGAACTAGACGAGGTTTCGGTTGGCACAAGTAGATTTTCGGACCGACAGTGACGCCACCCTTCGGGAAAGGACACCGCCGGTGCTCTGGCCGATATGGCGAGCCGCACTGATCGGAACCGGTGTATCCCTGTGTGTGGCCATCATTGAATTCGGCCTCTCCGCGCTCCCGTCCGACGCCCGGCGCGCGCTCGAGATCCTGCTTGTCGCGATCATCGGGTGGACCCTGACGCCGTTCGACGACACCTTCGTTGCGATCGCCGCCGGGCTGGCAATGGCGCTGCTGGTCAACCGTGATCCAGGCGCGCTGTTTCATGCGCTCGGCGATGAGTTGATCTGGCTATTGCTTGCCTCCTTCATGTTGGCGGCCACCTTCAAGGCGAGTGGGGTCGCAGATCGCGTTCTCGGCCTCGTGACGGGGCGCATGCGATCGGTTCGCGCAATCGCCTATTCCTTGACGGCCGTCATGATCGCCACAGCCTTCGTCATTCCGTCGACCTCAGGTCGCGCAGCTTTGATGATCCCCGCCTTTCAGGCGATCGCGGGACGCTGTGGAAGCGCCCGGTTGCGAAGGGCCTTCGCGCTGCTGTTCCCCACTGTTATCCTGCTCTCGGCCATTGCATCGCCCGTCGGCGCCGGTGCCCATCTACTGGCGATCGAAATGGTCGGCCGCCTCTCGGGTGTGAAAGTAAGCTATCTGGAATGGATCGCTTTCGGCCTGCCGTTTGCGGCCGTAAGCACCTTCCTTTCGGTCGAATGCCTGCTCCGGCTTTTCCTGTCGCCGGTCGAACGGCGGATGACCCTTTTGCAGCCAACGACGGTGACTAGTGGCGGTGCCGGATTGGCACGGCAGCCGATACTCTGGATCGCCGGCGGGGTTGTCATCGCGTGGCTGACCGAACCTGTCCACGGACTTGATGCCACCGTTGTCGCTCTTGGCGGCGCTCTCTTGGCCAACACTTCCTAGAGTAGGCTCCGTGGCGTTTGGCGATGCAATCAAGAGTGCGGAGTGGAAGCTGCTCTTGTTTCTGGCGGCGACGATCTGCTTGGCAGACGGCCTGACGGCATCAGGCCTCAATCGGTGGTTGATCGAGACGACTGTCGATCCGCTGCGCGGCACCGGCTTGGGCCCGTTGGCGCTTATCTCCTTATTAGCCTTGCTTGGGCTTTTCAGTCATCTCGTGATCCACAGTCGCACGGCGCGTGTCTCGGTGCTGCTGCCCCCGGCGCTGATGCTCGCATCGACAGCGCGGCTCGACCCTCTCCTGGCAATGTTTGTCCTCGTCTCGGCGACCGGCTTTTGCCAAACCCTCGCGATCTGCGCGAAACCGGTGGCGCTTTTCGCGGGGGTCGACGAGGAAGGCTACGGCCCGAAAGACCTCGCCTTGCTCAGCTCAATCCTGCTGCCGATGCAGTTCATCCTCATCGTCGTGTTCGCGGTCACCGTGTGGCCAGCCACCGGAGCCCTGCTCAACACGCTCCATCTGCAACTTGTTGGAGAGCCGTAGAATGTCGAAAAAGAAAGGATTGACGAAACGAAGACGGCTTCGAGTATTGGTCGCACCCTCCGGCTTTAAGGAGAGCCTCGGCGTTCGTGATGTCATCGCTGCATTGGCGCGCGGCGTTCGCAATGCCGTTCCGACAGCAAAGATCCTGGGCCTTCCAATGGTGGATGGCGGCGAGGATTTTACGCGGACCCTTGTTGAATTGTCTGATGGCGAGCTGCATTCCGTCACAGTGACGGGACCGGTGGGACAACCCGTGGCGGCCAATGTCGGTTTTCTCGGGCGAAGAAAGAAACGGACTGCAGTTCTGGAAATCGCGGCGGCTGCCGGGCTCCGGCTCGTCCCCACTGACATGCGTGACCCGACCCGCACTACAAGTTATGGGGTTGGTGAGTTGATTCGTTTTGCGCTCGATCTTGGCGCGGAAAGAATTCTGATCGGCTGCGGTGACTCGGGTGTCAACGATGCAGGAACCGGCATGGCCCAAGCATTAGGCGTGCGTCTGCTCGATGGCGGCGGCCGTCCCATTTCGGGGAGCGGCTCGGCCCTCTCATCGCTAGCTCGTGTCGATCTTTCCAGTCGTGATCATCGCCTTTCGAATGTTCGTGTCGACGTCGCGGTAAATCCCTACAACATGCTGCTCGGCGAGAGAGGCGTCGCTCGGGTGTTCGGCCCGCAAAAGGGTGCAACACCTGATCAGGTGGTTTTGCTCGAGCAGGGCATGGAAAATGTCGCTCACGTCGTTCGCCGCGACCTCGGCGTCGACGTGACGCCGCTTGTCGGCGGAGGAGCTTCCGGGGGACTCGGCGCCGGACTTCACGCCTTTGCTGGAGCCCGGCTGCATCCGCGCTTCGACCTGATCCTGCGGTATATGGATCTCGATCATCGGCTGTCAAACGCCGACATCGTCATGACAGCCGAGGGTGGCCTGGATGGTCAGACGAGCTTTGGAAAGATACCAGCCGAGATTGCCCGGCGCGCGAAACGTCACAATCTGCCCGTCATCGCCTTGGCCGGAACGATCGGAGCAGGTGCAGAGGCGACCCACGACATCGGCATCGATGCCTTCTTCAGCATTCTGTGCCGACCGTGTTCCCTCGAAGACGCGATCCGTGACGCCGACACGCTGCTGGCGAACGCTGCCGAGCAGGCATTCCGGCTGATGCGGGCGACGCGTGCTTTCAAGTTCAGATGACGGAGCGTGTCAGCCAATGGCCGCGATGTCGCCACGCTGCGGCCCTGACCGGCTCGAAGTCTATGTCGAGAACCGAATTTCGCGCTGCCCGGTGGGCGGGGAAGCCGAAGTCCAACCCAAACTTCACCCGATCGTGGTCCCCGCCTCCACCTTCCTCGCTTCCTTCATGTTAGGCAGGAGGACCGTCAGCAGCCCGAGCAGCGGCAAATACGAGCAGACCTGGAAGACGAAATCGATGCCCTTCATGTCGGCGACGACGCCAAGCACGGCGGCCGCGATGCCGCCCATGCCGAAGGCGAAGCCGAAAAAGATGCCGGCGATCATGCCGACCCGGCCGGGCACCAGTTCCTGCGCGAAGACGACGATGTTCGAGAAGGCCGAGGACAGGATCAGGCCGATCAGCATGGTGAGAACCATTGTCCACTCGAAATTGGCGTAGGGCAGGGCCAGGGTGAAGGGCAGCACGCCGACGATCGAGAACCAGATCATCGCCTTCTGTCCGTAGCGGTCGCCGAACGGGCCGCCGAGCAGGATGCCCAGGGCCGAGGCGCCGAGGAACAGGAACAGCATGACCTGCGACATCTGCACCGAAACGCCGAATTTATGGATGGCATAGAAGGTGTAGTAGCTGGACAGGCTGGCGATGTAGGCGTTCTTGGTCAATACCAGCAAGGTCAGCACCGCCAGCGCGCCCAGGACCTTGCGGCGCGGGAAAGGCGAAACGAAGCGTGCCGCCTTGCGGGTGCCCTGTGCGGCGCGCAGGCGGCTGTACCAGCCGCCAACCTGCCACAGCACGATGATGCCGATCAGCGAGCCGCCGGCAAACCAGGCGATGCTGGTCTGGCCGAAGGGCACGACGATGAAGGCTGCCAGCAGCGGCCCCATCGCTTGGCCGAAATTGCCGCCGACCTGGAACAGCGACTGCGCAAGACCGAACCGGCCACCGGAGGCGAAGCGGGCGATGCGTGAGGATTCCGGGTGGAAGATCGCTGAGCCGATGCCGATCAGCGAGGCGCCGATGAGGAGCAGCGAGTAATGTCCGGCATAGGCCAGCACGACCAGCCCGATCAGCGAAGAAGCCATGCCGTAGGGCAGCGAATAAGGCATCGGCCGCTTGTCGGTAATCATGCCGATCACCGGCTGCAGCAAGGATGCCGTCACCTGGAAGGTAAAAGTCAAAAGGCCGATCTGCCAGAAATCGAGACCGTAATTGTCCTTCAGCAGCGGATAGATCGCCGACAGCAGCGACTGCATGATATCGTTGATGCAATGGCAGAAGCTCACCGCCAGGATGACGGTGAAGGCCGTCGCCTGAGCTGAAATGTGGCTGGCCGCTGCCGGCTTGGCGTCGGCGGTTGCTGTGGTATCGGTCAAGGCAGGCTCCGTGGTCTTTTTGGCGGGCGCTCCCGCAGGCGGTCTTATAGGGCGCAGCCTTATACGTTGCTTGTCACGCGACTTCTTTCGTGGTTTGGTCCAATAGTTTCGCAAGTGGGCCATAGCTGATGCCGCATGGCAGGGAAATGTTCAGAGCGGGCGACACCGATCTCGGGCTGTTGCATGAGCGTCGCTGGCAATGGCTGGAGCAGGCCGTAGGGCCGGCAGTGGCGCTGCCGACCGAATATCCGGACGGCTACCATGTGCCACCGCACCATCATAGCCGCAGCCAGTTGCTGCACGCGCTGGTCGGTGTCGTGCTGGTGAAGACGCGGCATGGGCGCTGGATGGTGCCTCCGGACCACGCGATGTGGATCCCCGCCGGCACCGAACATTCCGTCGAGATGCTGGGCGACGTCAGCATGCGGTCCGTCTATGTGATGCCGGAGGCCATTCCCGGCCTGCCGGACGGGTTGCGTGTCGTCGGCATCACCGACCTGATGCACAGCCTGATCGTGGAATCGGAAAAGCTGCCGCAAGGCGCCGAGCTGAAGGGGCGGAGTGGACTGATCATGAAGCTCCTGCTGCACGAAATCCCGAACCTGCCGGAACGGCCGCTCGGCCTTCCGTTCCCGTCCGATGCAAGGTTGGCGACGCTGTGCCGGCGCTTCGTGTCGGCACCGTCACCGCATGCGACGATCGACGAGTGGGCTGCTATCGTCGGCATGAGCCGCCGCTCTTTCACCCGCGCGTTCCACCGCCAGACCGGATTGTCGCTGTCGACCTGGCGTCAGCAGGCCTGTCTGTTCGCGGCGCTGCCACGGCTGGCCGACGGCGAGCCGATCACGAGGGTGGCGCTTGATCTCGGCTATGACAGCGTGCCGGCGTTCATCACCATGTTCAAGCGCATGCTGGGAGCCTCGCCACGCGGTTACATGCGGGGCGCCCGTGATGCTGGCGAAGGTGTGCGACGAACAAGTGGTCCGGCTCGGCCTGAGGCGCAGCCCTGAAGGGCGTCGCGTTCGACCGGCCTCATGCGACGCGCTTTGGGTTCTTGTTGTATGCATGTCGTTATCGCAAAACCGCTGCACAGTTTTGCGCGACACGCATTAATCGAACAGGCTCGACACCGATTCCTCGGTCGCCGTGCGCGAGATCGCCTCGCCCATCAGTTCGGCGATGGAGATGACGCGGATATTGGCGGCGTCCAGCACTGCCTGGGTCGGCTGGATGGAATCGGTGATGACCAGTTCCTGCAGTTTCGAGGCGCCGATGCGGGCGATGGCGCCGCCGGACAAAACGCCATGGGTAGTATAGGCGGTCACACTGGTGGCGCCATCGGCAAGCAGCGCATCGGCCGCATTGCACAGCGTGCCGCCCGAATCGATGATGTCGTCGATCAACAGGCAATCCTTGCCGCGCACGTCACCGATGACGTTCATGACTTCCGATTCGCCGGGGCGCTCGCGGCGCTTGTCGACGATGGCAAGCTGGGCGTCGATGCGCTTGGCGAGCGCGCGGGCGCGGACCACGCCGCCGACGTCCGGCGACACCACCATGACATTGGCAAGCTGCTTGTATTTCGCCTTTACGTCGCGGGCCATGACCGGCACGGAAAACAGATTGTCGGTCGGGATGTCGAAGAAGCCTTGAATCTGGCCGGCATGGAGATCCAGGGTCAGCACCCGGTTGACGCCCGCCCTGGTGATCATGTTGGCGACCAGCTTGGCCGAGATCGGTGTGCGGCCCGAGGCACGGCGATCCTGCCTGGCATAGCCGAAATAAGGAATAACCGCAGTGATGCGCTTGGCCGAAGAGCGCATGAAGGCGTCGATCATGATGAGCAGTTCCATCAAATGATCGTTGGTCGGGAACGAGGTGGACTGCAGGATGAAGACGTCCTCGCCGCGCACATTCTCCTGGATCTCGACGAAGATTTCCTGGTCGGCGAAGCGCCTGACGCTGGCCTTGCCCAGCGGAATGTTGAGGTAGCGGGCGACTGATTCGGCCAGCACCCTGTTGGAATTGCCCGCGAAGAGCTTCATGCACCGTTCCTGGCGAAGGATTGAGAGACTCCGATAGCACTCCAGCCTCTTAGTCGGGCTTTTAGCGGCCCGCGCCGGTATTGCAAGCGTCGTGAATGGGAATCCGCCGGCTAATCTCAATAAACGCTTACGGCTTGACGATGCGGCGATAGGTCCACTTCGACGCCGACGGAATCGGCATAGCTCTATCTTTCAGTCTGAGTATGATCTTTTCCGAAAACCGGATTTCACTTTCGGAATTATGCTCCAGGTCAGCCGGCGCCGCCGCCAAGCCAGGTGGCGAACTGGTCGATTGTCTGGTCGGCAATTGCCTGCATGGTCGCAGGCGCGACCGCCGTCCAGCCTTCGCCGCCGCCAACAGACGGCGCCTTCTGCTGGCCGTTGATGCGATGCAGCCGGTTGCCGGCCGGGTCATAGATGTCCCAGACATAGATGACGGTAGTGTCCTTGCCTTCCGTCATGGTCGAGAAATAGCCCTTGAGCACATGTGTTGGGGTCTGGTCGGTGCTGCCGGCCAAGGTGATGCCGCGCTGCCTGGCGCGTGTCTGAAGCTCGGCGGTCAGCGGTGTCGCGGCTTCTACCGAGGCGCCGACGATCGGCGCCACCTGCAGCCGGGTCCGCGCAATGGCAGCCGCGCTTTTGGCGGGCGGCACGGCTGCTGCAGCGGAAGGCTGCGCCGTATCTGCAGTTTGCGCGGTGCCGGCAGGCTGAGCCGGAGTTGCGGGGGGCGTCGCGGCACCTCCGGCTCCGGAGAGGGATTGCGTCGATTGCGGGGCAATGGCCGAGGGTTCGAGAACGTCCTTCGCATTGGTGCAGGCCGCCAGTGCCAGCGCCACGAGCAATGACACGGTCGTCACATGCGATCGTCTCATTAGCCTGAAAACTCCTTGGCGACGAACGCCCCTCACACTCTCTCCATTATGGATTCACTGCACGATCAAGTCGAGATCATGGCGGGACAGCGGCTTCGGCTGGGATTCGGTGGTCAGATAGGTGCGGCCAAGCGTCATCGCGGTTTCGGTTTCGGAGTCCATGATGATCATATGGGCGAACAGCGTCATGTTCGGCGCAATCGGTTCGGGATTACCCTGATAGAACATCGGCATATCCATCCAGGACGGGGTGAAGCGGGCGCCGAGCGAATAGCCGCAGGCATTGAGCCGGTGCTTGGTCAAGTTGTGGGCTTCGAGGGTGCGGGCATGGGCGTCGAACACGTCGCCGAACGTATTACCGGGCGTCATCGCCTTCTCGACTGCAAGTAGCGCGGCGCGGGCGGCATCGAACAATTCCTGGTGGCGTTTCGATACCTTGCCGGTCAACACCGTGCGCATCATTGCCGCATGGTAGTGGTGGAAGACACCGGCCCATTCGAGCGTCAGCTGGTCGTTCTTGGTGAGCTTGCGGCGACCGGCCTTGTAGCGGCAAAGCAGGGCGTCGACTCCGGAGCCGATGATGAACTCGTTGGCCGGATAATCGCCGCCGCCGGCAAAGATCGCACCTTGCATGGCGGCGAGGATCAGCGCCTCATCGCCACCCTGCTTGATCAGCGGCAGTGCTGCGTCCAGCGCGTCGTCGGCCAGATTTGCGGCTTTTTCCGCCTTGGCGATTTCTGCCGGGCTCTTGAATAGCCGTAGCCGGCTGACAATGCCGGAGGCATCCGCGATCTGCCCGAAGGTCTGCAACTGCTCGTCGAGGCGCCGGCCATTATAGGCGGTCAGGCCGTGGGTGTCGTATTCGACGCCGATCCGGGCGCCGAGCAGGTCAAGCTCGTTGAGCAGATTGCGCAGATCTACCGCCGGATTGGCGCCGTTGCGGTCCGTCCACAAAACGATGTTGTCGATGATCGAGGTGTGGCGCGCCTGGCGCAAGTCGGCCGAACGCGTCAGCAGCACCATCGAGCCGTCGGCCTTGACCACCAGGCACTGGAAAAAGCAGAAGCCGAAGGTGTCGTAGCCGGTTAGCCAATACATGCTTTCCTGGGCAAACAGCAGGACGGCGTCGAGCTTCTTTTCGGCGATCTCGATCATCAGTCGATCGCGCCGCGCGTCGAATTCCGAGCGTTCGAAATGCAGCGCCATCAGTCAGCCTCCAAAACGATTGCCGAAACCTGCCGCCCGTAGTCGGGCTCGTTGCGATGCGTGCTGCGCCGATAGGAGTAGAAAAGCTCTTCCTCGGCATAGGTGCAGCGGCCAAGTCCTTCGGCATTGACGCCAGCCTTGGTCAGCCGGTCGACCGTGTAGCGGTTGAGATCGAACATCGCGTGTCCGGCATTTGCGGAGGGCGCGAAATAGCGGGCACTGCCGGCATCGGCGTCGACGAAACGGGCGACGAATTCCGGTCCGACTTCGTAATTCCGTGGGCCGATCGAAGGACCGAGCACTGCGACGATGCGGTCGCGCCGGGCGCCGAGGCTTTCCATTGCCGCGATGGTGTTTTCCAGCACTCCGGTGAAAGCGCCTTTCCAGCCGGCATGGGCGGCGCCGATAATGCGCGCCTCGGCGTCGGCGAAGAGGACCGGTCCGCAGTCGGCGGTCGAGGCACCGACGGCAATGCCCGGCCGGTCGGTGACAATTGCGTCGGCCTTGGGCCGCTCGCCGGCAAAAGGCTCCCTGGCAATGACGACGTCCGGCGAATGAACTTGGTGAGCGGTCAGCAGATGGTTTGCAGGCACGCCCATCCATTCGGCGACCCGGCGGCGATTCTCGCGCACCAGCGTCTGGTCGTCGTTCGACCCGGTGCCGATGTTGAGGCCCCGGTAGATGCCGCTGGAAATGCCGCCGACTCGCGTGAAGTAGCCGTGGCGGATGCCTTGCGCCGTTTCCAGCAAGGGCGACCGAACGGGATCCGGTTTGGTCTGATTCAGCATGGCGGCTTTGTTGTCCGTATGGGCGATTTCGTCAAGCGAGTTGAAGGGCGCAGTTGAAGGCTGGTCAGTTTAAGGCTGGCGCAGTTGATGTCGGCCGCTAGTCGGAGACGGAAGAGTGGGAGAGGCGGCAGCGAAAAGTCAATCCGTGCTTGGAAACGGCGGAACGGCAATGCCGGCGGGGAGGACGGCAAGCACCTTGAAGAGTTCGCCCATGGCCAGCGGGCCGGCGAGGCGCTCGACGTCGGCCGCGATCTTTTCGCGAGCTGCCTCATCGGCATTGGCGCCGAGCCGGCCAGCTCGTTCGAGAAGCCCCATCTTGAGCAGGAATTCACCTTGCGTTGAGAGGTGGGCATCGAGGCTGTGTGCCCGAACGGTTGCCGCGAGGGCAGCGAAATCGACATGGGCTGTGAGATCGGCCCGCCCCGGATTGGCCAGCACGTCCTCATAACGGTGCTTGCGCAAGGCCTGCAAGGTGTCGCCGATCCCGGGCTGGAGGTGACCGTAGTCGAGAAACAGGCCGGCGCCGCCAAATCCGGCAAGTCGCCCGGCGATGGCCGCCATCAGGGCGGCGCGGGCTGGCGCCACCTCGACGATCGCACCTTCCGGCGCATTCTCGGCACCCTCCGGCAGCAGCATCGGGTCGAGCGAGCCGGCGCCGACGAAAAAGCGCAGCCGGTTCGCATCGTCGAGACCGATCATCCGCTCGCGCCAGCCGGCTCCGGCGCGGACGAACTGGCGGATGGGCACCGCGTCAAACAGCTCATTACCAACAATCAGAAGCGGCGCCTGCGGTAGTGTGTCCACGGCCTCATGCCAGGCGACGGTGGCCGACGTCCCGGCAAGCGTTCGTTTCTGGACCTCGGTCAACCGCGGACTGGTCTCGATCAAGGCGAACGATGCGCTGGCGGTAAGCGTCGGATCGAGCCGCGAAAGCGTGCGCAGCATATCTCTCATCAGCGTGCCGCGGCCGGGGCCTATTTCGGCGATGGCGACCGGCGTCGGCCGGTCGATCGCCAGCCACGCCTGGTAGAGCCAGATGGCGACCAGTTCGCCAAACATCTGGCTGATCTCCGGCGCGGTGACGAAGTCGCCGGCGGCGCCGAACGGCTCGCGTGTCGTATAGTAGCCGTCCAGCGGATCGAACAGGCAGAGCGCCATGTATTCGCTGATGGGGATCGGTCCCACCGCACCGATCAGCTCGGCGATGCGGGTCTTCAGCCGCGTCATGCCGGCTGCGGTTTTGTCACCGGCTTGGCTGTAGCCATCGCCCAGATGCCGGCCAGCACCATCGGCAGTGACAGCACCATTCCCATGGTCAGCCAGCTCGTGCCAAGGAGGTAGCCAAGCTGCTGGTCGGGCTCGCGAAAGAATTCGACGAAGATGCGCGAGGCGCCATAGCCGGCGATGAAGGCGCCGCCGACGAAGCGCGGCGTCTTCAGCTTGAGCCGCGAATGGGTGAGGAAGCGCAGGATAAGGAACAACACCAGCCCTTCGAGCAGCGCCTCGTAGATCTGGCTCGGATGGCGTGCAAATGGACCGCCATTGGGGAATTCGAATGCCCATGGAACGTCGGTCGGCCGGCCCCATAGTTCGGAATTGATGAAGTTTGCCAGGCGAACGAGGCCAAGCCCCACCGGCACGCCGGCGGCAACCACGTCGAACAGCGACCATGTGCGGATGCCGCGAGACCGGGAAAACAGCGTCATTGCGAGAATGACGCCGATCAGGCCGCCATGAAACGACATGCCGCCCTGCCAGACGGCGACGATATCGAGCGGATTGGCGATGTAGCGCGGCAGGTCGTAGAACAGCACGTAGCCGGTGCGTCCGCCGAGCACCACACCGATGGCTGCCCAGACGATGAAGTCGTCGAGGTCGACGGGCTTCATCGGCAGGGTGCCGTCGGGCCACAGTTTTGGGTTGGTGACGAGGCGCTTGGCATACCACCAGGCGAACAGAATGCCGACGATGTAGCCGACGCCGTACCAATGCACCGCCAGCGGTCCGATCCGGACGATGACCGGGTCGATGTTGGGAAAGGGCAGGGCGGCCAGCGGCAGCAAATATTCGCTCAACAGGGTCTCCGGGTTCCCAATCAGGTTCGGGCGCGGACCATGCGGCAGGCTTTTGGCGGGGTCAAGGCAAGCATATGCTTGCATTCCGAATCGCGCGCCACTACGTCAATTCGACCAAGCGAGGATTTGCCATGGCGACCGGACCGAACCGCATTCTCGATGAATTCGCCAAGCTGATGACCGATGCAGCCGGTGCCGCGCAAGGCGTGCGGCGCGAGGTGGAGACCGCCTTCAGGGGCCAGGCCGAGCGCATACTCAACTCCATGGACGTGGTGCAGCGCGAGGAATTCGAGGCCGCTCGCGACATGGCGGCGAAGGCCAGGGAAGAAAACACCCGCCTCGCCGCTCGCATCGAGGCGCTCGAGGCCAGGCTTGCCGAATTGACCGGTCAACCAGCGCCTGCGGCTGCGTCAAAGCCGCGTGCAAAAAAATAACAAGAAATAAATCGTTAAACTTTTCCACAAAGCCGGATCGCAAAAAGCGCTTTGTCGTGAATCGCTTACCGGTACTGCGTGAATCTTTGTGACAGCGCCTTTCCACATGCGAATGACGCAGTGCGAAAAATTTGGCTGGTCACGCGACTCCCGATCAATAGACTGAATTTGTTGCATGATTCGGAGCAGGGTCATGCGCCGGGCGGTGGGGTCCGGTCCGGGGTCTTTGCGTTGACGAAGTCCTGGCCGTCCGAGTTCTAGGCAGAATTGTTCGAGTGTGCCTCTCCCGCGGAGCGTGTGGTGGCGCTCCCAGAACGACAGGAAGCATTTCATGGAACTTCTCGAACTCGAATTCTCCCGCGAAATCCATCCGGTGGATGTTATCGAGCAGGTGGCGCACAATAACGATTGGTCCTTCGAGCGGGCCGGCGACGACGAGATCTCGATCTCGGTTGCCGGAAGCTGGACCGACTACCACGTTTCATTCTCCTGGATGGAGGACTACGAGGCGCTGCACCTGGCCTGCGCCTTCGACATCAAGGTCCCGGAGGCGCGCGCGCTCGAGGTGATGCGGCTGCTTTCGCTGATCAACGAGCAGATGCTGTTTGGCCATTTCGATCTCTGGGAGCAGGAAGGCGCCATCATGTTCCGCCAGTCGCTGCTGCTGGCTGGTGGGGTCGAGCCGTCGAGCCAGCAGGTCGAGGTGCTGCTGTCGTCGGCGCTGGAGGCCTGCGAATGCTATTTCCAGGCGTTCCAGTTCGTCGTCTGGTCGGGAACTTCGGCCAAGGATGCGTTGGCCGGCGTGCTGTTCGAAACTTACGGAAACGCCTGACCGTCGATGGTTTCGAGCAACGCGCGAAAACCCGAGATCAGCTTTGCCGATTTCGACCGCGTCGACATCCGCGCCGGCACGATCGTCGAGGCAGAGCCTTTTCCCGAGGCGCGCAAGCCGGCGATCAAGTTGAAAATCGATTTCGGTCCCGTGATCGGAGTGAAGAAATCCTCGGCCCAGATCACGAAATACTATTTGCCCGAAGCCCTGATCGGCCGGCAGGTGTTCGCTGTGGTCAATTTCCCGCCGCGTCAGATCGGGCCGTTCATGTCGGAAGTGCTGACGCTTGGCTTTCCGGATGAGGAGGGCGCGGTTGTGCTAGGGGCAATCGAACGCAAAGTGCCGGACGGCGGCAGGTTGTTCTAGCTGCGCTGTTGTTCACGCAGCCAGTTTACGCGTGGTACCCAGCGCCTCTTCGACCGTTTCCATGAACATTTCCGCGCAGACCTTCCAGCTGTAGCGCATCGCGCGTTGCCGCGCCTCGGCGCGGTCGACGTGAAGGGCGGCGAGCGCTGCTTGCCGCAGGTCGTCCGACACCGCGCCGCCGATGCCGTCACCCACAATATCGATCGGTCCGGTGACTGGATAGGCTGCGACCGGCGTGCCGCTGGCCAGCGCCTCGATGATGACGTTGCCGAACGTGTCGGTGCGGCTGGGGAAGACGAAGGCATCGGCCGAGGCGTAGATCTCGGCCAGTTCGTCGTTCGGACGATGGCCAAGGAAATGGGCATCGGGATATTTGGGCTTCAGCTTCGCCAATTCCGGCCCTTCGCCTACGACCAACTTGCTGCCGGGCAGGTCGAGGTCTAGGAAGGCCGGCAGGTTCTTTTCGATCGCGACGCGGCCGACGCAGAGGAAGATCGGTCCGGGAAATCCCAGGTCCTTTCTTTTGTCCGGCCGAAAATGATCGGTGTCGACGCCGCGCGTCCACGGCCGGAGCTTGGTGAAGCCGCGCGCCGCAAGATCGTCGGCAAGCGACTGGGTGGCAACCAGCGTGCCCTGTCCTGAATTGTGGAAATCACGCAGCCAGCGATAGGCCCATGCTTCAGGCACCGGCAGGCGCGCGCTCAGATATTCCGGAAAACGTGTGTGATAGCTGGTCGTGAACGGGCGGCCGGCGTTGCGGCAGTAGCGCCGGGCCATAATGCCGAGCGGTCCTTCGGTGACGATATGGATGTGGTCCACCTTGCGTGCCTCGATCAGCTGCGCCACGCGGTGCGGCGTCGTCAGCGCCAGCCTGATATCGGGATAGGTCGGCAGAGGCAGGGTGCGAAAGATATTCGGCGTCAGGAAGTCCGTCTCGATATCGAAGGATTTCAGGGTCTCCGAGAGACGCTCCAGCGTGTGGACGACGCCGTTGACTTGCGGGCGCCAGGCGTCGGTGACCATCAGGATGCGCATGGCGGTCCCTTGGCGGCAAGCTTGATTGCCTCGCCGCGACGCCTGAGCGGCGACCACGCCGCAGCTCGGGCGTCGCACCAGCGCACCCGGGCAGGCGCGGGGTCGAAATGAGGCCGCAGGGCCGAATCAATCAGGATCGCGCGCTTCATTGGCGCTCTTCACCATGGTTTCATGACGGGCCGATGAAGGCCGGGTGTCGCTGCCGTCAAGCGGGGACCTTGATCACCGCCCGAAGGCCGCCGAGCGGGCTGCGTTCGAGGACAATGTCGCCGCCATGGCTGCGGGCAATGTCTCGTGCGATGGAGAGGCCAAGGCCGGTGCCGCTGGCGTCGAGGTTGCGGGCCTCGTCCAGCCGCACGAACGGCTTGAATACATCCTCTCGCTTTTCGGGCGGAATTCCCGGGCCGTCATCGTCGATGGTGACGAGCAGCGAACCGCGCCCATGATTGGCATTGATCTCCACCGTCTTGGCATAGCGGAATGCATTGCCGACGACGTTGGACAGCAGCCGCGCAAAGGCATTGGGGCGCACGTGCACATGCGGATCGCCGACAAGCACGGTCGACAGCTTGCGCTTGCGCAGCGCGGCTTCCTCGCGAAGCTTGTCGAAGAAGGCTTCGAGATCGAACTGACCGGCATCTTCCGAAGCTTCGCCGCGTGCAAAGGCAAGGTAGCCTTCCAGCATCGACTGCATGTCGTCGATGTCCTGGTCGAGTGCCTGGGTATCGGCCGCCTTGGTCCCGGCAAGCGCCAATTGCAGCTTGAAGCGGGTGAGGATGGTCCTCAGATCGTGGCTGACGCCGCTCAGCATGGCGGTACGCTGCTCGAGCTGGCGTTCGATGCGTTCGCGCATCTGGATGAAGGCAAAGCCGGCGCGGCGGACTTCCTCGGCGCCGCGCGGGCGAAAATCGCGCGGCATCGGCCGGCCCTTGCCGAAGCTCTCGGCCGCCTCGGCCAGCGTCAGAATCGGCCGGATCTGGTTGCGCAGGAAGGGAATGGCGATCATCAGCAGCACCAGCGAGGTGCCGACCATCCAGATCAGGAAAATATGGGTGTTCGATGCATAGGCCTGGCTGCGGCGCACGAAGACGCGCAGCACCTTGTTCTCGAGCTGGACGCGGACCTCGACGATATTGGAATTGCCGACCGTATCGATCCAGAACGGACGGTTGATCTGGCGGGTGATCTCGGACGAAAGGATCTCGTCGAGGATCGAGAAGAACGGCTTTGGCCCGGGAGGCGGCAGCGGGTCGGGCGGTAGGAGGTCGACTTTCAGCTGCATGCGATCCTGGGCGATGCGGATGACGTTGGCGTAGTCGGCGTCATGCGGATAGGTCTCTATCAGGTCGATGATGGCGGCGATGTCGCGCACCGTGGCCTGCGACAGGCGTTGCGTCACGGTCTGCCAGTGGCGCTCCATGAAGACAAAGGCGACGACCGACTGCAGCATGATCATTGGCGCGATGACGATGATCAGCGAGCGGGCATAGAGCCGCTTCGGCATGTAAAGCGACACCAGGCGCCAGAAACGGTTCCAGGCGCGCGGCACGGCCTTGAGCGCCCGCGTCGCGCGGGCGCTGAAGCCGCCATCTCCCGGCCGTTCGAGTTGCGTGGTCGCCATTCGTCCTTTCGCTCACCGGGACCCGGCAAAGGGCCGCTGTCGGCGGCATTCTATTCCACGCTGAGCCGATACCCAATACCGCGCACGGTCTGCAGCCAGACCGGATTGGACGGATCGCGTTCGATCTTGCGGCGCAGCCGGTTGATCTGGACGTCGATCGTGCGCTCGCCGACCTCGGATTCATCGCCGACAAGCTCATGCCGCGGTATCGTCTCGCCGGCACGCGCAGCGAAGATCGCCAGGATTTCCTGCTCGCGGTCGGTCAGCTTGAGCGCCTCGCCGCCGCGCTTCAGCTCACGCCTGGCGATCTGGAACGTATAGGGGCCAAAGACCAGCTGTTCGACCTTGGGCGTCGTCGCGGGGCCGCCGCGGCGCAGGATATTGTTGATGCGCAGGATCAGCTCGCGCGGGTCGAACGGTTTAGGCAGATAGTCGTCGGCACCGGCCTCGAGCCCGGTGATCCGGCTGTCGGTTTCGGACAGTGCGGTGAGCATCAGGATCGGCACGTTTTTCTCGGCCCGCAGCGCCTTGGTGAGATCGACGCCGCTTTCACCCGGCATCATGACGTCGAGCACGATCAGATCGAAGTCGAGGCCGGCGAGCTTGCGCCTCGCCTCGCCGGAATTTCCGGCGACGGTGACGCGAAAACCGTTTTCGGTCAGATACTGTTTCAGAAGATTGCGGATACGGGTGTCGTCGTCGACCACCAGCAGATGCGGCGCGTCGTCTTCCGGTGCTGTCGGATGATCAACCCTCTCAATGGTCTCCATGGTTTTTCCCTGACATCTTTGCGGGCACAATGTCGATCTGCGCCCTTAGTTCCGGATTTACCATCGCTTCAAGGAACCGTTCGATAACGGCGCGTTCGGTGGCTCCGGAATCTTCCAATGCAGCATGGATGCGGCGCGACTGTGGCCGCGCCAGTGCCAGCGCCAGAGCACGGCCCTTGGCCGTCGGATAAAGCTCGCGCTGGCGGCGGTCGCGGGGGCCCTGCAATTGCACGATATGGTCGGTGTCGATCAGTTGCTTGAGCACGCGCGCCAGGCTCTGCTTGGTGATCTTGAGCACATCGAGGAGCTCGGCGACCGTCAGGCCGGGCCGGCGATTGACAAAATGCAACACCCGATGATGGGCGCGGCCAAAACCGTAATCGGCCAGGATCTGGTCCGGATCGGAGGTAAAGTCGCGATAGGCGAAGAAGAACAACTCGATGATGGCGAAATCGATGCCGTCCTCGTCGGTGATCGCCGTCCTGATCGGCTCTGCGGCTGCGTGGCTCGTCATCTTTTCTCCGTGTGAAGCAGGAAATTATGTCAGCACTATTGACGTATTTTCCGCGCGATGGTAATTTTTGGCAAGCTTTTCGGCGGATTGCGAACGAAAAGGCAAGCGAAGCCGTTTTTTCCGGAACTTCCTGAGTTTGCCAGACCTTAAATATCCGCCTACGCTTTGAGACAATGGCCGCCCGCAGCGGCCGAGGCGAAACACGCAACGACACAATGATGTGCGGGCTGCCGCCCGCGGGAGGTTACCATGGCATCCGTTCCCTTCGACCAACTGGACGGCTTTATCTGGATGAACGGCGAATTCGTCAAATGGGCCGACGCCAAGATCCACGTCTTGACCCACGGGCTGCACTACGCCAGCGCGGTATTCGAGGGCGAGCGCGCTTATGGGGGCGAAATTTTCAAGCTGACCGACCACACCGAACGCCTGCATGAATCGGCGCGCCTGCTTGGCTTCAAGATACCCTACTCGGTCGCCGAGATCGACGACGCCTGCCGCACGCTGTTGAAGAAGCAAGGTTTCCAGGACGCCTATGTCCGGCCGATCGCGTGGCGCGGCAGCGAACAGATGGGCGTTTCCGCACAGAACAGTCGGATCAACTGCGCCATCGCCATCTGGCAGTGGCCAAGCTATTTCGACCCGGCGCAGAAGCTCAAGGGGATCCGCCTCGACATGGCCGAATGGCGCCGCCCCGACCCGCGCACCGCACCGTCGAAATCGAAGGCGGCCGGCCTCTACATGATCTGCACCATGTCCAAGCATGCCGCCGAGGCCAAGGGCTATGCCGACGCCATGATGCTCGACTGGCGTGGCCAGGTGGCGGAAGCGACAGGCGCCAATATCTTCTTCGTCAAGGACGGCAAGATCCATACGCCCAAGCCTGATTGCTTCCTCGACGGCATCACCCGCCGCACGGTTATCGGCCTTGCCAAGGACCGCGGTTTGGAGGTGATCGAGCGCGCCATCATGCCGGATGAGCTTGAAGGCTTCCAGCAGTGCTTCCTCACCGGGACGGCAGCCGAGGTGACGCCGGTTTCGGAGATCGGTCCATACCGATTCGAGGTCGGCGAAATCGCCAAGACGCTGATGAATGACTATTCTGCGGCCGTTCAGCCCAAGCACGCAATCGCTGCAGAATAACGAAAGTCACAGCTTTTTTAACTAGTAAGGGCGGTTTTCGGGCCGCCCCTTTTATTTAAGCGCTTCTGCATTTGACTTTCACACAATTCGGCGTCTCATGATGGGGTCGGCCCGGGAGGCTGGCAGCTATGGAGGGACTGGAAATATGGATATGAACACGCTTCTTCCGATCATTATTCAGGTGATTACGGGTATCATCGGTGGTCAGGCGGTTGGCGCGGCTATCAAGACTGCGGCGATGGGGCAGCTTACCAAAATCCTGGGCGGCGCTGTCGGCGGCGTCGGCGGTGCGGCCATCCTCAACAGTCTGCTGGGTGGCTCGGTCGATCCGGCAGCCGCCGCCACGGCGGCAGGGGCCGGCAGCGCGTTGAACATTTCAAATATCGTTGGCGGTGCCGGCGGCGGCGCCATCCTGACCGGCATCATCGGTGCGGTCATGAACGCGATGAAGAAATAAGCTTTGACGTTTCAGGTTTTCAAATGGGCGGCTTCGGCCGCCCATTTCGTTTGCCGTTTGTGGGAGCGGTGGACGCCGTTCGCGTGTGTCTCTACATCAGGGCCTGGTTCAAGGTTGGAGCTCTCCTGACGCGTTCGAGGGGACGCGCAGCGCTCCGACAGCGTGAAAGGACGAATATGGGTCAGCTCAACGCCGGCATCGTGCCGGTCACGCCGTTCCAGCAGAACTGCACCATCCTCTTCGACATGGACGACAGGCAAGGCGTTGTCGTCGATCCGGGCGGCGACATCGACAAGGTGCTGGCGGCGCTCGAGGACAATGCGATCACTGCCGGCGCGATCTGGATTACGCACGGCCATATCGACCATGCCGGCGGGGCCATGGAACTGAAGGAGGCGCTCGGTATCGAGATCATCGGTCCGCATGCCGCCGACCGGCCGCTGCTCGCCAATCTCGAGAACCAGGCAAAGCGCTACGGCATCACCGATCCCGTGCGCAACTGTGTCCCCGACCGGTTCCTTGCCGAAGGCGAGACCGTTTCGTTCGGCTCGCACGTGTTCGAGGTGCTCCATTGTCCGGGCCATGCACCCGGCCACGTCGTCTACTATAGCCGGGCTGCGAAGTTCGCCCATGTCGGCGACGTGCTGTTCCGCGGTTCGGTCGGCCGCACCGATCTGCCGGGCGGCAACCACGCCGCGCTGATCGCCTCGATCAAGGAGAAGCTTTTGCCGTTGGGCGACGACATCGGCTTTATCTGCGGCCATGGTCCCGGCGGCCGTTTTGGTGAGGAGCGGCGGAGCAATCCTTTTCTGGTCTGAAACCGCTTGCCGGAAACAAAAAGCGCGGCCTGTGCGACCGCGCTTTTTTCCGACGGGAAACTGCCTCAGCTAATTGGCGGTGCAGAAATGCTGTTCGCCGTCATAGCCGGTGAACGTGCCGGTACGGGCGTTGAAGCTCCGGTAGCGGTCCGAGCAGTATTCGTACCAGCCGCGGGTCCACGGCTCCGCATAGCTTTCGGCATAGGCCACTCGCGGCTGCACGTAATAACGGCGCACCGGGGCAGGCCTGTAGTATTCATCATCATAGGCCGGGTCGTAATAGCGGGGCTGCGGGCTGGCGAGCGCACCGCCGATCAGGGCACCGGCCGCAAGGCCGAGCACGCCGGCCGCAACGGCGTCGCCGTGGCCGTGGTGCCGGCGGTGATGGCGCCATTCGTCGGCATTGGCCGCGGGCAAGGTCGCAAGCGTGGTCGCAACGACCGCGGCGGACAGGATGGCAGTCTTGAAAATTCGGTTCATGTCAGTCTCCTTCGTGCCGGCCCGGGTCGTTTCGGGGGATGCGGTCCGGCTTTAACGAAGATTAATATGCGACCGTGGCTGAACGGGGGCTGAACGAAATTTGGCCAGGCGGTTCATCTAACTGGGCGGTTCAAGCGTGCGGCAAATACCGCAGGCCAGACCGGCCCACGTCCATTCTGCCCGGGGGTGGTTCAGCCGATCGACAGGTTGACGGCTTTCGGACCCTTGCCGCGCTTGTCCGGCTCGGTGTCGAATGTCACTTTCTGCCCATCCTCGAGACCGGGAAGACCCGACGCCTGCACGGCCGAAATATGGACGAAGACATCCTTTGCCCCGTCGTCCGGCGTGATGAAGCCGAAGCCCTTGGCGTGATTGAAGAATTTGACGGTGCCGGTCTGCGGCATGGGAAGCTCCTTTGATCCCACAAGTCCAGTCTCGGGCCGGCAAATGCCCGGACGGAAATTTGTCCTTTATTTTAGTGCCATCGGCAAGAGAAAGTTTTGCGGGTGCCGGCAAGCATCCCGGAACACAAAAGGCGCGACGAAAACCGCCGCGCCTTTACAGAATTCAAGTTCACTCAAAAGCCTTGCAGCATCCTCACACCCCGAAAGGACGCGCGGAACGCCGCCGTTCAGGCGGCGCGGAGATTGACCGCTTTCGGACCCTTGCCCATACGGTCGGGCTCGACATCGAAGGTGACCTTCTGACCGTCGACGAGCGTGCGCAGCCCGGAAGCCTCGATCGCCGAGATGTGGACGAACACATCCTTGGCGCCGCCATCGGGCGTGATGAAGCCGAAGCCTTTGGTAGCGTTGAAGAATTTAACGGTGCCGGTCTGGGCCATTGGGGAAACTCCTTCACCCGTGTCAGTCTTGGTGGTTCCGCCCGCCGCCTGGCGCCGTGGGCAAGTCCCGGTGGTTGCTTCGGCAGTCATGCATTGGCGCATGGGTAAAACCCCCCGCCGAAAACGGGGCTGTCAGAGATTCACAGTATCGGGGAAAGGTCGTCCAAAACGTTCCGCTCTCCGGGTCGCAAATGCCCGAACACAAAATTTATCGCACGGAAACGTGATGCTTGCAAGACACAGCCGCGGGCGGCCCCAACAGGCGCATCCCGACGCATCGCACCGATAGTCCCGGTTCTCTGCGCGGTCATCGGCCAGACTTCACCCAGGCATGGTCCAGCCAGCGGGGCAGGTGCTGTCTTGGCTTGCGCCGGCATACCGCCCTGGCTCGCCAGTTGCAAACAGGGGTTGCATCTGGCAGCGGAATGACGAGGATTGGCCTGACCCAGGCACCATTTGTGCGGGCAGGAGTTTCGAGGGAGAGAACATTCATGCGGTTTCTTGCGGCAATCTTTCCGCGGCAGGTTTTTTCCATCCTGTTCCTGTCGGCAATTCTCGCAGCCTGCACCGTCGTGGTGGATGATGAGGGGCCGGGGCCGCGCCCGCCACGGCCGGGGCCGCAATTCTGCACCAGGCAATATGACCCGGTCTGTGCCCGGCGCGGCGGCGACCGCCAGACCTTCGCCAATGCCTGCCTTGCCGAACGGGCCGGATACCGCATCATTCGCGAGGGCGAGTGCCGCGGCGGTGGTGGTGGCGGTGAGGAGCAGACATTCTGCACCCGCGAATACCGCCCAGTCTGTGCCCGTCGCCATGGCGAACTGCGCACATTCCCCAACGAATGCGAAGCCCGCGCGGCGGATTATCGCGTCGTCGATGACGGGCCCTGCTAGCGCACCGACCTACAGCCTGGCCGGATAAGCACCATCTGGGGGCCGGCGTAGAGCTCAGCGCCGTTCCCGTTGGAGATGCGGATCTGCGGCATTATCAGCATGTGAAGCAGCGTTGTGGCGCGTCGGCTCAGTTGGCCGGGTTGTCGACCGGTTCGAGATTGTCTTCCGTGGTGACCCGCTCATAGGTCTCCTGATCGCTGCGGATGCGATATTGCGGCGAGCCGTCCTTGACCGGCAGCCGGCTCTTGATCTGGAACAGCTCCGCGGTCTTTTGGGCAAGGCCGGTGCGGCTCTTCATGCGGACGGTCTGGCCGACGGTGAAGATATGCGCCGGCGTATCCGTGCGCCGCGCATTCTGCTGGAAGCGGATCATGTGACATTCTCCTGGTCGTGCCGAAGCGCTGCGTCGAGCTCGGCATGGTCAATGGCGACAAGCTGGCTGGTCGCGCTTTTCACTGTCCTTGCCGGCAGATGGATGAAAGTGGCGACGCGGCGCCAGGCAGGCCAGGACATGCCGTCGATCAGTTCTTCGTCGTGGTCGATGTCATAGTCGCCGGCCGGCTGCATGCCATCCAGCCCGCCAAGCACGAAAGGTGCCGCGAAATGCGCTATGGAATGGGTGGTGCGAGCAGACATTCTTGTGCGCCTCGAAGTTCTCGCTTGTGCCTTGAAGTTCTCGTGCCTTGAAGTTTCTTTCCGGCCTGCCCCGGAAGCGGAGCCTGCATTGCGGTACCAGGTGTCGGCGATTTGGATAAGTTTGGCGGGCCGAGAATCCCTGACACCGCGGGGCCAAGCATGACCCAAACGGTTTCATACCTCTAGTCTGAAAATACGACTTATTCAAGAAGTTTTCGGCCTCTTACCCCTACCAACGTCAAATTACTTTTCTATAGTTATCCGCAGAACGATGATACGGTCCCGGTGCACCTCAAAAATTGTTTGAAGAACTTCCGAAAAAATTCCTCCGGCATTTGTATTTATCTAGCAATGGAAGGAAGAGAGTCATGAACTCCGCAAGAACACCGGATGTCCCGACAGTTGCAGTCAGTCCTGTCGCAAAGCCGATAAAGGTCTTGTCGCCGCGTCTCACGATAAGAAGCGACGAGGCGGCAAGGCGAAGGATTGCCGACACCGACGGCACGGCGCGGCGGGCGCGCCAGCTTGCCGAAAGCAACCGCCTGATTTGACGCGCAAGCCATGACGCTCAATTTTCCCAATCCCAGCCGCTCCTATGACCCGGCGGCCAAGCGCATTCGTTTCGTCGGCCATGACGGCATGCTCGAAGTCCCGTTCTTTGTCGAGGTCGCGGCACTTTCGGCGGCAAACCCGGCAGCAAGCGGAGCCGAGGCCGAATTTCTCAGCGCCTTCGACGCCAAGCGTTCGTCGATCCACGAGATTGCGCGCCAAGCCTACTCGCACGGCCGCAGGAACATGTATGTGCTGACGCCGGCCGACTTTCGGTAGGCTCCCCCGGGTTCGAAGTTTTGCTTCGTAGCGACCGCCGTCTGCTCTTGCACGCGCCGCAGCGATGGCCTAGATCGCGGCAGGCGGACAACACGGCAGGTTTCCCATCAACAGAGATCCGAGACAACCGGCAGGCGCACGTTACGGCTCAGGCGGACAGCCGCCGCTGGGGCTCGACCAGCACGTGCAGCAGGCGCTGCAGCTGCACCAGGCCGGGCGCCGGCAGGAAGCCGAGGCGCTTTACCGACAGGTGCTGGCGCAAAAGGCCAACCACCCGGCTGCTGCGCATTTCCTCGGGCTTCTGCTGCACCAGACCGGGCGCAGCGCCGAGGGGCTGGCGCTGATCGAACAATCGGTGCGTCTGCAACCGAACAATCCGGATTTCCTCAACAATCTCGGCACCGTGCTGCGCGACCTCGGCCGGGTCGCGGCCGCCGCCGATCTCTTCCGCAAGGTGGTGGCGATTCGGCCGGACCAGCTGGCGGCGCGTGACAATCTCGGCTCGTCGCTGAAGCAGCTCGGCCAATTCGAAGGCGCCGAGGATATTTATCGCGGCACGATCGGCCGCAACCCGTTCCATGTCCGCGCCCGCGTCGGGCTTGCCGAAACGCTGCAGGAAGCGGGCCGGCTGGATGAGGCACTGGCTGTTTTTCGCGAGGCGCTGACGATCCGGCCGAAGGATGCCGATCTTTTGCACGGCCTGGGTGTCGGGCTGATGGAAAAGGGCAATCTCGACGAGGCTGCGGATCTTTTCAGGCAGGCGCTGGCTGTGGACCCCGGCATGGCGAGGGCCTGGCTGATGCTTACCCAGGTCAAGCGCCAAAAGGAGCGCGACGCCGAGCTTGCCCGCATGGAGGCGGAGCACGCCAAGGCGCCGCAAGGCAGCCTGGCGCGCATGCAGCTTTCCTTCGGTCTCGGCAAGGCCAATGACGACCTCAGGGAGTATGGCCGCGCCTTCGACTATTTCGCCGAAGGCAACGCGATCCGCCGCCAGGGCATCGACTACGACGCCAGCAAGACGCGCGGCGAGTTCGAGGCGATGAAGGCGGTGTTCGACAAGGCCTTTTTTGAAAGGCACAAGCCGAGCGAGATAGCCGAGGACACGCCGATCTTCGTCGTCGGCATGCCGCGTTCCGGCACCACGCTGGTCGAGCAGATCATCGCCAGCCATCCGCAGGTCTATGGCGCCGGCGAGCTCAGCATATTGAAGACGGCGGTCGGCAAGCAGTTTCCGCTCAGCATGAAGGGCGGCTTTCCCTGGGGCATCGCCGACATGCCCGACAAGGCCTATGCCGAGGCCGGCCAGGCCTATCTCGACATGCTGCACGCCCGCTATCCGGGTTCTCGACACGTCACCGACAAGATGCCCGGCAATTTCCTGTTGGTCGGTTTCATCCACATGATGCTGCCGCGGGCCAAGATCATCCATTGCGTGCGCGATGCGGCGGCGACCTGCCTGTCGATCTACAAGGTGCACTTCCGCGGCGACAGCCATCGCTACGGCTACGATCTCGACGAGCTCGCCGATTTCCACAATCTGTACACCGACATCATGGCGCACTGGCACGCCGTGCTGCCTGATGTCGTGCACGACGTTCGCTACGAGGATTTCGTCGCCGACCAGGAAGGCCGGTCGCGGGCGCTGATCGCCCATCTCGGCCTGCCGTGGGACGACGCCGTGCTGTCGTTCCACGAGACCGACCGGCCGGTGCGAACGGCGTCGGCTGCGCAAGTGCGCCAGCCGATGTATCAGGGCTCGGTCGACCTGTGGAAGCGCTATGGCGACCGGCTGAAGCCGCTGCACGACAAACTTGATCGAGGGGCGCCTACAGCTCGATGAAGGGCTGAAAACCGCCAAAGATCATGCGCTTGCCGTCGAATGGCATGGTCTCCCAGTCCGACTTGAGGCGCGGGTCGGCCATCACCTTGGCCATCACCGCGTCGCGGCTCTGGCGCGATTCGTAGACCACCCATGAGAAGATGACGACCTCGTCGTCCTTGGCCTGTACGGCGCGCGGGAACGAGGTGAGCTCGCCATAAGGGACGTCGTCGCCGACGCATTCGACGTAGGCAAGAGCACCGTGCTCCTTCCAGACGGCGCCGCCGGTTTCCGCCAGCTTCTTGTAAGCATCGAGCTTTGCCTTCGGTACGGCAAGTACGAAACCGTCGACATAGGACATCTGATTTCCTCCATGCGATCGTTTTCCTCTCCCTCTGGAGCGGGAGAGGTGATTTCAGACACAGCCTGTGTGGAATGCTAAGCTGCTTTCACCGGTGCGTTCATTGCCCATTCGACGCCGAACGGATCACGCATATTGCCCCAGCGATCACCCCAGAACATCACTTGCAACGGCACGACTTCCTCGCAGCCCGCCTCGATGGCCCGCTGCCACCAGGCGTCGATGTCGTCGCTGCCGAGATGGAGCTGCATGGTGTAGCCCTGCGGCTTCACAGCGGCCATTCCATGCTCGGGATAGAAGTCGGAAAGCATCAGGGTCGAACCGTTGATGTGGAGATGGATATGCATGGTACGGCCCTGTTCGTCCGGCGGATAGGCAAAGACCTGCTCGGCACCGAAGGCCTTTCGGTAAAATTCGGCGGCTTTGAAAGCGCCATCCAACTGAAGGTAGGGCGTCAATCCGCCAAGCACTTTGGCGGCGGGCTGGGTCTGCGGCTGGTCATTCATGTCATGCTCCTCTTTGCGTCTGGTTTGCCTTTGCGAACCACAGGACGAACGGAACGGCGACGATCCTACACGGCCGATGGTTTTTTGGATTCGAAATGGCGCCTGCCGCGACGGCCAACTGCCACCTTTCAACCTTCGATGCGAATCCGCGGGCTGTTTTGCGCGTCGACGACGATTTCCGGCCAGCCAATATCTTTGCGCAGCTCGATCGGCAATGAAAGGATGGCGCGTTCGCTGCGATAGCGGGCGCGAGCCGCCGAGTAACGCGTCACGGCGTGACCTATGGATGACAGAATAGACATGATGCTTTCTCCTCGATTGGCGCCGGCATCACCGTGTCGGCAACCCAAGGACGTGGCATGCGATCATCATCCGACAGAGCGCCGGAATTTTTTTCCGCAAGCCTTCAGCCGCCGGCTTCGGCAACCTCCCGGAAGAACTCCTCCGGGCTGTCGATCTCGGTCAATCGCCGTTTCTCGATCAGCCAGAAGCGGTTGCCAACCGCGCGGATGAAGGAGCGGTCGTGCGAGGCAAGCAGGCAGCTCGCCTGATGTTCCAGCAATTCCGCTTCCAGTGCTTCCTGACCATCGATATCGAGGTGATTGGTCGGCTCGTCGAGCAAATAGAAGTTGGGATTGGCGAGCCTCAGCGCCAGCATCATCAGCCGCGCCTTCTGTCCGCCCGACAGCACGCCGATCCTGTGCTCCTGCATGTCGATGCTGACGCCGGCGCCCGCCAGCAGCGAGCGGGCGCGCTGCTCGCCGACATCGAATCTGCGCGAGAGCATCGCCAGCGGCGTGTCGTCGCCGCCGATGCCCGACAATGCCTGGTCGCTATAGCCGAGCACCGTCGACGGCGTCACCTTCAGGCTTCGCGCCGCCGTTTCCGGCTCGACGATGGCGTTCCGGATCAGGCCGATCAGCCGTGACTTGCCGACGCCGTTACGGCCGAGCAGGACGATGCGGTCGCCTTGGCAGATGTGGCGTTTGCCGGTGCTGAACAGAACCGTGCCGTCAGGTGTTCCGACCACCAAATCGTCGAGCGTGATCAGTACCTTGGCATGGCTGCCGCGATTGGCGAGCTTGATCGCGCCCGCCGATCTTTCGCGGTGTGCCGGCGCTGCCGCTTCTTCCAGACGCTCTGCCCGCTGGTTGAGCTGCTTGGTCTTGACCGTCAAAAGGTCGCTGCCGGAATTGATGCCGATATTGTTGAGCTTGGCGGCCTGCCGGCGCAGCTGCTGCGCCACTTTCATGTCGCGCTGGAATTTGCGCTCGGTCGAGGCATCGACTTCGCTCAATGCGTCCCTGGCTCGTGAATAGGGCAGCGAGAATACCGGCGACTGTTCCGGGCGCAGGAACAGCGTCCGGTTGGTCGTAGCATCGAGAAAAGCGCGGTCGTGGCTGGCAATCACCAGCGGCACCTCACGTGGCAGCGCGTTCAGCCAGGTCTCGATCTGGCTGATCTTGCCGAGATCGAGGTGATTGGTCGGCTCGTCGAGAAGCAGGACGTCGGGGTCGGTGACCCAGACGCGGGCGATCAGCGCCAGCCTTTGCCAGCCGCCGCTCAAGGCACGCATCGGCCGCGCTCGCATCGGCTGCGGCACGTCGAGCGAGTCGAGAACCACGTCAACGCGCCATTGCTCGCTTTCGGCCTGCTCGGCCGGCAAGGCGTCGGCGGCCACCACCTCATGAAAGCTACGCCCGGCCAAGGCTGCCGGGACGACTTGCTCGACATAGCCGACGCGCAGGCCGCGCGTACGGGTGATGTCGCCTGATGTCGGCTCCATCTCGCCGGTCAGGCACTTCAGCAAAGTGGATTTGCCGCGCCCATTGGCGGCGACGATGCCGAGCCGGTCGCCGGTGCCGATGGTGAGGTCGAGGTTGGAAAACAGCGGCGCATTCAGGGTGACGCCGAGGGATTTGAGGCTGATCAGGGCCATTTTGATTTCTCTGGTCTTGCCGGAGCCCGGCTCAATGCACTTTGACGGTGCACGTGCCAGCCATTAGGCTCGGCATTGCGCACCACGAAGGGCAGACCAAAAAATCGAAGCGGGGAAAACCCGGACCGTCCCTGGTCAGCCCTGCAAGCTAGCTCGCAGGGCAAAAACAGGGCCGCGCTGACGGTGGTGAGAAAATAACACGCAGCCCTCCTTTCAAGACGTTCGAGTTGTAGAAACTGGCTACACCAAGGCTAGGGCCGATGGCAAGTGGCTAGGCTCCCCCTTCTCCACTTGTGGGAGAAGGTGGCCGCGAAGCGGTCGGGATGAGGGGTGCTCCAGCTTGGCACCGACGGCGATCCGTCCAGCACCCCTCAACCGTCTCGGCGCTGCGCGCCGATCCACCTTCTCCCCCAAGGGGAGAAGGGAAGCTCGCTAGCGTCCCGGGCGCCCCGTCTTGCCGGGGCGGCGCTTTTCACGGCGGGCGTCGGCCGGGTCTTCGTAGGAGCCGATACCACTGCGCTGGCGGACAATGGGTTTGGCGGAATCGTTGCGTTCCTTTGCGCCCCCCTCTGCCCTGCCGCGCATCTCCCCCACACGGGGGGAGATCGGCTGTGGTTTCGCTGGCACCTTTCCTTCGACCGGCTTTTCCGTCCGCCGCACGGTCATCTCGTCGAGCGAGTTCTTCTTGAATAGCGGCTTGGTCGGTTCGCCCGGGATGCCGAAGTCGGAGCCGTGCGCCTCTTCGGCCGACTGCTTCTTGAACAGCGAACGCGACACTGCGCCGGCCGGGGTCGGCATATCCGTGCCCGGCCCCATGGCGTCGAGCGAGGGCTTCGAAAACAGCGGCTTCTTCACCGGCACGGCGCCGTCGGCGCCCATCTCGTCGAGTGCCGGCTTGCGGAAGAGGTTGGGCCGGGCCGCCTCTTCGGCCGAACGTGCCTCGTCGAGCTTGCGGAAACGCTCCTGTTCCTCCGATGTACGGTGTTTGGCCACGCCCTTGTTGTGCTTGCCCTTTTCGCGGCCCGAGACCGGGCTTTCCATGTCGGCATATTTGGCCAGCGGATCGTCGGAGATGGACAGCTCCATCTCGCGCAGCCGCTTGATCTCGTCGCGGATACGGGCTGCCTTCTCGAAATCGAGATTGGCGGCGGCATCGCGCATCTGCTTGTCCAGGGCGTCGAGATGCGCTTTCAGATTGTTGCCCATCATCGCGCCGGCGCTGTCGGTGAACTGCGAGATATCGGCGCGGACATGATCTTTTTCGTAGACCGAGTCCAGGATGTCCGAAATGCGCGACTTGACCGATTCCGGGGTGATGCCGTTGGCCGCGTTCCACTCCATCTGCTTTTCGCGACGGCGGTTGGTCTCGGCCATTGCCCGCTCCATCGAGCCGGTGATCTGGTCGGCATAGAGGATGACCTTGCCGTCGACGTTTCTGGCGGCGCGGCCGATCGTCTGGATCAGCGATGTCTCGGAGCGCAGGAAACCTTCCTTGTCGGCATCGAGAATGGCGACGAAACCGCATTCGGGAATGTCGAGGCCTTCGCGCAACAGGTTGATGCCGACGAGCACGTCGAAGGCGCCGAGGCGCAGGTCGCGCAGGATCTCGATGCGCTCCAGCGTGTCGATGTCGGAGTGCATATAGCGCACGCGTATGCCTTGCTCATGCAGATATTCGGTCAAATCCTCGGCCATGCGCTTGGTCAGCACGGTCACCAGCGTGCGGTAGCCGGCCTTCGTGGTTTCGCGGATTTCGCCGACGACGTCGTCGACCTGCGTCTTGGCCGGGCGTACTTCGACCGGCGGGTCGATGAGGCCGGTCGGGCGGATGACCTGCTCGGCGAAGACGCCGCCGGACTGCTCCATCTCCCAGGCGCCGGGCGTCGCCGAAACCGCGACGGAGAGCGGGCGCATGGCGTCCCATTCCTCGAAGCGCAGCGGCCGGTTGTCCATGCAGGACGGCAGGCGGAAACCATACTCGGCCAGCGTCGCCTTGCGACGAAAGTCGCCGCGATACATGCCGCCGATCTGCGGTATGGTGACGTGACTTTCGTCGACGAAGACCAGCGCATTGTCGGGTATGTATTCGAACAAGGTTGGAGGCGGATCGCCCGGCTGGCGGCCGGTCAGATAGCGCGAATAGTTCTCGATGCCGGCGCAGGACCCGGTCGCCTCCAGCATCTCCAGGTCGAAGCGGGTGCGCTGCTCAAGCCGCTGCGCCTCAAGCAGGCGGCCAGCCTTTTCAAGCTCTTGCAGGCGATACTTCAGTTCTTCCTTGATCGACTTGATGGCTTGATTCAAGGTCGGCCGCGGCGTCACATAGTGCGAATTGGCGTAGATCTTGACGCTCTTCAGCTCGCCGGTCTTCTGGCCGGTCAGCGGATCGAACTCGGTGATCGCCTCGATCTCGTCGCCGAACAGCGAGATGCGCCAGGCGCGATCCTCAAGGTGGGCCGGGAAGATCTCGATCGTGTCGCCGCGCACCCGGAACGAACCGCGGACGAAATTGATATCCTGGCGCTTGTATTGCTGGGCGACGAGGTCGGCGAGCAGCGCGCGCTGGTCGAGCCGGTCGCCGATCTGCATCTGGAAGGTCATCGCCGTGTAGGTCTCGACCGAGCCGATACCGTAGATGCAGGACACCGAGGCGACGATGATGACGTCGTCGCGCTCAAGCAGCGAACGCGTCGCCGAATGGCGCATGCGGTCGATCTGCTCGTTGATCGAGGATTCCTTCTCGATGTAGGTGTCGGTCCGTGGCACATAGGCCTCCGGCTGGTAATAGTCGTAGTAACTGACGAAATACTCGACGGCGTTTTCCGGGAAGAATTTCTTGAACTCGGAGTAGAGCTGCGCGGCCAACGTCTTGTTGGGCGCCAGGATCAGAGCGGGGCGCTGCGTCTCCTCGATCACCTTGGCCATGGTGAAGGTCTTGCCCGAGCCGGTGACGCCGAGCAGCACCTGGGTGCGGTCGTTGCGGTCGACGCCTTCGACGAGATCCTTGATCGCCGTCGGCTGGTCGCCGGCCGGCTCGAAATCCGAGACCATCCTGATGGCGATGCCACCTTCGGATTTCTCAGGCCGGGCAGGGCGGTGCGGCGTCCACAGCACGCCGTCCTTGTGCAGCGGATTGCCGGATTCGATCAGCGCCGACAGCGCCGCGACGGTCGCGGTGACGCCGCCCGAGGCCATGGTCTCGGCCTCTTCCAGGGAGACATCGAGGCCAGCGACAGGGTTGAGACCGGCCGCGGTACGCTCCCGCGCCGAAGCCGCGCCGCCCATCGAGGTGCCGCGTGCCGTACGGCCGGGAGAAGAGGAGCGCTCCGGGATTTTCTTGGCAGACTTGGCGCCTTCCCTCCCCCTCGAGGGGAGGGTGGCGGCGGAGCCGCCGGGTGGGGTCGGTGCGGCAGTGCTCGGCGACCCTTGATGCCGAGCGCTTCCTTTGCCGACCCCCTCTGTCGCCTTCGGCGACATCTCCCCCTCGAGGGGGGAGATTTGACGCCCTTCCTTCTCGGCTTCCTGCTCGATCTGCTCGGCCCAGTCGGCAATCGAGCCGGTCAGCGGCGCGCCGGTGAATTCGGCCTGCGGCGCTTCGGCAAAGCCATGCAGCGGCTCCGAGGCATCGAGGAAATCGGTCAGCGGACTGCGCCGCTTGTGCGGCGAAGCGCGCTCGTCATTCGCCGGCGGCGGCGTTTTCTTGTCGGAGAGTCTGGCCATGGCCCCGAATATGGGAGGTATCGGCCAAAATGGAAAGAGCGGAGTGGTGAAGGGTGCCGCGCGCAATTTGGCTGCTGACAGCAGGCTGTCAGGAGCAACGTCGAAGTGCGCCGCTCAATTAAACCAAAGCGCGAACGTCAGAAACCCGGCGCCGCCGAACTGGCGCTGGATCTGGTTGAACTCCTCGCTGGTGAGAGTCTTGCCGCGCTCGAGATAGGGCGCGATGGCCGGGCCGGTGATCGACAGCACCAGGTCGAAGGTTTTTGGCTCATCAAAGAAGCGCTTCATGTTGATGCCTTTGTCGGCGATGCGGAAATGCGGCAGCAAGGTGCGGCCTTCCAGAAGATCCTCGGCCATATCAAGGGCGGCGAGCCAGGCCTGTACCTGCTGCTCACCAACTTCGAGACCGGTCAGCGGGCTGGTGCCTTTCTGCTGCGGCCCCGGCAGCCATTCGCGGTCATTGTCGGTTTCGGCGCGGATGGCTTTCCAATCCTCGCGCGACAGCCGGATCATTTCCATGAGATGGCGGCGTGCCGCTTGCCGGCGCTCAGGCTCGACCACTTGCCAGTTAATGAGATGCACCAGGGAGATAAAGTCGGCTAGTCGCCATTCGGACGTCAGGATGCCGCCATTCGTGCCACCGTCCAGCGGCACGAGCGTATCCTGCAGCGGCAGTTTTGCGCGCGGGAACAGCATGTGGAAGGAGCCGTCGAACGTGTTTCTGAAATCATGCGCCAGCCAGAAGTCGGCCTGCGCCATCAGGAACTCGGCATAGCCCTGCAGCCAATAGCCGTCGGCGCGGTCGAAGCGGAAGATGAGGGCGGGTGCGGCCGCGTCTGGCGCACCGCCGCCGCGTGACAGAGACGCCATGATCGCCGCGGCGCTTTCGTCCGGCGCGATCGTGCCGTCCTCGTTGAGGTCGATGCCGAGGCGGGTGAGGTCGATGACCATGCCGATGTCCGCGTCGGCGGGTACCGAACCCAGCGTGGCCGCGGATTTCTCCAGCCTGTCGCGGAAGGCGACGAGAATGGCGCGGAATTGTTCGTAGGTCAGCGGCTCGGGATTGGCATTGTCCGGCACCGGCAGCCGCATCAGCGGCAGCATGAAGGATTGCGGGCTGTCGAAACCGTGGCGGTGCAGGCCGCCGGCCAGGATCTCCAGCGCGGTGAAGAATTCGCCGGCGCCGGCGGCGTAGGCGGCTGCCGGATCGCCTGGCGCGGCGGCTTCCAGAGCGGCAAGAGCGCTGTCGCGTTCGGCTACGATTTTTGCCTCGAACAGGGCCGCCGCTTCGGGAGCCGCGGCGCTGGGTGAAGCCAGCGGCAGGAGAAGAATGATGGCGCACGCCACCAGCCTGGAAAAACGCGTCATCGTGATCGCCCTTTGTCGCTCCGCAGTGGATCATACACGCATTTGGTTCGCTGCGCCTGTGGCCTGCGGTTCACCCACAACAGTCGACGCTTCAATCAATCCGGCGGACGGTCTACACAAGGCAAACGATTGGGCGTCGCGTGTCGAACTATCCGCTTTCCTACAAACTGTCGTGGCTGCCGCGTTTTCTCCGGCCTTCGCTCAATGGCGACGCGCGCGGCTTTGCTCCGGCGGCCGCAGCCCTGCTCGAACCACTGCCGGCGCGGACGGTGCGGCTGGCTTTCGTCGGCGATATCTCGGCGGTGGCCAATCGCCGCGCGCCAGACTGCGATCCGGCGATTGCGGCACTGCTTGCCTCGGCCGATCTGGTGGTCGGCAATTGCGAAAGCCCGGTGGTGGAGCGGCCGAGCGCTGTTTGGGGCACCAGGCTCGGCACGCACCACGCGATGAGCGAGCGGTTCCTTGCCGAGGCGCTGGCCGCCGCCGGCATTTCGCGTGAAAAACTGGTGCTGTCGCTGGCCAACAACCATGTGCTCGACCAGGGTATTGCCGGCTTCGACGAGACCGTCGCCGCGCTGGAGCAATTAGGCATCCGCACGATCGGCAGTGCGGCTCCGGTCGAGCGGTTTGCGGTTGGTTCGCTGACCATAGGCCTTGCCGCCTTTACCTTGTGGCGCAATACCGACGAGGCTCAGTTGGCGGGCCGAGTCTCGATGCAAGCCGATCCGACGCAATGGCCGCACGCTGCCGCTTCGGGTGTCGACCTCCTCTGCGCGGTGCCGCATTGGGATTGGGAATTCCGGCATTTTCCACGTGCGAAGACGCGGGCAATGGCGCGACTTCTGGCCGAACATGGCGTCGGCCTGATCGCCGGGCATCATGCCCATGTCGTGCAGCCGATCGAGCGGATCGGCAAGACGCTCGTCGCCTATGGGCTCGGCGATTTCATCGGCACCGCCTTCGCGCGCCAGCCATGGCCCGGCCGCATCGGCGCCATTCTCGTCGTCGACATCAGCGACGATCCCGGCACGCGCGGGGCCATCGCCGCCTACCGGCTGCATGCCTTCATGCGGCTGCGCGCCGGCGATCACGAGCGGCTGATGCCGGTTGAAACGCTGGCGGGAAAATCCAGGCAAAGGGTTCTGGCCCGCCTCGATGCGATCTTCGGTGCCGGGCGCTGACAGCTGCGCTGACGCGGTCCACCAAACCGGCTATCATGCCCAACGCGGGCGGGCTTGTGGGGCGGGTGGGTGATGGAAACTGCGGATTTCATGCCGAGCGAAGCGGTGATCGCCGGCCTCAGGAAGGACATCGAGGCCTACGAGGCGCAAAGGGCTTCGGCCTATCGCCGGACGCGCTGGCGGGTGCCACTTTTCATCGGATCGGTGGTTGTCTTCGTGGCGCTGGTGGCCTGGCTCTTCAACGGGGTTGCCGACCCCAACGAGCAGTGGTTCTCGACCCCGCATGTGTTCCTCTATATCGGCGGGTTCCTGGCGGCGATCCTGCTCTATCTCCAGGCGATCAGGCCGGCGCGCAAATTGCAGCAGACGTTCCGCAACAGTTTGCTGCCGATCGTCTTCGGCTTCATCCAGGACGTACGCTATCAGCATGGCGTAACGCCGAACTCTTTCGATCGGCTGCCGCGCGAGACGATTGGCGTGTTCAACCGTTCGTATTTCGAGGACGTCGTCTCCGGTCGGTATGAAGACTTTGCGTTCGAGCTCTATGAGGTGACGCTGCTGGAGAGGAACGGCAAGACCACATCTCAGGCGTTCAAGGGCGTCATTATCGCGTTCGACACCATTGCGCCGTTCCCGGGAATCTTGGTGGCGGCGCGCCGTGCCAATATGGTGGTAGGTTTCTTCCGAGGCATGTTCGGCAGCAAGACGGAACAACTGTCATGCGGCGTACCCGAACTCGACGCCGCCTACGAGTTCCACACCGACAACATCGAAGCGGCGCGGCCGCTGGTGACCGGCCGGCTGGCGCAGGCGCTCGAATGGCTTGGCGAAACATGGCCGAAGGAACCGGCACGCGTCGCGCTCAACGGCAGCGACGGCTTTCTGCTGCTTCCGCAGACGAAGAACTTCTTCGAACTGCCGGACATCTCTGTGCCGCTCGACTATGCCAAGCATGTTGCGCCGATGATCGCCGACATGGCCACGATCCTGGCGACCGCGGCACTGGTCCGCAAGATCGGCGTGAAGGATGTAGAAGCCGGTTGAACTAGAATTCAGCCGTCAGCAATCGAAGCCATAGTTCTGGTGATAATAGTCGGCGTCTTCCTTCGACATTTTTTTGAAGAGAACGCAGACAGTGAAACTTCCCACCCGGCGGCCGTTCTTCATGTAGCCCCAGTCGGAAATATCGTCCCGGCTGAATTCGATCTCCTGGCCTGCCACGACGTTGTGCACGGTCTGCGGCTCGTTGTCCAAGGTTCCTGCGAATCCGGCCGCCGTCCGGTGGAAGGGAAAGACCCAGAAATGTTCAGTGGCGTCCCCGTCCCTGACCACGACTTTCAATTGGAAGTCGGCCGTTCCGGATGGCGGTGCGTCGGCCAATACCAGGAAGTCGTCGAGACTGGCACGCGCCTGCTCGATAGCGGCCGCCATCTCCGGATCGTCGCCAGCTACGCTGACGACCTTGTCGTCGCCTTGACCAGGAGTCTGCGCGTCGGCTGATGCCGGAGCAAACGCAAGCAACAGGGCAAGCGCGATACGGGCTGCAAGCTTCATGATGCGACTGCTTTCGACATTTTCGCCAGACAAACCGGATCATCGTTCGCCGAACGTCTGATTGGCAACTGGTTTTTGTCTCCATCAGGCGCTATTCCTGGGGCAGTGGGGTGGGGCTATGGTCGAAGAACGCAAGGGGTTTCGCCTGTCGCGGCGGCTGCTGCTGGGTACGACCGTGGTCGGCGGCGCGATGCTCTGGGGCGGCACGACCGTGGCGCGGCTGGCGCGCGGTCCGTCGGGGCAGAAGAATTCCGGGCGCATCGCCGACATTGACGGAATCGACCTGGCGCAGAAGCCGCTGGAGGGCCCGCCAGCCTACGATCCGGCGCTGCCATGGCTGACCAAGGGCGGCAACATCAACGATGCCAGCGGCCTGTCGATGACACCGGTCTACGGCGTTATCGAAGTCAGCGAGGAAGACCACATCGCGAGCGCGCTGGCCTTTGCCCGCGCCAATGGCCTGAAGGTCTCGGTCGCGGCAGTGCGCCATTCGATGGGCGGCCACGCCTTCGACGACAACGCGCTGGTCCTCGACATGCGTAAATTCAACAAGGTCAGTATCGACCCGGCTGCAAAGACGATGACCTTGCAGCCGGGCGCGCGCTGGCACGACATCCAGAACCTTTTGCACCCGCGCTTCGCGGTGAAGGCGATGCAGTCGACCGACATCTTTTCGGTCGGCGGCTCGCTGTCGGTCAACGCGCATGGCATGGACCACCAGGCCGGCTCGGTCGCCGGTTCGATCCGATCGATGCGGGTGATGCTGGCGGACGGTTCGGTGACGACCTGCTCACCGGCCGAAAATACCGAGCTGTTTCGCCACGTCGTCGGCGGCTACGGCCTGTTCGGCGTGGTGCTGGAGGCGACACTCGACATCGTCGACAACGCCGTCTACCGGACCTCGCGCGAGATCATAAAATCGGACGATTTCCCGACGTTCTTCGCCGAGGTTCTGGAGCCAAACAGGGCGATCGGTCTGTTTTATGGGCATCTGTCGACTGCGCCGGGCAATTTCCTCGAGGATATGATCGTCTACCGCTATGACAAGGTCGCCGACCAGCCGCCGGCCGACCAGCCGGCAATCGGTGAACCGGGTTCGGTCGGGCTCAAGCGCGTGATCATCAACCTGGCGAAATGGGGCAGCCTGTTCCAGGAGCTGAAATGGTTCACCGAAAAGACGCTGGAGCCGCAATTCGAGAGCTGCACGGTGGCGCGGACGACGGCAATGGGCGAGGGCGAGGCCTGCCTGGTCACCCGCAACAACCCGATGCACGATTCAGTGCCCTATCTGTTCAACGATCTGCTCGACGAGACCGACATCCTGCACGAGTATTTCATCCCGCGGGCGGCCTATAACCCGTTCATCGCGGAAGCGCGCGAGATCCTGCGCAACCAGACCCTGCCGGTGCTCAACGCGTCGGTACGCATCGTCCACAAGGAGGATGTGGCGCTGAATTATGCGCCGGAGCCGGCCTATTCGCTGGTGCTCTACATCAATCAGCCGACAAACGCTGACGGCAATGCCAGGATGCGGGCGCTGACAAGGGCGCTGATCGACGTGACGATCAAGCATGGCGGGCGTTTTTTCCTGCCCTACCAGCTCCACTACACAGGCAAGGAGCTGCTTGCCTCCTATCCGGAACTGCCGTCCTTCCTGGCGAAGAAGCTGCAATACGATCCGGGCGAGCTGTTTTCGTCGATTTTTTATCGCGCCGTCAAGGCACTGATCGGCACGGCCTGAAGCGGCGGCTACAAACCGTCAGGCAGCTTCGCCGCCAGCCAGTTCGCCGAACGCCTGGCGATGCCGATCGTTGCCGATGCGGCGCGGCCGAGATCGGTCTTGACCACGGCGTAGCCGGCCTTCGTGCGGTAGACCACGGCGCGGCCGCCATCGACCGCCGCTTCATAGGCGACCGGCCGGACGGCTTCCGTTTCCGTCGCCGTGGCCTGCGTTCCGACCGCAGCACTGGGCCGATGGCTCAGTTCCGGTGGCAGCGGGTCTGTCGCTGCGGTGCTGGCCGTCGTCAATTCAGGCTCGGAAGCGGTCGCAGCGAGCTGCGATGACGAAGACGAGTTCTGTGTCCGGCAGATGCCGGAGACCAGCGGATAGTCGAAATTGCGCTCGTGCAGCATCTGGCTTTTCATCGCCGCTTCGCATTCGGCGATGGTCGACCATTTGGCGGGCGTCTCGCCGATATATTCGCAAAGCCTGGCGTCGCAATCGCAGCCGACGATGGTCATGGCGACAAGGGCGGTCTTGATCACGGTCGTGTCCCTCCGAGTTGCCTGGCACATGTGCGCAAGACAACGTGTCTACGGCATCATCAATCGTTGCGGAACAAGGCGGGATTTGGCCGCGATTGTGGAATGAGCGTGACGGAGCATCACGCAACGTCCTGCCGAGGCCGACTGTGACCGAAAGGCCTCAGTAATCGTAGACATGCTCGAGCCTGGCGCCCGCCGTCATCAGCGCCGGCAGCACGATGTGCAGCTTGCGCACGGCGACGGTCAGGCCGGTGCGGCGCGTCGAAGGTTGCGCCGGAAGCGGGTAGCTGAACAAGGTGCGTGCACCTTCGGGAACATTGATCTCGTCATTGGAAAGCATGGTGACCATGATCTCGTCATTGCCGCCGATCTCGACGATGGAGACGCCCTTGCCGATCAGGCGCGGGATCATGTCGGTGAACACCTGATAGCGTCTGGTGACGAAGATCGCGCCGTCGGCGCCGAGATCGCGCTCCAGCAAGGTGTCGGGTTCGTTGCGCGTCACCTCGCCGACCGGACCCTTGGCCCAGACATGAATATCGAGCAAGGCGGGATCGGTGGTGGCGGCGAGCGCCGACTTGATCAGATCGGCATAGCCCTGCTTGATCGTGTCGGCGAGGCCGAAAGCGAGCTTGCGTTCGCTGGTGCGGACGGCGCTGTCGTCCGCTGCCGGCTGGACGGCAAACAGGCCGGCACGCTTTTCGGCATAGGGAAACTGGTACCACGGCACCTGGTCGAGAAAACCGGCATAATCGGCCGCCACCTTGGCCTGGTAGATGTCGACGGCGGTGCGCTTGCCGGCTGTCGCTTCGGTGACGCGGCCGATCGTATTTTCATAGGCCCACTGGATGGCGTGCTCGATCGTGTGGCTGGTGCCGATGACCACCAGCATCTGGTGGTTGTCGAGGTTGAACTTGTAGGTGGAGCTGGCGCGGATGACCATCGCATAGTCCTGCCAGAAGCGGCCGATATAGGAGAGATAGGGAAAACCGCTCGGCTGGTTCTTGTCGACGAAGCCGGCATATTCGCGGGCGGCGTAGACGATGGCCCACTCCGGATAGGTAAGAAAGGTCGATTCCTCCGGCCGCTGGTAGCCGGGGATCTCGGCACGGATCTTGTCGGCCAGCGCCTTTGGCGGGGCACCCTCGGCGACGCCCGGCAATGGCGTTGTGTCCAGCGACGGCGTCGTGAGAAAGCCGTAGGCCAGCCCGGCGATCGGGATCAACACGACAATGACGACGAGCCAGAGGATCGCCTTGATGATGCGCTTCAGCCAGCGGAACAGGAACATGGCCGGTCAGGCCGTGGCGAAATGGTCGTACACACGTTTCGACAGCCAGAACCCGACGTAGACGGCGAAGCCGCCGATGAAGATGTGCGGCAGGTTGGCGAAGAAGCGGGCCGGGAATTCGATGTCGTTCAGGGAGCGGAAGCCGTTGATGAAGATGCCGCCATCGAGGCAGCCGGAACCGGTGACCAGGCCGAGCACGCCGTCGAACAGATAGACCGAGCCGAACAGCTTGAAATAGAACACCGCCTGGCGGTGCGAGATGAAGGCGGCGGCCAGCGCCCAGACGCCGGAGAAGGCGTGCAGCAAATCGTCGTACCATTGCAGCGAGAACAGGCCGAACAGATTGCCGCCGGCGTCGTTGAAAGCCGGCACATAGCCGATGGCAACAACGCCGAAGAACAGGAAAGCATAGGCAACAGCAAGCTTCTGGATGAGCGTCATGAAATGTCCCCCTGCCGTCAGCCCCTTTAAACGGCCCCCGACGACAAATGGATAGTAGCTGATTTTGGCGCAGCGTGAAGCGTCGCCGGCAAAATCGTCAGGCGGGGCCACAAAGACAGTCGGCGCCGGGATCTCTCCCAGCGCCTCCCTGTCAGATCAGGACACGGTCGCGGCAGCAACTCCCGAAAGATGTCGCGCCATGCCGGCCTTGATTTTGACGGTCCTGCCAGTCGCCACCCGAGGGCAGCGTCCGTTCCGGACCACGCCGGTCCCCACTCTTGCGAGCTTTGCCCAGCGCGCCATCGAAGGTTTTTGCCGTCCTTCATGGCAGCATCGGTCCGCCGTCGGCGTTCGCACGCTTTCCGCGGCCCCGTAGGTCTCGGCGTCCATCCCTCCAACAAGCAAGCCTGTTCTCGTTCAGGGCCGTACGGGCCTCAGGAAATCCGCCGTTCCGCTTTGCCTTTCGGCGTGGCGATCGGTTGCCGCCTGAGATGGGTTTTAACGTACGTCGGATAAGCGTTCGGCGGAACTGCCGCATGCCTGTGGATAGCGGGATTATCGGGGACTGACCCTGCCAAAATAGCGACTTTCCGATCTCTGCCGCCGCCGGTCGGGATTTGCCGCCTCGATGCCGAAGCCGCATTGTCGGGTAATCGACCCTTGCCCCGCAGGCCGGCGCGGGCTTCAATGCCGGCAAATGATTGGAAGGCGTGTTCGATGGCCTTGGGGAGGCAGGCTTGAAGGTCGCGGTGGTTCTCAATCCGATCGCCGGCGGCGGCAGGCTCAAGCGGCATTGGCCCGAGGTTGCGGCTTCGCTGAAAAGACATTTCGGCGATTTCGAGCTGCGTGAAACGCAGGCCGAGGGGGATGCCGAACGGCTGGCGCTCGACCTTGCCGCCATCGGCTTCGAGCTGGTGATCGCGGCCGGCGGCGACGGCACCGCCAGCGAAGTCGCCGACGGGCTGCTGAAGGCTTTCCGGGAAAGCGGCCGGACGGCCGAACTCGGGCTGCTGCCTTGCGGCACCGGCATCGACTTTGCCCGCGGGCTCGGCCTGTCGAACAATGTCGATCTGACGCTGAAGCGGATTGCCGAGGCAAAGCCGCGCAAGGTCGATGCCGGCTGCATCAGCTATGTCGACGACCATGGCGCACTGGCCAGCCGCCATTTCATCAACATCGCCAGCCTCGGGCTTTCCGGCGCTACCGACCGTGCCGTCAACGCCGACAGGCGCAAGGGCAAGGTTTCGGCCAAGGCACTGTTCTACTGGCGCACGGTCTGGGAATTCCTCCGTTACCGCTTCCAGGAGGTTGCGATCACCATCGACGACGGTGCCCCGGTTGAGGCGCGCATGGCATTGGTGGCGGTGGCCAACGGCAAATTCTTCGGCGGCGGCATGATGATCGCGCCCGACGCCGAGCTTAACGACGGCGAGTTCGACATCGTCATCCTGCGCGCCGCCGGCAAGCTGAAGCTGATCTGGGACATCCGCCTGCTCTATGGCGGGCGGCACCGCAACCATCCTGCGATCACCATCCTGCGCGGCAAGAAAGTGGTTGTCGAGCCGCTCGGCGATGTGCAAAAGAACGCCGCGCTGATCGACGTAGACGGCGAATCGCCGGGTCGCATACCAGCGACTTTCCAGATCCTGCCCGGCGCATTGACGCTGAGATATTGAATCAAGGTGTTGAGACTTTGATTCAGTTGACTGCGGCTCTGGTTCCGGCGATCTCTCCAATCGACTGAAATCGATTGATAATCCAGCCAATATCAACTTGCGAGTTTAGCCGGGAAACCGGGTGCGCGCAGGTCGGTGCCGACGGCATCCTCGAGCAGTTTCACGATCATCGTCGACCAGGCGCTGCCGCTATAGGCCTGCTTGCCTTGCCTGAAGATTGCGTCGACGCGCGAGGCAAGCTCGAGCGGAACGCCGAATTTTTCACCCATGCCGAGGGCGAAGCCGAGATCCTTCAACGCCAGGTCCATGGTGAAGCCGATGTCGTAGGAGCCGTTCAGCACCAGCTGGCTTTCGGTCTCATGGACGAAGCTGTTGCCGGAGGAGGCGACGATGGCATGATAGGACTGGGCAAGGTCGAGCCCGCCCTTTTTGGCCAGCATCAGCGCTTCGCCGGCGGCGACCAGATGGATGAAGGCCAGCATGTTGGTGATGACCTTGATCACCGCCGCCGAGCCGACCGGACCCATCAGGAACGAGCGCGCGCACATCGCCTCGACGGCAGGGCGGTGGCGCGCATAAAGCGCTGTGTCGCCGCCGACCAGCGCGGTGATCTGTCCGACGGCTGCCAGATGCACGCCGCCGGTGACCGGGCATTCGAGCGTCTCGACGCCTCTTGCCGAGGCGAGGGATGCAAGGCGCAAGATCTCGTCTTGGCCATTGGTCGACATCTCGATCCAACTGCCGCCTGCGGGCAGGCCTTCGAGCAATCCGCCGGGGCCGGCCAGCACCGCCTCGCTGACTTTTGGCGAGGGCAGGAAGGTGATGGCATTGCCGGCGCGGCCAGCGGCATCAGCCGGGCTGTTGGCGGCATCGGCACCAAGCATCACCAGCCGCTCGACGGCCGCCTGGTCGAGGTCGAATACGGTGACGGCAAAGCCGTTGTGGATCAGGTTGGCGGCGAGCTGGCCGCCGAGATGGCCAAGACCGACGAAGGCATAGCTCTGACGCGCGCTCACGGCATCAACGGCGTCTGCAGCATCTGCAAATGCAGGTCCTTGCCGGTCCAGGGATGCGCCTCGCAGACGGCTTCGTCGAGTTCGACACCGAGGCCTGGCTCCTTCGACGGGATGACGTTGCCGTCCAGCCATTCGATCTTCTTCTTGAGCAGCTTCGCGTGAAAACCGTCCCACTGTTTCAGCGATTCCAGAATGAGGAAATTGGGCAGCGTCACCGCAAGCTGGATGTTGGCGGCGCCGACGATCGGTCCGCAGTAGCAGTGCGGCGCGACCTGAATGTGGTAGGCTTCGGCCATGGCGGCGATCTTTTTGGTTTCGAGAATGCCGCCGGAGCGGCCAAGGTCGGGCTGAAGAATGGTCGCCGCACGGTTCTCGATGACGCGGGCGAACTCAAATTTGGTTGTTAGCCGCTCGCCGGTGGCAATCGGGATCGAGGTCGCGCGGGCGACCTGCGCCATCACCTCGGGCATGTCGGGCGGCACCGGCTCCTCGAACCACAGCGGATCATAGGGCTCGATGGCGCGGGCGAGGCGCAGCGCGCCCGATGCGGTGAACTGGCCGTGCGTACCGAACAGGATGTCGGCCCTGGTGCCGACCGCCTCGCGGATCGCCTTGACCATGCGGGCGGAGAGGTCGATGTCGACGAGGCGCGGCTGGTGGCCGTCGAAGGCGGTGTAGGGGCCGGCTGGGTCAAGCTTGACCGCATTGAAACCCTGCTCGACATATTCGAGCGCGCAGGCGGCGGCCAGATCTGGGTCGTTATAGACGTTCTTGCCGCGGGCGTCCTCCGAATGGACGCTGCCGCTGTGCGGGTAGAGGTAGGTATAGGAACGCAGCGTTTCGTGTACCTGGCCGCCAAGCAGCTTGTAGACCGGCTTGCCGGCCTCCTTGCCGATGATGTCCCAGCAGGCGATTTCGAGCGCCGAGAAACAGCCCATGCCCGACACGTCGGGGCGCTGGGTGAAGCCGGACGAATAGGCGCGGCGGAAGAAGGTCTCAATATCGTGCGGGTCGCGGCCGATCAGATAACGCTCGGCCATATCCTCGACCATTTTCGCCGTGACATGGGCCGAGAAGGTGGCGTTGTAGGCCTCGCCATAGCCGACGACGCCGCCATCGGTGGTGAGCTTGACGAAGATGAAATACTTGCCGCCGATGCCGGGCGGCGGATTGCCGACCACCCAGGTCTTGACGTCGGTGATTTTCATTTTTGATCCTCCAGAACCAGTTCGGCGCCCTTCCATCCGGTCATGATCGCGGCGGCGTTGGTGTTGCCGGTTATGTTGTCCGGAAAGATCGAGGCGTCGATGACGCGCAACGCCTGGATGCCGTGTACCTTGAGGCGCGGATCGACGACGGCGCGCGCCGGGTCCGGCCCCATGCGGCAGGTCGAGACCGGGTGATAGACGGTGCCCGAGCGCTTCCTGAAATCCTGAATGAGATCCGCGTCGGAGGTGATCGAGGGACCGGGCAAAACCTCTTCCTCTATGATCTCCGCCATCGCCGGCATCGAGGCGATCTTCCGGACGAATTTCACCGCCGCCAGCATTTCAGCGACGTCCGCCTCGGTCGAAAAGGCATTGGCGACGATTTTGGGATAATCGCGCGGATTGGCGGAACGGATCATGATTTCGCCGCGGCTCGACGGACGGCAATTGGACAGTCCGATGGAAAAGCCCGGCCATGGATCGGGCGTCAGGATCGGGCGTTCGCCGCTCTTCGGAATGACGGTCGAAAACGCCTGGAAATAGAGCTGCATGTTGGGCCGTGCCGTGGCCGGATCGGTGCGAAAGAAGCCGCCGGCATTGTTCATCGACAGCGACAGCGGGCCCGACCGCAAAAACACGTATTGCATGCCGACCAGCAGCTTGCCCCACCACGGGCGCAGGATCTGGTTGAGCGTCGGCAGCCTGCCCTTGAACGTGTAGTTGATGCCGACATGGTCCTGCAGGTTTGCCCCGACATTCTCGTTGGCGTGAACGACGGGAATGCCGAGCGCGCCAAGAAGCGCCGACGGGCCGACACCGGAGAGCTGGAGAAGTTGGGGCGAATTGACCGAGCCGCCCGACAGGATGACCTCGCGGCCGGCGCGGGCGGTTTTCGTCGCGCCATTCTGGAGATATTCGATGCCGACGGCGCGTTTGCCCTCGAACAGGATCTTTGTCGCCAGGGCGTTGATCTCGACGCGGACATTTTTGCGCTTCATCGCCGGGCGCAGGAAGGCGCGCGCCGCCGACATGCGGCGGCCGTTCCTGGTGGTGATCTGGTAGACGCCGGCGCCTTCCTGCGAGGCGCCGTTGAAATCCGGGTTGAGCGGCAGGCCGGCCTGGTTGGCGGCGGCGAGATAGCGCTTGGTGAGCGGATGGACGGAGGTCGAGCAGTCGGTGACATGCAGCGGCCCGCCGACGCCGCGCCATTGGTCGGCGCCGGCCTGATTATCCTCCAGCGCCTTGAAGGCGGGCAGCAGGTCATCGAAGCCCCAGCCGGGATTGCCGGCCGCTGCCCAAGCGTCGAAATCCTCGCGCGCGCCCCTGATCCAGACCATGGCGTTGATCGAGCTCGAGCCGCCGAGCAGCTTGCCGCGCGGCCAGTGGTCGGCATTGCCGGCGAGGCCGGGATCCGGCTCGGCCTTGTAGTTCCAGTTGACCGCCGGGTCGAAGAAGGTCTTGCCGTAGCCGAGCGGCATCTGCACGTAGAAGCGACGGTCGCTGCCGCCGGCCTCGAGCACCAGCACCGAGAAGCGGCCGGAAGCCGACAGTCTCTCGGCCAGGACCGAGCCGGCCGAACCGGAGCCGACGATGATGAAATCATAGGTCTGCATGATGGATGCGGCTGGCTCCGAATTTCAGGCTGCAGCCTAAACGCCGCAAGCCGCCGTCATCACCGGAGCTTCCGGCATCGCTTGTGAAAAAAGCGACTGGCGATACCCGGTTTGGATTTCGGCGTGTTGCCGAAGCTGGTTTGGAAGCTCAGCTATCAGAATCGCATCTGCGCCCATCCGGGTCGAACAAGGCCGCAGCCTCATTGGCTTCTTCCAGCAGGAAGGTGAACACGCTTGAGTAGGAGTTGATCGAACCCAACAGAGGATCATCACTCTCCCAGCGAAAGACCCTCCCGTCCGGATTCATGGCAATTAAATTCCTATTATCCCCGAGTGAACCAATAAAGAGAACATCGTCTGGTGCATTGCCTGGCCGTCTCTGTACATTCGGTTCCAGTATGGAGAAGGGTTGTTGACCCGCCTCCACTAAATTTGTGCGTGACCAGCTGCGTCGCAGCCCATAGACGTTTATATAATTCGCAAACAGACCTATCCCGTTGTGGAGCATGAGAAAGCAACGGAAATTATCTGGGAGTCGACGCGAAATTTCAGACTCCATCTGCCCAATTCCGATGGCGTCAAGCGGCGCATACAGTTGATGCAAATACGCTTCAGGCGCTCGATCAGGAGTATGCCCGATCCACTCTGTTCCATCCGGATATGTCTTCGTCCCGAGGCGTTTCCATTTATCGACTAGGGTTCGGAGCTCTCTGTATGCACGAGCGTCTTCATTGCTTGACCATTCTTCCTGCGAACGCATTGTCCCTAATAGCTCCATTTACCCACTTTTGACGGGTTCTAGGGTCTACCTTGTCAACCTGATCTATCACATCGAAAACAACGGGCGAACATCACAGAGTTGGTAATCGCGCCCGACGGTGACTTTCGCGCCTACAACCTAAGGTCGCCAGCCAGTTCGTTCGGCCGGAGACGTGAGACTTCCCAAGCTGCGATCCGCTGCGGAAGTCTAGTCTTGCTGTTGCAATGTCGGTGAGCCTCGCTACGGCTTTGATTAATCTGTTTGCGTTCAGTAATGTTCGCCGGTGACAGCGAAGCGGGCGCAATAGCGGCTGGATGGCAACTTTCCACCGATAGTGTTGAAAAAGTCCGGGTTGCAGCAGTCCTGAAGCACTGATTCAATCTTCGTCGTAAGAGGAGATTGAGTCGATGATGG